>NZ_MUJY01000182.1 GCF_002286785.1 Pseudomonas sp. PIC25 | reverse complement strand
ACGATCTCGCGAGCTAGAGCCATGCAAGGCAAAAACAGGCGAGGACGTGACTGGGGTCGCATTCGACTTTACGAGCTGTAAATGAGCAGTCCGACCGGGGGCGATCCAGTCGGTTTTTAACGCAGCAGGGCCAACGCGCAGCAGATCGTAAACAGGTTCTTACGCTGATGCGCTCAACCGAACATTGGAGGTGTCCATGAATACCAGCGGTCTGCTCGACCAACTGCTCAAGTCGGGCCAGGAAATGCTTCAGAAGAAGGGAGGCGGCGGCGCACCCGGCAAGTCCGGTGGATTCAATGCCGATGCCCTCGGCGGGCTGCTGTCCGGTGCTGGCGGCGGTGCCTTGGCGGCTGGTGCGCTGGGCTTGCTGATGGGCAACAAGCGGGCGCGCAAGATGGGCGGCAAAGTGATCACCTATGGCGGTCTGGCGGCGCTCGGTGTGCTGGCCTACAAGGCCTACAGCAACTGGCAGTCGCAGCAGGCAACGGCGCCCCAGGCCGCGCCGCAGACCCTCGATCGCCTGCCGGCGCCGCAGGTCGAGGCGCACAGCGAGGCCATTCTCAAGGCGCTGGTGGCGGCGGCCAAGTCCGACGGCCACGTGGACGCCCGCGAGCGCGAACTGATCGAAGGCGAACTGGCCAAGCTGACCCAGGACTCGCAATTGCAGCAGTGGTTGGATGTGGAGCTGAACAAACCGCTCGATCCGGCCGAAGTGGCTCGTGCCGCCCGCACCCCGGAGATGGCGGCGGAGATGTACCTGGCCAGTGTGCTGATCGTGGATGAGGAACATTTCATGGAGCGCGCCTACCTCGACGAGCTGGCCCGCCAACTGAAGCTCGACCCGGCGCTGAAGGCCGAGTTGGAAGCCCAGGTGAAGCAGGCCCAGGCTGGCGTCTGACGGCCCTGTCCGAACCTGGCGCCGGCCTTTGCCGCGTCGGGTGCCGTTCGCGGACGAAACGCAGGTCATTCCCTATTCGTTCGTCAACGACTAGGTTTTCCCGATAAGAACAAAACCAGGGAGAGTGCGATGCCGGACATTACCCAGGATTACGACTACGTCATCGTCGGCGCCGGGCCGGCGGGCTGCCTGCTGGCCAATCGCCTGTCCGCCGATCCCGCCGTGCGAGTGCTGCTGCTGGAGGCCGGCGGACGTGACAACTATCCCTGGATTCATATTCCCGTCGGCTACCTGTATTGCATCGGCAACCCGCGTACCGACTGGTGTTTCAGCACCGAGGCCGAGCCCGGCCTGAACGGGCGGGCGTTGAAATACCCGCGCGGCAAGGTGCTCGGCGGCTGCTCCTCGATCAACGGGATGATCTACATGCGTGGGCAGGCCAGGGACTACGACGGCTGGGCCGCCGAGGGCAATCCCGGCTGGGCCTGGAAGGACGTGCTGCCTTTGTTCATGCGGACAGAGAACCACTTCGCCGGAGCCAGTGACCTGCACGGCGGCGACGGTGAGTGGCGGGTCGAACGTCAGCGCCTGTCCTGGCCAATCCTCGATGCCTTCCGCCAAGCGGCCGCGCAGACGGGGATCGCCAGCATCGACGACTTCAACGGCGGCGACAATGAAGGCTGCAGCTACTTTCAGGTCAATCAGCGTAGCGGGGTGCGCTGGAATGCCTCCAAGGCGTTCCTTCGTGGTATCCGTCAGCGTGCCAATCTCACCGTGCTGACGGGGGCCGAGGCGGAGCGGCTACTGTTCGACGAGGGTAGGGTGGCGGGCGTGCTGGTGCGTTGGCAGGGCCAGGAGCGGTCGTTCAGGGCCTCTCGCGAGACCCTCCTATGCGCGGGTTCCATCGGTTCGCCCGCCTTGCTGCAGCGTTCGGGCATCGGCCCGCGTCCGTTGCTGGAGCGCCTGGGCATTGGCGTTCGTCATGAGTTGCCGGGTGTTGGCGCCAACCTGCAGGACCACCTGCAATTGCGATTGATCTACCGGATCAGCGGTGCGACGACCCTCAACCAACTGGCCGGCAGCCTGTGGGGCAAGTGCGGGATGGGCCTGCGCTACCTGCTCAGCCGCAGTGGACCGCTGGCCATGGCGCCGAGCCAACTGGGCGCCTTCGCTCGTTCCGATCCGGGGCAGGCGTCCGCCAATCTGCAATACCACGTGCAACCGCTGTCGCTGGACAAGTTCGGCGATCCGTTGCACGACTTCCCGGCCTTCACCGCTTCGGTCTGCAACCTGCGTCCGGAAAGCCGGGGAAGGGTGGAGATCCGTTCCGTCGATCCGCAGGCAGCGCCCCTCATCCAGCCGAATTACCTGAGCGATCCACGCGACCTGGCGGTGGCGGCCGACGCCATTCGTCTGACCCGGCGCATCGTCGCCGCGCCGGCCCTGGCAGGCTACCGGCCGGAGGAATACCTGCCGGGCCCGGCCTACCAGACCGAGGACGACTTGCGGCAGGCCGCCGGCTTGATCGGCACCACCATCTTCCACCCGTCCGGGACCTGCCGGATGGGTTCGGGACCTGACGCGGTGGTTGACGCGCGCCTGCGCGTGCATGGCGTGGCCGGGCTGCGTATCGCCGATGCGTCGATCATGCCGCGCATCGTCTCCGGCAATACCTGCGCGCCAGTGCTGATGGTCGCTGAGAAGGCCGCCGAGCTGATCCGCGAAGACCGGCAACGGGCCTGTACGGCGACCGGGGTTCCGGCCCAGGCGCGAGAGCCGGCCGGCGTGGCGTGAGCCAATGGTCAGGATTAGCCGGCTGGGGCGGGACGAGCGGGCTGCCAGGGCCGGCGGAGTGGGGTATACTCGCCGGCTTTTCAAAGTTTCGCCTGCGAGTGCTCCCAGCCATGGAAATCAATCCGATCCTGAACAGCATCAAGGACCTCTCCGAGCGCACCCAGACGATTCGGGGGTATCTTTGACTACGATCACAAGCGTGATCGCCTGACTGAAGTCGAGCGCGAGCTCGAAGACCCGAACGTCTGGAACAACCCGGAATACGCGCAGAACCTGGGCCGCGAACGCGCCCAGCTGGCGCTGATCGTCGAGACACTCGACGAGCTTCACGGCGGCCTCGCCGATTCCCGCGACCTGCTCGACATGGCCGCCGAAGAGAACGACGAAGGCGCGGTGAACGATGTCGCCGTGGAAGTCGAGCGCCTGCGCGGCATCCTCGAGAAACTGGAATTCCGCCGCATGTTCAGCGGCGAGATGGATGCCAACAACGCTTACTTGGACATTCAGGCCGGCTCCGGCGGTACCGAGGCCCAGGACTGGGCCAACATGCTGCTGCGCATGTACCTGCGCTGGGCTGACAAGCGTGGCTTCGACACCGAGATCGTCGAACTGTCCGAGGGCGAAGTCGCCGGCATCAAGAGCGCCACGGTCCACGTCAAGGGCGAGTACGCCTTCGGCTGGCTGCGTACCGAGATCGGCGTGCACCGCCTGGTGCGCAAAAGCCCGTTCGACTCCGGCAACCGCCGGCATACCTCGTTCTCCGCGGTATTCGCCTCGCCGGAAGTGGATGACAACGTCGAGATCGAGATCAACCCGGCCGACCTGCGCATCGATACCTACCGTTCCTCCGGGGCCGGTGGTCAGCACGTGAACACCACCGACTCCGCGGTGCGTATCACCCACCTGCCGACCAACACCGTGGTGTCCTGCCAGAACGAACGCTCCCAGCACGCCAACAAGGACCGCGCCATGAAGATGCTGCGTGCCAAGTTGTACGAGCTGGAAATGATGAAGCGCAACGCCGCCGCCCAGGCCCTGGAAGACACCAAGTCGGACATCGGTTGGGGTCACCAGATCCGTTCCTACGTGCTCGACCAGTCGCGGATCAAGGACCTGCGCACCGGCATCGAGAACAGCAACTGCGACGCGGTGCTGGACGGCGATCTGGACGACTTCATCGAAGCGAGCCTCAAGCAGGGGCTGTGACAGACCATTTGCAGGAGCGCTCCCGCCCGCGAACGTCGCGTGCGGGGCGCCCGGTTCGCGAGCCCCCTCGCACCTGCATTTCACTCATTACGTAACAAGCGCCAGGCAAAAGACCACCATGAGCGAACAACCGCTGAACGAGCATGCGATCCACGAGGAAGAGAACAAGCTGATTGCCCAGCGCAAGGAAAAACTTGCCGCGGAACGCACCAAGGGCAACGCCTTCCCCAACGACTTCCGCCGCGACAGCCTGTGCGGCGACTTGCAGCAGGCCTACGCCGAGAAGAGCAAGGAAGAACTCGAGGCCGCCGGCATCAAGGTCAAGGTCGCCGGGCGCATCATGCTCAACCGCGGCGCCTTCATGGTGATCCAGGACATGAGCGGGCGCATCCAGGTCTACGTCGACCGCAAGACGCTGCCGGCCGAGACCCTCGAAGCGCTCAAGCACTGGGACCTGGGCGACATCATCGCCGCCGAGGGCACCTTGGCGCGCTCCGGCAAGGGCGACCTCTACGTCTACATGGATAACGTGCGCCTGCTGACCAAGTCGCTGCGCCCGCTGCCGGACAAGTTCCATGGCCTGACCGATACCGAGCAGCGCTACCGCCAGCGCTACGTCGACCTGATCATGAACGAGGAGGTGCGTCATACCTTCCGCGTGCGTTCCAAGGTGATCGCCCACATCCGCAAGTTCCTCGCCGACCGCAATTTCCTCGAAGTGGAAACGCCGATGCTGCAGACCATCCCGGGTGGCGCGGCGGCCAAACCGTTCGAGACGCACCACAATGCGCTGGACATGGCCATGTTCCTGCGCATCGCCCCGGAGCTGTACCTCAAGCGTCTGGTGGTGGGCGGATTCGAGAAAGTCTTCGAGATCAACCGCAACTTCCGTAACGAAGGCGTCTCGACCCGGCACAACCCCGAGTTCACCATGCTCGAGTTCTACCAGGCCTACGCCGACTACGAAGACAACATGGACCTCACCGAGGAACTGTTCCGCGAGCTGGCCCTGTCCGTTCTCGGCACCACCGACGTACCCTACCAGGGCAAGGTGTTCCATTTCGGCGAGCCGTTCGCCCGCCTGTCCGTGTTCGATTCGATCCTCAAGTTCAACCCGGACATCAGCGAAGCCGACCTCAAGGACATCGACAAGGCCCGCGCCATCGCCAAGAAGGCCGGTGCCGATGTAAAGGGCTTCGAGGGCCTGGGCAAGCTGCAGACGATGATTTTCGAGGAACTGGTCGAGCACAAGCTGGAGCAGCCTACCTTCATCACCCGCTACCCGTTCGAAGTCTCGCCGCTGGCCCGTCGCAGCGATGACGACCCAAGCGTCACCGACCGCTTCGAGCTGTTCATCGGCGGCCGCGAGATCGCCAACGCCTACTCCGAGTTGAACGACGCGGAAGACCAGGCCGAGCGCTTCCTCGCCCAGGTTCGCGACAAGGATGCCGGTGACGACGAAGCCATGCACTTCGACGCCGACTTCGTTCGCGCCCTGGAGTACGGCATGCCGCCCACCGCCGGCGAAGGCATTGGCATCGACCGTCTGGTGATGCTGCTCACCGACTCGCCGTCGATCCGCGACGTGATCCTCTTCCCGCACATGCGTCCGGAAGTCTGAGCGTCATGAAAAGAGCCGCCTTCGGGCGGCTTTTTTGTGCTCCGGCCGGGTCATCCCGGCGTCCCAAGTCTGATTCTGCGTTCGTTCCACCGAGTTCGAGGAAATCGCCGCCGTGACCCGCCCCTCCGCTCCCGATAGTGCTTCCCGCATCGCCAACGCCGTCGCCGACAGTGTCCAGTACCAGGGCCGCAAGGCCAGCCGGCAAGGCAGCGAGCAGCGCCGCCAGGCCATTCTCGATGCCGCCATGCGCATCATCGTCCGCGAAGGCGTGCGCGCCGTGCGTCATCGCGCCGTGGCGGCCGAGGCCGAGGTGCCGCTGTCGGCCACCACCTATTACTTCAAGGATATCGACGACCTCATCACCGATACCTTCGCCCAGTTCGTCGAACGCAGCGCCGCCTACATGGCTCACTTCTGGGAAAGCACCCAGGGGCTGCTGCTGGAGGAAGTCGGCAAACTGGACGGCACCGCCGAATCGCGACGCAACCTGGCCGATGAGATCGCCCGGCTGGCCGTCGAGTACGTGCGCCACCAATTGCTCACCCGTCGCGATCACCTGATGGCGGAACATGCCTTCCACCAGGAAGCGTTGCTCAACCCGCGCCTTCACGAACTGGTCCGCTCGCACCGGCAGATCCTGCTACAAGGCACCACGCATTTCTTCCAGGTGCTCGGCTCGCAACAGCCGAGACAGGATGCCGAGGTGCTGGCGGGCATCATCGAGCGCATGGAGTATCAGGGCCTGCTCGACGGGGTGGAGCACTTGAACATCGAAGAGATGCTGGCCATTCTCAGGCGCTATATGTATCTGGTGCTCGGGCTCTGAGCTGGCTGGAAAATTGTGCCGGTTTTGCTGGCGAGTGGGCGACGCGGCGGCCGGCTCCGTCGCATAATCCGGCGCAGACGTCTCACAAGGAGAGCGAAATGAAAGCCTGGCGTGCCCTGATCGCCGTGTCCTTCCTGTTGTTGAGCGGTTGCCTGGTCACCTTCAAGGACCCCATCCCGGCCAACGAGGCGGCGCCCATCCCGTTGCTCGGCGAGTGGACGCGCAAAAACGAGTGGGGCGAGCAGCAGTACTTGGACATCAGCCGCTCCGGCGCGAATGTCTACAAGGCGAAATCCTACGTCGAGAGTCCCGACAACCAGGAGGGTCAGGAAGAGTACAGTTTCACCGTCGCGCACCATGGCCTGCGCTGGTACGTCTCCGCCGGCCTGCCGAAGAGCCTCGGCGCCAATTTCGCCATCGCCGGCTTTGAGATCACCACCAGCAACGAGCTGGTGATCTATACCTTGGATGTCGAACGCATCCAGCAGACTCTGGACCAGGGCGAGCTGGAGGGGCAGCGGGTGGAAACCGAGCGGGGCGACGGTGTGCTGATCAGCAGTCCGCTGGACAAGGTGTTCGCCTTCCTGGACGACCCGGCCAACTCCGATGTCTTCGTCGAAGTGGCCCGCTACCAACGTTCCGGTGAATGAGGAGACGATGAACAGCCGAATGGATCTGGACGACTACCAACTGATCATCCGGGCGCTTTCCGACCGTATCGTCGAGGCGCAGACGCCGATCCGCGTGCTGGATGCGGTCAAGTGGGACGACGGCGTCCGCAAGGGCTTCTTCAAGGCCAAGGGCAAGGAGCTGCCGGCCATCGACCGCGCCTACTACGAGAGCCGCCCGCTGACCTTCGATTCGGCGGCGAAGAAACAGGAGTTCCAGAACATCGAGCGGGACATCACCCGTCAGCTCGGCCAGTTCAATCCGGTCGGGCAGATCATGCGGCGCATGTGCAAGGAATATCGCATGGTCATCCGCATGCTCGAAGCGCGCGGCACGGCGGATTTCGGCCTGATCTCCCAAGACCTCTACGGTGCGGCATCGGACGCCTTCCATGCCGGTGACCCGACCCTGGCCGATCTCGGCCTGATGCTGTCGGACTACCTGAATAACATCGCCGACCGCGGCGACCTCAAGGACGAGCCCAAGACGCTTTCCGCCAAGGAGGCCGTCGAGCTGCTGCAAGGCCGGTTGAACAAGGTGTTCGGCGAGAAGGACAGCACCATCCGCGTCATCGAGTCCGACGGCATCGTCGCCGATGCGGCGGCCGGTGCGGACTACATCAAGATCCGCACCGATGCGATGTTCAACGAACGCGACGTGCGGGCGCTGGAAGTCCACGAAGGGCTGGTACATGTGGGCACCACGCTGAACGGGCTGAACCAGCCGGTCTGCACCTTCCTCTCCAAGGGCCCTCCGTCCTCCACCGTGACCCAGGAAGGACTGGCGATTCTCATGGAAGTGATCGCCTTCGCCTCCTACCCGACCCGCCTGCGCAAGCTGACCAACCGCACCCGGGCCATCCACATGGCCGAGGAGGGCGCGAATTTCCTCGACATCTTCGAGTTCTTCCGCGGCGAGGGATATGCCGAGGACGAGTGCTACGGCAACGCCAGCCGGGTATTTCGCGGCTCGACGCCGGATGGCCTGCCGTTCACCAAGGACCTGTCCTACCTCAAGGGTTTCATCCTCATCTACAACTACATCCAGCTCGCGGTGCGCAAAGGCAAGCTGGAGCAGATTCCGCTGCTGTTCTGCGGCAAGACCACCCTGGAAGACATGCGGACCCTGCGCCAACTGGTGGACGAAGGTCTGGTGGTGCCGCCGAAATACCTGCCGCCGCAGTTCAGCGACCTGAACGCGCTGTCGGCCTGGATGTGTTTCTCCAACTTCCTGAACCACCTGAGCCTGGACCGGATCGAAGCCGACTACGCCAATATCCTCTGAATAAAGCGGCAAGCTACGAGCCTCAAGCTGCAAGTGGTTTGCCTCTGAAAGCGTGTGCAGCTCGTCACTTGCCGCTAACCGAAGGTTACTTCCATGCCTAGCCATCAGCTTGACTACGAAATCCTCGGCGCTTCGGCGCAAAGCGTCGAAATCATCCTCGACCCCGGCGAGACGGTGATCGCCGAAGCCGGGGCGATGAACTACATGACCGACGGCGTACGCTTCGAGACGCGCATGGGCGACGGCAGCGCCAGTGGTGTGCTGGGCAAACTGTGGGGCATGGGCAAGCGAATGCTTACCGGCGAATCGCTGTTCATGACCCATTTCACCAACGCCGGCAAAAGCCAGGCGCGGGTCGCCTTTGCCGCGCCCTATCCGGGCACGGTGGTGCCCATCGACCTGAGCCGGATCGGCGGCAGCCTGATCTGTCAGAAAGATGCCTTCCTCTGCGCCGCTCACGGCACATCCATCGGCATCAGCTTCAACAAGCGGCTGGGTGCGGGGTTCTTCGGCGGTGAAGGCTTCATCCTGCAGAAGCTGGAAGGCGACGGCCTGGCCTTCGTGCATGCCGGCGGTACGGTGATCCGCAAGGAATTGAACAACGAGACGCTGCGCCTGGACACCGGCTGCCTGGTCGGCTTCAGCCGCGGCATCGACTATGACATCCAACTCGCTGGCGGGCTCAAGAGCATGCTGTTCGGCGGTGAGGGGATTCTCCTGGCCACGCTCAAGGGCACCGGAACCGTGTGGATTCAGAGCCTGCCGTTCTCGCGCTTGGCCGAGCGCATCTACGAAGCGACCTTCAAGGCGCGGGAGGAAGTGCGCGCCGGAGGGCAGTGATGCCACGGTCGCTGCTGGCTGGCATGCTGCTGCTCCTGGCGGGCTGTAGCTCGCTGTTGTTCTACCCGCAGAAAGGATTGCCGATCACCCCGGAGCGGGCTGGGCTGGCCTATCGCGACGTGTTTCTCGAAGCCGCCGACGACACCCGCCTGCACGCCTGGTGGCTACCAGCCAAGGCCGGCGCCGAAGTGAAGGGCACGGTGCTGCACCTTCACGGCAATGGCGGCAACCTGGCCTGGCACCTCGCTGGCAGCTACTGGCTGCCGGAGCAGGGTTACCAGGTTCTGCTGCTGGATTACCGGGGCTACGGCCGCTCCGAAGGCGAGCCCTCGCTCCCGGCGGTCTACCAGGACATCGACGCCGCCTTTGCCTGGCTCGATCAGGCAAAGGACGTGCAGGGCAAGCCGCTGGTCGTACTCGGCCAGAGTCTCGGGGGCGCATTGGCGCTGCATTACCTGGCGGAACATCCCAAGCGCCGCGAACGGCTGCACGCGCTGGTGCTGGATGGCGTGCCGGCGAGCTACCGCGAGGTGGCGCAGTACACCCTGGGCACGGCCTGGCTGACCTGGCCGCTGCAGGTGCCGCTGTCCTGGCTGGTACCCGACGGCGACAGCGCGGTACGGTCCATCGCCCGGCTCGAAGGCGTGCCGATGCTGATCTACCACAGCCTCGACGATTCGCTGGTACCCCTTTCCAACGGCGTGCGTCTGTATCAAGCTGCGCCGCCGCCGCGGGTGTTCCAGCCGACACGCGGCGAGCACGTGCACACTTTCGCCCAGCCGGTCTGGCGCGAGGTGATGCTGCGTTACCTGGACGACCCGCAGGGGTTCGTCGGGTTGCGCCGGCTGGCTGAAATTCCCGATCCCGATACTCCGCAATGAAGGGCACCATGACCGAAGAACGCAGTCCCATTCCTCTGATCCTGACCGCCGTCGCCAGCGTTATCGGTACCGTCCTGGCGCTCTGGTACTACGGCTACCTGCACTTCGCCAAGGAGGAGGACGCCTTGCTGCTGTCCGACTTCACCATGCTCAAGACCGTGCCGGGCGAGGACTACAAGGTATCGCTCAAGCCCGCCCGTCAGGTCGCCCAGTGCATCGACGGTGTGCTGGTGCTCTTCGACACCGAGCAGAAGGGCCTCACTGGTGTACTGGTGGATAACCGCAAGCAGGCGGTGCGCTGCATGGGCCAGGAGACGCCACAGGTGGTCCAGTGAACATCGAGATTTGGCAAGGCGACATCACCCGTCTGGCCGTCGATGCCATCGTCAACGCGGCCAATTCGTCGCTGCTCGGCGGCGGCGGGGTGGATGGCGCCATCCACCGGGCGGCCGGTCCCGAGCTGGTGGAGCATTGCCGGACCCTGGGCGGATGTCCGACCGGCGAGGCCAGACTGACTCCCGGCTTCCGTCTGCCGGCGCGCCATATCATCCATACCGTCGGCCCCGTCTGGCGGGGCGGCAATCAGGACGAACCCGATCTCCTGGCGGCCTGTTACCGCAACAGCCTGACCCTGGCCGAAGCCCACGGGCTGGCCAGCATTGCCTTTCCGGCGATCAGTTGCGGCATCTACGGTTATCCGTTGGAGCGGGCCGCGGCCATCGCCATCGGCGAATTGCGCCGGCCACGGCAGTCTGGCAGCAGCCTGGAAAAGGCCGTGCTGGTGGCGTTCTCCCGGGATATGGCTGAGTTGTACGAACGGTTGCTGAGCGGGATTGGCCCGGCCTGACGGACTGTCCGGCAGAGCCGGACAGCCCGACCGCCTTTTTCAGCGGGCCATTGCTGCGCGCGGGGCGACGGCCTTATCGTCGTTGGAGATGGTCACTTCGACCCGGCGATTCATGGCGCGACCGGCCGACGTGTCGTTGCCGGCGACCGGATACTCCTCGCCATAGCCTTGAGCGACGATGCGCTCCGGTGCGATGCCCATCTTGACCAGCGCCATGCGCACCGCATTGGCGCGGCGCTCCGACAGGCCCAGGTTGTAGGTGTCCGAGCCGGTGCTGTCGGTATAACCCTCGACGATCACCTTGCGTTCCGGATTCTGCTGGAGAAATTCCGCCAGGGTCTGCACGTTGCGCATCCCGCCGGGCTTGAGTTCGGCGCGGTCGAGATCGAACAGCACGTCGCCGAAGGTCACCAGCGTACCGCGCTCGGTCTGCTTGGCCTGGAGCTGATCCTGCAGCTTGCGGATCTGTTCGTCGCGGGCTTGCAGGCGGGCCTCGGCACGCTTGGCCGAGGCGTCCTGCAGCTCGCTTTCGGCGCTGCGCAGCTCGATGGTTTGCTTGGCCACGTCGACGCTGCGGTTGGCCAGGTAGGCCAACTGATCGACGTATTCCTCATCCTGGTCGTCCATGTAGGCCTTGTCGGCCTGGTCCAGCATTTCCTTGGCCTTCTTGGTCTCCAGCGCGGCCAGTTGGTTGGCTCGAGGATCGGTCTGCAGCGTGGCGTAGTTGCCGCGGGCCTGCTCCAAGGTCTGGTTGGGTTGGCTGGCACAGGCGGCGAGGCCCACGCACAAGGCCAGGAGGGTCGGGAATCTCAGGTTGCTAGGCATGGCAATTATCCTTTTCGTTGGCGAAGTCGGAAGGGACGGCGCGCTCACTGGGCGTTCCGCAGACTTTCCTCACGCAGCTCCTGCACACCTTGCTGCGCATCCTCAACGGCCTTGCGGGCCTTGGCGGCCAAAGCCTTTCGTTCGGCCACCCGGGCATCCCATTCGGCCTGCTCGGCGAGCTTTTTGGCCTTTTCGTAATCCTTGTCATGCAGGGCGAATTCGGCCTGCTTGAGCTTGTCCTGGGCGGACTTCATCTCCACGGCGGCGTATTGGGTGCCGCCGGCACTCTCGGCGTCCCGGACCACGGACTCGGTCACGGCGAATTGCTCGGTCGGTGGGTTCCCGGCGCAGCCGGCCAACAGAAGGCTGCCGCCCAGCAACAGGCTGGCGAGCTTCAGGTTCCGGCACGCGGCGGGCGAAAAAGTAGCGCTGGATTTCATGGATTCACCTCCAGTGAGTCAGTTCGTTGGAACTTCATCTCTCCATCGAAAGGCTGTTTTCTCGACGCGATCGGCGAAGCAGCAGGGCCGGTCGCCTATTTTTGTGACCGGTGAAAAAAACAGATCGTTCAGTCAGAAATTCAGCGGGACGCTCTGGAGTGCGGCTTGCCGCTTCGCTGGTGGGCAGATGGCGAGCCCCGTCCGACACGGGCGGACGGGGCGGACGGCAGGGAGAAGGTCAGTGATTGGCGCTGTCGTGCTGCTGGCTCAGCTCGTGCAGGTACTTGCGGGACAACGCGAGGAAGCGGGGCGTCGGGCCGATGTCTTCGTAGAGCGGGTCGCCTTGTTCATCGACGGCCACTACCTGGGTACCCTTGACGTAAGGCAAGCTGGTTTCCAGCTCCTCCAAGGCCGCGCATACCAGCTCGCCAAGCAGCTCTTCGACGTTGCGCTTAGGGTACATCTCGGCGAGGGCGGCCAGGCGGGCGGCCGATTCGAGGTCGAGGTGGATTTGATAGCGGCTGCGTGTCAGGCGGCCCTTGGCGTTCTGCTCCCAATGGCGGATGAGCTCGCGAATCTTCATTGCACACCTTCCTTCTTCCGGGGCGGGTTGCCGATCGGTATCAGGCGTCTGGCTGGCCGTGGGGGCGTGTCAGGGCCTACTGTTAGCCTAGCGCGCTCTATCCCGCGCATTGGCTCATGAGTCGCGCTCTTGTAAGCCTGTGGCGCTCTGGGCACTCTTGAGTCTGACTCTGCGTTTCTGCGCTTGTTCGCAAGCGCCCAACGGTTCAATCCGAAGGAGAACGGCATGGCGGAAATCGACGCGCGTCTGCGCGAGGACGTGCACCAGCTCGGCGAATTGCTCGGTAGCTGTATCCGCGACCAGCGTGGCGCGGCATTCCTGGACAAGATCGAACGCATCCGCAAGGGCGCCAAGGCGGCTCGCCGGGGTTCGGCGGAGGGCGCCCGGCAGCTCACCGCGACCCTGGACGGGCTCGGCGAAGACGAACTGCTACCGGTGGCGCGGGCCTTCAACCAGTTTCTCAACCTGGCCAACATCGCCGAGCAGTACCACCGCATCCGCCGGCGGCGGCCGGACGAGCCGGTGTTGTTCGAGGCACGGGTCCTTCCAGAACTGTTGGCACGCCTGAAAGCCGATGGGCACGGCGCCGACAGTCTGGCCCGGCAGCTCGGCCGCCTGGACATCGAGCTGGTGCTCACTGCCCACCCGACCGAGGTGGCGCGGCGTACCCTGATCCAGAAATACGATGCCATCGCCGACCAACTCGCCGCCCAGGATCACAGCGACCTGCTCCCCGGCGAACGCGAACGAGTCCGCGAGCGCCTGCAACGCTTGATCGCCGAGGCCTGGCACACCGAGGAAATCCGCCGGGTGCGGCCGACGCCGGTCGACGAAGCCAAATGGGGTTTCGCCGTGATCGAGCATTCGCTGTGGCAGGCGGTGCCCAACTTCCTGCGTGGCGTCGACGGTGCCCTGCATGCCGCCACCGGCCTGCACCTCCCGCTCGAGGCCGCGCCGGTGCGCTTCGCCTCCTGGATGGGGGGCGACCGCGACGGCAACCCCAACGTCACCGCCGCGGTCACCCGCGAAGTATTGTTGCTGGCACGCTGGATGGCGGCCGATCTCTATCTCCGCGATGTCGATCAGTTGGCCGCCGAGCTGTCCATGCAGGAAGCCAGTCCGGCGTTGCGTGCCCAGGTGGGGGATAACCCGGAACCCTATCGTGCCGTGCTCAAGCAGCTTCGCGAACGCCTGCGCGCAACTCGCGCCTGGGCCGAAGCGGCCCTGCATGGGGATCTGGCGCCGTCGCCCGCGGTGTTGCAGGACAACCGCGAACTGCGCGAACCGCTGGAGCTGTGCTTCCAGTCGCTGCACGACTGCGGCATGGGGGTGATCGCCAACGGTCCGTTGCTCGACTGCCTGCGTCGGGTCGCCACCTTCGGGCTGTTCCTGGTCCGCCTGGATATTCGCCAGGACGCTGCTCGCCACGCCGCGGCGCTCAGCGAGATCACCGACTACCTTGGTCTCGGCCGTTATGCCGACTGGTCGGAAGACGATCGCATCGCTTTCCTCCTGCACGAACTGGATAACCGCCGCCCGCTGTTGCCGGCGGATTTCCGGGCCTCGGCAGAAACTGCCGAAGTGCTGGCGACTTGCCGCGAAGTGGCCGCCGCACCGGCCGCCTCCCTGGGCTCCTACGTGATTTCCATGGCCGGGTCGCCCTCCGATGTGCTGGCGGTGCAACTGCTGCTCAAGGAAGCGGGATTGCGCCGGCCGATGCGGGTGGCGCCGCTGTTCGAGACCCTGGCGGACCTGGACAACGCCGGTCCGGCCATCGACCGCCTGCTCGGCTTGCCCGGCTACCGGGCGCGCCTGCATGGCCCGCAGGAGGTGATGATCGGCTATTCGGACTCCGCCAAGGATGCCGGCACCACGGCGGCAGCCTGGGCCCAGTACCGGGCCCAGGAGACGCTGGTGGACATCTGCCGCCGGCACGACGTCGAATTGCTGCTGTTCCATGGGCGCGGCGGCACCGTGGGACGCGGCGGCGGCCCCGCCCACGCGGCGATCCTGTCGCAGCCACCGGGTTCTGTGGCCGGGCGTTTCCGCACCACCGAGCAGGGCGAGATGATTCGCTTCAAGTTCGGCCTGCCGGACATCGCCGAACAGAACCTCAACCTCTACCTGGCCGCCGTACTGGAAGCCACCCTGCTGCCGCCGCCGGCTCCCGAACCGGCCTGGCGCGACCTCATGGACCGGCTCGCCGCCGAGGGCGTGGCGGCCTACCGGGCGGTGGTCCGCGAGCACCCGCAGTTCGTCCCATACTTCCGCCAAGCCACGCCGGAACAGGAGCTCGGCCGCTTGCCGCTGGGCAGTCGGCCGGCCAAGCGCCGCGAAGGGGGCGTGGAGAGCCTGCGGGCGATTCCCTGGATTTTCGCCTGGACCCAGACCCGCCTGATGCTGCCGGCCTGGCTGGGCTGGGAAACCGCGCTGAACAACGCCATCGAGCGCGGGGAGGGCGAGCGCCTAGAGCAGATGCGCGAGCAGTGGCCGTTCTTCCGCACCCGCATCGACATGCTGGAAATGGTCCTGGCCAAGGCCGACGGAGCCATCGCACGGCTCTATGACGAGCGACTGGTAGATGCCGACTTGCGACCGCTGGGGGATCACCTGCGCGACCTATTGTCGCAGGCGATACGCGCCGTGCTGAAACTGACCTGCCAGTCCCGGCTCCTCAGCCACAGCCCCGAGACCCTCGAGTCGATCACCGTCCGGGATACCTACCTGGACCCGCTGCACCTGCTCCAGGCCGAGCTTCTGGCCCGCTCCAGGCAGCGCGAGAACGAGGCCGGCGGAGCCCTGGAACAGGCGCTGCTGGTGAGTGTGGCGGGCATCGCAGCGGGGTTGCGCAATACGGGATAAGTCCCGTTTTTCTCCGACTTTCGGTGGCTTGTGCCGCCCCGGTGCGCTGTGTATCTTGGACACCCTTTGGTCGGGCCAGGGTGTCCGCAGCGCGCAGGTCGCGCCGTACACAGGCCGCCGAAACCGAATACTGAGATTGGCCCCACGAGGCGAATCCGAGAATTTCTTTCATTCTTGAGGAGCACAACGATGCGCGTGATTCTGCTGGGGGCGCCCGGTGCCGGCAAAGGTACCCAGGCTCGCTTCATCACCGAGAAGTTCGGTATTCCGCAAATCTCCACCGGCGACATGCTGCGCGCAGCGGTCAAGGCCGGCACGCCGCTGGGCGTCCAGGTCAAGGGCGTGATGGAGAGCGGCGGCCTGGTGTCCGACGACATCATCATCGCCCTGATCAAGGAGCGCATCACCGAGGCCGACTGTGCCAACGGTTTCCTCTTCGACGGTTTTCCGCGCACCATCCCGCAGGCCGAAGCCCTGCGCCAGGCCGGCGTGACCCTCGACCACGTGGTTGAAATCGCCGTGGACGACGAAGAGATCGTCGGCCGCCTGTCCGGTCGCCGCGTGCACCCGGCTTCCGGTCGCGTCTACCACACCGAGCACAACCCGCCGAAGATCGCCGGCAAGGACGACCTGACTGGCGAGGACCTGATCCAGCGCGAAGACGACAAGGAAGAAACCGTGCGTCACCGCCTGTCCGTCTACCATTCCCAGACCAAGCCGCTGGTGGACTTCTACCAGAAGCTCTCTGCCGCCGAAGGCAAGCCGACGTACAGCCGTGTCGAAGGCGTCGGTTCGGTCGAGAACATCACCGCCAAGGTACTGGCCGCGCTGAGCTGATCGCTCCCGTGTTGCACCGAACGGCCCGCTTGCGGGCCGTTCGTCTTTCTGGAGGTCGCCGAGCGGTGCTCCGGCGAGGGTATAATGCCCGCCCTTTTTCACCCGCCCCGGATTGTTTCGATGACCACTCTGTTGGCCCTGGATACCGCCACCGAAGCCTGCTCCGTCGCCCTCGTGCATGGAGGACGGGTGCTCAGTCACTACGAGGTGATCCCGCGCCTGCATGCCCAGCGCCTGCTGCCGATGGTCCAGATGTTGCTGGCGGACGCGGGCGTGGCGCTTTCGGCGGTCGATGCCATCGCCTTCGGTCGCGGTCCCGGTGCCTTCACTGGCGTGCGCATTGCCATCGGTGTGGTCCAGGGCCTGGCGTTCGCCCTGGAACGCCCGGTCCTGCCGGTGTCCGACTTGGCGATCCTGGCCCAGCGCGCCCACCGCGAGCACGGCGTCGCGCAGGTGGCAGCCGCCATCGACGCGCGGATGGACGAGGTCTACTGGGGTTGCTACCGGTTGCAGGACGGCGAGATGTGCCTGGCCGGCGTCGAGGCGGTGCTGCCGCCCGAGCAGGTCGCACTGCCGCGCGAAGCCGCCGGCGAATGGTTCGGCGCCGGCACCGGTTGGGGCTACGGCCAGCGCCTGCCGTTCGTGCCCGCGGCGCAGGATGCTGGGCTGCTACCCCATGCCGAAGACCTGCTGACCCTGGCCCGCTTCGCCTGGGCGCGGGGCGAAGGCGTGCCGGCCGAGCAGGCGCAGCCGGTCTACCTGCGCGACAAGGTCGCTACCCCCAAGAGCGCGCCCTGAGCTGCCATGCTTCGCCCGAACCCTTTGTCTGGGCGACCGGTCAAGTATTGGGAGCCTGCCATTCATCCTGTCGAGCCGGGGGAGCCCGATCATGCGATTGCCAAGCCGTGTGGCTACCGCTAAATTTGCCTGCACTCACGCCGGGCAGTATTAGATGCGTATCGACGGTTTCACTTCCTCCTATCCGCTGGACCGCAGCCCCCGACCGGGCAGCGCGGTAACGCCTTATCGCGAAAGCCAGCGCGAGATCGAGGAGCGCCGCGAGCAACCGACACCCACCTCCGCCAGCCAGGGGTTCGAACAGACACCCCAACTGCGCCGTGTACAGCCGGGTTCTGCCAGCGCGGAAAGCTTGCCGGTGCCGGTTAACGGGCCGACCGACCGCGGTGCGATGACCAGCCGTGCCGCCCAGGCCCTGGCCAGCTACAGCACCACCGCCAGTTTCGCCAGCGACGTGGACGCGCCGGAAGTCCTCGGTCTCGATCTGTACGCCTAGTGAGTTCGGCGCGACTTCCCTATTTCCTCGGTTGTCCTTCCTGGAGCGAGCCGGCCTGGCGCGGTGGTCTTTATCCCGCCGATGCCCGCACCGGCGATTTCCTGCCCCTGTATTCCCAGGTCTTCAATGCCGTTGAGGGCAACACCACCTTCTATGCGCAGCCTTCCGCGGAGACCGTTCGTCGCTGGGCCGAGCTGATGCCGGCGGACTTCCGCTTCTGCGCCAAGCTGCCACGCGACGTCAGCCATGCCGACGACCTGCGCGATCAATTGGCCATGGCCGTCGACTTTCGCGCCTTGCTGTGTCCGCTGGGGGAACGGGTGGCGCCGTTCTGGCTGCAATTGCCGGCGGTCTTCGGCCCGTCCCGTTTGTTCGAACTACACGCGTTCATCGATGCCTTCGATGCACCGCTCGCGGTCGAGGTACGCCATCAAGCATTCTTCGCCAAAGGCGAGGAGGAGCGGGCGCTCAACCGCCTGCTGCGCGACCGGGGTGTCGAGCGGCTCTGTCTCGATTCGCGGGCACTCTTCAGTTGCACGTCGGAGGAGCTGGCGGTGCTCCATGCCAAGGCGAAGAAGCCGCGTGTGCCGCCACGCCCGGCAGCTTTCACCGCCTTCCCTCAGTTGCGTTTCATCGGCCATCCGGAGCTGGAAGCCAACGACCCGTTCATGACGCCCTGGCTGGACAAGGTGGCCGGTTGGATCGAGGACGGGCTGACGCCCTACGTGTTCTTGCACACGCCGGATAACCATCGCGCGCCGGAGTTGGCTCGCCGTTTCCATGCCCGCTTGAGCGAACGCCTGCCCGGCCTGCCGGCGTTGCCCGAGGCGAAGCGGCAAGATGAAGTGGAGCAGCTCGGGCTGCTGTAACCGAACCCCCGCCGCCGGGGCGTTGCCCAAGCAGGCATGAACGCCGGACGTTTCCTTCTTCTTGTCGTGCTCCTGCTCGGAGCGACCGCTGTGGCCGTCTGGCGCGGCTGGATCGACCTGCCGCCGCGCTGGAATCCATGGGCGCCGCTGGATGTGCGCGAGTCGCCCAATCCGCTGACGTCGTTCAAGCTCTGGCGCTTGCGCGATAATCGTGCACTCTGCGAGCAGGCGCTCGCCACCTCCGGGCTGCGTTATGCGGCGGTGCCGGACAGCTTGCCGGCACCGGACTGCCCGATCGAGAACAGCGTCCGCATCCAGCGTGGCGCCGTTGCTTTCAACGGCGGTTTCATCGCCACCTGCCCGCTGGCGGTGGCCTATGCGTTGTTCGAACATCATGGTTTGCAGCCGGCCGCCCAGAAAGTCTATGGACAGCCGGTGGTGCAGATCGAGCACTACGGCAGCTTTGCCTGCCGCAACATCGGACAGAGCAATCGGCGCAGCCAGCACGCCCGGGCCAATGCGTTGGATATCGCCGGCTTCCGCCTGCGCGACGGACGACGCATCACCGTGGCGCGGGACTGGAAGGGGAACGACCGCGACGCCCGCTTCTTGCGTCTGGTGCGTGACGCCGCTTGCCGCTCGTTCAACACCACATTGGGGCCGGACTACAACCGCGCCCACCATGATCATTTCCATCTGGACATGGGCTTGTACCGGATGTGCCGTTAACCGGTGCCTCTGGCAGAATGCCGCCCTCGTCCATGTTCGCACCGGGTCATCCAGCATGAGTGAAGCGTCGCAGCCAACACGTATCCGTATCGAGTCGCTGGAACCCGCCCTGGCCGAGCGGGCGCTGGACTGGGCCCGCCGCCTCGGGCTACCGCTGGAAGGCGAGGCGGATTTCGCGCTCCAGTTGGGGGAGCAGGGATTGCAACTGGTCGACCTGGGCCCGCAGGCGCCAGGGCCGGTGCAGGTGGATTTCGTCGAAGGGGCGGCGGCCCACCGGCGTCTCTATGGCGGCGGCAGCGGGCAGATGATCGCCAAGGCCGTGGGGGTCCAGTCAGGCGTGCGTCCGGTGGTGCTCGATGCGACGGCTGGGTTGGGACGCGATGCTTTCGTGCTGGCGACATTGGGTTGTGAGATGACGCTAATCGAGCGCCAGCCGCTGATTGCCGCGCTGCTGGAGGATGGCCTCGCCCGGGCGCGGAGCGATCTGGAGGTCGGCCCTATCGCGGCGCGGATGCGTCTGCTCGTTGGCGATGCCATCGCGCTGATGAACGCCTGGGACGGCGAGCCGCCCCAGGTGGTCTACCTGGATCCGATGTTTCCGCACCGCGAGAAGAGCGCCCTGGTGAAAAAGGAAATGCGCCTGTTCCGCCCGCTGGTGGGCGACGACCTGGACGCACCGGCCCTGCTGGAAGCCGCCCTGGCCCTGGCCAGCCACCGGGTGGTGGTGAAGCGGCCGCGCAAGGCTCCGATCATCGACGGGCCGAAGCCCGGTTATGCCCTGGAAGGGAAATCCAGTCGCTACGACATCTATCCGCTGAAGAAGCTATCCGTCTGAACGCGCTCAGGGCTTGTAGGCGCGCATGAACATCGCCACCACATCCTGAACGTGATGCTCGGCTTCTTCGCCCTCCTGCGGGCCGCAACAACCGATCAGTAGCCGGAAGTTGGCGCTGCCCTTGATCAGGCTGAAGAAGTGGTCGGCGGCGCGGTGCGGGTTCTCCACGCGTAACTTGCCGGCGGCGTCGGCGCGCCTCAGCAGATTTTCCATTCCATCCAACACCTGCTGCGGGCCGGCGGCGAAGAACATTTGCGACAGCTTGGGATTCAATGTGGCCTGGTTGACCATCACCCGATGCAGCTCGACGGACTCGCGGCTGTTGATCAGCGCATGGAAGCCGCGACCGATGTTCAGCAGCACTGTCTCGATCGGGACTTCCTCCGGCAGCTCGAACAGCAGTTCGGGCAACTGCTCTACGCACTTGGCCTTCACCGCTGCGGAGAACAGTGTCTCCTTGTCGGTGAAGTGGCTGTATACCGTCAGCTTCGACACGCCCGCCTCGGCGGCGATGGCGTCCATGCTGCTGCCGTCGTAGCCGTAACGAAGGAAGAGAGTCTTTGCCGCCTCGAGGATGGCCTTGCGCTTGGCCGGGTCCTTGGGGCGGCCCGGGCCGCTGGGTGGTAACAGATTGTTAGACATTCCGCTCTTTTAATACTGGACTGGTGAGTTTGCTATTTTTACTATACCCGGCAGTATAAATATTCCAACCGCTCTGTGCGAAAGGTCACTGCCCATGTTTCGCCATGTCCTGTCTCTCACTGCGTCTCTCAGTCTTGCCAGTCTCCTCGTCGCCTGCGGTAACGGCGAGCCCGTCAAGCAGCCGGTCCGGCCGGCCATGGTCGTCAAGCCGAAGCCGGCGGCCGAAGCGATGGAAGCCTACCCCGGCGAGGTGCGGGCGCGCTACGAACCCGAGCTGGCCTTCCGCATCGGCGGCAAGGTAGCCAAGCGCCTGGTGGACGTCGGGGCGCGGGTGAAAAAGGATCAGCCGCTGGCCGAACTGGACCCGGAGGACGTGCGCCTGCAACTGGAGGCCACCCGTGCCCAGGTGGCGGCGGCGGAAGCCAACCTGCAACTGGCCCGCGCCGAGCGCGACCGCTACAAGACCCTGTTGCAGCGCCAACTAGTCAGCCGCTCGCAGTACGACAATGCGGAGAACGTCTACCGCTCGAACGAGGCCCGGCTGAAGCAGATCCGTGCCGAATACAACGTCGCCAGCAACCAGGCCGCCTACACCGTGCTGCGCGCGCCACAGGATGGCGTGATCGCCAGCCGCCAGGTGGAAGTGGGGCAGGTGGTCGCCGCCGGGCAGACAGTCTTCACCCTGGCCGCCGATGGCGAGCGCGAAGTGCTGTTCAGCGTGCCGGAGCAGGTGTTCGAGCGCTTCCGCATTGGCCAGGACGTTTCGGTGGAACTCTGGTCGCAGCCCGATCAACGCTTCCCCGGCCGCATTCGTGAGCTGGCCCCGGCCGCCGACCCGCAGTCGCGTACCTTCGCCGCCCGGGTGACCTTCACCGAAGGCAAGGTACCGGCCGAGCTGGGCCAGAGTGCGCGAGTATTCGTCAAGGTGAACGGCGACGTTCCGCTGTCGGTGCCGCTGTCGGCGCTGAGTGCGGAAGGCGGCAGGCCGTTCGTCTGGGTGGTCGATCCCAAGGATTCCACGCTCCAGCGGCGCGTGGTGCGAACCGGGGCATTCGGCGAGAAACGGGTGCCGATCCTGGAAGGATTGTCGGTGGACGACTGGGTGGTGGCTGCGGGTGTCCAGTTGCTGCGGGAGGGGCAGGCGGTACGGCCGGTGGACCGGGATAACCGGGTGGTCGAACTGGCGGCGAAGGAGTGACCGCGATGGGCTTCAACCTGTCCGCCTGGGCGCTGCGCAATCGCCAGATCGTTCTCTACATCATGCTGCTGATGGGCGCGGTCGGCGCGCTGTCCTATTCCAAACTGGGGCAGAGCGAGGACCCGCCGTTCACCTTCAAGGCCATGGTCATCCGCACCCTTTGGCCGGGTGCCAGCGCCGAAGAGGTCTCCCGGCAGGTCACCGAGCGTATCGAGAAGAAACTGATGGAGACCGGTGACTACGAGCGTATCGTCTCGTTCTCCCGTCCCGGCGAGTCGCAGGTGACCTTCATGGCCCGTGACTCGATGCATTCGGATGCAATCCCCGAGCTTTGGTACCAAATACGCAAAAAGGTCGGCGATATCCGCTACACCTTGCCGCCGGATATCCAGGGGCCGTTCTTCAACGACGAGTTCGGCACCACCTTCGGCAACATCTACGCGCTGACTGGCGAAGGCTTCGATTACGCCGTGCTCAAGGACTATGCCGACCGTCTGCAGATCCAGTTGCAGCGGGTCAAGGACGTGGGCAAGGTCGAGCTGGTCGGCCTGCAGGACGAAAAAATCTGGATCGAGCTTTCCAACGTCAAGCTGGCCACCCTCGGCGTGCCGCTTCAGGCAGTGCAGCAGGCGCTGGAAGAGCAGAACGCCATGGCGGCCACCGGCTTCTTCGAAACTACCAGCGACCGGGTACAGCTACGGGTGTCCGGCCGTTTCGCGTCGGTGGAGGAGATTCGCAATTTCCCCATCCGCGTCGGCGACCGCACCTTCCGCCTCGGCGATGTCGCCGACGTCCGCCGCGGCTTCAACGACCCGCCGGCGCCGCGCATGCGCTTTATGGGCGAGGACGCCATCGGCCTGGCGGTTTCGATGAAGGCGGGTGGCGACATCCTGGCCCTGGGCGAGTCCCTTGAGCACGAGTTCGCCCGGTTGCAGGAAACCCTGCCGGTCGGCATGCAATTGCGCAAGGTGTCGGACCAGCCGGCGGCGGTGAAGACCGGCGTAGGCGAGTTCGTCCGGGTGCTGGCCGAGGCGCTGGTCATCGTCTTGCTGGTGAGCTTTTTCTCCCTCGGGCTGCGCACCGGCCTGGTGGTGGCGCTGTCGATCCCGCTGGTGCTGGCGATGACCTTTGCCATCATGAATTACTTCAATATCGGGCTGCACAAGATATCCCTCGGCGCGCTGGTGCTGGCCCTCGGGCTGCTGGTGGATGACGCGATCATTGCGGTGGAGATGATGGCGATCAAGATGGAGCAGGGTTTCGACCGCCTCAAGGCGGCCAGTTATGCCTGGACCAGCACCGCCTTCCCCATGCTCACTGGAACCCTGATCACCGCTGCCGGCTTCCTGCCGATCGCGACGGCAGAGTCCAGTACCGGCGAATACACCCGCTCGATCTTCCAGGTGGTGACCATCTCGCTGCTGGCCTCCTGGGTAGCCGCAGTGGTGTTCGTACCTTACCTCGGCGAGCGGCTGCTGCCGGACCTGGCCAAGCGCCATGCGGAGAAGCATGGTGGCAGCGACAAGGGGCATGATCCTTACTCCACGCCGTTCTATCAGCGCTTCCGGCGGGTGGTGGAGTGGTGCGTCCGGCGGCGCAAGACGGTGCTGTTGCTCACCGTCGGTGCTTTCGTTGCGGCGGTGGTGCTGTTCCGTTTCGTGCCGCAGCAGTTCTTCCCGGCCTCCGGGCGGCTGGAGCTGATGGTCGACCTGAAGCTGGCCGAGGGCGCGTCTCTGGTGGCCACTGAGGCCGAGGTCAAGCGCCTGGAGAAGCTGATCGCCGGGCATGAGGGCGTCGACAACTACGTGGCTTACGTCGGTACCGGCTCGCCGCGCTTCTATCTGCCGCTCGACCAGCAACTGCCGGCGGCCAGCTTCGCCCAGTTCGTCGTGCTGGCGAAGACCGTCGAGGATCGCGAGCGTATCCGCAGTTGGCTGATCAAGACCATGGACGAGGAGTTCCCGACCCTGCGCAGTCGTGTTTCGCGCCTGGAGAACGGTCCGCCGGTGGGCTATCCGATCCAGTTCCGCGTGACCGGCGAGCACATCGAGGAGGTCCGTGCCTTGGCCCGCGAAGTGGAGGCCAAGGTGCGCGAGAATCCCTACGTGGTGAACGTGCACTTGGACTGGGAAGAGCCGAGCAAGGTGGTACGCCTGAACATCGACCAGGAGCGGGCCCGTGCATTGGGCGTCAGCACTGCGGATGTGTCGCGCTTCCTACAGAGCTCCCTGACCGGATCGAGCGTCAGCCAGTATCGCGAAGACAACGAGCTGATCGAAATCCTCCTGCGCGGCACGCCGCGCGAGCGCAACGATCTCACGCTGCTGCAGAGCCTGGCGGTGCCCACCAGCAACGGCCGGAGCGTTGCGCTGTCGCAGATCGCCACCTTCGACTACGGCTTCGAGGAAGGCATCATCTGGCATCGCAACCGTTTGCCCAATGTCACCGTGCGCGCCGATATCTATGGGCCCGAGCAGCCGGCCACGCTGGTCGGCCAGATCCTCCCGACCCTGGAGCCGATCCGCGCCAAACTACCGTCCGGCTACCTGCTGGAGGTGGGCGGTACCCTGGAGGACTCGGCGCGCGGGCAGAAATCGGTGAACGCCGGCCTGCCGTTGTTCGTGGTGGTGGTGCTGACTCTCCTGATGGCACAACTGAAGAGCTTCTCGCGCTCGGCGATGGTCTTCCTCACCGCGCCCCTGGGGCTGATCGGCGTGACCCTGTTCCTCCTGGTGTTCCGCCAGCCGTTCGGTTTCGTCGCGATGCTCGGCACCATCGCCCTGGCCGGCATGATCATGCGCAACTCGGTGATTTTGGTGGATCAGATCGAACAGGACATCGAAGCCGGCCTGGACCGTTGGCACGCCATCATCGAGGCGACGGTACGCCGCTTCCGGCCCATTGTGCTGACGGCGCTGGCCTCGGTGCTGGCGATGATCCCGCTGTCGCGCAGCATCTTCTTCGGCCCCATGGCCGTGGCTATCATGGGCGGCCTGGTGGTTGCCACCGCGCTGACCCTGCTGTTCCTGCCGGCGCTGTATGCCGCCTGGTTCAGGGTGAAGAAGGAAACGTGACGAAGGAGATGTCAGGGATGAACAAGAAGGGGTGGTTGCTGGGATTTTCGCTGGTCTTCACCGTGCTGCCGGTTGGCGCGGTGAAGCTCGACGACACGCGCGAACGCGCCCGGGAAGCGGAGGAGCGCTGTGTGGTCGAGCGGGAAGAGAAGCTGAAACAGGTGCAGGAAGAAAAAATCCGGGAATGCATCTCCGAGGGACGCGAAGCCGAGTGGTGTCGACGCAGTTTCCGGGGTTACGGTTGGGGGCGTCTCGGCGCGGGGGCGAGAGCGCAGAACCTGTTCTACGACCTGCCCAGTTGCGAGGAAGCCTTCCGTCTAAGGAAGCAGATCCAGCCGTGATCTCAGTCCAGGCCATGCCGATTGCGGCTGGCCTGGACGATGCGTTGCGCCGGCACCCGTAGTTGAGCCAACAGGTAGTCGGCGAAGTCCGGGGCATAGCCCTGCTTGCCGATGGCGCGCTCCATGCAGCCCAGCCAGGCCGCGCTCAAGGCCTCGTCGACCGGCCATTGCGCATGGAAAGAAGGAATGGCGATGGGGCCGTACTTCTCGCTGAACAGCTTCGGACCACCGAGCCAGCCACTGAGAAAGCTGGCCAGCTTGTCGCGGCTCGGCGCCAGGTCTTCGGGATGCAGGCGCCGCAAGGCGGTGGCTTCGGGCCATTCGTCCATCTGCCGATAGAACTCGTCGACCAGCCGGCGCAGACCCTCAATACCGCCGGCGGCCCGGTAGGAGGCATCGCCGATGCCATAGACGGGCTGTTCGCTCATCGCATCCAGGCTCCGGTTAGAGCAGGCCGAAGACTTTCTTCGCTAGGCTGGTGGCCGCACCAGCCGGGTTTTGGCGAATGCTTGCCTCTTGCTTGGCGATTACCTCGAAAAGCCCGTTCAGCGCCTGCTCGGTGACGTAGCCCTCGACGCTGGCGCTCTTGGCATCGATGACGCCGAAGGTGGCCGCCTGGCTGGCGAAGGCGTTGTACTGCTGGGCCAGGCCGACCTGATCGGTGGCCTTCTTCACGATTGGCAGGAAGCGTGCGCGTATCTGCTCGCGGCTGGTGCGGTTCAGGTACTGGGTAGCGGCGTCGTTGGGGCCGGACAGGATGCTTTTGGCGTCGGTCACGGTCATCTTTTTCACCGCATCCAGCAGCAGAGCCTGGGCTTCCGGCACCGCCGCTTCGGCGGCCTTGTTCATGCTGGCTTCGAGCTGTTCGACCTGCGCCCCCATACCCATCATCTTCATGGTGCGGGCCGCCTTGCCGAGCTTGCCCGGCAGTTCGATGCGCACTTCGGGATCGTTACTGAACCCGCCGGGTTTGCCGAGTTGCTGCACGGCCACCTTGGCGCCTTGAGCGAGAGCATCCTTAAGACCGCCGCTGGCTTCGGACTGGCTGAGATCGGCGAGCGACAAGGCGAATGCGCTGGCGGAGAGGGTAAGCGTGGCGAGCAGGGTGGTCAGGCGAAGCATGTGGGGTTCCTCGAAAAAGCGTCGGGGCGAGCATAGCGGACGCTGGCGCCGGTGCGAACCGGTGCCAGTCTCAAGAATAGCGACGATGCCTCAGACCACGGCCTCGGCACTGTCCTCGCTACGCTCCATGGTCACCTGGCGGATCGACAGGCGGATTTCCGCGGGCAGCACGCGCTTGGCCGCGCCTTCGGCCAGTTCGCCGAGTTGCGGGTGGTAGCTGAGCTTGCCGGCTTCGTCCTGGCGCAGCACGCCTTGGTCGAGCAGGCTCTGGATGAAGTGGCGGAACAGGCTCTTGTCGAAGAACTCCGGGGCGTTCAGGCCGTGGAGGATCGACAGGCGCTGGGCCATCACGGTGCAGAGATTCTCCAGCTCTTCGGCGGACAGCGCGTTCTGCCCGCCGTTGATCAGCAGGGCGATGGCCATGTAGAAGCGCTGCAGCGTCTGCACGATGGCGCGGGCCAGCAGGGTCAGCAGGACGAACTGCCGCGAGCTGGGCGCCGGGCGCACGAACACGTCGTTCTCGAACTTCAGCAGGCCCTGGTCGACGAACGCGGCCAGCCAGTCGTCGATCACCGCATCCAGCTCTTCCACTTCGTAGCGGATGAACAGTTCCGATTGCAGGTAGGGGTAGAACGCGCGGGTGTAGCGCAGGATCTGCTCACGGCTCATCCGCGCGCTGCTCTGGAAAAAGCTGGCGAGCAGCGCCGGCAGGGCGAAGACGTGGAGGATGTTGTTGCGGTAGTAAGTCATCAGGACGGCGTTCTGCTCGTCCAGATAGAGAATGCGGCCGAGGGCGTCCTTCTGCTCGGCGAGCAGATCCATGCTGCGGACGTACTCGATCAGCGCCTGGCCATCGCCGTCCGGCAGCGTGGAGTGGACCGAGTAGGGCACCCGGCGCAGCAGCGCCAGATAGAGATCCAGCACCCGCGCCAAAGCCTTCTCGTCGAGCGCCAGCTTGCTGGTGGACAGCAGTGCCAGGGCAACCAGGTTGACCGGGTTGACCGCCGCCGCTTCGTTCAGGTGCTGGGCGACACGGTCGGCGAGGCGGTTGGTGGTCTCGTTGAGCCAGGCCGGGCGGTACTGTGGGCCAAGATCCTGTTCGCGCCAGCCGGGCTGTTCGCGGTCGAGGAAGTCGGCCAGCTTGATCGGCTCGCCGAAGTTGACCCAGACCTGGCCGAAGCGCTGCTTGAGGGCGCCGATGACCTTGAAGAGGTCGAAGATCGATTCCTTCTTCTTCGCTGCGCCGCGCAGTTCGCCAAGGTAGGTACGGCCCTCCAGCACCCGCTCGTAGCCGATGTAGACCGGCACGAAGACGATGGGCAGGCGCGAGGAGCGCAGGAAGCTGCGCAAGGTGATGGCGAGCATGCCGGTTTTCGGTTGCAGCATGCGGCCGGTGCGCGAACGGCCGCCTTCGACGAAGTACTCCACCGGGAAGCCGCGGCTGAACAGGGTATAGAGATATTCGTTGAACACTGCGGTATAGAGCGGGTTGCCCTTGAAGGTACGGCGCATGAAGAAGGCGCCGCCCCGGCGCAGCAGGCCGCCGATCACCGGCATGTTCAGGTTGATCCCGGCGGCGATGTGCGGCGGAGTCAGGCCGTTGCGGAACAACAGATAGGACAGCAGCAGGTAATCGATGTGGCTGCGGTGACAGGGCACATAGATCACCTCGTGGCCGTGCACCACGCTCTGCACCTGCTCGATGTGGTTGATCCGAATGCCCTCGTAGAGCTTGTTCCAGAACCACGACAGCACCACTTCGAGGAAACGGATCGCGGTGTAGGCGAAGTCCGAAGCGATCTCGTTGCCGTAGCGCAGGGCCTGGGCTTCGGCCTTTTCCACGGAAATTTTCTCGCGTTCGGCCTCGTCGAGGATGGCTTGGCGAACCAGGGGGGCATGTACCAGCCCTTTCACCAGATTGCGCCGGTGCGACAGATCCGGGCCGATCACGGCGGTCTTCTGGTTGCGGAAATGCACGCGCAGGATGCGGTGAACCATGCGCAGGGTGCGCTCCTCGCCCTTGTCCTGCTCGACCAGCTCGCGCAGGTGAATGGGTGTGGAAAACTGCACGCGGGTCTTGCGGCCGAGGATGAGGATACTCACCAGCCGGCGCAGGCGCCCGGTGACCGCCCAGGTGTCGGCGAACAGCAGTTTCCAGGGGCTGGTCTCGCGATCCGGCGACTGGCCCCAGAACACGCTGACCGGGACGATCTGCGCGTCCTCGACGCTGTGCTGGCCGAGGGCATTGACCAGCCGCACCAGCGTCGGCGAGGCACCGCGCTTGCCCTGGCGGCCGAGCCAGCCGGGCGCCGGAGTCAAATAGAAGAAGGCCGCAGGCTCGATGTGCCCACCCACCGCCACCGGCAGCACCGGACGCGGCAGACCGGCCTTGGTGCATTCCGTATCGACCACCGCGAGGTCGCTGACCGAGGGCTGCTGCAGCACGTAGAACACCGGCTTGCTGCGGTCGAGCTTGAGGGAAAAGGCCGACTGGTTGATGGTTTCCGAGCGCACCCAGAGATACAGCAGGCGGCGCAGGGTACCGAAGGCGAGACGGCGAAACGGGGAGCGGGTCATACGGATCGGGTGACGGTGTCGAGCGAAGCTCGGGGCGGCTAGTGTGCCGTATCCGTCAGTGAGCCGCAAAAAACCTGTAAATCACTGAAAACATTCTGCAACTCGCTTCACGCCGGGCGTCTTGCAATGGCCGCGGGTGCCCCCATATAGTCCGGCGTCGTTGCAGAGGGCCCGTCCGGTGCCGTCCTGGCGAACGGAAGGGTCTTGACCGGAATGGTGAGAGGCCATGATCGAGATCAGTCATCTAAGTAAGCGTTTCGCGCAGCATACCGCGGTGGACAACCTGTCCTTCCGAGTCCAGCAGGGAGAAGTGCTGGGATTCCTCGGCCCGAACGGCGCCGGCAAATCCACCACCATGAAGATGCTCACCGGCTTCCTCGCGCCGACCTCGGGCACTGCCAGCATCCTTGGTTTCGATATCCAGACCCAGACCCTCCAGGCCCAGCGGCAGATCGGCTATCTACCGGAAGGTGCGCCCTGCTACGGCGATATGACGGTGCGCGGCTTCCTCGAATTCATCGCCGAGGTGCGGGGATTCCGGGGTGCCGAGAAGAAGGAGCGGGTCAACAAGGCCGTCGCCCTGGTGGAATTGGAAAAAGTCCTCGAACAATCCATCGAGACGCTGTCCAAGGGCTTCAAACGTCGTGTCGGGCTGGCCCAGGCGATCCTCCACGATCCCAAGGTGCTGATCCTCGACGAACCCACCGATGGCCTCGACCCCAACCAGAAACATCAGGTCCGCCAGCTCATCCAGAGCCTGGCCAAGGACAAGATCGTCATCATCTCCACCCATATCCTCGAAGAAGTGACCGCCGTCTGCACCCGCGCGGTGGTGATCGCCGGCGGGCGGCTGGTGGCCGACAGCACGCCCTTCGAACTGGAGAGCCGTTCGCGCTATCACCAGGCGGTGACCCTGGTGGCCGAGGATGCGCTGGACGCCGCGGCGCTGGCGGCATTGCCGGGCGTGGCAGGCATCGAAGAGAGCGGCATCGCCAACAGCTTGACGGTGCTGGCCAAGCCGGGCGAGGTGATCTTCCCGCAGGTCAACGATCTGATCCGCGAGCGCGGCTGGAAAATCAAGGAATTGGACGTGGAGCGTGGGCGCCTCGATGAGGTGTTCCGCACCCTGACCCGGGGAGAAGCGGCATGAAACAGCTACCCGTCGTCTTCAAGCGCGAGTTGGCGAGCTACTTCGCGACCCCGCTGGCCTATGTGTTCATCGTCATCTTCCTGGTGCTGTCCGGGGTGTTCACCTTCTACCTGGGCGGCTTCTACGAGCGCGGCCAGGCCGACCTGTCGCCGTTCTTCAATTTCCATCCCTGGCTCTACCTGTTCCTGGTGCCGGCCATCGCCATGCGCCTCTGGGCGGAGGAGCGCAAATCCGGCTCCATCGAGTTGCTGATGACGCTACCGATCACCCGCTTCGAGGCGGTTACCGGCAAGTTCCTTGCCGCCTGGGCGTTTGCCGGCATCGCACTGCTGCTTACTTTCCCCATGGTGATCACGGTCAACTACCTGGGCGAGCCGGACAACGGCGCCATCGTCACCGCCTACATCGGTAGCTGGCTGCTGGCCGGTTCGTACCTGGCGATCGGCTCCTGCATGTCGGCGCTGGCGAAGAACCAGGTGATCGCCTTCATCCTGGCGGTGAGCGTGTGTTTCCTGTTCATCGTCAGCGGATTCCCGCTGGTGCTGGACGCGTTCAACGCCTGGGCACCGCAGTGGCTGCTCGATGCGGTGTCGTCGCTGAGCTTTCTGATCCGCTTCGATGCCATCAGCAAGGGCGTGATCGATCTGCGCGACCTGCTCTATTTCGTCACCCTGATCGCCGCCTGGCTGGCTGCCACGGCGGTGGTGGTCGATCTGAAGAAGGCTGACTGAACATGAAGAGACTCCTGTATTCCGGCGCCGGGCTATTGCTGATCGCCCTGGCCTTCCTCGCCTTCAACATGGTGTCCAGCCTGGCGTTCACCGATGCGCGGCTGGACCTGACCGAGCAGAAGCTCTACACCATTTCCGACGGTACCCGGCGCATCCTCGATGAGCTGGACGAGCCGATCAACCTGTACTTCTTCTACTCCGACAAGACCGCCAAGGACCTGGTGACCCTGCGCAACTACGCCAAGCGCGTGGAAGAGATGCTCAAGGCCTACGAGCGTGCCGCCGACGGCAAGATCAAACTGCATATCGTCGATCCCGAGCCGTTCTCGGAAGACGAAGACAAGGCGGCGGAGTTCGGCCTGCAGGCGGTACCGCTGAACCAGGGCGGCGAGCAGGTCTACTTTGGCCTGGCCGGGACCAACAGCCTGGACGGCGTGCAGATCATTCCGTTCTTCCCAATGGACCAGGAAGAGTTCCTCGAATATGAGATCAGCCGCCTGGTGCAGAGCCTGGCCAAGCCCGACCGGCCGGTGGTGGGAGTGTTGTCCGGCCTGCAGATGAACGGTGGCTTCGACATGATGAGCCGTCAGCCGACACCACCGTGGATGCTGATGGAAGAAGTGCGCCAGTTGTTCAAGATCGAAAGCCTGAAAAACGATATCGACCAAATCCCGGAAGATGTTTCCGTGCTCTGGCTGGTGCATCCGAAGCAACTGCCGCAGCAGACCCTTTACGCCATCGACCAGTTCGTCCTGCGCGGCGGCAAGCTGCTGGTGTTCGTCGATCCGTACAGCGAAGCGGACAACGGCATGGAGATGCCCGGCGAGATGGCCGGCGACAAATCCTCCGACCTGGAGCCTCTGTTCAAGGCCTGGGGGCTGCGCTTGATGCCTGGCAAGGTGCTCGGCGACGGCTCCTACGCCATGGCCGTAAGCATGGGGCAGGGCCAGCGCCCGGTACGCCATGCGGCCTGGTTGAACCTGCCGCAGAAGGCCCTCGACCAGAATGACGTCAGCACCTCGGGCCTGGAGACTGTCACGGTCGCCACGGCCGGCATCCTGGAGCCGGTGGAGGGAGCCCAGACCCACTTCACCCCGCTGATCCAGAGCTCCGAATACGCCATGCCGTTCGACGCCCAGCGTTTCGCCATGTTGAGCAACCCCGAGGAGCTGATCCGCGAGCTGAACCCCACCGGCGAGCGCTATGCGATTGCCGCACGCGTCAGCGGTCCTGCGAAGAGCGCCTTTCCAGACGGCATCGAAGGCCGCAAGGACGGGCTCAAGGAGGCGGCCAACATCAACGTGATCGCGGTGGCCGACACCGACCTGCTGACCGATCGCATGTGGGTGCAGGTGCAGGACTTCTTCGGCCAGCGCATCCCGCAGCCTTGGGCGGATAACGCCGGTTTCGCCATCAACGCGCTGGATAATCTGGCCGGCTCGGACGCGCTGATCAGCGTGCGTTCCCGTGGCCGTTTCACCCGGCCCTTCACCGTGGTGGAAGCCTTGCAGCGCGACGCCGAGGTCAAGTTCCGCGAGAAGGAGCAGGTCCTGCAGCAGCGCCTCGCCGATACCGAACAGAAGCTGGCCGCCCTGCAGCGCAGTGACGACCCGGCCAAGGTGCTGGAATTGACGCCGGAACAGCAGACCACGTTGCAGCAGTTCCTCCAGGAAAAGGTTCGTATCCGGAAGGAGCTGCGCGAGGTGCGTTACCAGTTGAATGCGGATATCGAGAAGCTGGGCCGCACCCTGAAGTTCGTCAATATCGCACTGGTGCCCCTCGTGCTGACGCTTGCCGTGTTGGCCCTCTGGGTGTGGCGCCGCCGCCGTCAGGCTTGAGGAGGAATCCATGAGTCGTAGAAGTCTGTCGTTCCTGGCCTTGCTGGCCGCCGCGCTGTTGATCGCCTTCTTCTGGCTGCAGCGCGAACCGCAGCCGGTGGCTACCGCCCAGGAACCGTTGTTGCCGATGTTGCAAGGCAAGTTCAACGAGGTCAGTGCCATCGAGGTACAGCGTCCCGGCCAGCCGCTGGTGCGTCTGGCACGCAAGGACGGCGCCTGGGTGGTGCCGGCTAAGTCGGACTACCCGGCCGCCGGGCAACCGTTGGCCGAGCTGCTGCGTGCCTTGAACGAGGCTCGCAAGGTCGAGGCGAAGACCCGCAACCCCGAGTTCCACGGCCGCCTCGGTGTGGCTGAGCAGGGCAAGGAGGACGAGCAGGCCATTCGGGTGACGTTGGAGCGCGGCACCGGTGAGCCGGTGCGCCTGCTGATCGGCAAGGCGGCTCCCCAGGGACGTGGCCAGATGGTGCGTCTGGCCGGCGACCCGCAGGTGTGGATGGTCAACCAGAGCATCGAGATGCCGGCCAACGAGCTGGCCTGGCTCGACCGGCGGGTGACGGTGATCCCCTTCGGCGACATCCGCGAGTTCGACCTGCGCCATGCCGGTGGCGAACAGCTGACGCTGTTCCGCGAGAGCAAGGACGAGCCCAACCTCAAGGTCCGGCAGATGCCGCAGGGCCAGCGGCTGGCCTACGAGGCGGTTGCCAACGGTATGGTCATGCCGCTCTCTCGCCTGGACTTCGCCGAAGCCGCCCCGCTGACCCAAGTGCAGTTCAAGGGCAAGCCGGAATTGGAGTTCACGCTCGCCACCTTTGCCGGCGGACGGCTCAAGGGCGCCGTTTATGCACAGGGCGGAGAGCACTGGCTGACGTTGCCGGAACGCGAAGGTCTGTCCGAGACGGAGGTACCCGCGAAGGCGGATTGGACCTACCGTCTGGAGCCTTATCAGTACCAGGCGATGGCGAAGAAGTTGAAGGATTTGTTACCCGAAAAGACCCCTTGAAATGCTTGGAGGCCCCGTGCCACGGGGCTTTTGGGTGTCCGGAAAAAATTGCTTTTCACTCGCAGGTCTTGCTTTATACTTCGGTGGCGGTCGATTTAAGAACGCGATTCGAATACCCGCTCCATGCTCTCTTCGGCCGGGGTTGGATATAACAAGAAGAACGTTTTTGCCGAACCGTCGAGGTCCTCAACTCTGGGGGCAATCAAAAAATTGCGAGTTGGAGAATGTGGTAATGGCTGATCGTGAGGTCGGAACCGTCAAGTGGTTCAATGATGCCAAAGGCTATGGATTCATTCAGCGCGAAAGCGGCCCGGACGTGTTCGTTCACTACCGCGCCATCCGTGGCGAAGGTCACCGCTCCCTGGTCGAAGGCCAGAAGGTCGAATTCTCGGTGATCCAAGGTCAGAAAGGCCTGCAGGCGGAAGACGTCGCCAGAATGTGAGACCTCAACAAAAGGCCCATCCTACGATGGGCCTTTTGTTTTAACAGGCATTACCCGGCGCTTCGTCATGCGAAGCTTGTCCGCCTCGCGCCTGTTTCTCGTAACGCCGGACCGTTCGGGACCGGTCGCAGGGTTTGTGCGGGCTTTTCAGTGCACCGTTCAGGTGCGCCAGATGATCTCTTTCTCGCCGTCGGCATTGACGCTTAGCCAGCGGTCGGCCTGCTCTTCGCCTTCTTCTTCGTTCCAGCCGCCCGGCGCGCAGCGGATTTCCACGCCCAGCGCGGCGAAGGCCGCTTTCGCACAGACCAGGTCATCCGCCCAGGGTGTGGCGTCGCTTTCCAGGTAGAGGCTGTGCCATTTGCCCACGGCGTTAGGCAGCCAGGTCACCGGAATGCCATCGGCCTCACACTTGAACGTCTGCCCCTTGCGCTGCCAGGGCGTGCAGGGACCGAGCGCTTCGCTCAGCCAGCGAGTGACGTCTTCTTGATCGGCATCCTTCAGGTAGATCTCGATATCCGGTTGACGCATGCGGGTTTCCTGATGGGCTGTAGGTTCTGACAGGCGCGGGCTCAGGCCAGTCGTTCGATCCAATCGTAGCGTATGGACACCCGCACCTCGAACGGCTCGGCGATCACCGCGGCGCGCCGTTCGGCGCTGGCCCGCCAGCCGTGGGGCGTCATCGCCAGCAGGTCGGCGCGAACCTCCGGGTTGTCGAGCGCCAGGATGAAGTCGAGTGTTTCGCTGTGGGCGAGGCGCATGCCGTCGGGAATCTGGGACAGGTGCTTGGTGTCGTCGTAGTCGCGGACTTCATCGTACAGGCGGGCGCGCAGCTCGAGCAGGTGCTCGCGGGTCGGGCCCATGCGCAGCAGGCCTCCGCCCGGTGCCAGCAGGCGCTGGGCCTCTTGCCAGTCCAGCGGGCTGAACACGCTGGCGATTAGGTCGCAGCAGGCGTCGGCCAGCGGGACGCGGGCCATGCTCGCCACCAGCCAGGAAAGTTGCGGTGCCCGGCGACAGGCGCGTTTCACCGCCTCGCGTGAGATATCCAGCGCGTAGCCTTCGGCCTCCGGCAGCGCTTGGGCAATTTGCGCGGTGTAGTAGCCTTCGCCGCAGCCAATATCCAGCCAGCGCCGCGGTGCGCGCTCGGCGGCCAGTTCGGTGAGGCGCGCAGCCAGCGGCGCGTAGTGCCCGCCGTCGAGGAAGCGGCGCCGGGCTTCGACCATGGTGCTGTTGTCGCCCGGGTCGCGGCTCTTCTTGTGCTGCACCGGCAGCAGATTCAGATAACCCTGGCGAGCACGGTCGAAACGGTGGCCGGCCGGGCAGGCCACGCCGTTTTCGACCGGGCTCAGCGGCGCTTGGCAGAGAGGGCAGATGAGCATGTTCACGCCAGCAGCTTGACCAGGGTCTGGTAGTAGATTTCGGTCAGCAGGTCGAGGTCGCTGGCCAGGACGCGTTCGTTGATTTGGTGGATCGTGGTATTGACCGGGCCGAGTTCGACCACCTGGGTACCCATGGTGGCGATGAAACGTCCGTCCGAGGTGCCGCCACTGGTGGACGGCGTGGTATCGCGGCCGGTGACGTCCTTGATGCTAGCGGCCACCGCATCGAGCAGCGCACCTGGCTCGGTAAGAAAGGGCAGGCCGGACAGCGCCCATTCCACGTGCCAGTCCAGGCCGTGCTTGTCGAGAATGGCGGCAACGCGATGTTGCAGGCTCTCTACCGTGGATTCGGTGGAAAAGCGGAAGTTGAACATCGCGTGGAGTTCGCCGGGAATCACGTTGCTGGCGCCGGTTCCGGACTGGATATTGGAAATCTGGAAGCTGGTCGGCGGGAAGAAGGCGTTGCCGTCGTCCCAGTGCTCGGCGGTGAGTTCGGCCAGTGCCGGCGCAGCGAGATGGATCGGGTTCTTCGCCAGATGCGGATAGGCCACGTGACCCTGGACGCCGCGAATGGTCAGCTTGGCGCCCAGCGAGCCGCGCCGGCCGTTCTTCACCACATCCCCGACCAGGGAGGTGCTGGAGGGCTCGCCGACGATGCACCAGTCCAAGCGCTCGCCGCGTGCGGCCAGGCGCTCGACCACGGCCTTGGTGCCGTGCTGGGCCGGGCCCTCCTCGTCGCTGGTGATGAGGAAGGCGATGGCGCCGTTGTGCTGCGGGTGATCGGCGACGAAGCGCTCCACCGCCACGACCATTGCTGCCAGGCTGCCCTTCATGTCCGCCGCACCGCGCCCGCAGAGCATGCCCTGCTCATCGATCAGGGCTTCGAATGGCTGGTGCTGCCAGGCCTGCAGGGGGCCGGTCGGTACCACGTCGGTGTGCCCGGCAAAGCACAGTACCGGGCCGTCGCCTCCGCGCCTGGCCCAGAAGTTCTCCACCTCTTCGATGCGCATCCGCTCGGTCGTGAAACCGACGGCGGCCAGCCGGCGCATCATCAGGTCCTGGCAGCCTTCGTCCACCGGCGTGACCGATGGGCGGCGAATCAGCTCGCAGGCCAGTTCCAGGGTAGGCGACAGGGCGGGGGAGGGGGCGGTCATGGCGCGACTCCAGCAAGGCGAGGGGGCGTGGAAAAGGCGCACATCTTAAAGCAAAACGATTACCGGGCGGTGGCGAGCGCCGCTGCTTTTCGGCAGCGGCGCTCGGGCCGGTTCGTCAGGCGATGGCGGGCTCGATGGCTTCCTGCGGCTTCGGCACCGAAGACAACAGGGCCATGATCAGCGCGGCCAGGTAAGGCAGGGACTGCATCAGCAGCACGGCGACCCAGAAGATCACGTCCGGGCTGGGGAAGCCCTGGACGACGGCGATGCCGGCGGCGGCGCCCCAGAGCAACAGCATGACGAAGACCTCTTCGCGGGCCTCGCCCAACGCGATCAGCAGACCGCTGTTGGTTTTCATCTTCGGCGTACGGAAGAACGGGATGCTGCTGGTGAAGAAACCGTACAGGACCGCCTTGGCGATGGTATGCGACAGCGCCAGGCCTGCAACCGCAGCGTAGAAGGCGTCCCTCAGGTTGACACCGACCTGGCGCTGGTAGAGGAACAGGATCTTGCCCAGTTTGAAAAAGAACAGCGCCAGCGGCGGAATGGCGAAGATCAGCAGCGGCGGGTCGACCCGCTGCGGCACGATGATCATTGCGGCCGACCAGAGCAGCGCACCGATGGTGAAGAAGATGTTCAGGCCGTCGGCGATCCACGGCAGCCAGCCGGCGACGAAGTGGTAGCGTTGGCCGCGGGTCAGGGCGGTATCCTTGCCGAACAGCAGGCTGCGGGCGTGCCGCTTCATGATCTGAATGGCGCCGTAGGCCCAACGGAAGCGCTGTTTCTTGAAATCGATGAAGGTGTCGGGCATCAGGCCCTTGCCATAGCTGTCCTCGAAGTAGGCAGCGGACAGGCCCTTCTGGAACACCCGCAGACCCAGTTCGGCATCTTCGGTGATGCACCATCCCGCCCATTTCAGCTCGTCGAGGACCGACTTGCGGGTCATGGTCATGGTGCCGTGCTGGATGATCGCGTCGCGGTCGTTGCGGGTCACCATGCCGATGTGGAAGAAGCCCTTGTACTCGGCGTAGCAGAGCTTCTTGAACAGCGAGTCCTTGTCGTCGCGGTAGTCCTGCGGCGATTGCACCACGGCGATCTTCGGATCGGCGAAGTGCGGCACCATGTGCTTCAACCAATTCGGGCTGACGCAATAGTCGGAGTCAATCACCGCGACCACTTCGGCATCCGGGGCGGTGCGTTCCAAGGCATAGTTCAGGGCGCCGCCCTTGAAGCCGGCGAGGGGTGCGACGTGGAAGAAGCGGAAGCGCGGGCCGAGGGTCTCGCAGTAGGCCTGCACCGGTTCCCAGACGGCCGGGTCCTTGGTGTTGTTGTCGATCACCAGGACTTCGTAGTCCGGGTAATCGAGGCGGGCCAGGGCGTCGAGGGTTTCCTTCACCATTTCCGGCGGTTCGTTGTAGCACGGCACGTGGACCGAGACCTTGGGCCGGTAGGCGTTCTCGGCGGTGACCGGCGGGAAGGGCCGGCGGCGCTTGCTGGTCCAGACGGCCTCGGCCAGTTCATGGGCCTCGGTGAGGAGGACGATGACCACGCCCAATGCGCCCATGGCCAGCAGGCAGCCGACGGTGAGGCTGAACCAGGTGCTGTATTGCTGGCTGTAGTCATAACCGATCCAGACCAGGATCGAACCCGCCGCGAAGGAAACGAAGGTCAGGAAGGTCCGGCCGCGTTGGCGCAGTGAGCTGCCGTCGATCAGCAGCAGGGCCAGGGCCAGCAGGGCGAGTACCACCGAGGCGATCACCAGGATTCGCCACTGCGGGATCTCTACCACCGGGCCCTCGAAGTTGAACTTGGGTTGCCGTTCGGCGTTGTAAACGCCCCAGTAGGCACCCACCGAGCCTTCGTCGCTGACCTTCCACGGCTGGTCGAAGGCTTCGACGATGAAATAGTTGTAGCCCTTGCTGTTCAGGGTGTTGACCAGGGTCCGCAGGTAGATCGCCTGGTCCGCCTGGGAGGCCTCGGCGCCGCCACGCATGCGGCCGTTGCTCGGCCAGCCGACTTCGGAGAGCAGCAGCGGCTTCTTCGGGAAGGTCTGCTTGAGGTCGCGGGCACGGTCCAGGACGAACTGGGTGGAATCCTCCATCGGGATGAATTCCCAGTACGGCAGGATGTGCGCGGCGATCAGGTCGACGTGCTGGGCCAGTTCGGGATACTGCTGCCAGATGTGCCACTGTTCGGAGGTGGTGACCGGAACCTTGACCGCGGCGCGGACGCGATCCAGGTATTCGATGAGCTTCTTGCGGCTGATCTCGCGGCGGAACAGCGCTTCGTTACCCACCACCACCCGGACCACGCTGCGCGAGGCGTTGGCCAGTTCGATGGCCTTGGCGATCTCGCGCTCGTTGCGTTCCTCGTCGGGGCTGATCCACACGCCGAGGGTCACGCGCAGGCCGAATTCCTCGGCGAGGCGCGGGATGTCGGCAAGGGTGTTTTCCACCGAATAGGTGCGGATGTTGTCGGTCTGCTTGCTCAGCAGCTCGAGGTCGGCACGGATCTGTTCGTCGTTGGGATAACGGTTGTCTTGGGGGTTCTGGTCCAGGTGGAACGGCGAGAAGGAGTAGCCAGAAATCTGTTCCGGCCAATCCGGAGCGTTGACCGGACGGTTATACAAGGCCCAGAAGCCGGTGAACAACGCGGCGACCGCCACGACTATCACCAGGTTGATTCCAAATTTACGCGATGACATAGAGGTTTTTCGTGTTCCAAAGGGCGGAACGAAGGAGGGGGGAAAGCAGGTGAGCGCTGCTGGCGCGCATCCTACTACCGCGCCCAGTACCTGTATAGGTGCCTTCGTTTCGGCCGTCGCGATGTGCCGACGACCTCCCAGGTTGGTCCACCGAAGCGCGGGGAAGTTCGCTGGGAATCTCCGATATGCGAACTACAGCGCCCGCAGGAGAATCCGCTCGCTGGTCGTCAGATCGATATCGTGACGCTCGCCCAGAGCGACCATCCGATGTCGCTCCAGTTGCGCGAGCACCTGGGGGATCACCTCGGCATCGAGACCATGCTCGGATAGCCGGGTCGGTATACCCATGCGCTGGAAGAATTCGCGGGTGGCGTCGATTGCCGCCTCGATGCGAGCGTCTTCGTCGCCGCTGTGGATATGCCAGACTCGCTCGGCGTATTGCAGCAGCTTGGCGCGCTTGGCCTCGCGCCGCTCGGTGAGCAGCGCCGGCAGGACGACGGCCAGGGTCTGGGCGTGGTCCAGGTGATAGAGCGCGGTCAATTCGTGGCCGATCATATGGGTCGCCCAGTCCTGAGGGACGCCGCAGCCGAGCAACCCATTCAGCGCCTGTGTGGCGCACCACATGAGATTGGCGCGGACCTTATAGTCCTGCGGGTTCGCCAATGCCTTGGGGCCTTCCTCGATCAGCGTCTGCAGCAGCCCTTCGGCATAGCGGTCCTGCAGCGGGGCGTCGGCTGGGTAGGTCAGGTACTGCTCGATGGTATGGACGAAGGCATCCACCACGCCGTTGCCGATCTGCCGGGGCGGCAGGCTGAAGGTAGTGCGTGGATCGAGGATGGCGAAACGCGGGTAAAGCAGGGAGCTGGAGAGCGACAGCTTCTCCTGCCGCTCCACATGGGTGATCACCCCGTGCGGGTTGCTCTCCGATCCGGTGGCCGCGAGAGTCAGGACGCAGCCCAGCGGCATGGCTGCCTGGACCCGGGTGCCGGTGAGCAGGTCGAGCGGGTCGCCGTCATAACGAAGCGCGGCGGCGACGAACTTACTGCCGTCGATCACCGAGCCGCCACCGACCGCCAGGATGAAATCGCAGCCTTCGTCCCGGCCCTGTTCGATCGCACGTACCAGCGTGTCGAATTGCGGGTTGGGCTCGATGCCGCCGAAGCGTGACAGGCTGTAGCCGGGCAGGGCCGCCTCCACCTGCTCCCAGACGCCGTTGTGGAAGATGCTGCCGCCGCCGTGGATGACCAGCACCCGGCTGCCGGCGGGAATTTCCCTGGCCAGCTTGGCGATCTGGCCTTCACCGAAATGAATGCGGGTCGGGTTATAGAAGGTGAAGTTGCGCATGACCGGCTCCCAGTATCGTCATCGCCTGACTATAGTCCCGCTCGACCCCGGGCGGACGCATGGCCGGATATTCAGCACGGCTTATAATGCCTGCCTGTTCGCGAGGTACGGCATGACTACAGACGATAGGTTCGGCGGCATCGCCCGCCTTTATGGGCGCGAGGGGTTGGAGCGGCTGGCGGCCGCGCACGTGGCGGTGGTCGGGATTGGCGGGGTCGGGTCCTGGGCCGCCGAGGCGCTGGCCCGTTCCGGTGTCGGGGAAATCTCGCTGTTCGACCTGGACGACGTCTGTGTGACCAACACCAACCGGCAGATTCATGCCCTGGAAGGTACGGTCGGCAAGCCCAAGGTCGAGGTCATGGCCGAGCGCATCTGCGCCATCAACCCGGCCTGCACGGTGCATGCGGTGGCCGATTTCGTCACCCGCGATACCATGACCGAATACATCACCGAGCAGCTCGATTGCGTGATCGACTGCATCGACAGCGTTCCGGCCAAGGCTGCGCTGATCGCCTGGTGCAAGCGGCGCAAGATCCAGATCATCACCACCGGCGGGGCGGGGGGGCAGATCGACCCGACCCAGATCCAGGTCGCCGACCTGAACAAGACCTTCAATGACCCACTGGCCGCCCGGGTGCGCTCGACGCTGCGGCGCGACTACGGATTTTCCCGAACACCGGGGCGCCATTACAGCGTGCCCTGCGTGTTTTCCTCCGAGCAGTTGCGCTATCCCAAGCCGGACGGTGGGGTGTGCCAGCAGAAGAGCTTCGTTGGCGAAGGTGTCAAGTTGGACTGCGCCGGCGGCTTCGGCGCGGCGATGATGGTCACCGCCAGTTTCGGTCTGGTCGCCGCCGCACGGGCGGTAGACAAACTGGTGGCTGGCACACGGCGGCCGGCGGAGCGTCGCAGCGGCGCCTGATCGGTCGTAAATGACCCGACTGGTGCACTGGTCGGGCGAGCGCCAATTAGCCGGCCGGTCGTGCCAGCTCGCGCATGCGCTGCAGCACGGCGTTCATCCCGTTGCTGCGCGAAGGGGATAAGTGGCGGGCGAGGCCCAGTTGGGCGAACCAGTCGGTCAGGTCCAGGTTGACCAGCTCGTCGCCCGTCAGGCCGTTGACCCGGACCAGCAGCACGGCGAGCAAGCCACGGATTAGGCGGGCGTCGCTGGTTGCGCGGAAACGCCATCCAGCGGTGCTGGGTTCGCCGACCAGCCAGACCTGGCTTTCGCACCCGTGCACGCGGTTGGCCTCCTGCTTTTCCTCGTCGCTCAACGGCTCCAGCCGATCGCCCCACTGCATCAACAGGCGTGCCCGCTGTTCCCAGCCGCCGCTCTGGCCGAAGGCGACGAGGGCCTCATTGGCGCTGTCCGGCAGGGTCATCGCAGCAACTCCAGGGCCCGGTCGAGGGCGGTGAAAAAGTGGTCTAGGTCCGCGCTGTCGTTGTACAGGCCGAGGGAGACACGAATGGCGCCGGCCAGGCCGAGCCGTTTGTACAGCGGCATGGCGCAATGCTGTCCGGCACGCACGGCAATGCCCTGCTCACCGAGCAGGTGGGCGAGGTCCGCCGTGTGTACGCCGTCCACCACGAAGCTGGCCAGGGCCGCTTGGGGTGTGCCGAGCACGCGCACGCCGTCGCGCACCTTGAGACCTGCCAGCAGCTTGCCGTGTAACACGGCTTCGTGGGCGAAGAGGGCACCGGTGTCCAGGCTGCCGAGGTAATCCAGCGCCGCACCGAGGGCAATGACTCCACCGATGGGCGGCGTGCCGGCCTCGAAGCCCATGGGCGCACCATGGAAGTCCGCCGAATGATAGTCCGCCAGGTGCACCATCTCGCCGCCGAACTGCCAATGGCGTAGACGCTGCAAGGCTTCGGTGCGGCCATAGAGCACGCCGACGCCCTCCGGCCCGTAGAGCTTGTGGCTGGAGAAGACATAGAAGTCGCAGCCCAATACCTGGACATCGTGGCGGCCATGGACCACGCCTTGGGCACCATCGACCACCGTTAGCGCGTCATGCGCCTTGGCCAGGGCGATCAGCTCCGTCAGCGGCTGCCAACTGCCGAGGACATTGGACAATTGACTGATGGCGAGCAGGCGGGTCTGCGGACCGATCAATTTGCGGGCGGTCTCCATATCCACCACACCCTCCGCGGTCAGCGGCAGGACCAGCAGGCGCAGACCGCGCCGCAGGGCGAGTTGTTGCCAGGGCAGCAGGTTGGCATGGTGTTCGAGGGCGCTGATGACAATCTCGTCGCCCGCCTCGAATTCCGCCTCCAGACCGTAGGCCAGCAGGTTAAAAGCCTCAGTGGCGCCGCGGGTGAAGACGATTTCGGCCGGGCTATGGGCGTTCAGCCAGTGCGCCGCCTTGGTCCGGGTCGCTTCGAAGGCGCGGGTGGCGCGCTCGCCTGGCAAATGCTGGGCACGGTGCACATTGGCCGCGCCGCTGGCGTAGTAACCGAGCAGCGTGTCGAGCACCGCTTGTGGCTTCTGCGCCGTGGCGGCGCTGTCCAAGTAGGTCTGGCCTTCAGCCTTGAACGCGGCGAGGGCGGGGAAGTCGGAACGCCAGGGAGAATCAAGAGCCATAGGTTCCAAGCCGTAAGCTGCAAGCCAAAGCGGCTTTCCTTGCAGCTTATGGCTTGCAGCTTGCGGCTGCTCCTCTTAGTTATGCGCGTGCAGCGCTTCGTTCAGCTCGATGGCGGACTTGTGCGTCTTGCATTCCACCGCGCCGGTCTGCGAGTTGCGGCGGAACAGCAGGTCCGGCTGGCCAGCCAGTTCGCGGGCCTTGACCACCTTCACCAACTGGTTCTTGTCGTCGAGCAGCGCGACCTTGGTACCGGCGGTGACGTAGAGGCCGGATTCCACCGTGTTGCGGTCGCCCAGCGGGATGCCGATCCCGGCATTGGCGCCGATCAGGCAGCCTTCGCCGACGGAAATGACGATGTTGCCGCCGCCGGACAGGGTGCCCATGGTCGAGCAGCCGCCGCCCAGGTCGGAGCCCTTGCCGACGAACACGCCGGCCGAGACGCGGCCTTCGATCATGCCGGGACCTTCGGTTCCGGCGTTGAAGTTGATGAAGCCCTCGTGCATGACGGTGGTGCCTTCGCCCACATAGGCACCAAGGCGGACCCGCGCGCTGTCGGCGATACGCACGCCGGCCGGCACCACGTAGTCGGTCATTTTCGGGAACTTGTCCACCGAGAAGACTTCCAGTAGCTCGCCTTTCAGGCGGGCCTCCAGTTGACGCTCGGCCAGCTCGGCGAGGTCCACCGCGCCCTGGCTGGTCCAGGCCACGTTCGGCAGCAGCGGGAAGATGCCGGTCAGGTTCTGCTGGTGCGGCTTGACCAGGCGGTGGGAGAGCAGGTGCAGCTTGAGATAGGCCTCCGGGGTGGAGGTCAGGGCGGCGTCCTCGGCCAGCAGGCAGGCGACCAGCGGCTTCTGGCTTTCGGCCAAGCGGGTCAGCAGGGCAGCCTGCGCGGTATCGATGTGCTTCAGGGCATTGGCCAGGTCTGAGGCCTGGGTGTTGCTGAAGGCGATGGTTTGGTTGCCGCCGCTGTAGCCCAGCAATGGGGCTACGGCCGCGACCAGTTCGGCCGAAGGGGCGAGCAACGGCTGCGCGTAGAAGACTTCCAGCCAGTTGCCCTGGCGATTCTGGGTGCCGACGCCGAAGGCCAGGCTGTAGAGGGATTGGGACATATCGATTCCTATGACGATGGCGAAGGTCAGGCCGGACGCCGGCTGAGCAGCAGGCCCAGACCAGCGCTGCCCAATAGGGCGGCGCAACCACGGTTGAACAGGCGGCGGGCGCGCGTGCCGGCAAGGAGCCGGCCGAGATGCATGCCCGCCAGGGCATAGAGGGCGATGGCCAGCCATTCCAGAACCAGGAAGGCTGCGCCCAACTGGGCGAATTGGGCACCCAGCGGCTGCCGCGGATCGACGAACTGCGGCAGGAAAGCGGTGAAGATCAGGATGGCTTTGGGATTGCCCGCAGCGACCCAGAACTCCTGGCGTGCCAATCGCCATAGCGACAGGCGCGGTTCGCTGCCAGCGGCATCCGTCTCTCCTACAGGAGCGCGCCAGAGTTGGAAGGCCAGCCAGAACAGGTAGGCGGCACCGGCCAGCTTGATGAGCAGGAACAGCGTGGCCGAGGCCTGCAGGACCAGGGCCAGCCCGGAGGCGGCGAGGGCAATCATGCCGGCGAACGCCAGCAGGCGGCCGGCTGCGGCCAGGCAGGCGATACGCAGGCCCTGGCGGGCGGCGTTGTGCATCGACAGCAGGTTGTTCGGGCCCGGCGCCATGTTGAGGGCGAAACAGGCCGGGATGAACAGCAGCCAGGTGCCGAATCCCATGATCACTCCAATGCGGCGGCGTAGGCGTCCGGTTTGAAGCCAACCAGGGTACGCTCACCCAGGTCCAGGACCGGTCGCTTGATCATCGAGGGTTGGGCCAGCATCAGTTCGATGGCCTTGGTCTGGTCGAGATTGGCCTTCTGCATGTCGTCCAGCTTGCGGAAGGTGGTTCCGGCACGGTTCAGGACCACTTCCCAGCCGTGCTCGGCACACCATTTCTCCAGGCTGGCGCGGTCGATGCCGGCAGTCTTGTAGTCGTGGAAGTCGTAGGCGACGCCTTTCTCGTCCAGCCAGCTGCGGGCTTTCTTCATGGTGTCGCAGGCCTTGATGCCGTAGAGGCGGATCGCGCTCACGTGATGCTCCGGTTCATCGGTTGGTTGTCGGACAGACCGGCGATTATGCCATGACATTGTGGCATGCGATGGATTCCCGTCCGCGAGGCGCCTGCGCCGCCGCCTGTCGGCGGGCGATCAAGAAACCCGCGGCGTTGCCGCTACGTCTGATAGTCGTATTCGCCTCGCCGGGGTCGTGGCCGGGCGTTCTTCATTGGCTTGCACGTTTTACCTGGATGCAAGGTGCGCAAGCTGTGTCCCGTAATCGCCAAAATGATCGATCTGAATACTTGGAATCTGACCATTCCCGAGCAAGTCCCTGCCAAAACCATCGAAACCCGTCTGATGAAAGCCGGCTACCGCAGCCCGTATTTCTACCGTTCCGGCAACAGCCTGTTCTTCTGGGCGCCGGTCACCGGCAGCACGACGAAGAACAGTGTCTATCCGCGTAGCGAGCTGCGCGAGACCTTTCCCGACGGCAAGCTGCGCAACTGGCTGTATAGCGAAGGCAACCACAGCCTGAGGGCGTCGCTGGCGGTGACCCAGGTGCCGTCCAGCGGCAAGGTGGTGATCGGCCAGGTGCATTCCAAGGACAACCCGACGCCGTATATCAAGCTGCAGTACCGCGTCGAGCGCGGCGTCGGCTATGTGAACGTGGAGCTGCGGAAGAAGCCGGCGGATGCCAAGAGCCCGGTGGTGATGACCTACAAGAGCATGCCGCTGAATACCCGCTTCAACTATTCGATCGACATCTCTCGCAAGGGCGATCTCAAGGTGGCGATCAACGGTCTGACCTACACCGGCAAGGTCGATCCAGCCTGGGCCGGCAAGCGCTTCTATTTCAAGGCGGGCGTCTACACGCTGGATAACGTCGGACCGGCGACCGAAGGCGGCCGCACGGTCTTTCACCAGCTCAGCGCAACCCACACGAAGTGAGGAAGAACCGGGCGCGGCCGCTTGATCGGCCGCGCCCGAGCATCAGGCGTGGCGCAGGAAGTCGCGGATACGCTCCGCCGCCTCGACGCATTCGGCCAGCGGGGCGACCAGGGCCATGCGTACCCGGCCGGCACCGGGGTTGGTCCCATCCACTTCGCGCGACAGGTAGGAGCCGGGAACTACGGTGACATGCTCGCGGGCGAACAGCTCGCGGGTGAAGGTGGTGTCATCCATGGGCGTTTTCGGCCACAGGTAGAAGCCGCCGTCCGGCCGCTGCACATCCAGTACCGGCCCAAGGATTTCCAGCACGGCATCGAACTTCTCGCGATACAGCGCACGGTTGGCGCGCACATGCACCTCATCGTTCCAGGCGGCGATGCTGGCCAGTTGGGTCTGCACCGGCATCGCGCAGCCGTGGTAGGTGCGGTAGAGCAGGAAGGCTTTGAGAATGTCGGCATCGCCGGCGACGAAACCCGAGCGCAGCCCCGGCAGGTTGGAGCGCTTGGACAGGCTGTGGAAGACCACGCAGCGCTTGAAGTCCTGGCGACCCAGGGCGGTACAGGCACTAAGCAGGCCGGGCGGCGGGTTCTGTTCGTCGAAGTAGAGTTCGCTGTAGCACTCGTCGGCGGCGATCACGAAGTCGTATTCATCGGCCAGGGCGATCAGCTTCTTCAAGGTGTTCAGCGGGACCAGCGCCCCGGTGGGATTGCCCGGTGAGCAGAGGAAGAGAATCTGGCAGCGCTGCCAGACCTCGGCGGAAACCGCGTCGAAGTCCGGGTTGAAGCCATTTTCCGCCAGGCAGGGCAGGTAGTGAGGCTGGGCGCCGGCGAGCAGCGCCGCACCTTCGTAGATCTGATAGAAGGGATTGGGGCTGACGACCAAGCCGTCGCGGCTGCGGTCGACCACCGCCTGGGTGAAGGCGAACAGGGCCTCACGGGTGCCGTTCACCGGCAGCACGTGGCGCGCCGCATCCAGCCAGCCGGTGGGTACGCCGAAACGCCGCTCGCACCAGGCGGCGATGGCTTCGCGCAGTGCCGGCAGACCCAGCGTGGTCGGGTAGACCGAAAGCATTTCCAGATTGGCGGCCAGGGCCTCGGCGACGAAGCTCGGCGAACGGTGCTTGGGTTCGCCGATGGATAGGGCGATCGGCTTCTTCTCTGCCGGCGGCTGGGCGCCGGCGAGCAGGGCGCGGAGCTTTTCGAAGGGGTAGGGCTGCAAGGCGTCGAGTGCGGGGTTCATCGTTGTTTTCCTGACCGCGGGCGGCAGCGGACTGCCGCCGTAGGTTTCTGGCTGTTCAAAAATGGATCCGGGTAGGTGCCGACTGGCCGTTGGCCTCGGATAACTGGGCCACGATGGCTTCCTGCAGGCGTATGCACAGGTCTGGGTCGGACAGCGGCTGGTTGTTCGCGTCGGTGACGAAGAATACGTCCTCGACCCGCTCGCCGAGCGTGGCAATCTTCGCGTTCTGCAACGACAGGTCGAAATCGAGGAATATCTTACCTATCCGCGCCAGCAGGCCAGGGCGGTCCGGCGCGGTAATTTCCAGTACGGTCACCGGACGCTGGGCGTCGTTGTGGATAGTAACCTGCGGGGCGAAGGCGAAGTGCTTGAGCTGGCGCGGCACCCGGCGCTGGATGATCGCCGGGTAGTCATCGGGGTTCTTCAGCGCGTCGATCAGGCCCTCGCGAATCTGCTTGATCCGCGCAGGATTGTCGCCGATCCGCCCGCCCTCGGTGTCCAGCACGATGTAGGTGTCCAGCGTGAACTGGCTGGTCGAGGTGATGATCCGGGCGTCATGGATGTTCAGGTTGAGCTGGTCCATGGCCGCTACGGTCACGGCGAAGAAATCGTGCTGGTCCGGGGCGTAGATGAAGATCTGGGTAGCGCCTTCGAACTCACGCTGAGCGGTCTCCTTGATCAGCACCAGCGGGCCGTCAGTGGCCGGGTGCTGGATGATCGCCTCGGTGTGCCAGGCCACATCGCCGGCGGTATGGCGGAGGAAATAGTCGTCGCCGAGTTGCGACCAGAGCTGCTCGGCGTCGTCCGGGTCGATACCGCTGCGCACCAGGATGTCCAGGGCGGCACTCTGCGTCTGGCGAATCTGCTCTTCGCGGTCCAGCGGGTTTTCCAGGCCGCGGCGCAGGGCACGCTTGGTCTCGGTGTAGAGCTGGCGCAGCAGGCTGGCGCGCCAAGAGTTCCACAGGCTCGGGTTGGTGGCGTTGATGTCGGCCACGGTAAGCACGTAGAGATAGTCCAGACGGGTCTGGTCGCCGACCAGTTGGGCGAAGTCGAAGATCACCTGCGGGTCGGAGAGGTCCTTGCGCTGCGCGGTGGTGGACATCACCAGATGGTTCTGCACCAGCCAGGTGACCAGGCGGGTGTCCCAGGTCGGCAACTGGTGGCGGACGCAGAAGGCCTCGGCGTCCTGGGCGCCCAGCTCGGAGTGGTCGCCGCCGCGGCCCTTGCCGATGTCGTGGTAAAGGCCGGCGAGGTAGATCAGCTCGGGCTTGGGCAGTTTGTCGATCAACTTGCTGGCCAGGGGGAATTTCTCCGCCAGCTCCGGCCATTTCAGCTTGCGCAGGTGCTTGATCAGGTTGAGGGTGTGCGCATCGACTGTATAGATGTGGAACAGGTCGTGCTGCATCTGGCCGACGATATGGCCGAACTCCGGCAGGTAGCGGCCGAGAATGCCGTAGCGGTTCATCCGTCGCAGGTTGCGGTGGATGCCCTGGGATGACTTGAACAGCTCGATGAACAGGCTGGTGTTGCGGATGTCGCTGCGGAAATCGTCGTCGATCAGGTGGCGATGGTCGCGCAGCAGGCGGATGGTGTCGGCGCGCACTCCCTTGATTTCCGGGTGCTGGGCCATCAGCACGAAAACTTCCAGGATGGCGAAGGGAGTTCGTTTGAAGACCTTTTCGTGGGTCACTTCGATGTAGCCGTCGCGCAACTGGAAGCGGCTGTTCAGCGGCTGGGCCGGCCCGCTTTCGCCGGCGCGCAGGATGACTTCCTCGAAGTGCTGGTTGATCAGCTCGCTCAGCTCGGCGATGCCCATCACCACGCGGTAGTACTTCTGCATGAAGCGCTCGATGGCGCGTTTGGGGTCGCTATCGTCGAAACCGAGCAGGCCGGCCACCTTGCGTTGATGGTCGAACAGCAGGCGGTCTTCGGCGCGTCCGGCGAGCATGTGCAGGGCGTAGCGCACTTTCCAGAGGAATTCCTGGGAGCTGGAGAGCAGGGCGTACTCGCCTTCGGTGAGGAAGCCCTGGCCGACCATGGCGTGCAGGTTGAGCGTGCCGTACTGCCGGCGCGCCACCCAGAGGATGGTCTGGATATCGCGCAGCCCGCCCGGCGAGCCTTTCACGTTCGGTTCGAGGTTGTATTCGGTATCGTTGTACTTGGCGTGTCGGGCCCGCTGTTCTTCGCGTTTGGCCAGGAAGAAATGCTTGCTCGGCCACATGTGCGCACTGTCGGTTGTCGCCAGCATCGACTGGCGCAGGCGTTCGGGACCAGCGATGGTGCGACTTTCCATCAGGTTGGTGATCACCGTCAGGTCGGCGCGGGCCTCTTCGGCGCACTCCGCCACCGAGCGTACGCTCTGGCCGACTTCCAGGCCGATGTCCCAGAGCAGGGTGAGGAAGCCCTCGATCGGCTCGCGGAAGATTTCGTGATCGTCGCTTTCCAGCAGGATCAGCAGGTCGATATCGGAGAAAGGATGCAGCTCGCCACGTCCATAGCCGCCGACCGCGACCAGCGAGATATCGGCGTCTTCGCTCCAGTCGAAGCGATCCCAGGCGGCACTAAGAATCTGGTCGACGAACCAGGCGCGATCTTCCACCAGGCGGCGGATATCGCGTCCGGCCTGGAAACGCGCATCCAGCACTTCGCGGGCTTGGCGGATCGCCTTCTTGAACGCGGCGATGGGGCTGGATTTCAAGGCCAGTTCCGCCTGGAACTGCCCGCGGTCGAACAACTCGGGATCCACCTGCGGCATGGCGGGCCTTCCTCTTAATATCACGCGATGACGGAGTGGCGATCAGGCCGAGGTGCGCGGAATGGTGTCGTCGCTGCGCAGAGTGAAGATCTCGTAGCCGTCGGCGGTCACCAGAATGGTGTGCTCCCACTGTGCGGACAACTTGCGGTCCTTGGTGATTGCCGTCCATCCGTCACCCAGCAGGCGGGTTTCCGGGCGGCCCTGGTTGATCATCGGCTCGATGGTGAAGGTCATGCCTTCCTTCAGCTCCATGCCGGTGCCGGCACGGCCGTAGTGCAGAACTTGCGGCTCTTCATGGAAGACCTTGCCGATGCCGTGCCCGCAGTATTCGCGGACCACGGAGAAACCGTTCTTCTCGGCGTGCTTCTGGATCACTTCGCCGATGTCGCCGAGGCGGGTGCCCGGACGGACCAGTTCGATGCCTTTATACATGCACTCCTGGGTTATGCGGCTCAGGCGCTCGGCCCACTCCGGCACCTTGCCGACCATGAACATCTTGCTGGTGTCGCCGTGATAGCCGTCCTTGATCACGGTCACGTCGATGTTCAGCACGTCGCCTTCCTTCAAGGCCTTCTCGTTGGGAATGCCATGGCAGACCACATGGTTGACGGAGGTGCAGATGGACTTGGGGAAACCCTTGTAGTTGAGCGGGGCGGGAATGGCTTTCTGTACGTTGACGATGTAGTCGTGGCAGATGCGGTCCAGTTCCTCGGTGGTGACGCCGGGCTTCACGTACTCGCCGATCATCTCCAGCACGTCGGCGGCCAGCCGGCCGGCTACGCGCATTTTTTCGATTTCTTCGGGCGTCTTGATAGTGACGGTCATTCGGACTCTCTGGGCGCTCGGGCGCAAGGCAAAAACGGAGAAAACGCGATTCTAGCAGACCGTGCCCTGCCGGCCACCCTGCCTGCCGGCCATCGCTGCGGGTTTCGCCGGGCGGTCTTCTGTGGTATAAAACGCGCCGCTTTATGGGCAGCAGACCCTGAAGCCTTAACCCACACACGTATCGACACGGTATCCTGGGTGCCCGCAGGGGTTGGATATTGGGATGCGTGGAGGCCTAACCCGACTTACTAAGGAACGATCATGTCCCAAGTCAATATGCGCGATATGCTGAAGGCCGGTGTGCACTTCGGCCACCAGACCCGTTACTGGAACCCGAAAATGGGCAAGTACATTTTCGGCGCGCGCAACAAGATTCACATCATCAACCTGGAAAAGACCCTGCCGATGTTCAACGAGGCCCTGAGCTTCGTTGAGAAGCTGGCTTCCGGCAAGAACAAGATCCTGTTCGTCGGCACCAAGCGTTCCGCTGGCAAGATCGTCCGCGAAGAAGCCGCTCGTTGCGGTTCGCCGTACGTCGATCATCGCTGGCTCGGCGGCATGCTGACCAACTACAAGACCATCCGTGCTTCCATCAAGCGCCTGCGCGAGCTGGAAACCCAGTCCCAGGACGGCACCTTCGCCAAGCTGACCAAGAAAGAAGCCCTGATGCGCACCCGCGATCTGGAGAAGCTGGAGCGCAGCCTGGGTGGTATCAAGGATATGGGTGGCCTGCCGGACGCTCTGTTCGTGATCGATGTCGACCATGAGCGCATCGCCATCAGCGAAGCCAACAAGCTGGGCATTCCGGTCATCGGCGTTGTCGATACCAACAGCAGCCCGGAAGGCGTTGATTACATCATCCCCGGTAACGACGACGCCATCCGCGCCGTTCAGCTGTACCTGAGTGCCGTGGCCGATGCCGTGCTGCGTGGTCGCCAGAACGCTGTCGGCGGTGCTGACGAGTTCGTCGAGGAAGCCCCGAGCGAGGCCGCCGAAGGCTGAGTCAGGAACGCATAGCGTTACCCGGTGCGCAAGAAGGGGGCTAGGCCCCCTTTTTGCCACCTTCGAATCGAACGCCCGGCCTGTGCCCGGGTGGGTGGTTAACCATTCAAGAGGATTGCGAACATGGCAGAGATTACTGCGGCCCTGGTTAAAGAACTGCGCGAGCGCACTGGCCAAGGCATGATGGAATGCAAGAAGGCCCTGGTCGCCGCTGATGGCGATATCGAGAAGGCCATCGACGATATGCGCGCTTCCGGCGCCATCAAGGCTGCCAAGAAGGCCGGCAACATCGCCGCCGAAGGCTCCATCGCCGTCAAAGTGGCTGCCGACAGCAAGTCCGCCGTGATCATCGAAGTCAACTCCCAGACCGACTTCCTGGCCCTGCAGGATGACTTCAAGGCGTTCGTCGCCGACAGCCTGGAAAAGGCCTTCGCCGAGAAGCTGACCGATGCCGCTCCGCTGATCGCCTCCCAGGAGTCCGCTCGCGAAGCCCTGGTCGCCAAGTGCGGCGAGAACGTCAACATCCGTCGCCTGACCCGCGTCGAGGGCGATGTCGTGGGTGCTTACCTGCACGGCCACCGCATCGGTGTTCTGGTCGTCCTGAAGGGCGGTAACGCCGAGCTGGCCAAGGAAATCGCCATGCACGTCGCGGCCAGCAACCCGCAGTTCCTCAATCCGTCCGAGGTTTCCGCGGAAGCCATCGAGCGCGAGAAGGGCGTCTTCCTCGCCCTGAACGAGGACAAGATCAAGGGCAAGCCGGCCGACATCGTCGAGAAGATGGTGGCGGGCCGCATCCAGAAGTTCCTGGCGGAGGCCAGCCTGGTCGAGCAGCCGTTCGTGAAGGACCCGGAAATCAAGGTTGGCGAGCTGGCGAAGAAGGCCGGTGCCGAAGTGGTTTCCTTCGTTCGTTACGAAGTGGGTGAAGGCATCGAGAAGGCGGAAGTCGATTTCGCCGCCGAAGTCGCTGCCCAGGTCGCCGCGACCAAGCAGTAAGACAGTTCCGCTGTCGCCCCCGAAGAGGCTGCCCGCTCACGCGCGCGGCCTCTTCGTCAAATGGGCTCCATCTCCCGTGTCGGTGCTGGAGCGAGGGGCGGTACGAATTCTGGTACCCGGGTACATGCACTTGGGCGCCATTGGCGCTGTCAAAGCGCTACAAACACGGGCTCAGCGCCCGTCAGCATTCAAACGCCGCAGGAGAGATACGCAATGGCTCAGCAGGTGAGTGGTCGCCAACCTCGCTATAAACGCATTCTGCTCAAACTAAGCGGCGAAGCCTTGATGGGGTCGGAGGAGTTCGGGATCGATCCCAAGGTGCTCGACCGCATGGCGCTTGAAGTCGGCCAACTGGTAGGCATCGGCGTTCAGGTCGGCCTGGTCATCGGCGGCGGCAACCTGTTCCGCGGCGCGGCCCTGTCGGCGGCCGGCATGGATCGGGTCACCGGCGATCACATGGGCATGCTCGCCACCGTCATGAACGCCCTGGCCATGCGCGATGCACTGGAGCGCTCGAATATTCCGGCGATCGTCATGTCGGCGATCTCCATGGTCGGCGTCACCGACCACTATGATCGCCGCAAGGCCATCCGCCACCTGAATGGCGGCGACGTGGTGATCTTCTCCGCAGGTACCGGCAACCCGTTCTTCACCACCGATTCGGCAGCTTGCCTGCGCGCCATCGAGATCGATGCGGATGTCGTACTGAAAGCCACCAAGGTGGATGGCGTGTACACTGCCGATCCGTTCAAGGACCCCAATGCGGAGAAGTTCGACCGTCTGACCTATGATGGCGTGCTGGACCGCAAGCTGGGTGTGATGGACCTGACCGCCATCTGTCTGTGTCGCGATCACAAGATGCCGCTGCGGGTCTTCAATATGAATAAGCCAGGTGCCCTGCTGAACATCGTCGTCGGCGGCGCCGAAGGAACCCTGATCGAGGAGTCGAACGAATGATCAACGAGATCAAGAAAGACGCGCAGGAGCGTATGGGCAAGTCCATCGAGGCCCTGGGGCGCCACTTGGCGTCCATCCGTACCGGTCGTGCGCACCCGAGTATCCTGGACAGCGTCAAGGTCCCGGCCTGGGGCAGCGAAATGCCGCTGAACCAGGTAGCCGCGATCACCGTCGAGGATGCCCGTACCCTCAAGATCGTTGCCCACGACAAGAACCTCAGTGCCGCCATCGAGAAGGCCATCCTGACCTCTGACCTGGGCCTGAATCCGTCCAGCGCCGGTACCACTATCCGCGTGCCGATGCCTGCCCTGACCGAGGAAACCCGCAAGGGCTATACCAAGCAGGCCCGTGCTGTTGCCGAGGAAGCCAAGGTGGCTGTGCGCAATGTGCGCCGTGATGCCCTGGCCGAACTGAAGAAGCTGTCCAAGGACAAGGAAATCAGCGAAGACGACGAGCGCCGTGCCGCCGACGAGCTGCAGAAGCTGACCGACAAGTTCGTCGCCGAGGTGGACAAGGCCCTCGAAGCCAAGGAAAAGGACCTGATGGCCGTCTGAGGCCGGGGCTTTTCATGGAAAAGACCAAGTCAGCGGCATCGCCTGCAGTACCCCGCCATGTCGCGATCATCATGGATGGCAACAATCGCTGGGCGAAGAAGCGCCTGCTGCCCGGTGTTGCCGGGCACAAGGCAGGCGTGGATGCGGTGCGGGCGGTCATCGAGGTGTGCGCGGAGGCGGGTGTCGAAGTCCTGACCCTGTTCGCCTTCTCCAGCGAGAACTGGCAGCGTCCGGCCGACGAGGTCGGCGCGCTCATGGAACTCTTCCTTACGGCTCTGCGCCGCGAAGCGAAGAAGCTGGATGAAAACGACATACGCCTGCGCATCATTGGCGACCGTACCCGGTTCCATCCGGAACTGCAGGCCGCCATGCGTGAGGCCGAGGCCCTGACCGCCGGGCATCAGCGCTTCATCCTGCAGATCGCCGCCAACTATGGCGGGCAATGGGACATCGTGCAGGCGTCGCAGCGCCTGGCGCGGGAGGTCCAGGCTGGGCATCTGCAACCGGAGGACATCACGGCGGAGCTGCTGCAGGGGTGCCTGGTCACCGGCGAGCTGCCGTTGCCGGACCTCTGCATTCGCACGGGTGGTGAACATCGCATCAGCAACTTCCTGCTGTGGCAGCTCGCCTATGCCGAGCTGTATTTCTCCGATCTGTTCTGGCCCGATTTCAAACACGACGCCATGCGCAAGGCGCTGGCCGACTTCGCTACCCGCCAACGCCGCTTCGGCAAGACCAGTGAGCAGGTGGAAGCAGAGGCAAGAGCCTGATGCTGAAACAACGAATCATCACAGCCCTGGTGTTGTTGCCCATCGCCTTGGGCGGCTTCTTCTTCCTCGAAGGTGGCGCGTTCGCGCTTTTCATCGGGGCGGTGGTCAGCCTAGGGGCTTGGGAATGGGCGCGGCTGGCTGGGCTCGTCGAGCAATCCCGGCGGATCGTCTACGCGGTCGCGGTCGCAGTCCTGCTCTTGGTGCTTCACCTGTTGCCTATGATGGCGCCGTGGGTACTGCTGTTGGGCGTCGCTTGGTGGCTGGTGGCGGTCTGGCTGGTCATGAATTACCCGGACAGCAGTCGTTACTGGGATGGTCCTCCGGGGCGGCTGGCAATCGGTCTGCTGATTCTTCTGCCGGCCTGGCAGGGGTTGGTACTGATCAAGCAATGGCCGCTGGCCAATGGCCTTATCCTGGCGGTAATGGTGCTGATCTGGGGCGCTGACATAGGTGCCTACTTTTCCGGCAAGACCTTCGGCAAGCGCAAGCTGGCCCCGCGGGTCAGTCCCGGCAAGAGCTGGGAGGGTCTGATCGGCGGTCTGCTGGCCAGCCTGGCGATCACCCTCGGTGTCGGGCTCTATCGGGGGTGGTCTGCGGTCGAGTTGCTGTTGGCACTGGGCGGTGCGGCGCTGGTGGTGTTGATTTCTGTGGTTGGCGACCTGACCGAAAGCATGTTCAAGCGCCAATCCGGCATGAAGGACAGCAGCAACCTGCTGCCGGGCCATGGCGGGGTGCTCGATCGTATCGACAGCCTGACCGCGGCTATTCCTTTGTTCGCCGTACTGCTCTGGGCGTATGGCTGGGGCTCGCTGTGAGCGGAATGCAACGGATAACCGTACTGGGGGCCACGGGCTCCATCGGCCTCAGCACGCTCGATGTGATTTCCCGTCATCCAGGGCGCTACCAGGTGTTCGCTCTGAGCGGCTTCAGCCGTCTTGCGGAACTGGAGGCCTTGTGCCTGCGTCATCGCCCGCGTTTCGCTGTCGTAGCGGATGAAGACGGCGCCCGTCATTTGCGTGGCGGCCTGCTGGCAGCAGGCTTGGACACCCGTGTACTGGTAGGGGAGGGGGGATTGTGCGAGGTCGCCGCTCACCCGGATGTGGATGTGGTGATGGCGGCAATCGTCGGTGCAGCGGGCCTCAAGCCGACTCTGGCGGCAGTCGAGGCGGGTAAGAAGGTCCTGCTGGCCAACAAGGAGGCGCTGGTGATGTCCGGCGCGCTGTTCATGCAGGCGGTGCGTCGCAGTGGCTCGGTACTCTTGCCGATCGACAGCGAACACAATGCCATCTTCCAGTGCCTGCCGAATGACTACTCACGTGGCCTGGGGGCGGTCGGTGTGCGCCGCATCCTGCTCACTGCATCCGGCGGTCCGTTTCGCGAGATGCCACTGGCCGGTTTGAGCGACGTCACGCCGGAGCAGGCGTGCGCTCATCCGAACTGGTCCATGGGGCGCAAGATTTCCGTGGATTCGGCCAGCATGATGAACAAGGGTCTCGAATTGATCGAAGCCTGCTGGCTGTTCGATGCCCGGCCCGAGCAGGTCGAGGTCGTCATTCATCCGCAAAGCGTCATTCACTCCCTGGTGGACTACGTGGACGGTTCGGTTCTGGCGCAACTGGGCAATCCGGACATGCGCACACCGATCAGTCATGCCTTGTCCTGGCCCGAACGCATCGATTCGGGAGTTGCGCCGCTGGATTTGTTCAAAGTCGGTCGGCTGGACTTCCAGGAGCCGGATGAGTTGCGTTTCCCCTGTCTGCGCTTGGCCCGTCAGGCCGCTCAGGCGGGTGGCACGGCGCCGGCAATGCTCAATGCCGCCAATGAGATAGCAGTGGCAGCCTTTCTCGAACGGCGCATCCGCTTCACCGAAATCGCGAGTATCATCGGGGAAGTGCTGAATCTCGAGCCGGTCGAAACGGTCGAAAGCCTCGACGTCGTTTTGACGGCCGATGCCAGGGCGAGAGCCTTGGCCGAAAAATGGTTGTATCGCCACGGACGCTAGGTCCGGAGGAAATCGATGAGCGCGCTTTACATGATTGTCGGTACCCTGGTCGCGCTCGGGGTGCTGGTCACGTTCCACGAATTCGGCCACTTCTGGGTCGCACGCCGCTGTGGCGTGAAAGTGCTGCGTTTTTCCGTTGGCTTCGGTACGCCCCTGTTGCGTTGGCATGATCGCCATGGCACCGAGTTCGTTGTCGCTGCCATTCCGTTGGGCGGCTACGTCAAAATGCTCGACGAGCGCGAGGGTGACGTACCGCCCCAATTGCTCGATCAGGCTTTCAACCGCAAATCCGTACGCCAACGCATTGCCATCGTCTCTGCTGGTCCCCTGGCCAACTTCCTCCTGGCTCTGCTGTTCTTCTGGCTCCTGGCCATGCTAGGCAGCCAGCAGGTGAAGCCTGTCATCGGCGCGATCGAGGAGGGCAGCCTGGCAGCCGAGGCGGGCTTGCAGGTGGGCGAGGAAATCGTCTCGGTGAATGGCGAGCTGACCCCTGGCTGGGCGGCCGTCAATCTGCAGTTGGTGCGCCGCCTGGGCGAAAGCGGCACCCTCGATGTCCGAGTGCGCGAGCCCGGCAGTACGCAGGAAAGCCCTCGTCAGGTGGCGTTGCGCGAATGGCTAAAAGGTGTCGACAGTCCCGATCCCATCGGTTCCCTCGGTATTCGTCCTTGGCGCCCTGCGCTGCCTCCGATCCTGGCGTCATTCGACGAAAGCGGGCCGGCCAAGGCAGCCGGGCTCAAGGCCGGCGACCGTCTTCTGGCGTTGGATGGCGCGCCGCTGGACGACTGGCAGCAAGTGGTCGATCAGGTCCGGGCCCGTCCCGGCCAACGTATCGTGCTCAGTGTCGAACGTGCCGGAGAACACCTGGAAATACCGCTGACCCTGGCTGCGCGTGGGGAAGAGAAGGCCCGCACCGGCTACCTGGGAGCCGGGGTGCAGGAAGTCGATTGGCCGGAGGACATGCTGCGCGAGGTCAGCTTCGGTCCTGTCGAGGCGGTTGGCGAAGGGCTCAGGCGTACCTGGGTGATGAGTGTCCTGACCCTTGATTCGATGAAGAAAATGCTCTTCGGCGAGCTCTCGGTAAAAAACTTGAGTGGGCCGATAACCATTGCTAAAGTGGCGGGCGCTTCGGCCCAGTCTGGGGTTGGGGATTTTCTCAATTTCCTCGCCTACCTGAGCATAAGTCTGGGGGTTCTCAATCTGTTGCCGATCCCTGTCCTGGATGGGGGGCACCTGTTGTTCTATCTGATCGAGTGGGCGCGGGGTCGTCCCTTGTCGGAGCGGGTGCAGGCATGGGGGGTACAGATCGGTATCAGTCTGGTCATAGGGGTGATGTTGCTCGCCCTGGTCAACGACCTGAGCCGGCTGTAACGCAACGCTGAATTCCGAATCTGCCGCGATGAGCGGCATTTTCTTTATTATCAGTTGGAATAAAAAAGGACTTCATGAAACGCTTGCTGCTACCTGCGGTGCTTGCCGCACTCATGATTGCCGAGGTTCACGCCGAGTCCTTCACCATCTCCGATATCCGAGTCAATGGTCTGCAGCGGGTCTCCGCCGGCAGCGTATTCGGCGCACTGCCGCTGAACGTGGGCGAGCAGGCGGATGATCGCCGTCTTGTCGAAGCGACGCGATCGCTGTTCAAGACCGGCTTCTTCCAGGATATCCAGCTCGGTCGCGATGGCGACGTGCTGGTGATCAATGTAGTCGAGCGGCCTTCGATTTCCAGCATCGAGATCGAAGGCAACAAGGCGATCAGCACCGAAGACCTGCTCAAGGGCCTCAAGCAGTCCGGCTTGGCCGAGGGCGAGATCTTCCAGCGGGCGACCCTCGAAGGGGTGCGCAATGAGCTTCAGCGCCAATACGTGGCGCAAGGCCGCTACTCGGCGACCATCGAGACCGAAGTCATCCCGCAGCCGCGCAACCGCGTCGCGTTGAAGATCAATATCAACGAAGGCTCGGTCGCTGCCATCCAGCACATCAACGTCGTAGGCAACACGGTATTCCCGGACGAAGACCTGATCGACCTGTTCGAGCTGAAGACCACCAACTGGCTGTCGTTCTTCAAGAACGACGACAAGTACGCCCGCGAAAAACTGTCCGGCGACCTGGAGCGTCTGCGCTCCTACTACCTGGACCGCGGCTACATCAACATGGATATTTCTTCCACCCAGGTATCCATAACCCCCGACAAAAAGCACGTGTACATCACCGTCAACGTCGACGAGGGTGAGAAGTACACGGTTCGCGACGTGAAACTGTCCGGTGACCTCAAGGTGCCGGAAGAGGAAGTCAAGGCGCTGCTGCTGGTCAAGGAAGGGCAGGTGTTCTCCCGCAAGGTGATGACCACCACTTCCGAGTTGATCACTCGCCGTCTGGGTAACGAGGGTTACACCTTCGCCAACGTGAACGGCGTTCCCGAAGCCCACGATGAAGACAACACCGTCTCCATCACCTTCGTCGTCGATCCGGGCAAGCGTGCCTACGTCAACCGCATCAACTTCCGTGGCAACACCAAGTCCGAGGACGAAGTGCTGCGCCGCGAAATGCGCCAGATGGAAGGCGGTTGGGCCTCCACCTACCTGATCGACCAGTCCAAGACCCGCCTCGAACGCCTCGGCTTCTTCAAGGAAGTCAACGTCGAGACCCCGCAGGTGCCGGGCACCGACGACCAGATCGACGTCAACTACAGCGTCGAAGAGCAGCCGTCCGGCTCGATCACCGCCAGCGTCGGTTTCGCTCAGAATGCGGGGCTGATCCTGGGCGGCTCGATCAGTCAGAACAACTTCCTGGGTACCGGTAACAAGGTCAGCATCGGCCTGACCCGCAGTGAATACCAGACCCGTTACAACTTCGGCTTCGTCGATCCCTACTGGACGGTCGATGGCGTTAGCTTGGGTTACAACGCCTTCTACCGCACCACTGACTACGATGAGTTGGATGTCGATGTATCCAGCTATGCAGTGGATAGCCTGGGCGGTGGTGTCAGCATCGGCTATCCGATCAGCGAGACCTCGCGTCTGACTTTCGGTCTGACCGCCCAGCAGGATGACATCAATACCGGTCGCTACACGGTTGATGAGATTTTCGATTTCATCGAACAGGAGGGCGACAGCTACCTGAACTTCAAGGCGTCCGCCGGCTGGTCCGAGTCCACCCTGAACCGGGGCGTGCTGGCAACCCGTGGTCATTCGCAGAGCTTGGTGCTCGAAACAACGGTGCCTGGCAGCGACCTGTCGTTCTACAAGCTCGACTATCGCGGCCAGTTGTTCACCCCGCTGAGCGACAGTTACACCCTGCGGTTCCACACTGAATTGGGTTATGGCGACAGCTTCGGCTCGACCTCCGAGCTGCCGTTCTATGAGCACTATTATGCGGGCGGCTTCAACTCGGTGCGTGGTTTCAAGGACAGCAGCCTGGGGCCGCGTAGTACGCCCAGCGATGGCTCCAATCCCGGTACCTTGAAGGACCCGGACCAGGACCCGTTGCCCTTCGGCGGTAACGTGCTGGTCCAGGGTGGTGTCGAACTGTTGTTCCCGATGCCGTTCGTCAAGGACCAGCGTTCCCTGCGTACCGCACTGTTCTGGGATGTGGGTAATGTGTTCGACACCAACTGCAGTTCCGCGCAGAAGAGCCGGAACGAGCCGGGGTGCGATATCGATTACAGCAATCTGGCCAGCTCCGTCGGCGTCGGTCTGACCTGGATCACGGCCCTGGGCCCGCTGAGTTTCAGCCTGGCCATGCCGATCAAGAAGCCGGACGAAGCGGATACCCAGGTCTTCCAGTTCTCCCTGGGCCAGACCTTCTAACAGCAAACCAACAGGTTTTAGCAGGAGTGCATTGTGCGTAAGTTGACTCAATTGGTTCTGTTCAGCGCTGCCCTGCTGGCGACTCCGGCTTTCGCCGAAATGAAGATTGCCGTGCTGAACTATCAGATGGCCTTGCTCGAATCCGATGCGGCGAAGAAGTACGCCGTGGATGCGGAGAAGAAGTTCGGCCCGCAGTTGACCAAGCTGAAGACGCTGGAAAGCGACGCCAAGCGCATCCAGGATCGCCTCGTCAAAGAGGGCGAGAAGATGCAACAGGCCGAGCGCGAGCGCCTCGAGCTGGAATTCAAGCAGAAGGCCCGTGATTTCCAGTTCCAGTCCAAGGAATTGAACGAAGCCAAGGCTATCGCCGATCGTGACATGCTCAAGCAGCTCAAGCCGAAGCTGGACCAGGCCGTGGAAGAGGTCATCAAGAAAGGTGGCTTTGACCTGGTTTTCGAGCGCGGTGCGGTGATTGATGTCAAACCTCAGTTCGACATCACCCGCCAGGTCATCGAGCGTATGAATCAGCTGCGCTGATCATGACGGCTATCGTGTTTACCCTCGGCGATCTAGCCGAGCGTCTCGGTGCCACCCTGCGTGGCGCCGCGGACAAGCCGATCAGCGGGCTGGCCACCTTGCAGGAGGCGGGGCCCGGGGAGCTGAGTTTCCTCGCCAACCCGCAGTATCGGAAATACTTGGCGCAGACCCAGGCCGCAGCCCTGCTGCTCACGCCGGCCGACGCGGATGGCTATGAGGGCGATGCGCTTCTGGTGGCCAACCCTTACCTGGCCTATGCCCAGCTTTCCCATCTGTTCGATCGCAAACCGCAGGCGGTACCCGGTGTGCATCCAACGGCGGTGATCGCCACCGATGCGCTGGTGGATGCCAGCGCCAGCATTGGCGCCTACGCCGTGATCGAAGCGGGTGCGCGGATTGCTGCCGGCGTCACGGTGGGAGCTCACTGCTTCGTGGGAGCGCGCAGCGAGATCGGCGAAGGCGGTTGGCTGGCTCCGCGAGTGACGCTGTACCACGACGTGCGCATCGGCAAGCGGGTGGTAATCCAGTCCGGCGCGGTGATCGGTGGCGAAGGCTTCGGCTTCGCCAATGAAAAAGGCGTCTGGCAGAAGATCGCCCAGATCGGTGGGGTGACCATCGGTGATGATGTCGAGATCGGGGCCAATACCACCATCGATCGGGGCGCACTGGCGGATACCCGCATCGGCGATGGGGTGAAGTTGGACAACCAGATCATGATCGCGCACAACGTTCAGATCGGCGATCACACTGCCATGGCCGCCTGCGTGGGGATTTCCGGCAGCACCAAGATCGGCAGGCATTGCATGATCGCAGGCGGTGTCGGTATGGTCGGCCACATCGAGGTCTGCGATAACGTATTCGTGACCGGAATGACCATGGTCACCCGCTCGATTAGCGAGCCGGGGGCCTATTCTTCGGGGACTGCCATGCAGCCGGCGGCCGAATGGAAGAAGAGCGTGGCGCGGATTCGTCAGTTGGATGACATGGCCCGCCGCCTGCAGCAGCTGGAAAAGCAACTGGCTGCAGTGACCTCGGGCAGGGATACATCATCTGATGCCTGATTCCTTTTCCATATCGACCGTACCCGGTCGCTAGTGATTTTTCGAACGAACTTGCGCTGCGCGCGGCCATGGCACGTACGGTTGATCTGAAAACGGAATGACTGCGCTCTATGGCGCGCTTCACTTTTTTATAACAGGCTTCCCCGGAACATGATGGACATCAACGAGATTCGCGAATACCTGCCGCATCGCTACCCCTTCCTGCTGGTTGACCGGGTGGCTGAGCTGGATATCGAAGGCAAGCGCATTCGCGCCTACAAGAATGTCAGCATCAACGAGCCGTTCTTCAACGGGCACTTTCCCCAACATCCGATCATGCCGGGCGTGCTGATCATCGAAGCCATGGCCCAGGCTGCCGGCATCCTCGGCTTCAAGATGCTCGATGTGAAGCCGGCCGACGGTACGCTCTATTACTTCGTCGGTTCCGACAAGCTGCGCTTCCGCTCGCCGGTGATGCCGGGCGACCAACTGATCCTCGAAGCCCGCTTCCTCAGCGTGAAGCGCGGCATCTGGAAGTTCGATTGCCAGGCGAGCGTGGACGGCAAGGAAGTCTGCTCGGCTGAAATCATCTGTGCGGAACGCAAGCTATGAGTTTGATTGACCCTCGCGCCATCATCGATCCCTCGGCCAGGCTGGCAGACGACGTGCAGGTCGGCCCCTGGTCGATCGTCGGGCCCGATGTGGAAATCGGCGAGGGTACGGTGGTCGGCCCTCATGTGGTCATCAAGGGGCCGACCCGGATCGGCAAGCACAATCGCATCTACCAGTTTTCCTCGGTAGGCGAGGACACTCCCGATCTGAAATACAAAGGTGAGCCGACCCGCCTGGTGATCGGTGATCATAATGTGATCCGCGAGGGTGTGACTATCCATCGCGGCACCGTGCAGGACCGTTCGGAAACCACCATTGGCGATCACAACCTGCTAATGGCCTATGTGCATATCGGCCACGACAGTGTGATCGGCAATCACTGCATCCTGGTCAACAACACCGCCCTGGCTGGCCATGTTCACATGGACGATTGGGCGATTCTGTCCGGCTTCACCCTGGTGCATCAGTTTTGCCGAATCGGCGCCCACAGCTTTTCCGGCATGGGCACGGCCATCGGCAAGGACGTGCCGGCCTATGTCACCGTCTTCGGCAATCCGGCGGAAGCGCGCAGCATGAACTTTGAAGGCATGCGCCGGCGCGGTTTCAGCGCGGAAGCGATCCAGGCGCTGCGTCGTGCCTACAAGGTGGTCTACCGTCAGGGGCTGACGGTGGAGCAGGCCCTGGAAGAGCTGGCCGAAGCGGCTGCGCAGTTCCCGGAAGTCGCCGTCTTCCGCGACTCCATCCAGTCCTCGACCCGCGGCATCACGCGCTGAGCCATGACGCCTCGCTTGCGTATCGCGTTGGTGGCTGGTGAAGCTTCCGGCGACATCCTCGGTTCCGGCTTGATGCAGGCGCTCAAGGCGCGCCATGGTGACATCGAATTCATCGGCGTTGGTGGGCCGCGCATGCAGGCCGAGGGGTTGACTCCCTACTTTCCGATGGAGCGCCTGTCGGTGATGGGCCTGGTCGAAGTGCTCGGCCGCCTGCCCGAGCTACTGTCTCGTCGCAAACGTCTGATAGAAACATTGATCGCCGCCAAGCCGGACGTATTTATCGGCATCGACGCGCCAGATTTCAACCTGGGCGTCGAGCTGAAACTGCGCCGTGCCGGCATCAAGACCGTGCATTACGTCAGTCCCTCCGTCTGGGCCTGGCGACAGAAGCGCGTGCTGAAAATCCGCGAAGCCTGCGACCTGATGCTGACGCTGTTTCCCTTCGAGGCACAGTTCTACGATGCACACCAGGTGCCTGTGCGTTTCGTCGGACATCCGTTGGCCGACAGCATTCCCATGCAGGCCGACCGGATGGCGGTTCGTCGCGAATTGGATTTGCCCCTGGACCAGCCGGTGATCGCCTTGCTGCCCGGTAGCCGGGGCGGTGAAGTGGCGCGTCTGGGGGAGCTGTTCCTCGATGCGGCCGAACGACTGCGTGCATTGCGGCCCGGCGTACGCTTCGTCCTGCCCTGCGCCAGCCCCGAGCGCCGCATCCAGTTGGAACAGATGCTGGCTGGCCGCGACTTGCCTCTCAGCCTGCTCGACGGCCGCTCGCATGATGCCCTGGCAGCCTGCGATGCGGTCCTCATCGCGTCCGGTACCGCTACCTTGGAGGCTTTGCTGTACAAACGGCCCATGGCGGTGGCGTACAAGGTCGCGCCGATGACGTATCGTATTCTCAGGCGACTGGTGAAAAGCCCCTATGTGTCGCTGCCGAACCTGCTCGCCGAGCGTCCCCTGGTGCCCGAGTTGCTGCAGGATGCCGCCACGCCGGAGGCATTGGCCCGGGCATTGGTGCCTTTGATCGATGGTGGCCAGGCGCAGACCGAAGGGTTCGACGTGATTCATCGCGCCCTGCGCCGCGATGCCTCGAGCCAGGCGGCGGAGGCGGTGCTCAAGCTGGCGCTGCCCGAATCGGCCGTGCCTTGGCGGCAAGCCCTGAACTGACGGAGCGAACGGATGCAACTGGGTCTGGATTTCAATCTGGTCGAAGCTCTGGTCGCCGGGGTCGACGAAGTCGGCCGAGGGCCGCTCTGCGGGCCTGTGGTGACCGCTGCGGTGATTCTCGACCCGAGCCGTCCCATCCAGGGACTCAACGATTCGAAGAAACTCACCGAGGCCCGGCGAGAGGCTCTGTACGACGAAATCTGCGAGAAAGCCCTAGCCTGGTGCATCGCCCGGGCCGAGGTGGAAGAAATCGACAGCCTGAACATCCTTCACGCCACCATGCTGGCCATGCAACGGGCGGTGGAAGGCCTGAGTGTTGTGCCGAAACTGGCACTGATCGATGGCAACCGTTGCCCCAAGCTCTCGGTGCCCTCGGCTCCGGTGGTGCAGGGCGACGCACAGGTGCCGGCGATCGCCGCCGCTTCCATCCTGGCCAAGGTCAGCCGCGATCGCGAGATGGTTGCCCTGGACCTCATCTATCCCGGCTACGGCATGGCTGGTCATAAAGGCTACCCTACGCCGGAGCACCTGGGAGCCTTGCAGCGTCTGGGGCCGACGCCCATCCATCGGCGTTCCTTCGCACCTGTGAAGGCCTTGCTGGAAGTACTGGAAACACCCACCGCTGTCGCATCGGCGAACGCTTTGGTCGTTTGACCGTAAGCCTTTCCCTACCCCGATAGGGGAAAGTGCCGCCCCTTCTGCCAGCCTCGGCTGGCTTCGATCACGACGGGCGTCTGCGAACCGCAGGCGTGCGGTCATATCGGTCTTTATCCCAAGGCCTAACGACAACAAAGTCGCCATAAGCGGCAGGGAGTCATTCATGCAAGAAATCGCCAATCAGGTCGTGGACGTTCTCAATAGCCTCATCTGGGGCAAGGTGCTGATCTGGCTGCTGGTAGGCTGCGGCTTGTACTTCACCGCGCGGCTGGGGCTGATCCAGTTCCGTCACTTCGGCCACATCTTCACGGTGCTCAAGGGCAGCCGCAGCAGCGACGACGCCGGTATTTCTTCCTTTCAGGCGCTTTGTACCTCCCTGGCCGCGCGCGTCGGGACCGGTAACGTCGCTGGCGTCGCCGTAGCCATCACGCTCGGTGGGCCGGGCGCTATCTTCTGGATGTGGATGATTGCCCTGGTGGGCATGGCAACAGGCTTTGTCGAGGCAACCCTCGCCCAGCTGTTCAAGACCCGCGATGCCGAGGGCCAGTACCGCGGAGGTCCGGCCTATTACATGGAAAAGGGCTTGAACGCGCGTTGGATGGGTGTGCTGTTCTCGATCTTCCTGATCATCGCCTTCGGCTTCGTGTTCAATTCGGTCCAGGCGAATACCATCAGCGGTGCCATGGCCGGGGCCTTCGGCATCAAGCCGTGGATGAGCGGCGTGGGCGTGGTGGTGCTGACCGCGCTGATCATCTTCGGCGGGCTGCGCTCGATCGCCCGGTTCTCCGAACTGGCGGTTCCGTTCATGGCCGCCGCCTACCTGCTGGTGGCGATTGCCGTCATCGTGATGAACCTGAGCGAGATTCCCGCGGTGTTGGCCCTTATCTTCAAGAGTGCCTTCGGCCTGCACGAGGCGGCGGCCGGCGGTATCGGCGCGGCCATCATGAACGGTTTCAAGCGCGGGCTGTTCTCCAACGAAGCCGGTATGGGGTCCGCGCCGAACGCCGCCGCTTCCGCCACCCCATATCCGCCGCATCCGGCCTCCCAGGGCTATGTCCAGATGGCTGGCGTGGTCATCGATACACTGCTCATCTGCACGGCGTCCGCCGCGATCATTTTGCTCGCCGGCGTACCGAGCGGCGATGCCCAGGGCATCATGCTGGTACAGCAGGCGCTGAGCAGCGAGGTGGGTAGCTGGGCGAAGTACTTCCTGTCCGTGGTAATCCTGTTCTTCGCCTTCACCTCGATCGTCGCCAACTACTTCTATGCCGAGAACTGCCTGGTTTTCCTCGAACACAACCATGCGGCGGGGCTGGTGGTCTTCCGCCTGATCGTCCTGGCCATGGTGATGTTCGGGGCGCTGGCCTCGCTGCCGTTCGTGTGGAACCTGGCGGACGTCTCCATGGGCCTGATGGCAATCACCAACCTGGTGGCGATCCTGTTGCTGTCGGACCTGGCGATCAAGCTGGCGCGCGATTACAACCGGCAGCGCCAGGCCGGCAAGCTGCCGACGTTCGATGCCAGCCAGTTCCCGGAACTGCAGAGCAAGCTGGAGCCCGGTATCTGGGACGATCGCCGTTGACTGTCCGGCCGGTCGGCCTTGCCGCCGAGTAGCCTGTAGCTTTCAGACGGGGCCCGGTACAATCCGGGCCTTGTCGTTTTCGTGTTGCTGAAAAGGATCACCATGGCCGTTTCCTTCGTTCACCTGCGTCTGCATACCGAATACTCCCTGGTCGACGGTCTGGTGCGCGTCAAGCCACTGATCAAGGCTGTGGCGGGAGCGGGCATGCCGGCCGTGGCGGTGACCGACCAGAGCAACATGTGCTCGCTGGTGAAGTTCTACAAGGCGGCCATGGGCGGCGGTGTGAAGCCGATCTGTGGTGCCGACGTCTGGCTGGCCAGCCGCAATGAGGATGGTCCGCTGTCGCGCCTGACGCTGCTGGTGATGAATGCCAAGGGCTACCGCAACCTGACCGAGCTGATTTCCCGTGGTTGGACCGATGGCCAGCGCGATGGACTGATCATCATCGAGCGCGATTGGGTCAAGGAGGCCGCGGAAGGGCTGATCGCGTTATCCGGCGCAAAGGAGGGGGAAGTTGGCCAGGCCCTGCTCAACGGCGACGAGGCGGAAGCGGAGGCACTGCTCGCCGAGTGGATGGATGTCTTCCCCGATCGTTTCTACTTGGAAGTGCAGCGCACCAGCCGGCCCAACGACGAAGAATACCTGCACGCGGCCGTCGCCTTGGCCGACCGCTGTGGTGCGCCGCTGGTGGCGACCAACGACGTACGCTTTCTCAAGCAGGACGACTTCGAGGCCCACGAGACCCGCGTCTGCATCGGTGAAGGCCGGACCCTGGACGACCCGGGCCGTCCGCGTACCTATTCCGACCAGCAGTACCTGAAGACGCCGGAAGAAATGTGGGAACTGTTCAGCGACCTGCCCGAGGCGCTGGAAAACACGGTGGAAATCGCCAAGCGCTGCAACATCGAAGTCCAGTTGGGCAAATACTTCCTGCCCAACTTCCCGATCCCGGAAGGCATGACCATCGATGACTACCTGCGGCAGGTGTCCTTCGAGGGACTGGAAGAGCGCCTGGCCATCCTGCTGCCGCCGGATACGCCGGATTACGAGGCGAAGAAGCAGGTCTATGTCGACCGCTTGAATTTCGAGTTGGGGACCATCATCCAGATGGGCTTCCCCGGTTACTTCCTCATCGTGATGGACTTCATCAAGTGGGCGAAGAACAATGGCGTTCCCGTGGGCCCCGGTCGGGGTTCGGGCGCCGGCAGCCTGGTAGCCTATGCGCTGAAGATCACCGACCTCGACCCACTGGCCTACGACCTGCTGTTCGAGCGCTTCCTCAACCCCGAGCGGATCTCCATGCCCGACTTCGACGTCGACTTCTGCATGGACGGCCGCGACCGGGTCATCGACTACGTGGCCGAGGCCTACGGGCGCAATGCCGTGAGCCAGATCATCACCTTCGGCACCATGGCGGCGAAGGCGGTGGTGCGCGACGTGGCACGGGTCCAGGGCAAGTCTTACGGTCTGGCCGACAAGCTGTCGAAGATGATCCCCTTCGAAGTCGGCATGACCCTGGACAAAGCCTACGAGCAAGAAGAAATGCTTCGTGATTTCCTCAAGTCCGACGAGGACGCCCGGGAAATCTGGGATATGGCGCTCAGGCTGGAAGGCATCACCCGCGGTACTGGCAAGCACGCCGGGGGCGTGGTGATCGCGCCAACCAAACTCACCGACTTCTCGCCGATCGCTTGCGATGCCGAAGGCGGCGGTCTGGTGACCCAGTTCGACAAGGACGATGTGGAGCAGGCCGGCCTGGTGAAGTTCGACTTCCTTGGCCTGCGCACCCTGACCATCATCAAGTGGGCGATGGAGACCATCAACCGCGAGCAGGCCAAGAAAGGTCTGGAACCGGTCAACATCGACTTCATTCCGCTGGACGACAAGAAAACCTACGACCTGTTGCAGAAGGCCGAGACCACCGCGGTATTCCAGTTGGAATCGCGGGGCATGAAGGAGCTGATCAAGAAGCTCAAGCCGGACTGCCTGGAAGACCTCATCGCTCTGGTGGCGTTGTTCCGGCCGGGCCCGCTGCAATCGGGCATGGTGGACGACTTCATCAACCGTAAGCACGGCCGGGCGGAGATTTCCTACCCGCACCCGGACTACCAGTACGAGGGGCTGAAACCGGTACTGGCACCGACCTACGGCATCATCCTGTACCAGGAACAGGTGATGCAGATCGCCCAGGTGATGGCCGGCTACACCCTGGGCGGCGCGGACATGCTGCGCCGGGCCATGGGCAAGAAGAAGCCCGAAGAGATGGCCAAGCAGCGCGGCGGCTTCATCGAGGGCTGCGCGAACAACGGCATCGATGCCGACCTGGCGGGCAACATCTTCGACTTGGTGGAAAAGTTCGCCGGCTACGGTTTCAACAAGTCCCACTCGGCCGCCTACGGCCTGGTCTCGTACCAGACCGCCTGGCTCAAGGCCCATTACCCGTCGCCGTTCATGGCTGCCGTGCTATCTGCGGATATGCACAACACCGACAAGGTGGTGACCCTGATCGAAGAGTGCCGGAACATGAAGTTGCGCATCGTCGCGCCGGACGTGAACAACTCCGAGTTCATGTTCACCGTCGATGACGACAACCGCATCGTCTACGGCCTGGGTGCGATCAAGGGGGTGGGCGAGGGGCCGGTCGAGGCCATCGTCGAATGCCGTGCCGAAGGCGGGCCGTTCAAGGATCTGTTCGATTTCTGCAATCGCGTCGACCTCAAACGCATCAACAAACGCACCCTGGAAGCGCTGATCCGCGGCGGCGCGCTCGACCGCCTCGGCCCGTACTTCTCCGACGAAGCCAAGGCCTACCAGGCCAACATCGACCGTAACCGCGCGGTGCTGCTGGCGGCCATGGAAGAGGCGATCCAGGCGGCGGAACAGACCGCCCGCAGCCACGACAGCGGCCATATGGACCTGTTCGGTGGCCTGTTCGCCGAGCCGGAGGCCGATGTCTACGCCAACCACCGCAACGCCAAGGAGCTGTCGCTCAAAGAACGCCTCAAGGGCGAGAAGGACACCCTGGGGCTCTACCTCACGGGCCATCCCATCGACGAATACGAAGGCGAGGTGAGGCGTTTCGCCCGGCAGCGCATCGTCGAACTCAAGCCGGCGCGCGATACCCAGACGGTCGCCGGGCTGATCGTCAACCTGCGGGTGATGAGGAACAAGAAGGGCGACAAGATGGGCTTCATTACTCTGGACGACCGCTCCGGGCGTATCGAGGCCTCGCTGTTCGCCGATGCCTTTGCCAGTGCCCAGGCTCTCTTGCAGAACGATGCCCTGGTGGTGGTCGAGGGCGAAGTCAGCAACGACGATTTCTCCGGTGGCTTGCGTCTGCGCGCGAAGCGCGTGATGAGTCTGGAGGAGGCGCGTACCGGCTTGGCCGAGAGCCTGCGCCTGAAGGTCGCCAGCGAAGCGCTGAAGGGCGACCGTCTGCGTTGGCTGGCCGATCTGTGCAGCCGCCATCGCGGTGCCTGTCCGATCACGCTGGACTACACCGGCCCCGATGCGCGGGCCTTGTTGCAGTTCGGCGAAAGCTGGCGGATCGACCCGGCCGACAACCTGATTCAGGCGTTGCGTGACCAGTTCGGGCGAGACAACGTCTTTTTGCACTACCGCTAGCGACCAGTCCGAGACAGGACTTCGCCCAGCATATTTTTGTTCGACCTGAACGCGCCTCTCCCGTAAGGTAAGGCGCAAATGGAAACAGCCGCCCGGCCACTTGGCCGTCGACGCAAGACGGATGCCTATGAACCCGAATTTTCTGGACTTCGAACAGCCGATCGCCGACCTGCAAGCCAAGATCGAAGAGTTGCGCCTGGTCGGCAACGACAATGCGCTGAACATCAGCGACGAGATTGCCCGCTTGCAGGAGAAGAGCAAGTCTCTGACCGAAAGCATCTTCGGCAACCTGACCAGCTGGCAGATCGCCCAGATGGCGCGCCATCCGAAGCGCCCCTATACCCTCGACTACATCGAGCACATCTTCACCGAGTTCGAAGAACTGCACGGCGATCGGCATTTTTCCGACGATGCCGCCATCGTCGGCGGGACCGCGCGTCTGAACGGGCAGCCGGTCATGGTCATCGGTCATCAGAAAGGCCGTGATGTCCGCGAGAAGGTCCGCCGCAACTTCGGCATGCCGCGTCCTGAGGGTTACCGCAAGGCCTGCCGCCTGATGGAAATGGCCGAGCGCTTCAAGATGCCAATCCTCACCTTCATTGACACCCCCGGCGCCTATCCGGGCATCGATGCGGAAGAGCGCGGCCAGAGCGAGGCCATCGCCTGGAACCTGCGTGTGATGGCGCGCCTGAAGACTCCGATCATCGCCACCGTGATTGGCGAAGGCGGTTCCGGCGGTGCATTGGCCATCGGTGTCTGCGACCAGTTGAACATGCTGCAGTACTCCACCTATTCGGTGATCTCGCCGGAAGGTTGCGCCTCCATCCTGTGGAAAACCGCCGAGAAGGCGCCGGAAGCCGCCGAAGCCATGGGTATCACCGCCGAGCGCCTGAAAGGTCTGGGCATCGTCGACAAGGTGATCCCCGAGCCGCTGGGCGGTGCCCATCGCGATCCGGCCAGCGCATCGGAAAGCATCCGCCAGGAGCTGACCGCCCAGTTGGACAAACTGCGCAAGCTGGGCACCGATGAGCTGCTGGCCCGTCGTTATGATCGCCTGATGAGCTACGGGGTGGCCTGACGGCCACAGCGACAAGCCGCAAGCCATAATAAGCTGCAAGCCAGAAGCTGAGGTTTAGCTTTAAGCTTGAGGCTTGCCGCTTGAAGCTTGCAGCTTCCTTATGACCCTCGAAGACCGCCTGTTTACCTGCCTTGAGCCCTGGCGCGAGGCGCCCGCCTGGCACATCGCCCTGTCCGGCGGTCTCGACTCCAGCGTTCTACTGCATCTATTGGCACGCCTTTCCAACCGAGAGGCGCTGCCACCGCTCTCCGCCATCCATATTCATCATGGCCTGCAGCCTGTCGCCGACGCTTGGCCGGAACACTGCCGGCAGGTTTGCGCCGCGTTGGGCATTCCACTGCAGGTTCGTCATGTGCAGGTGGCGTCGGGCGCCAGCCTGGAGCGGGCGGCACGTGAGGCGCGTTACGCCGCACTGGCCGCCGAGCTGGGGGCGGGGGACGTGCTATTGACCGCCCAACACCGCGACGATCAGGCGGAAACCTTGCTGTTCCGTCTTTTGCGTGGCGCCGGTGTGCGTGGGCTGGCCGGTATGCCATCGAGTCGTCGGCTGGGGCGGGGATGGCTGGTGCGTCCGCTGCTGGATGTGTCACGGCGCGAGCTGGAGGCTTATGCACAAGCAGAAGGGCTGAACTGGGTCGAGGACCCCTCCAATCAAGATGACCGCATGGCGCGCAACTATCTGCGCAATCGGGTCATGCCGCTGCTGGCCGCTCGCTGGCCGCAGGCACAGAACAATCTGGCCCGCAGTGCTGTACATCTACGCGAGGCTCAGGAGCTGTTGGATGACCTGGCCCGGCAGGACCTGGCGGCGGCCCGGCAGGACCCGGCTCCCTTTCCCTGGTTGCCGTTGCCCTCCCTGGCACTGGCGCCGCTGGTTAGTCTGTCGCCGGCCCGTCAGCGCAATGCGATGCGTCATTGGCTGGCGCCGTTGACTCCATTGCCGGACAGCGATCACTGGGCGGGCTGGGTCGATTTGCTGCGGGCTTCTGTGGACGCCGGGCCGATCTGGAGGCTGGCGGGTGGCGAGCTGCGGCGATCCGACGGACGGTTGTGGTGGCTCACCGGTGACTGGCTTCGGCCGGCCCCTCCTGCTCAGGAATGGCATGACCCGTCCGCTCCCCTGCGGCTGCCGGGCAACGGCCGTCTGCTTCTGGAGGGCCAGGTGCCGTCCGGATCGCTACGGGTTCGCTACCGCCAGGGCGGAGAAGTCCTCGCATTGCCGGGGCGAGGGCATCGCGACCTCAAGCGGCTGCTGAATGAGCGAGGCGTGCCGGTCTTCATCCGCGGCCGTTTGCCGCTCCTCTATCGAGGCGACGAGTTGCTCGCCGTGGCCAATCTTCCGGGCCTGGACGGGCCTGCCGACACGTCTTGGCGGTTGGTCTGGGAACCGCCGTCGGATGATCATGGTTTGAGCTGAGGCACCCTTTCGAGTAGACTACGCTCCCGTCTTACTACAGCTTCTGCGGATACCCTTCGGGTGCCCGTGGGAGTTTGCTATTGCCGCCTCGTGCGCAATCGCTCCTTCGCTTTCCCCGGCGGCGCTGACCGCTTAAACGCAGACTTCTAGGGTTTTTCATGACGCGCTACATCTTCGTCACGGGTGGTGTTGTTTCTTCATTGGGGAAAGGCATCGCCTCGGCATCATTGGCGGCCATCCTGGAGGCGCGGGGCCTGAAGGTCACCATGCTCAAGCTGGACCCTTACATCAACGTCGATCCGGGCACCATGAGCCCGTTCCAGCATGGTGAAGTGTTCGTCACCCACGACGGCGCCGAGACCGACCTGGACCTGGGGCACTACGAGCGGTTCATCCGCACGACCATGACCCAGAACAACAACTTCACCACCGGCCGCGTCTACGAAGACGTGCTGCGCAAGGAGCGCCGTGGCGACTACCTGGGCGCGACCATTCAGGTGATTCCGCACATCACCGACGAGATCAAGCGCCGCATCATCAAGGGCGCCGGCGATGCGGACGTGGCGTTGGTGGAAATCGGCGGCACCGTGGGTGATATCGAATCCCAGCCGTTCCTCGAGGCGATCCGCCAGTTGCGCGTGGAAGTCGGCGCCCGCCGCGCCATGCTGATGCACCTGACGCTGGTGCCGTACATCGCCACTGCCGGCGAGACAAAGACCAAGCCGACCCAGCACTCGGTGAAGGAACTGCGCTCTATCGGCCTGCAACCCGACGTGCTGATCTGCCGTTCCGACCATCCGATCGACAACTCCTCGCGCCGCAAGATCGCCCTCTTCACCAACGTCGAAGAGCGTGCGGTAATCGCCCTGGAAGACGTCGACACCATCTATCGCATCCCGTCGGTGCTGCACGCCCAGGGCCTGGATGACTTCGTCGTCGAGCGCTTCGGCCTGGAGTGCAACGGCGCCGACCTCTCCGAGTGGGATCGCGTGGTCGATGCCAAGCTGCATCCGGAGAAGGAAGTCACCATTGCCATGGTCGGTAAGTACATGGAGCTGCTGGACGCCTATAAGTCGTTGATCGAGGCAATGAGCCACGCCGGCATCCAGAACCGCACCAAGGTCAACCTGCGCTACATCGACTCGGAAGACATCGAGAACCAGGGCACCGGCTTGCTCGAAGGCGTCGATGCCATTTTGGTTCCGGGCGGTTTCGGCCTGCGCGGCGTTGAAGGCAAGATCACCACGGTGAAATACGCCCGCGAGAATAAGATTCCCTACCTGGGCATCTGCCTCGGCATGCAGGTGGCGGTGATCGAGTTCGCCCGCGACGTACTGGGCTGGACCGATGCCAATTCCACCGAGTTCGACAAGTCATCGACTCATCCGGTGGTCGGTCTGATCACCGAATGGCAGGACGCGACCGGCGCCGTTGAAACCCGCAGCGAGAACTCCGACCTGGGCGGCACCATGCGCCTCGGTGGTCAGGAGTGCCAGCTCGAGCCCGGTTCGCTGGTGCACGACTGCTACGGCAAGGACGTGATCGTCGAGCGTCACCGTCATCGCTACGAAGTGAACAACAACCTGCTGCCGCAACTGATCCAGGCGGGGCTGAAGATCACCGGTCGTTCCGGCGACGGCGCGCTGGTCGAAGTGGTCGAGGCGCCGGATCATCCCTGGTTCGTCGCGTGCCAGTTCCACCCCGAATTCACGTCCACCCCGCGCGACGGCCACCCGCTGTTCAGCGGCTTCGTCAACGCGGCACTGGCACAGAAGGCCCGTAAGGCATGACTCAGAAAATCATCCGCGTCGGCGGCATCGAGATCGCCAACGACAAACCCATGGTGCTGTTCGGCGGCATGAATGTCCTCGAATCGCGTGACCTTGCCCTGAAGGTCTGCGAGGAGTATGTCCGGGTCACCGAGAAACTCGGCATCCCCTACGTCTTCAAGGCCAGCTTCGACAAGGCCAACCGCTCTTCGATCAACTCCTTCCGTGGCCCTGGCCTGGAAGAGGGCATGAAAATCTTCGAAGAAGTGAAGAAGACTTTTGGCGTGCCGGTCATCACCGACGTTCACGAACCCTACCAGGCCGCACCGGTGGCCGAGGTCTGCGACATCATCCAGTTGCCGGCCTTCCTGTCCCGCCAGACCGACTTGGTGGTGGCCATGGCCAAGACCGGCGCGGTGATCAACATCAAGAAGGCTCAATTCCTCGCCCCGCAGGAAATGAAGCACATCCTGGCCAAGTGCGAGGAAGCCGGTAACGAGCAACTTATTCTCTGCGAGCGCGGCTCCTCCTTCGGTTACAACAACCTGGTCGTCGACATGCTCGGCTTCGGCATCATGAAGCAGTTCGAATACCCGGTTTTCTTCGATGTTACCCATGCCCTACAGATGCCGGGTGGTCGTGCCGACTCCGCCGGAGGGCGCCGTGCCCAGGTCACCGATCTGGCCAAGGCCGGCATCAGCCAAGGATTGGCCGGTTTGTTCCTTGAAGCCCACCCGGACCCGGACAAGGCCAAGTGCGATGGTCCATGCGCGCTTCGTCTGGACAAGCTGGAGCCCTTCCTCTCCCAGCTCAAGCAACTGGACGATCTGGTGAAGAGTTTTCCGCCGATCGAGACTGCCTGAACGGCTCACGATCCGTTAAAGTGCCGCACGGACACATTCTGACTTCCGAGTCAGGTGAGGGGCGGAATTGAACCGCTCCCGCTTATGGGTGTCTGTGCCGGCAGGCTGCGTGTCTGCTGCAGCGTTTTCGTCAACCTTGGAGTGCTAACAACAATGGCAAAGATCGTCGACATCAAAGGTCGTGAGGTTCTCGACTCCCGTGGCAACCCCACCGTGGAAGCCGATGTGATCCTCGACAACGGCATCATCGGCAGCGCCTGCGCGCCGTCCGGTGCTTCCACCGGCTCCCGCGAGGCGCTGGAGCTGCGTGATGGCGACAAGAGCCGTTACCTGGGCAAGGGCGTACTCAAGGCCGTGGCCAACATCAATGGTCCGATCCGCGATCTGCTGCTGGGCAAGGACCCGGTCGAGCAGAAGGCACTGGACCAGGCGATGATCGAACTGGACGGCACCGAGAACAAGGCCAAGCTGGGCGCCAACGCTATCCTCGCCGTCTCCCTGGCCGCCGCCAAGGCTGCCGCTCAGGCCAAGGGCGTGCCGCTGTATGCGCATATCGCCGATCTAAACGGTACTCCGGGCCAGTACTCCATGCCGGTGCCGATGATGAACATCATCAACGGCGGCGAGCATGCCGACAACAACGTCGATATCCAGGAGTTCATGGTCCAGCCGGTGGGCGCCAAGACCTTCGCCGATGCATTGCGCATGGGCGCCGAGATCTTCCACCACCTGAAAGCCGTGCTGAAGGCCCGTGGCCTTAACACTGCGGTGGGCGACGAAGGCGGCTTCGCGCCGAACCTAGCCTCCAACGAAGACGCCCTGGCTGCCATCGCCGAGGCCGTCGAGAAGGCCGGCTACACGCTGGGCACCGACGTGACCCTGGCGCTGGACTGCGCTTCCTCCGAGTTCTTCACGGACGGCAAGTACGACTTGGCCGGCGAAGGCAAGGCGTTCGACGCCGCTGGTTTCGCCGACTACTTGGCTGGCCTGACCCAGCGCTACCCGATCATCTCCATCGAAGACGGCATGGATGAGTCCGACTGGGCTGGCTGGAAAGGCCTGACCGACAAGATCGGCGAGAAGGTGCAACTGGTCGGCGACGATCTGTTCGTGACCAACACCAAGATTCTCAAGGAAGGCATCGAGAAGGGCATCGCCAACTCGATCCTGATCAAGTTCAACCAGATCGGTTCGCTGACCGAGACCCTGGAAGCCATCCAGATGGCCAAGGCCGCCGGCTACACCGCGGTGATCTCGCACCGCTCCGGCGAAACCGAGGACAGCACCATCGCCGACCTGGCCGTAGGCACCGCCGCCGGTCAGATCAAGACCGGCTCCCTGTGCCGCTCCGACCGCGTGTCGAAGTACAACCAACTGCTGCGTATCGAGGAGCAACTGGCTGGCAAGGCGCCGTACCGTGGTCGCGCCGAGTTCCGTGGCTGATACCGCTGTACCCGGCCAGGCCGTGCTGGATCACTCTCGGCCTGCCTGGTCTTCGCTCGCAACGTTTTCAGCGAGCGGTCGATAAATGGTAAAAGGGGCAGCACTGGCTGCCCCTTTTCATATGGATAGATTCGTTTCGATGCCCAAAGCCCCTTACTGGTTGTTCGTCGTGCTGGTGCTGATCCTGGCGGGTCTGCAATATCGCCTCTGGGTCGGCGACGGCAGCCTGGCCCAGGTGACCGAGCTGAAGCGGCAGATCGCCGAGCAGAAGGGCGAGAACGAGCGGCTGATCGAGCGTAACCGCATTCTCGAAGCGGAAGTGCTGGAGCTGAAGAAGGGCATGGAAACCGTAGAAGAGCGTGCCCGCCACGAACTGGGCATGGTCAAGGAAGGCGAAACCCTCTACCAGTTGGCCGAATGAAGACATTTCCTTTCTGGGCCGTGGTCCCGGCCGCCGGAATCGGTAGCCGGATGCGTGCCGACCGTCCCAAACAATACCTGCAACTGGCTGGCCGCACGATTCTCGAACACAGCCTGTATTGCCTGCTCGACCACCCCGGGCTCCAGGGGCTGGTGGTCAGCCTGGCGACGGACGATCCGTACTGGCCCGACCTGGCCTGCTCGAAGGATTCGCGCATCCAACGCGCCGCCGGCGGCCGCGAACGCGCCGACTCCGTGCTCAATGCCTTGCTGTACCTCGAAGCGCTGGGAGTGGCGGCGGACGACTGGGTACTGGTGCACGACGCCGCTCGCCCCAACCTTGCGCGGTCCGACCTCGACCGCCTGCTGGATGAATTGGCCGACGATCCGGTGGGCGGCCTGCTCGCCGTGCCCGCGCGGGACACCCTCAAGCGGGTGGGAGCGGACGGTCGGGTGGTGGAAACCGTCGACCGCAGCCTGATCTGGCAGGCTTACACGCCACAGATGTTCCGCCTCGGGCCGCTACGTGCGGCGCTCGCCGGAGCACTCGCCGCCGGGGCGACGGTCACCGACGAGGCGTCCGCCATGGAGTGGGCAGGCCAGTCACCGCGCCTGGTGGAAGGGCGCTCCGATAACCTCAAGGTCACCCGGCCCGAAGATCTGCAGTGGCTGGCGCAGCGCTGGCATGACCAGGGCCGGGACTGAGCGCCCGTCCGCACTCAGAAGCGGTAGATAGCCGCCACACCCGTCTTGCTCGGCATGCGCTCGGGCGGAACCACCAGCACCTCGCCGCCATGCTTCAGGGTGCACTCCATCAGGTCATCGAGCAGATCGTCCACATTCGGGTCTTCCGACTTGGCCGGCTGGCTGTCGCCGGTTTCCGGGTCGAGCCTGCCCGGCAGATGGCGGTCGGCTTCCACCAGCAGCATCGATACCCGGTTCTCGATGGTGGCATGGCCGATTTCCACCGGGTCGTCGGAGCCCAGCCCGTGTCCGACGGACTCTCCGTATTCTTCGATGAAGCCCTCCAGCCGCTTCTGGAATTGCGGCTGCATGACCTTCCAGCTCTGCTCGCGCAACTGGTCGACATTCAAAGCGCCGGGGTTGAGGTCGATGCCGTGGGGCAGCAGGTACGGGTTATGGCTGATCCGGTGGAAGTGGCCTTTGTATTCCGGCAGTGCGGCCAATATCAGCGGCAGCCCGGATGGTCGCGAGTGGCACTCGGTGATCGCCTTGTCCACAGCCAGGAAGTAACGGTCGCGGTCCATATCGATGTCGTCCTGCTTGCCACTGGGACCATGGCGCATGGCGCGGCCGCGTTCGCCGGGGCCGCTGAAACCTTCGGTCAGGCCGCTCTGGTTCTTGTCGGTCATCTCGGTGCCCAGGGCGTCTTCCAGCGTGCGCGGGACGGCGTCTGCCAGTTCCACTTCGTCCAACGCATCGCGGCTGCCCTCGAACAGGCGGACCTTGTTACGGTCCAGGCACAGCACCTGATAGCGCTCGGCGGATTGGTTGATACGCACCAGCGGCTTCAGGTGGAAGCTCTGCGCGACCACGGCCAGGGCCGGCACCCGGCGTTGCAGGCGGAACACGCGGAACAGGTCAGGGCCGCCGAACACCGCCAGGCCTTCGAGGTTGTGGGTCCAGAACTCTTCGTTCTCCTGCAACTCACGGAACGGCTGTAGCAGGGCGGCGATGGACTCTTCGGAATGCGTCTTCTCCAGGGACCGTTGCAGTTCCTCGACCAGATTGCGGAAGCGGATCGGGTCCTGTTGACGATCCGGGAAGGCGCGGTGGGTCGGTTGATAAAGCGTCAGGCACGGAGCCTGGTGATCGGCCAGCAGCTGGATGAGCAGATCGCGATTGATGGGAGCGTTCATGCGGGTCCTCCAGTGAACTGTTGTCGTCGGGATTTCCTTCGGCGAATGTTTGGCGTCAGAGGTTGCGGGATTTGTCGACTACCCGGGTGAGGGCGGAGCCGAGCTTCTCGGTGGCGCCGTCGAGGGCGAGGTTCAGGGATTCGGCATGGTGGGTGACGGAAACCGTATCGCGTCCCTTGATGTGTGCTTCGATTTGGCAGCGCTTGTCGGTCGCGCCGCCTTTCTGGCTGTTCTCGTCGTTGAAGTGCACTTCGATGCGGGTCAGGTGGTCGTCGAAACGCTTCAGCTTGTTGGTCAGATGAGCCTGGACCCTGTCGGCGAATTCCGCGGAGCCATCGATATGGTTATCGCTGTTCACCAGCACTTGCATGGCGTTGTCCTCCTGTTGGCGGGCGTCGACTATCGCGCCTCATGAAATTTCGACGAGGCGAACAGGAGCGGGTTCCCCCTTGCAAGACCCGTGGTAGAGCAGCGCAGCGGCGAAGTCAGGCGTATTCGGGGCGCTGCGCCAGGCCCTGCCTGAGCGCCTCGATCAACAGGCGGACCTTGGGCAGCGGGTAGCGCTTCTGTGGATAGACGGCCCAGACCGCCGTGTTCGGTGGTTGGTTGGCCTCCAGCAGCGAGACCAGCGCACCCCGGCGCAACGGTTCGAGGACATAGTAGTCCGGCAACTGACACAGGCCGAACCCCCGCAGCGCCGCATCCAGCACGGCTTCGCCGCTGTTGCAGCGCCAGTTGCCGCTGGGCTTGAAAGGATGTTCGCGGCCGTCCTGCTGGAACATCCAGGTGTCGCCGGTGCCGATCAGGCAGTTGTGCCGAGCCAGTTCCGAGAGCGTGTGCGGTCGACCATAGCGCTCGAGATAGCTGGGCGCCGCACACAGGTACATGGCCCGGGGCGCGATGCGCGTGGCCACCAGGCGCGAATCGCTGAGCCGGCCCAGGCGGATGGCGAGGTCGTAACCTTCCTGGACGAGGTCCAGGGTGCGGTTGGACAACTCGATTTCGACCCGCAGCTGCGGGTGCGCGGCCATGAACTCATTCACCAGTGGCACGATGAAGCGCTCTCCATAGGCCACCGCCGCGGTCATCCGCAACAGGCCGGTGGGGGCGCTGTGCAGATCGCTGATGGCGAGAAAGGCTTCGTCGCGTTCCTCCACCAGCCGCTGGCAGCGGGCGAAAAAGGTGTGGCCGGCTTCGGTCAGCGAGACCTTGCGCGTGGTGCGATAGAGCAGGCGCGCTTGCAGGCGTTCTTCCAGGCGGGCGATCTGCCGGCTGACATGGGACGAGGAAACCCGCAGCCGCTCGGCAGCGCGCAGGAAGCTGCCGCACTCGGCCACGGCGACGAATTCATCCAGCCCTTCCCAGCGGCTCACAGTCATGATTATCCCTGTATGGCAATAATGTTTTCTCGGTTTGTGCATTATCCCTTTTGGGGCGTGAATTACACTCCTGGCTTTCTCACATCACCGGGAACACTGCCATGATTAAGTCGCGCGCCGCCGTCGCCTTCGAAGCCAACAAACCGCTGCAGATTGTCGAGGTGGATGTGGAGCCGCCGAAGGCCGGCGAAGTGTTGGTGCGCATCGTCGCCACCGGTGTCTGCCACACCGACGCCTACACCCTGTCCGGCCAGGACAGCGAAGGCGTCTTCCCCTGCATCCTCGGCCACGAGGGTGGGGGTATCGTCGAAGCGGTGGGTGAGGGCGTGACATCGCTGCAGGTCGGCGACCACGTGATCCCGCTATATACGGCCGAATGCCGCCAGTGCAAGTTCTGCAAATCCGGCAAGACAAACCTCTGCCAGGCGGTGCGCGCCACCCAGGGCAAGGGCCTGATGCCGGACGGCACCACCCGTTTCTCCTACCAGGGCCAGCCGGTCTACCACTACATGGGCTGCTCGACGTTCTCCGAGTACACCGTGCTGCCGGAAATCTCCCTGGCCAAGATTCCGAAAGAAGCGCCGCTGGACAAGGTCTGCCTGCTGGGCTGCGGCGTGACCACCGGCATCGGCGCGGTACTGAACACGGCCAAGGTGGAGGAGGGCGCGACCGTCGCCATCTTCGGTCTGGGCGGTATCGGTCTGGCGGCGATCATCGGCGCCAAGATGGCCAAGGCCAGCCGCATCATCGCCGTCGATATCAACCCGGCCAAGTTCGATGTCGCCCGCGAGCTGGGCGCCACCGACTTCGTCAACCCGAAGGAGCACGACAAGCCGATCCAGGAAGTCATCGTCGACATGACCGACGGCGGCGTGGACTACAGCTTCGAGTGCGTCGGCAACGTGCAACTGATGCGCGCGGCGCTGGAGTGCTGCCACAAGGGTTGGGGCGAATCGACCATCATCGGCGTGGCCCCGGCCGGCGCCGAGATCAGCACCCGTCCGTTCCAACTGGTCACCGGGCGCGTCTGGCGCGGCTCGGCGTTCGGTGGGGTCAAGGGGCGCACGGAGCTGCCGGGTTATGTGGAAAAGGCCCAGGCAGGCGAAATCCCGCTGGACACCTTCATCACTCACAACCTGCCGCTGGACGAGATCAACGAGGCCTTCGATCTGATGCATGAAGGCAAGAGCATCCGTACCGTCATCCATTTCTGATCGCGACAGGCTGCGAGCTGCGAGTGGCGAATCGCTTGCTGCTTATGGCTTGCAGCTTGAAGCTCCCCGGAGGGGCTTATGACTCTCGAGATCGTCTCCAGCAATAAAAGCTTCGGCGGCTGGCACAAGCGCTATCGGCATCGTTCCAGCGTGCTGGGCTGCGACATGGTGTTCGCCGTCTACCTGCCGCCGCAGGCCGAGCAGGGCTCCTGCCTGCCGGTGCTGTACTGGTTGTCTGGACTGACCTGCACCGACGAGAACTTCATGCAGAAGGCCGGCGCCCAGCGGATGGCCGCCGAGCTGGGCTTGGTCATCGTCGCACCGGATACCAGCCCGCGAGGACCGGAAGTGCCGGCCGATCCCGACGGGGCCTGGGACTTCGGCCTGGGGGCAGGGTTCTACCTGAACGCCACCCAGGAACCCTGGGCTCGCCACTATCGGATGCACGACTACGTGGTGGAAGAACTGCCGGCACTGATCGAGGCCAACTTCCCGGTTTCCGATCGCCGTGGCATCAGCGGCCACTCCATGGGTGGCCACGGCGCTCTGGTCTGCGCATTGCGCAACCCCGGGCGCTATCAATCGCTGTCGGCTTTCTCGCCGATCAGCAATCCGATCAACTGCCCATGGGGCGAGAAGGCGTTCTCCCGTTATCTCGGCGAAGACCGCTCGCGCTGGCGCGAATGGGACGCCTGCGTCCTGCTCGCCGAGGCGAAGGAAAAGCTGCCGATCCTGGTGGACCAGGGGGATCGTGACGACTTCCTGGCCAACCAGCTCAAGCCGGAGACCTTGCAGGCCGCTGCAACGGCTGCCGGGCATCCGTTGACACTGCGCATGCAGCCGGGCTATGACCACAGCTACTACTTCATTGCCAGTTTCATCGAAGACCACCTTCGGCATCATGCGGCCGCTTTGCGGCAGCGATAAGTTCAAGCCACAAGCTGCAAGTAAAAGCTTGGCGGGAACATGCTTGCAGCTTGCGGGGCGGCCACTCGCCTTGCAGCTTTCAGTTAGAATCACGCCCTGACTTTTGCAGGGCGTCGTTCTTTATGCGTATTGGTCATGGCTACGATGTGCACCGTTTCGGCGAGGGGGACTTCGTCACCCTCGGCGGTGTGCGCATTCCCCACCGATTCGGGCTGATCGCCCATTCCGACGGCGATGTGCTGCTGCATGCCTTGAGCGACGCGTTGCTCGGCGCCGCGGCGCTGGGCGATATCGGCAAGCACTTCCCGGATACCGATCCCCGCTTCAAGGGTGCGGACAGCCGTGCCTTGCTGCGTCATGTGCTCGGGCTGGTCCAGGCCAAGGGCTGGAGGGTCGGCAACGTCGACGCCACCATCGTGGCCCAGGCACCGAAAATGGCGCCGCATATCGACCGCATGCGAGTGCTGATCGCCGAGGACCTGCAGCTCGACCTCGACCAGGTCAACGTCAAGGCCACTACCACTGAGAAGCTGGGCTTCACCGGCCGGGAAGAGGGCATCGCCGTGCATGCGGTGGCGCTGTTAGTGCCGCTATGAACGAATACGAACTGCTGGGCCCGCGTGCCCATGGCGAGCCCTGCGGGCAGGCGGTACTGAAGGCGGTGGCGGAAGATTTCCAGGTCGATGAGGTCCTGGATATCCCGCTGTCGGGCCAGGGCGAGCACCTCTGGCTGTGGGTGGAGAAGCGTGGACTGAATACTGAGGAAGCCGCCAAACGGCTGGCGCGTGCCGCAGGTGTACCGTTGCGAACTATCAGCTATGCCGGCCTCAAGGACCGCCAGGCGTTGACCCGCCAATGGTTCAGCCTTCACCTACCGGGCAAGGCCGACCCGGATCTCTCCGCTGCCGAAAGCGATAGCCTGCGGATTCTCCAGGCTACCCGGCACTCGCGGAAGTTGCAGCGCGGCGCTCACTCGGCCAACGGATTCACGCTGCGGCTGACCCAACTGGCAGCCGATCGTGAGGCCCTGGACGCTCGCCTGGAAAGCATCCGGCAACACGGCGTACCGAACTATTTCGGCCTTCAGCGCTTCGGCCATGGCGGCGGCAACGTCGATGATGCCCTGCAATTTGCCGAGCGCGGCGAACTGCCGACTCAGCGTAACCTGCGCTCACGGTTGCTTTCGGCAGCGCGCAGCTATCTGTTCAATCGGGTACTGGCCGAGCGTGTCGCCGATGGCAGTTGGAATCGGGCACAGGTCGGCGATCTGCTGGCGTTCACCGATAGCCGCAGTTTCTTTCCGGCCAGCGAGGCCGAGTGCAGCGATCCACGGCTGGAGCAGCTCGACCTGCACCCGACCGGGCCGCTCTGGGGCAAGGGCGAGTCGCCTGCCGGGGGCGTCGTCCGGGCCTTCGAACAGCGCGTCGCGGCGGGGAAGGAAAAGTTGGCCGACTGGTTAGCCGGAGCGGACATGGCGCACGAACGGCGCATCCTGCGCCTCCCCATCGGCGCCCTGGCGTGGCATTATCCCCGGCCTGACATTTTGCAACTGGAATTCGTCCTGCCGGCTGGATGCTTCGCCACTGCCGTGGTGCGCGAGCTTGTCGATCTGCTGCCGGCGGGGCAGACGGACAACCCATGCGTATTCTGATCGCCAACGACGACGGGGTGTATGCGCCCGGCCTCGCCGCGCTGTATGACGCATTGGCGGATTACGCCGAATGCGTGGTGGTCGCTCCCATTCAGGATATGAGCGGCGCCAGCAGTTCGCTGACCCTGGATCGGCCGCTGCATCCCCAGTACCTGCCGAACGGTTTCATCGGCATCAACGGCACGCCGACCGACTGTGTGCACCTGGGCCTCAACGGCCTGCTCGAACAGACGCCGGACATGGTCGTCTCGGGCATCAACCTCGGTGCCAACCTGGGTGACGACGTGCTTTATTCGGGCACGGTCGCCGCCGCCATCGAAGGTCGTTTCACCGGCCGCGCAGCGTTCGCCTTCTCGTTGCTGTCGCGCCTGCCGGAGAACCTGCCCACTGCCGCGCACATCGCCCGGACCCTGGTCGAAAACCACGAGAAGCTTGACCTGCCGCCGCGCACCGTGCTCAGCGTGAACATTCCCAACCTGCCGCTGGACCATATTCGCGGTATCCAACTGACCCGTCTGGGACACCGTGCGCGTGCCAAGGCGCCGGCCAAAGTGGTCAACCCGCGCGGCAAGGAAGACTATTGGATCTCCGTCGCCGGGGATGCCGAGGACGCCGGGCCGGGCACCGATTTTCACGCGGTCATGCAGGGCTATGTGTCGATCACGCCCCTGCAGCTCGACCGGACATTCCACGAGGCTTTCAACGGCCTCGACAGTTGGCTGGAGGACTTGCTGTGATGAGCCGCGAGCAAGACGATCTGCTGCGCCGCGGTATCGGCATGACGTCGCAGCGCACCCGTGAACGCCTGATTCAGCGCCTGTACGAAGAGGGCTTGTCGAACGCCCGGGTGCTCGAAGTGATCCGGCGTACCCCGCGGCATCTATTCGTCGACGAAGCCCTGGCCCATCGCGCCTACGAAGACACCGCCCTGCCCATCGGGCATAACCAGACCATCTCCCAGCCCTACATGGTGGCGCGCATGAGCGAGCTGTTGCTCGCTGCGGGCCCGCTGGACAAGGTGCTGGAGATCGGCACTGGTTCCGGCTACCAGACGGCCGTGCTGGCGCAACTGGTCGAGCGGGTCTTCTCGGTCGAGCGCATCCAGGCGTTGCAGGACCGTGCGAAGGAGCGCCTGAGCGAACTCAATCTGCGCAATGTGGTCTTTCGTTGGGGCGATGGATGGGAGGGCTGGTCGGCTCTCGCGCCGTACAACGGCATCATCGTGACTGCCGCCGCCGCCGAGGTTCCGCAGGCGTTGCTCGACCAACTGGCTCCGGGTGGCCGGCTGGTGATCCCGGTGGGGACCGGCGACGTCCAGCAACTGATGCTGATCGTTCGGGAAGAGAACGGTTTCTCTCGCCACATGCTCGATGCCGTGCGTTTCGTGCCGCTGCTCAACGGCCCTCTGGGCTGATCCTGACTGGAAGGATCCGTGAAGAAGTACTTTCTGCTTTATGCCAAAGGCATCGCCATGGGCGCGGCCGATGTAGTGCCGGGCGTCTCCGGCGGAACCGTGGCCTTCATCACGGGCATCTACGACGAACTGCTGGGCTCCATCGCCAGAGTGCCGAATGCCCTGGCGCATCTCGTGCGAGGCCGTGTCGCCGCTGCCTGGCGGGAGGCCAATCTGACTTTCCTGCTGATCCTGTTCAGCGGCATCCTCACCAGCATCTTCAGCCTGGCGCGGGTGATCACTTATCTCCTGGAAACGCATCCGATCCCGGTCTGGGCGTTTTTCTTCGGGCTGATCCTGGTCTCCAGTCATCTGGTGGCGCGAGAAATCCAGCGTTGGAACTGGACCCGTGTACTCAGCTTCGCGCTCGGCGGCGCCTTTGCCTACTGGATCACCGTTGCGGCACCGATGCAGTGGGGCGACGACCCCATGAGCCTGTTCTTCGCCGGGGCGGTGGCCATCTGTGCGATGATCCTGCCCGGTATTTCCGGCAGCTTCATTCTGCTGCTGATCGGTCTCTACCAAGTCGTGCTGGGCGCGGTGAAGGCGCTCGACCTGTCCGTGCTGGCCTTGTTCGCGGGTGGCTGTGTGGTCGGCCTGCTGAGCTTCTCGCGCCTGCTCAACTGGCTGCTGGCGCGCTATCGTGATTTGACACTGGCATTCCTGACGGGATTGATGCTGGGTTCTTTAAACAAGGTATGGCCCTGGAAGAAGACTCTGGTCTGGCAGACCGACAGCCACGGCCAGCCAGTGCCGGTGGTGCAGGAGAACCTGTTGCCCGGGCATTTCGCCCAGATCAGCGGGCAGGACCCGCAACTGCTCTTCGCGATCCTGCTGGCCGTGGCCGGCATCGTATTGGTGCTGGGCCTTGAGTGGTTCGCCGGGCGTCGTCAGTCGCTGGCAGGCTCGACCGAATGATGAGACCTGGACAGAACGAGAGGGAGAGGCGGGTGACAGTCACAGGAACCCTGCAGCGCGTACGTAGCCGGCAAGGGCATCTGCTGCTCGGACTCATCGTGTCGTTGGCGGCCGGGTGCTCCAGTACGCCGCCGGGCGGTGTACAGGTGGTCGACCGCAACGGGCAGCAGGCGAGCCAGCGCCAACCGGTGACCAGCGGCCACTACGTGGTGCGACGTGGCGATTCCCTGTATTCCATCGCGTTCCGCTTCGGCTGGGACTGGAAAGCCCTGGCCGCGCACAATGGCATCAACCCCCCCTATGTGATCTACCCAGGTCAGAAGATCAACTTCGGCGGGCGACCTGCTTCCGCACCGCCGGTCGTGGCGAGCCAGCCCACGAAAACGCCGCCACCAACCGCGACCAGACCTCCAGCCGGTACGCCACCGGCCACCCCGCCGACAGCCAAACCACCGCAGGCTTCGCCACCTGTCGCGCAGACCCCGGCGACCACCCCTGTCGAACCCGTGACCCGCTCTGCGACGGGCTGGGCGTGGCCTGCCAACGGCCCCTTGATAGGTCGTTTTTCCTCAAACGGTAGTTTGAATAAAGGCATTGATATCGGGGGTGAATTAGGCCAGCCTGTTTTAGCTGCGTCTGCTGGTTCAGTGGTGTACGCCGGGAGTGGTTTACGGGGCTACGGCGAGTTGGTAATCATCAAGCACAGCGATACCTACGTAAGCGCCTACGGTCACAACCGCAGGCTGTTGGTACGGGAGGGACAGCAGGTCAAGGCCGGTCAGATCATTGCCGAAATGGGTTCCACGGGAACCGACCGGGTGAAGCTCCACTTCGAGATTCGCCGTCAGGGCAAACCTGTAGACCCTCTGCAATATCTGCCTCGTCGCTGATCCGCAGTCAGCCCGTTCTTCACGTAGGAAGTACGGGCTCGGGTGCGCCAGGGAATATGGTCCGCCAGAGCTTGTTGTCGAACTCAGCACAGGACAACAACAATGGCACTCGACAAAGAAGCGCCGGAGTTTGACGTCGATGACGAAGTGCTCCTCATGGAGCCAGGCATCGCTCTGGAGGACGTGTTGAGCGAGGAGAACGAGTTTGCCTCCCTCGCCACCAAGTCCAAACATTCGACCGCTCTGAAGCAGCATAAATACATCGATTACACGCGGGCGCTCGACGCGACCCAGCTGTATCTCAACGAAATCGGCTTTTCCCCCCTGCTTACTCCCCAGGAAGAAGTGCACTTCGCGCGTCTCGCGCAGAAGGGCGATCCGGCCGGGCGCAAGCGCATGATCGAGAGCAACCTGCGGCTGGTGGTGAAAATCGCCCGGCGCTACGTCAATCGAGGATTGTCGTTGCTCGATCTGATCGAAGAAGGCAACCTCGGTCTCATTCGCGCGGTGGAGAAGTTCGACCCGGAGCGCGGTTTTCGTTTCTCCACCTACGCCACCTGGTGGATTCGCCAGACCATCGAGCGGGCGATCATGAATCAGACCCGGACCATCCGGCTACCGATCCATGTGGTCAAGGAGCTGAACGTCTACCTGCGCGCGGCACGCGAGCTGACTCACAAGCTCGATCACGAGCCGTCCGCCGAAGAAATCGCCAACCTGCTGGAGAAGCCAGTCGACGAGGTCAAGCGGATGCTTGGGCTCAACGAGCGGGTGACCTCGGTGGACGTTTCCCTTGGGCCGGACTCGGACAAGACCCTGCTCGACACCCTCACCGATGAAAGACCTACCGATCCGTGTGAACTGCTGCAGGACGACGACCTGTCGCAGAGCATCGATCAATGGCTGTCGGAACTGACCGACAAGCAGCGCGAAGTGGTGGTGCGACGCTTCGGCCTGCGTGGTCACGAGAGTTGCACGCTGGAGGAAGTCGGCCAGGAAATCGGTCTGACCCGCGAGCGGGTTCGGCAGATCCAGGTCGAGGCACTCAAGCGCCTCAGGGAAATTCTCGAGAAAAATGGCCTTTCCAGCGACGCACTGTTTCAGTAGCGCCGCGTTATCGCCAACCGTCTTGCAGGCCTTGGGCCTGCCGACAGGCTGAATGAGCGCCCCGACTGGTTCGGGGCGTTCTTTTTGGTCATCTCTGTTAGCTGCTGGGGGCCCGCCAGCGCGACCTTGCCTCTGTGCGAGGCAAACCCTTCTCCCCCCACACTCCCTCTCCTAAAGGTAAGAGGGAGTCGTGACGCCCCGGCGCAGCGAGGGAACTCCGGCGTAGCCGGGCGGGAACGCCTGGTTCGAACGGAAGCCCTATGGAGCGATTGGGCGATTTTGCGATTCTTCTTGTAAGCCATGGCTTACATGTGTTGTAAGCAATTGCTGGAATAGCTAGACAGAAAGTAGCTGTTTTATCGAGATGATTTTAGGCAAGTATTTGAATTAATTGGGTTTTATTTTTTAGTCGGAGACTCCGTGGAGTTTTGGCGAAGGTATTCCCTCACTTGCCGCTCTCCGGCAGATCGCTAATATCACACCTGTGCCGACGGACTGGCGCGGGTTGGCAAGGATGTCGACCGGGACATCGCGGGATGCGATTCATCAGGATGATGAGCAAGGAAATCAAGGAATAGGGACAAAAGAGTGGGCGGGGTTTACCCCGCCCCTTTTTTTTGCCTGCGTTTTTATAAACCGCTCGCGATCCGGCGCCAGGCTATCTGAAACGGTGCGTCTGAAAAGCAGAAGGCCCGCGTGAGCGGGCCTTCTCGGTCGAGCTGAATCAGCGCTCGAGATACTGCAGCTTGTCCTTGACGCCATCCCACTCCTCGGCGTCCGGCAGCGCATCCTTCTTCTCGGTGATGTTCGGCCAAACCTCGGCCAGGTCGGCGTTCAGCTCGATAAATTCCTGCATGTCCTCAGGCACCTCATCTTCGGAGAAGATGGCCTGGGCCGGGCATTCGGGCTCGCAGAGCGCGCAGTCGATGCACTCGTCCGGGTGGATGACCAGGAAATTCGGGCCTTCGTAGAAGCAGTCCACCGGACAGACTTCCACGCAGTCGGTGTACTTGCACTTGATGCAGTTGTCGGTGACGACGAAGGTCATTTTTTAATTCTCTCCTCAGGCGGCGGCTGGGAGCCCGATGACGGACTCCTCGGCTCGGGAAGTGTTGGCCTCGGCACCAGGCTAAAGGCCGGGACCTCCCAAAAGCGCGCGCGATTCTAACAGCTTGTGCGGGCGCGCGTTAGATTCGCGTCTTCCATGTATATAACAGTTCGAGGGCTTTCCGCGGCGTTAAATCATCCGGATTGATCTTCATCAATTCCTCCAGGACGGGGTGCGGCAGGCTGGCGAACAGGTCGCTCTGCATCGGCGGTGTCGGTTGGCCCGGTTCGGCGCGCGGCGTTTCGTGGGGCAGGCTGGTGGTTTCCAGGCGGGCCAGATGCTCACGGGCGCGCTGAATGACCGCACCCGGTACGCCGGCCAGTTGCGCCACTGCCAAGCCGTAGCTCTGGCTGGCCGGCCCAGGTAGCACGTGATGCAGGAAGACGATGCGCTCGTTGTGCTCGGTGGCGTTCAGGTGCATGTTGGCCACCACCGGTTCGCTTTCCGGCAGCACCGTCAGCTCGAAATAATGTGTCGCGAACAGGGTGTAGGCGCGCAGCTTGGCCAAGTGCTCGGCGGCGGCCCAGGCCAGGGACAGTCCGTCGAACGTGCTGGTGCCGCGGCCGACTTCGTCCATCAGCACCAGGCTGCGGTCGGTGGCGTTGTGCAGAATGTTCGCCGTCTCGCTCATCTCCACCATGAAGGTGGAGCGTCCGCCGGCCAGGTCGTCGCTGGAGCCGATGCGGGTGAAGATGCGATCCACCAGCGAGAGTTCGCAGCCGGCCGCCGGCACGAAGCTGCCGATGTGGGCGAGCAGGACGATCAGCGCGGTCTGGCGCATATAGGTCGACTTACCGCCCATGTTCGGGCCGGTGATGATCAACATGCGCGTGGCATCGTCCAGCGTCAGGTCGTTGGCGACGAAGGGGGTGTCCAGCACCTGTTCCACCACCGGGTGACGGCCCTGGCTGATGCGTAGGCAAGGCTCGTTGACGAAGCGCGGGCGGTTCAGGTCCAGGTTCAGTGAGCGTTCGGCCAGGTTAGCCAGGACGTCCAGTTCGGCCAGCGCGGCGGCGGTGTCCTGCAACGGCGCCAATTGGCCGATGAGCAGTTCGATCAGCTCTTCATAGAGCTGTTTCTCCCGTGCCAGCGCGCGGCTCTGTGCCGACAGCGCCTTGTCCTCGAAAGCCTTGAGTTCCGGCGTGATGAAACGCTCGGCGCCTTTCAGCGTCTGCCGGCGGATGTAGTCGGCCGGTGCCTGTTCCGCCTGGACACGGGGCAGCTCGATGTAATAGCCGTGGATACGGTTGTAGCCGACCTTGAGGTTGGGCAGTCCGGTGCGGGTTTTTTCCCGTGCTTCCAGGTCCATCAGGAACTGTCCGGCGTTCTCGCTCAGGGACAGCAGTTCGTCCAGTTCGGGATCGTAGCCGCGCTTGAGCACACCACCGTCGCGGATCACCGCAGGTGGATTGTCGATGATGGCCTTGGCCAGCAGTTCAGCCAGCTCCGGATAGGTGCGGATGCTCGACGCCAGTTGCGTCAGGTGCGGCGCCACCAGATCGGCCATGGCGTCTTGCAAGGCCGGCAGCGCCGCCAGCGCATCGCGCAGCCGTGCGAGGTCGCGTGGACGGGCGTTGCGCAGACCGATGCGGGCGAGAATCCGCTCGACGTCGCCGATTTCCTTCAACTGCGGCTGCAGTTTCTCGAAGCGGTAATGCTCGAGCAAGCAGGTGATCGAGTCCTGCCGCGCTTCGAGCACGGCGCGGTCGCGCAGCGGACGATTCAGCCAGCGGGTCAGCAGGCGGCTGCCCATGGCGGTCTGGCAGCGGTCCATGACCGACAGCAGCGTATTGTCGCGCCCGCCGGACAGATTGGTGTCCAGCTCGAGGTTGCGACGGCTGGCGCCGTCGAGGATGACGGTATCGTCGAGACGTTCATGGCGCAAGCTGCGCAGGTGCGGCAGGGCGGTACGCTGGGTTTCCTTGGCATAGCCGAGCAGGCAGCCGGCGGCGCCAATGGCCAGGGTCAGGTTCTCGCAGACGAAGCCCTTCAGGTCCTGGGTGCCGAACTGCTGGCAGAGGCTCTTGCGCGCGCTGTCGCGGTCGAAGTCCCAGGGCGCACGGCGGCGAGCGCCGCGGCGTTTCTCGGCTGGCAAACCTTGGGGCCAGTCGTCGGGGATCAGCAGTTCGGCGGGATTGAGGCGCTCCAGCTCGGCCAGCAGATTCTCCCAACCCTGGATTTCCTGGACGCTGAAACGGCCGCTGGTGATGTCCAGCACGGCCAGGCCGAACAGGCGTTCGTCACCCAGCACGGCGGCCAGCAGGTTGTCGCGCCGTTCATCGAGCAGGGCTTCGTCGCTGACGGTGCCGGGAGTGATGATACGCACCACCTGACGCTCCACCGGGCCCTTGCTAGTGGCCGGGTCGCCGATCTGCTCGCAAATCACCACGGACTCGCCCAGCTTGACCAGCTTGGCCAGGTAGCCTTCGGCGGAATGGAAGGGAATGCCCGCCATCGGGATGGATTTCCCCGCCGACTGGCCACGGGCGGTCAGGGTAATGTCAAGGAGCTTCGCGGCTTTCTTGGCGTCTTCATAGAACAGTTCGTAGAAGTCGCCCATGCGGTAGAACATCAGCTGGTCCGGATGCTGGTTCTTCAGCTTCCAGTACTGCTGCATCATCGGTGTGTGGTCGGAAAGGTCGCTCTGACTCATGGCCTGGCCTTGCGCACAAAAGCGGCTAGTGTACGGTATCCAACCGCCCGGCTTTAAGCGTTGATTCCCGTTTGCGATGCGTTGGGGCTGCCGGGCATGCCTCTGGACAGGAGAACCCATGGAAGACGACATCACACGGCTCGCTGCCCATCTCGGCGAGCGTTTGCTGGCCTGCGGCGCGCAGGTGACCACCGCAGAATCCTGCACCGGTGGTGGCATCGCCGAGGCCATCACGCGTATTTCCGGCAGCTCCGCCTGGTTCGAGGCGGGCTACGTGACCTATTCCAATGCCCAGAAGACCACCCAGCTCGGCGTACCGGCCGATCTCTTCCCGCGGGTCGGGGCGGTCAGCCGAGACGTGGTGGAAACCATGGCGCGCGGTGCGCAGGCGCGCAGCGGGGCGCGTTTCGCCGTGGCGGTGAGCGGTATTGCCGGGCCGGATGGCGGTTCGGCGGAAAAACCGGTGGGTACGGTCTGGCTGGCCTGGGCCGACGGCGAGCAGGTGTTCGCCGAGCGCCGTCTGTTCGGCGGAGACCGCGCCGCCGTCCGCCGACAAACGGTAGAGGCCGCCCTTGAGGGGCTGCTACGACTGTCCGTCGGAGAAAATCCGCGACAGGGGTAGGCGAGCGACTTGCCCTATGGAATAATACTGGCTACTTATACAGTTGTTGGTGGCCAGACGGCCCTCTTGAATACGCGAGGACTTCGATGGACGAGAACAAGAAGCGCGCTTTGGCGGCGGCCCTGGGCCAGATCGAGAAGCAGTTCGGCAAAGGCGCGGTGATGCGCATGGGCGACCATGATCGCCAGTCGATCCCGGCCATTTCCACCGGTTCCCTGGGCCTGGATATCGCGCTGGGCATTGGCGGTCTGCCGAAGGGCCGCATCGTCGAGATCTACGGCCCGGAGTCCTCCGGTAAAACCACCTTGACCCTGTCGGTCATCGCCGAAGCACAGAAGCAGGGCGCTACCTGTGCCTTCGTCGACGCCGAACACGCCCTCGACCCGGATTACGCCGGCAAGCTCGGCGTCAACGTCGACGATCTGCTGGTCTCGCAGCCGGATACCGGCGAACAGGCCCTGGAAATCACCGACATGCTGGTGCGTTCCAATGCGGTGGACGTGATCATCGTCGACTCCGTGGCCGCGCTGGTGCCGAAGGCCGAGATCGAAGGCGAGATGGGCGACTCCCACGTCGGCCTCCAGGCCCGCCTGATGTCTCAGGCGCTGCGCAAGATCACCGGCAACATCAAGAACGCCAACTGCCTGGTCATCTTCATCAACCAGATCCGCATGAAGATCGGCGTGATGTTCGGCAACCCGGAAACCACCACCGGTGGTAACGCCCTGAAGTTCTACGCTTCCGTCCGCCTGGATATCCGTCGTACCGGTGCGGTGAAGGAAGGCGAGGAAGTGGTTGGCAGCGAAACCCGCGTCAAGGTCGTGAAGAACAAGGTGGCACCGCCGTTCCGTCAGGCCGAGTTCCAGATCCTCTACGGCAAGGGCATCTACCGCAACGGCGAGATCATCGATCTGGGCGTGCAGCTCGGCCTGCTGGAGAAGTCCGGTGCCTGGTATAGCTACCAGGGCAACAAAATCGGCCAGGGCAAGGCGAATGCTGCCAAGTACCTGGAAGACAACCCGGAAGTCGGCAGCACCATCGAGAAAGCCATCCGTGACAAGTTGCTGGTCAGCGGTAACACCGCCAAATCGGGTGCGACCCAGGACGACCTGGCCGACGTCGACGTCTGATCCCGCGGATGCCCGTTATCCTCGACAGCCCCGCCGCGGTGCGGCGGGCCGCCATGGATCTGCTGGCGCAACGTGAGCACGGTCCGGTCGAGCTGACCCGCAAGTTGCGTCGGCGCGGTGCCCCCTCCGAACTGATCGACAGCGTCCTCGACCGCCTGGCGGAAGAGGGATTGCTTTCCGAATTCCGTTATCTCGAAAGCTTTGTCGCCAGCCGGGCGCGATCCGGCTACGGCCCGGTGCGCATCCGTGAGGAACTGGCGCAACGGGGCCTGCCCCGCGATGCCATTGAGCAGGCGCTGCGCGAGTCCGGCCAGGATTGGTACGAATTGCTCGAAGACATCTGGCGGCGCAAATTCGGCGGCCAACTGCCGAGCGATGCCCGAGCGCGGGGCCAGCAAGGACGTTTCCTGGCGTACCGGGGGTACCCGTTGGATTTGATCAATCGCCTGCTGCGCGGGGCGGGGTCTGCAGATATTTAGGTTGTTTCGCTAATTCTATTTCCCGCAGTTGCAAAGCCTGAAGGAGCGTCGCCCAAGCGGCGGGCGAATAAATTCACCCCTACGCAGGCGGCACGGCAAAGGAGGTCTGTCTGGCTAGGTTATTCGCCCTGACAGCCCACCGGGCTGCCCTCTGACCCCTTCGCATCCCACTGCTCTCAGGCAAGAACCTCTAGCTACCTTGCGTTTCAGCGCATGGCCCCCATCGCGACACTCTGTCGCGGCGATCACCCCGTAATGCCCTTGATCTCGGTCAAGGGCGTTGCGGGACCGACTCCTTAGAGTTCCGTCGATTCAGACGCCGCAATAGGAGTACGCATGCAACTGGTTTGCCCGGCGGGAAGTTTGCCCGCGCTCAAGGCGGCCGTCCGCCAGGGTGCCGATGCTATCTACGTCGGCTTTCGCGACGATACTAACGCCCGCCATTTCGCCGGGCTCAATCTGGACGAGAAACAACTGGAGTCCGGCCTGTCCCTGATTCGCCAGCACGGGCGACATCTTTATATGGCGGTGAACACCTATGCCCGGCCGGATGGTTGGAGTCGCTGGCAGCGTGCCGTGGACCAAGCCGCCGATCTCGGTGTGGATGCGTTGATCGCCGCTGATTCCGGGGTGCTGGCCTACGCCAGCCGGCGTCATCCCGATCTCAATCTGCACCTGTCGGTGCAAGGCTCGGCCACCAACGCCGCGGCGCTGAGCTTCTATCATGAGCGCTACGGCATTCGCCGTGCCGTACTGCCCCGTGTGCTGTCGCTGGCCCAGGTGCGCCAAGTGGCAACCAAGAGTCCCGTGCCGGTGGAAGTCTTTGCCTTCGGCAGCCTGTGCATCATGGCCGAGGGCCGTTGTCATCTGTCTTCCTATATCACCGGCGAATCGCCGAACCTGTGCGGCGTCTGCTCGCCGGCCAAGGCGGTGCGTTGGAGCGAGGAGCCCGAAGGGCTGACGTCGCGCCTCAACGATGTGCTGATCGACCGCTACGGCGAAGGCGAGGCAGCCGGTTATCCGACCCTCTGCAAGGGCCGCTTCCAGGTGAACGGCCAGCGCTTCCATGCCCTTGAGGAGCCCACCAGCCTGAATACCCTGGACTTGATTCCCGAGCTGGTCCAGATCGGCGTGGCGGCGGTGAAGATCGAAGGGCGCCAGCGCAGCCCGGCTTATGTGGAGCGGGTCACCCAGGTCTGGCGCGAGGCGCTGGACGCCTATCGCCGGGCACCTTCGGTCTTCAGTGTGCAGCCGCAATGGCGGCGGGCGCTGGAAGGCCTTTCCGAAGGCAGCCAGACCACCCTGGGCGCCTATCACCGTTCCTGGCAGTGAGGATTCATCGATGAAGCTCAGTCTTGGGCCTGTGCTGTTTTATTGGGATCGGATGCGGCTGATGGATTTTTACGCCGACATGGCGTCCCAGCCGCTGGATGTGATCTATCTCGGCGAGACCGTCTGCTCGAAGCGTCGCGCGTTGTCGCTGGATGATTGGCTGGGGCTGGCCCGCGAGCTGAAGGAGTGCAGCGGCGCCGAGCTGGTGCTGTCCGGGCTGGCGCTGATCGAGGCAGCGTCCGAGTTGTCCAGCCTGCGTCGGTTGTGCGAGAACGGCGAACTGAAGGTGGAGGCCAACGACATGGGCGCGGTGCATTACCTCGCCGAGCGCGGCGTGCCCTTCGTTGCCGGGCCGGCGTTGAACCTCTACAACGCTTATGCAGTCGCCGAGCTGATGGCTTGCGGCATGACCCGCTGGGTTCCGCCGGTGGAATGCTCCGGCGCTCTGATCAAGGCAGTCGGCGAGCAGCTCGACGAACTCGGCATGAACCGGCCGGAGATCGAAGTGTTCGCCTACGGCCATCTGCCGCTGGCCTACTCGGCGCGCTGCTTCACCGCAAGGGCGGAGAACCGCCCGAAGGACGATTGCGAATTCTGCTGCCAGAACTACCCGGAGGGCATTCCGCTACTCAGCCAGGAAGGCCAGGCCCTGTTCACTCTCAATGGCATCCAGACCATGTCCGCGGCGGTGAGCAACCTGCTCGCCGACTACCCGTCGGTGCAGGCAGCCGGGGCCGACCTGCTGCGTCTCAGCCCGCGAGCCGAAGGCATGGCGGAGTGCATCCAGCGCTTCGATGCGGTCCGCCGCGGAGACGCGCCGCCGCTCGCGGTAGAGGGTTGCAACGGCTACTGGCATGGCCGCCCGGGAATGCTGCGGGCAGAGGAGGCCGGATTATGCTGAAGCCCACTCCGATGCTTCTCGGCCTTGGCGACCGTTTGCTGCCACTGGCCTCCCGCGTGCCCTTCAAGCTACAGCGACTGGCCCTGGAAAAAGGGCTCAACCGGATATTCGCCGGTCCTCTGAAAGAGGGCGCCTTCGACATGCTGGAGGGGCGTTGGCTGCGCCTGCATATCCGTGACCTCGGCCTGAGCTGGTGCCTGACCCGCAGCCGCACCGGCCTGTGCATCGCCGCACGCGAGCAGGCGGATGCCAGCATCAGTGGCGACTGGCGCGAATTCCTGCTGCTGGCCAGCCGTCAGGAAGACCCGGACACCCTGTTCTTCCGCCGACGGCTGTCCATCGAGGGCGATACCGAGCTGGGCCTGGCGGTGAAAAACCTGATCGACAGCCTCGACCCCGAACTCCTGCCTTCCTGGCTATGGCGCGGGCTGGAAGCGGCCGGGAAGGGCGTGGTGGCGGCGAGCTGAGCCGTTTCGACCATCACCGGCTAGGCTTGCTGGAGGGGCCCGCGGCGATAACGCGGGCCTCATTTCGAATGGCCGCGCCGAGGACATGACGTGATCGAAAAACCGGGTTCCCGCCTGCAGTTGTTCCTGATTCTTTCGATTCTCCTGCTGGTCTGGCTTTGGGCCGCCATCGCCCCGCTCAGCCGTGAGGACTGGCTGCTGGAGAACCTGCTGGTGTTCTTCTTCGGCGCGCTGCTGCTGGCGACCTACCGGCGCTTCACCTTCTCCCTGCCGTCCTACTGGCTGTTCACCCTGTTCATGGTCATGCACCTCTACGGCTCGCACTACACCTATGCCGAAACCCCGCTCGGCTACTGGCTGCGCGATCTGTTCGGCACCCAGCGCAATCATTACGACCGGGTGGTGCACTTCTCCTTCGGTCTGCTGCTGATCTATCCCTTGCGCGAGATATTGCAACGCTCGGCCAGATTGACCGGCCGATGGCTGGCGATTCTCAGTCTGTCGGTGGTGATGGCGATGAGCGCTTTCTACGAACAGGTGGAGATGGCCGCCGCGTTGATCGTCAATCCCGAACTGGGCTCGGCCTTCCTCGGGACGCAAGGGGACGAGTGGGACGCTCAGAAGGATGCCGGACTGGCGATGCTCGGAGGCTTGGTGACCTTGCTGATCCTGCGCCTTGGGCGAGGCATGAGGGGCCTGACATAAGCACATCCGGAGGACATCCATGCCATCCGAGACGTTTATCGATACGACATTGCTCCCCTTCGAGACCGCCGCCCAACTCGCCACCCTGGAGGTGCCGCTGGCGGCGCCGGGGCAGACGGCGGGTGAGGTACGGCATGCCCTGACGACCCGGCGATATGAGAGTGTCAGCCATATCGTGGTCTGTGAGGGGCGCCGTTTTCTCGGGCTGGTGCGTATCGAGAACCTGCTCGCCGCCGGCGACGCCACAGTCCTGACCGAACTGATGGATGACCAGGCACCCGTAGTGGCACCGGGGGTGGATCAGGAAGTCGCGGCCTGGCGAGCCGTGAGCAACCAGGAGTCTGCGCTGACCGTGGTCGACCGGGAGGGTGATCTGGTCGGTCTGATTCCTCCGCACCGGCTGCTCGAAGTCTTGCTGGCGGAGCACGAAGAAGACCTGTCGCGGCTCGGCGGTTTCATCAAGAGCGCCGCCATGGCGCGGATATCCAGCGAGGAGCCGGTGGAGCGGCGTTTCCGCCATCGGTTGCCTTGGCTGCTGGTAGGGTTGGCCGGCGCCTTTCTGGCAGCCGATTTCGTCGGCTGGTTCGAGGCGCAACTGCAAGAGCGGATCGTTCTCGCTTTCTTCATTCCTGGCATCGTCTATCTCGCGGATGCGGTGGGAACCCAGACCGAGACGGTGGTGGTGCGCGGGTTGTCCATCGGCGTGACGATGCGGAGGATGGCCCGGCGCGAGCTGCTGGTGGGGCTGGCGATCGGCCTGCCCCTGGCGCTCATCGCCGGGCCTCTGGTCTTGCTGCGCTGGGGTGCCTTCGATGTGGCCTTGTGCATCGGCCTGTCTGTGCTGGCCGCCTGTTCCACCGCGACCTTGTCCGCCATGCTGCTGCCCTGGCTATTGGATCGGCTGTCCATCGATCCGGCGTTCGGAAGCGGGCCCTTGGCCACGGTCATTCAGGACCTGCTGTCCATCCTCATCTATTTCGCCATCGCCCGTGCGGTGATGTAGATACGCCGTCGGCTCGGCCCAAAGAACTATTGCCAGCCCGACAGCCCCTCTGGATGCTACCTCCGACAACCGACAGCGAACGACCCATGACCGCCAAGACCGACCCGCCTGTCCAACTCACGCTGCCCAACGGGCTGCGCGTGGCCTTGCTGCACGACCCCGCGCTGGTCCAGGCAGCGGCGGTGGTGCGGGTGGCGGCTGGTGGACATGACGCGCCCGTCGAATATCCGGGACTGGCGCATTTCCTCGAACATCTGCTGTTCCTCGACAGCGTGGCCTTTCCCGCCGATCAAGGGCTGATGGCCTATGTCCAGCGCTGCGCCGGGCAGGTCAACGCCAGCACCCGCGAACGCGACAGCTATTACTTTTTTGAAGTGCCGGTGGCGGACCTGGACGGCGGTCTGGCGCGCCTCTGTGACATGCTCGCCCATCCCCGGTTGGCGCTGGAGGCGCAGTTGCGCGAGCGGGAGGTACTGGAGGCTGAGTTCCAGGCACGCAGTCGCGATACGGATACCCTCTGCGATGCCGCCCTGGCCCAGGTGATGCAGCCCGCCGACCATCCCTTCCTCGGTTTCCATGCGGGGCATCGTGGCACGTTGCCGGTGGAGCAATCCGCCTTCCAGAACGCCTTGGCGGGCTTTCACCAACGCTTCTACCAAGCCGGGCAGATGCTGCTGGTGCTGGCCAGTCCGCAACCGCTCGAACAGTTGCGTGAGTTGGCGGAGCGACATGGCGGACGTCTACCGGCCGGTGCCTATGTTCCGCAATCGGCGCCGCCCGCCTTGCGCCTGCCGACCTCCACGGGCCTGCGTGTCGAAGCACAGCCGGGCCGTCTGAGCCTGTATGGCCTGCTCGACGATCTCCCCGACACGGCTGGCGAGGCGTTGGATTTTCTCGGCGAGTGCCTGGCCGGCGAAGAGGCCGGCGGCCTGTCCGAATGGCTGCGTGCCCGGGCGGGTTGTGACAGCCTGCACCTGCGTGTGCCCTATCGTTACGCCGGTCAAGCCGTGGTAGCTGTCGAGTTCACAGTGGGCGAGGCGGGTGCGGCTAACGCGGGGGCCTGTGTCCCGGCCTTCTTCGATTGGCTGGATTTCTTCGCCGCCGCCGATTGGCACGACCTGCGCCGCGATTACGACCGCAGCGTGGCGATGCGCGAGCGGGTGTCGCCGCCATTGGCACGCGCACGCGCCTGGGCCGAGCGGCTGGGGCCGCGCGATGGTGATGTCGAGGGCGGAGGGGTGTCGGAATCGGGGCTGCTGGCCCTGCGAGCGATCCTGATGCAACTGTGTCGCCGGCAGCGGGTAGAACTGCTGACCGTTGCCGCTGTATCAAGCATGCCCGCAGGACGGGGATTCCCGGTCAAGACGGTGCAGGCACCCTTGCTGCCTAATGTTCAGGAGCAATGCGGACCCTGGCGTCTGCCCCCAGCCAATCCATTCCTCTCCCTGCCCGGGGCATCCTCCGGCCCGCAGATGGCCATTCCCGAGGCCTTCCTCTGGAAGGAGTGCAATCCACCGTTTCCCGGGCAGGCTGCCGTATTTCTGCGCTGGCGTTTTCCAGAGCAACCGGCAGACGATGAGCTGCACCACGCCCTGGCTGCGGCGCTGCAACCTGTCGTCCGGGCTGCACGGCAGGCAGCGGTGGAGGTGCGCTTCGACGGGCAGGGCGACGATTGGGTGCTGAGCTTGTACGGGCTGGCGTCACCGCAGCCGACGGTCCTCGATGCTGCATTGAAATGCCTGTCGGCGCCGTCCGCCGATGCCTGGGCACGGGGGATTCAGCGACGCGACACCGAGCGTCGTCGTGCAGCCGGCGAACTGCTGATCCGCCGGTTATTGAACGAGCTGGCCGACGCCTTCGAAACGCCCACCGAGACGGACGCCATCGACGCGGGCAACTGGCAGGCCGCTCTGGCTCGCTGCTGGCGGACGGCTCGCTGGGGCGGGTTGGCCCTGGGCTACGCAGGCGCGGACCGGCAGCGTCTGGAGCAGGTGCTTTCGCAGGTTCCCGGCGAGCCGTCGCGGGCGGCTGCGCAAGCGCTAGCCCCGGAGGTGCGCTACCGTTGGCGCGATGCGGCGATTCCGGCAGGGGAGTGCGGGCTATTGCTGTTCTGCCCATTGCCGGATGCCCGCGCGGAGACCGAAGCGGCCTGGCGTCTGCTTGGACGCTGCCTCGAGCCGGCGTTCTACCGGCGCCTGCGCAGCGAGTTGCAACTGGGCTACGCGATCTTTTCCGGGTTTCGTTCGGTGGGGCGGCTACGGGGATTGCTGTTCGCAGTGCAGTCGCCGGACGCGACGGCGGAGCAAATCCTGTCCCATATCGAAACCTTTCTCGACGACCAGGCAGCGGTGCTCGCCGCCCTGGAAGTAACGGCCCTGCGGGAAATGAGCGTCGATCTGGCCGATCGCCTGAGTCGTTTCCCCAGTCTGCGTGCTGCAGCGGATTGGCATTGGCAGGCCCATTTGGGGAAGACTTCCGTCGATCACCTGGAGCACCTGTGCAGGGCGCTACGAACGCTCGACCGCAGCACCTTGCTCGCTCATTATCAGGCCTTGCGCGAGGCCCAGGGCGGTTGGCGCGTATTGGCCAATGCCGCGCCGGTGGATAGTCGCTGGCAGTGAGTCAACCGAAGGAGGGCGAATGAATTCGCCCCTGCAGGACAAGCCAGGGCGGCCGCTTCTGTGGGAGCGAATTCATTCGCGATAATCAATCCGACTCTTCGCGGATGAATCCGCTCCCACAAGTTATGTACTACGCTGAACCGCTTTTCGTAAGAGCCAGCTCTGCTGGCGAAGCTTTGGCGTGGCTTCATTCGCGAGCAGAGCTCGCTCCTACAAAATGCTGGGGCGCATTTCCGCCCGCACTCTCCCTCAAGCCTACTTAGGTCTTATTTCTTACCGCGGCTGTTTCCGGTCGTGGCCCCTTCCTTCGCCCCGACGCTATAACCGGACAGGCTATCCAGAGCCTGCCGTGAAGACTTTACGACCTAAGCCTTGCTCCTCCCGGGCAGTGGGATTAATGCTCGGCGCGTTGCGATCCGAGCCCCGGCCAAAGTACTAGCCGGTTGCCTCCATGGCAGCGTATGGCACCACCCGACCCCTTTCGATAATCGCTCCCGTCACGACTGGCATGGCAGTCGTCCTACTCAGCGGAGAGCGAAATGAACAAGAACAACATCGCGCGCAGCGGATTCCTACCCCTCGCCCTGGCGAGCGCCGTGGCGCTGACCATTGCGCAACCGGCCATGGCGGAAATCGTCCTGTACGATCAGAACGACACCACCTTCTCCACCGATGGCTACATCAATGCGTTCTACGTGAACAGCGACGTGGACCGTGATGGCGAGCAGTTCGACCGTCGCCAGTCGCGGGTGAAGATGGGCTTCCTGCCGAACTGGATCGGTTTCAACATGGGCAAGCAGGTCGGCGATCTGAAGCTGGGCGGCCGGTCGTCCTTCTGGGTCACCATCAACGACAGCGAGCAGAACGGCACCGACACCGCCATCGACGTCCGTCAGTTCTACGGCACCGTCGCCAGCGACTGGGGCGAAGTGCTGGTAGGTAAGGACTTCGGCCTGTTCGCCCGCTCCAACATCCTCCTCGACGAACTGCTCGCCGGCTACGGCCAGGTCAGCGACACCCTCGGCCTGGTGGACGGCGGCGGCGTGTCCTTCGGCAACATCGGTAGCGGCTACCCCTATCCGTTCCCGACCTCGCAGATCACCTACCGCTCTCCGGTGATGGATGGCCTGCGCATCGCGGTCGGCATCATGGACCCGGTGGACACCAACGACGACAGCGCCACCGGCAAGGCCTACCAGGAAAACCCGCGTTTCGAATCCGAAATCACCTACCAGTTCGACCTGGCCGGTGCGCAGATTTATTCCTGGATCAACGGCGGCTACCAGACTTCCGACAACACCGACTCCACCGTCGATGAAGTCACCTCCAAGGGCCTCGGCTACGGCGTGCAGGCCAAGATGGGCGCGGTGTCCCTGACCGCCTCGGGCTTCCAGGCCAAGGGCATCAACCCGTTCTTCACCAACAACGCCGGCGAAGCCACGCTGCGCGAGGTGGACAGCGACGGCTACCTGCTGCAGGGCTCCTACCGCTTTGGCAAGAACCGCGTGGCGTTGTCCTACGGCAAGACCAAGGACGACGGCAACGGCCTGGGCGTCGCCGCCGACTACGAGACTCGTGGTATCGCCTTCTTCCACGACGTGAACGACAACCTCAAGCTGGTGGCCGAATACAACCAGTTCGAGATCGATGCGGCGGAGGGAAGTGGGCTGAACGAGGACACCGATACCTTCGCGGTGGGGGCCGTGTTGTCCTGGTAACGATTGCGCAAGGGTGGGGCGGGCCCGGTGAGAGTTGGGCCCGCTCTTTTTTTAAAAGCGGGTGCTAAAGCCGAAGTCAGCCAGCGCACCAACCAACGCTCACACAAACTTGCCAGACCGGTATCAAGGACGATTTCCCCCGAAAAAGCCACGAACCATGGGGAGACGTTCAGCCCACACATTGCAAACTGGGCTAAACCAAGGCTTCAGCCAGGCACGAAAGCGCCTTGGCCGCTGTTCGCCACCAGCTCTCGCCAATCACCACCCCCTACCTTGGGATGCCCCCCGCCACTACCCAAGTAGGATACGGCCCTCCAAAACCCCTCCGTAGAATCAACCTGTAATCAGTGGGGTTATAGGCGGGGCGAACATGCAAGAAGGTCTGGCAGACGGCGTCGTCACCGCGATGTCCAGCGCACGGGAAGCCGAGGTGGTCGCCCAGGATCTGGCGCGCCAGTTGATCCACCCACACCTCGGTTTCGTGCTGTTCTTCTGCTCCGCCGAATACGATCTGGAAGCCCTGGGCGATGCCCTGGAGCAGTATTTCGGCGGCATCAACGTGATCGGTTGTACCACCGCCGGGGAGATCACGCCGCTGGGCTACGGCCGGGGCTGCGTCAGTGCGGTGGGGTTCGATCACCGCAGCTTTTCCATCGCCAGCGCGCTGATCGACGAGATGGAGCGCTTCAGCCTGCTCGATGCGCAGCAATTGGTGGAGCGTCTGGTCAACGATTGCCGGGGCAATTCTCTGGCGCCGATCAAGGGCCACAGCTTCGCCCTGACCCTGCTCGATGGCCTCTCCAGCCGTGAGGAGGTGGTGCTCGCCGCGCTCAGTGCCGCGTTCGGCAGCATCCCGCATTTCGGCGGCTCGGCCGGCGACGATAACCACCTGACCCACACTCACGTGTACTACGGCGGGCGCTTCCATGCCGGGGCGGCGGTGGTGGTGCTGGTCAACACCTGGCTGGAATTCGAGGTGTTTTCCACCCACCACATCCTGCCGCGCGCGGAGAAGCTGGTGGTGACCCGCGCCGACAGCGCGACGCGGCGGGTCTACGAGTTGAACGCCGAACCGGCGGCGCTGGAGTACGCCCAGCAGATCGGCGTGGCGGTGGAAGACTTGGACCTGCGCCTGTTCGCCGCCCACCCGCTGGCGGTGCGGATCAACGAGCAGTACTACGTGCGCTCCGTGCAGCGGGTCAACGATGACCTCAGTCTGACTTTTTATTGCGCGGTGGAGAACGGCATTGTCCTCACCGCCATGACTCCCGGGCCGCTGTTGCCCAACCTGCAGGCGCAGTTCGAGCGCCTGGAAAGCCGCCTTGGTCCGCCGTTGCTGACCATCGGCTGCGACTGTTTCCTGCGTCGCCTGGAAGTGGAAGCCGACGGTAGCGTGGAGCGGACCGCGGAGTTTCTTCGACGCCAACGGGTGATCGGTTTCAACACCTACGGAGAACAGTTCAATGGCATGCATATCAACCAGACCTTCACCGGCGTCGTCATCGGACGACCCGGTGGAAGCGTATGTCGTTGACCTGGAAGCGCGGCTGGCCGCGCTGGAAAGCGACAACCGCAAGCTGCGCCGGATTAACGCCGCGCTGATCGAACGGGTCGAATCCAGCGCCTCGCGCGGCGACGACAGCTACGCCGCCTTCCAGCACTCGGTAGTGCTGGCCGAGCAGGTGCGCGAGCGCACCGATGCGCTGAACCAGGCGATGGCCGAGCTGAAGGCCAGCAACCAGTTGCTCAGCGACGCCCGCCTGCGCGCCGAGACCGCCCACCAGCACCTGATCGATGCCATCGAGAGCATCTCCGACGCCTTCGTGCTGTTCGACAAGGAGCAGCGCATCGTCCTCTTTAACAGCCGCTTCAAATCATTCTGGGCGCGCACCCGCGCACGCATCGGCGCCGGCACCCGTTTGTCGGAGATCAAGCGGTTGGCCGAGAGCACCGGGCTGATCGTCGAGGAGCACCGCAGCAACGGCGACGACGAGCACCTGATCTACCGCCTGCACGACGGGCGTTGGGTGCAGGTCAGCGAACGGCCGACCCGCGAGGGCGGGCTGGTGATCCTCTACACCGACATCACCGAAGTGAAGATCAGCGAAACCGCCCGCCGCGAGCAGGCCCTGGCGCAGAAGTCGCACCTGCTGCAACGGGCGGTGGACAACCTGTCCCAGGGCGTGGCCATGGTCGGCATCGACGGCGCGCTGGAGCTGTGGAACCGCCGCTTCCTCGAACTCTGCGGGCTGGCGCCGATCGGTGCGCACCGGCCGTTCGCCGAGGTGATGGCGGAAAGCGAACTGCAACTGCTCACCCCGGACAGCCGCGATGCCAACGGTCGGCCGATCCGCGAGGTGGAGCAGCGCCTGTTCGACGGCCGCATGCTGGAAATCCGCACCCACGCGTTGCCCACCGGCGGCTTCGTCAACACCTTCACCGACATCACCGAGCGCTACCGCCACGCCGAGGCGCTGCGCGAGAGCGAGCGCTGGATTCGCCTGATTACCGACCACGTGCCGGCGCTGATCGCCTACCTGTCCGCCGACCTGGTCTACGAATTCACCAACAAGGTCTACGAGGAGTGGTACCGCTGGCCGCGCGGCGCCATGCTCGGCCAGAGCCTGCGCGAAGTGCACAGCGAAGAGCACTGCCGGCGCCTGGAGCCCTACATCGAGCGGGCGCTGTCTGGGGAGAGCATCACCTTCGAGGTGGCTGAGACCAACCTCACTGGCCAGGAACGCTACATGCTGCGCTCCTACGTACCGAACCGCCTGGCCAACGGCGAGGTGGTGGGCATCTTCGTGCTGATCCGCGACATCACCGAGCGCCGCCGCACCGCCGAGGCACTGCACCAGGCCTACCAGAACCTGGAGCAACGGGTACGCGAGCGCACCGCCGAGCTGACCACGGTCAACGACCAGTTGCGCCGCGAGATCGACGAGCGCGCCCAGATGGAATCGCGCCTGCGCGAGGCCAAGCGCGAGGCGGAGCAGGCCAACCTGTCGAAGACCAAGTTCCTCGCCGCGGTCAGCCATGACCTGCTGCAACCCCTGAACGCCGCGCGGCTGTTCACCAGCGCCCTGCTGGAACAGCGCGAGCCGACCGCCAGTGCCGGGCTGATCCGCAACGTCAGCAACTCCCTGGAAGATGTGGAAAACCTGCTCGGCACCCTGGTGGACATCTCCAAGCTGGACGCCGGGGTGATCAAGCCGGACATCGCTTCCTTCGCGGTCAGCGAACTGCTCGACAACCTCGCCGCCGAGTTCCGCCAGCTCGCCGCCAGCGAAGGGCTTCGACTGGACTTCATCCCCAGCTCGGCACTGGTGCGCAGCGATACCCAGTTGCTCGCGCGAATCCTGCGTAACTTGCTGACCAACGCCATCCGCTACACCCGCCAGGGACGCATCCTGCTCGGCTGCCGGCGCGTGCGCCAGAGCCTGTCCATCGAGGTCTGGGACACCGGCATCGGCATCCCCGCGGACAAGCTCGGCGAGATATTCCAGGAGTTCAAGCGCGGCGAGGGCGCGCGGCCCAACCAGGATCGCGGCCTCGGCCTCGGGCTGGCCATCGTCGAGAAGATTGCCCGCATGCTCGGCCACCGCATCCGCGTCGCCTCGCAACCGGGCAAGGGTTCGATGTTCGCCATCGAGGTGCCGTTGGCCAAGCGTGCGGCACGGGTACGTCAGGCGCCGGACACGCCCGAATTGCTGGTGGAGCGCCTGCGCGGGGCGCGGGTCTGGGTGGTGGATAACGATGCAGCAATCTGCTCCGGCATGCGCACGTTGCTGGAGGGCTGGGGCTGCCAGGTGGTGACCGCATTGTCCGAGGAGGACTTGGCGCGGCAGGTGGACAACTTCCATGACGAGGCCGACCTGTTGATCGCCGACTACCACCTGGACAACGACCTCAACGGTGTCGACGTGGTCGCCTCGATCAATGCCCGCCGCGCAGCGCCGCTACCGGCGCTGATGATCACCGCCAACTACAGCAACGAACTGAAGCAGCAGATGCGCGAGCTGGGCCACACCCTGATGCACAAGCCGGTGCGGCCGATGAAATTGAAGACGGCGATGAGTCACCTGTTGGAGAAGCACGGCTGAGAAGCCGTCTGCGCCCCTCTCAAGGGAGAGGGGCGGGGGAGAGGGCCAAAAAAACACCGCGAAAAGCTGGCTCGCCCTTCTCCGAGAGCAGATTCAGCGGCGCAGGTAGGCGGCGAAGTCGATGTCGCCGGCGGAGAGGATCGCCTGCACCCGGTTGTGCACGTTGAGCTTGCGCAGGATCGCCGAGACGTGGGCCTTCACCGTGGTTTCGGCGATGTCCAGGTTGTAGGCGATCTGCTTGTTCGACTCGCCCTTGGTCATCCGCTCCAGCACCAGGAGTTGCTTGCGGGTCAGCGCCTGCAGCAGTTCCGGCGGGATACTGCTTTCCTCGTGGTGGCTGCGGCGAGGCGAGTTCTTCTGGGTGCGGATGATGTCCGACGGCAGGTAGACGTTGCCGTTGAGGATCTGCTCGATGGCCTCGGTCATCTGTGCACGCGGCGAGGATTTGGTGATGAAGCCCACCGCGCCGTAGGTGATGGCTTGCAGCACGATCTGCTTGTCCTGCTCGGCGGAGACGATCACCACCGGAATGGTGGGCGCCTCGTTGCGCAGGTTGATCAGGCCGTTGAGGCCATGCATGCCGGGCATGTTCAGGTCGAGCAGGATGAGATCGAGATCGTCGTGTTCCTCGGTCAGGGCCAGGGCGCTGTCGAGGTCAGCGGTTTCCATTATTTCGCTGCCGGGGAAGCCGTCGCTGATGACGTTATGGATGGCTTCACGAAACAGCGGATGGTCGTCGGCTATCAGAATCTTGTACACGGCCGTTCACCTCGGTTCTTGTCGTTATAAGTTTGGCAAATCAAGCAACTCATCGTTCGGGGTGGCAGGCCCCGTTCCGTTCCTTCGGCTCTTGTCTCTCCAGGCTCCTCTTACGGGTACGGTGCCGGCTCGGCGGCTTGCAGCGGCAGGCCGGCCTGCTGCCAGGCGTCGATACCGTCACGGTACCAGTAGAGCGATTCGTAGCCCAGCGCGCGAGCGCGCCGGATGCTGTTCCAGGACAACCAGCAGTCGGATCGGCAATAAAAAACGATGGCGCGGCGCTTGTCGCCTGCGGTCGCGGCTGCCAGGTGGCGGTTCAGGTAGTTCTGCCAGGAGGGTTCCAGCACGCCGTCGCCGGTGTTCGGCAGCCACAGGCTGCCGGGGATGTTGCGGTGCGGCTCGTCCTCGACGAAGCGGCCGTGCAGCCAGGGCAGGCGGTAGACGTCCACCAGCAGCGGCTTCGGCTGGCGCTCCAGCAGCGCTTGCAGGGCAGGGGTATCGAGGGTGACGGCACCATCGGCCTGGGCCGGAGTCGGGCTGCGGTAGCGGTCGATACGGTAGCCGTCGGCTGAAAACAGCGACGGCTCCGGCGTGGCCGCCATGGCCAGGGAGGCGAACCCCAGAAGCGCCAACAGCGTAGCGAGCATCTTCGACATCATGGCTGACCCGAGCCTTTCGATGCAGTCATTACAAAGAAGTGGCAATGCTTTGGGAATCCTACGATGGAGGGGAAAACAGGTACCAAAGTAGTAGATCGGCGTGGGAGGTGGTTCACGTAACGGCGGGAGCGGGCCTATTCATCCACCTCTCCGCCCGGCCATCTCTGTGGGAGCGAGTTCATTCGATTGACCAGGCATGGCCGTCATCCCATCGCGAATGAATTCGCTCCCACAAGGCCCCCACACAGTGGGATGTCATGCCTGTAGCCCTGGATAAGCCTTGGCGCAATCCGGGAGTGCGGGGCTGCGTGCCCTCAGGCGGCGCGGCGCAGGGCGGCGTGCTGGGGGTTGAAGCTGAGCACGGCGAGGACGGTGAACACCAGGGTCAGGCCCAGGCATACCGCCAGGGCCAGGCCGTTGAGGCGTTCGTAGAGGGCGAAGCGCACCAGTTCCACCGCATGGCTGAAGGGGTTGAGCGCGCAGATCCAGTACAGCCACTCGCTGGCCTCGCGCATTTTCCACAGCGGGTAGAGCGCCGACGACAGGAAGAACAGCGGAAAGATGACGAAATTCATCACCCCGGCGAAGTTCTCCAGTTGGCGGATGCCGTTGGACAGCAGCAGCCCCAGGGCGCTGAGCAGCAGCGCCACCAGCAGCAGCGCCGGCAGGGCCGCAAGCAGGCCGGCGACGGGCGGCTGCACCCCGTAGAGCCACGCGATGGCGAGGAAGGCGTAAACCTGCAGCAGCGAGATCAGCGCCGTCGCCAGCAGCTTGCCGCAGAGCAGGAAGCCACGCGGCAGCGGGCTGGTGAGCAGCACGCGCATACTGCCCATCTCGCGGTCGTAGACCATCGACAGCGAGCCCTGCATACCGTTGAACAGCAGGATCATGCAGGCCAGGCCGGGGACGATGTAGGTCTCGTAGGTGATGTAGGTGTCGTAGGGCTCGATGATGGCGATGCCCAGGGCGGCGCGGAAACCGGCGGCGAACACCAGCAGCCAGAGCAGCGGGCGGACCAGGGCGCTGAGAAAGCGCGAGCGCTGCTGGACGAAGCGCAGCCACTCGCGGATCACGATGCCGCGCAGGCATTCCCAGTAGGCGCCAGGGCCCAGGCGGGATGCGGCAGTGAACGCGGATTCCGGAGTGCTCATGCTGCCTCCCGCCGGGTCAGGCGTTCGAAGGTGGCGGCCAGGTCGTCGCCGCCCAGGTCGGCGGCGCGGCCTTGGGCCACCAGGCGGCCCCGGTCGAGAATCAGCAGGTCGTCGTCGGCCTGTACCTCGTCCAGCAGGTGGGTGGTCCAGAGCACGCTCAGCCCTTCGTCGCGGCACAGTTGGCGGACGTGCCGGTTGAGTGCCAGGCGGCTGGCCGGGTCGAGGCCGACGCTGGCCTCGTCGAGCAGCAGCAGGCGCGGCTTGTGCAGCAGCGCGCGGGCGATCTCCACACGGCGACGGTGGCCGCCGTTGAGCAGGCGCACCTTGTCGCGGCGGCGTTCGGTCAGGGACTGCCGGGCCAGCTCCTCGTCGATCCGCGCCGCCGCCAGCCGCCGCGGCATGCCATGCAGGGCGGCGTGGTAGCGCAGGTTCTGCTCGACGCTGAGATCGAGGTCGAGGGTGCTCTGCTGGAACACCACGCCGAGCTGGCGCAGCGCCAGGCGCGGCTGCTGGCGCAGGGAACAGCCATAGACGCTGACGTCGCCTTCTTGCAGGTCGTAGAGGCGGGTGAGCAGGGCGATCAGGGTGGACTTGCCAGCGCCGTTGGGGCCGAGCAGGGCGGTGAAATGGCCGGGCGGGACGCTGAAGGAAACGTCCTCCAGTACCGGCCGGGTGGCATAGCGAAAGCCGACGCCATGCAGCTCCAGGGCGCTCATGGCTTCACCACCACGCCCCAGGGATAGCGGCCCACCTTGATCGACTTGGTCACCTTGAGCTTCTCCACATCGATCACCGAGACATCCCCGCTGACGCCGTTGGTGGTCAACAGCAGGCGCTCGTCCGGGGAGAACGCCATGTGCCACACGCGCCGGCCCACCAGTAGGTAGTCGAGCACCTCGTAGGTCTTCGCATCCACCACCGCCACGTGGTTGGCCGGGCCGAGGGCGACGAAGGCGTACTTGCCGTCCGAGGTCAGCTTGATGCCCACCGGCTGCACCTTGTCCGGGTGGATGCCCTTGATCTGGAAGTTCAGTTTCTTCAGCACCTGCCGGCTCGCCACGTCGACCACGCTGACGGTGCCGCCGATCTCCGCCGAGGCCCAGAGCAGAGTGCCGTCCTTGCTGAATTCGACATGCCGCGGGCGCTGGTCGATCAGGGTGTTGTCCACCAACCGATGGGTGGTGGTATCGATCCAATGCAGCATGTTGGTGGTTTCGCTGGTGTTCACCGCCCACTTGCCGTCCGGGCTGACGGCCATGCCTTCCGGCTCGACGCCGACGTCGATCTGTGCCAGCACCTCTTCGCTGTCCACGTCCACCACGGTGACCAGTGCATCGTCCTCGTTGGAGATGTACAGCCACTTGTTGTTGGGGTGCAGGGCGAACTGTTCCGGGTCGGCGCCGGAGGGCAGTTCCTTGACGATCTTGCCGCTGGCCAGGTCGAGCACCTGCACGCGGTCGGAATCGCTGGCGCAGATGTAGAGCAGCTTGTTGTCGTGGGACAGCGCCAGGCCGCGCGGGCGCATGCCGACCTCCAGGGCGCCGGTGACTTCCATGCGCTCCAGGTCGATGACGCTGAGGGTGTTGTCCTTCTCGTTGGACACGTAGGCGGTGGCGGCCAGGGCCGGGCCGGCGGCGACCAGCAGGGCGGTGGCGAGGAGGCGGGTCGGCAGGGCAGTGGGCATGGCGTTTTCTCTTGTCGTTATGGGGGCGGCGTCACAGGCTCGCGTCGCTCAACCGACAGCGGCTTTCCGGGGCGTCGAGGCCCAGGGTGTCCAGCTCGCTGCTGGGGTGGAGGAAGCCATCCTGCGGCGAGGTGGAGACCAGCGCCCGTGGGTGGACCAGCGGAATCGGCTGGCGGAGCTGGCCGTCCCAGGCGCGGTAGCTGAGCTTGCGCCCCTTGAAGCCGTCGATCGGCAGGTCGGCGGAGAGGGCCAGGCTGCGGATCGCCGCCGGTGCGCTGTCGCGCAGGCGGGTCACGGCGGTGGCGATGCTGCGCACGGCGATCCAGGCGGCGAAGTCGCGGTCGTTCATCCAGCGCCCGGCCTGTTCCTCGAAGCGCTTCTGCAACTGGGCGGCACCGTAGGTTTCCACGGTCTTGTGCCAGCCGGTCGGGGTCAGCCCCTGGGTGCCGGCCACCGGGCGCGGGTACCAGGTCTGGTAGGGCACATATTCGCCGAAGTCGCCCCGCTCGTCGGCCACCAGCACCACGTCGTACTCGGCGGTCTGGGTGAACAGCGGCATCTCGGCCTGGGCGCTGCGGCGCTGGTCGTTATCGAAGGTCCAGGGCTTTTCCGCGACGATTTTGTGGCCGAAGCGCTTGGTTGCGCGGCGCAGGGCGTCGGCATAGGCCTTGTCGTCGGCGGTGGTGCCGACGATCAGCAGCCAGCGGTTCCACTTGCGCACGGCGAGGAACTGGGCCAGGGCGTCGGCCAGCATGGCGCGGCTGGGCAGGGTATGCAGCACGTTGGCCGGGCAGGCGTCGAGGCGCAGGCCGTCGTCGGCGCTGCCGGCGTTGAACAGCAGGCTGTCCGGCAGCGCGGCGGCGAGCTGGCGCAGGCTGTCGGCCGGGGCATTCACCACGAACAGGCGCAAGCCGTCGGCATGCAGCCGGCGCGCCTCATCCAGCAGAGCCTCGGGGCTGGGGCTGTCCGCCACCTGGAGAGCATAGTGGTGCTTGAGGAAGCGGCCGGTGCTGTTGCTGTCGGTGATCGCCAGCTCGGCGCCGCGCAGGCCGGCATCGCCGGGCTCGGGGATGACGTTGGACAGCAGCGGGCCGGGATCGGGGCGGTAGGCCAGGTAGCCGATGCGTACCTGCAACTCGCTTTCCGCAGCCTGGCTGTGGGTGGCGAGCAGGGCGGCGCTGGCGATGGCGAGCAGGTAGGCCAGGCCGTGGATCGCGAGCAGGCGCATGGGCAATTCCTCCAGGGTTGCTGCCAGCATAGGGAAGCCCGGAGGTGGCGGGAAATATGAAGAAAGTACCAGTTGGCCGGTACCAAGGTAGTAGGTTGTCCGGGACGTTGCGCCCCTAGGATGGTCCCGTGCATCCATAACAAGAAAAGGGACCCGCCATGCAACTGTTCAAAGCGTTGCTCCTGCCGCTGCTACTCATCGCCAGCCTGATCGGTTTCGACAAGGTCCACGCCGCCGGCGACCTGACCCGCCGCACCCAGCCGCTGCCGGACCTGGTGCTGGGCTCGGACGACAGCGATTACTTCATGTCGCAGAACGAGTATTCGCTGGAGACCGGCAAGGCCTACCAGCTCAAGGTCATCTCCAATGGGCAGAAGGAATGCGCCTTCCAGGCACCGGAATTCGCGGTGTCGATCTTCCTGCGCAAGGTCGAGGCCGGTGGGGTGGAGATCAAGGCGATGACTCTCACCGAACTGGAGTTCGAAGACGCCGGACAGGCGGAAATCTTCTTCGTGCCGATCAAGCCGGGCAGCTTCCCGTTCTACTGCAAGGGATTGGAAGCCAAGGGCATGTCCGGACGCTTCGTGGTCCGCTGATCGGCTGCGCCATGTCCACGCTTGGCCGCATCGGTCTCTGGGTGACGCTGTTCTTCGCGGCGGTGGCGCTGGTGTGCCTGATCGTGCTGCTGCGCCAAGCGCGTCACGACGTGCAGCGCGAGCTCGATGCCGCCCAGGCAGTGGTGGCGCAACTGCGCGTGCTGGCTCTGCGCGACGCCGCCGCGCTGCAGCCCGATCTCACCGAGGGGCTGCGGCATGTCCGGGCCCACTGGCTGAATGCCTCCGATGCGATACCGCAAACGCCCGAGCCAGACTGGTTGACGGCCTGGCTGTACGGTGGATCGATGAGTGGCGAGACCCTGGCGCTGGCCGATGGACGGCGGCTATGGGTGAGCGTGGAGCCGCGCGACGAAGTCGATGAGGTGCGCGATTCGCTGGTCCAGTTGCTGGCGTTATTCGCCCTGGCCCTGGTGGTCAGCCTACTGGCGATCCGCTGGGCGGTGCGCCGCGGATTGCGGGTGCTGGCCGAGCTGCTCGGCGCTCTGGAGCAGGTGTCCCGGGGCCGGCTGGAGGTGCGCCTGGCTGGCCATGGCCAGCCGGAAACGCGCCTGTTGGCCGATCACTTCAACCGTATGGCCGGCGCCCTGCAACAGGCCCGCGCCGATAACAGCGAGCTGACCCAGGCCCTGCTGGCCTTGCAGGAGCGCGAGCGGACCCATCTGGCGCAGGCCCTCCACGACGACCTCGGCCAGTACGTCGCCGGGATTCGCGCCCAGGCCTGCCTGGCTAATGCCCTGAGCGGCCAGCCCCAGGCCCAGCGCAATGCGTTGATCGGCCTGGAGCGCAACTGCGGCCTGTTGCAGGAAGGGTTTCGTGCCCTGACCCGCGAGTTGTATCCGGTGATGCTCGAACACCTGAGCCTGGACGCGGCGATCCGCCAGCTCGGCGAGCAGTGGCAGGCGACCCAGGGCATCGATTGCCGGATGCGCCTGAGCCGCCATCTTCCCGAACTGCCGCTGGCGTCGAGGGCGCATCTCTACCGCCTGTTGCAGGAGGCGCTGACCAATGTCGCCCGGCACGCCCGGGCCGGACGCGTTTTCATCCGCCTGCAACCGGGGGCGGGGCACTTGCGCCTGTGGGTGCGCGACGACGGTCGCGGTGCCGCCGGGCCGGTGCGGGCCGGGATCGGCCTGCGCTCGATGATCGAGCGCGCCCGCTGCCTGGGCGGCGAATTGAAGGTGCTCAGCCGCCCCGGTCGTGGCTGGGCGATCCGACTGGACATCCCGATGCTGGAGGCGAGCCGATGAAAATTCTCCTGGTAGACGACCATGCCGTGGTCCGGCAGGGCTACGCGAGCCTGCTCCGTACCCTGCTTCCGCACGTTCAGGTGAGCGAAGCGGGCAGCGGCGAGGAAGCGCTGCGGCAGACCCAGGCGGACATTCCCAGCCTGGTGATCATGGACATCGGGCTGCCCGGCATCAGTGGACTGGAGACCACCCGCCGGCTGCACCAGCGCCTGCCGCAATTGCGCGTGCTGTTCTTCAGCATGCACGACGAACTGCCGTTGGTACGCCAAGCCCTGGACAGTGGCGCAGCGGGCTACATCACCAAGAACTCGCCGCCGGACGTGCTGGTGGAGGCGGTGCGGCGCATCCTCGCCGGCTATCCCTACATCGAACAGCCCTTGGCCACGCAGCTCGCCTGTCACGCCACCCAGGGCGAAGACAGCGACCCGCGCCTGCGCGGCATCACCCAGCGCGAATTCGAAATCTTCGTGATGCTCGCCAAGGGCCTGCCGGCCCGGCAGATCGCCGAGAAGCTGTGCATCAGCGCCAAGACTGTCTCCAACTACCTGACCCTGCTCAAGAGCAAGCTTCAGGTCAGCTCCCATGCGGAGCTGGTGCACCTGGCGATCGATACCGGCGTGCTGCGCCTGGGGGAACGGGAGATGCGCCCGGCGTCGTGAGGAGGCGCCAAACCCGGCTCCCCTGTGCGGTGTCAGACCTGCAAAGGGCTCCCTCACTTCTCCCAATCGACCGGACACGCCGTGCAGCCTTCCATGTTGGTGTTCTGGAACGTCGCGTAGTGCCGGCGGGCACCAGTGAGGATGGCGTTTTCCAGGTTGGTGTCGTTGAGCTTGGCTTCCTGCAGGTTGGCGTCGGTGAGGTTCGCACCTTTCAGGTCGGCCTTGCTTAACCAGGTCATTTCGAGACTGGCGGCCACCAGCCGGGCATCGTGAAACGTGGCGCCGCTCAGGCGTGCGGATTCGAGATCGGCGCCGGTGAGGTCGGCGCGGTCAAAGTGGCTGGCCTGGGCGAACAGGCCCCAGCCCCGGATGGCCATCAGACTGGCGCCGCGCAGATCGGCCAGGCGCAGGTTGGTCTGCTGGAGGCTGGCGCGGTTGAGATTGGCGCCCTGCAGGTTGGCCTTTTCCAGATTGGCCAAGTCGAGGCGACTGTGGCGAAGGTCGGCACCGCGCAGGTCGGCACCGGAGAGGTCGATCCTGCGCAGGTCGAGGTGGCTGAGATCGGCGTTACGCAAATCGGCGCCCGGGCAATGGCTTTCCGCTTCCAGGCGGCAGCCGCCGATGACCGGCATCTCGTCGTCGGCGAAAGCGTTGCCGCCCATCAGCAGGGCAACTAGCAGTAGGCGAAGCATGGCGGGATTCCTGTGGATAACGGCAAGGGCCGCGCCCCCGGCGGAACAGAGGCGCGGCGTGGCGATCAGCGGCTGGCGCTGGCCTTGTCCCAGCTCGGCAGCTTGAATACCCAGAACGAGCCGCCCTGGGCCACCGGCTTGGTCAGCTCGGCCATGTCGCCGCCCCACAGGGGCACGGCGCCGCCGTAGCCGACGGTCACGCCGAGGTACTGCTCGCCGTCCTGCTCCCAGGTGATCGGCGGTGAGATGATTCCGCTGCCGGTCTGGAACTTCCATAGCTCCTTGCCGGTTTTCGCGTCGAAGGCCTTGAAGTAGCCGTCGCCGGTGCCGGTGAACACCAGGTTGCCCTTGGTCGCCAGCACGCCGGCCCAGAGCGGCAGGCGCTCCTTGTGTTCCCAGGCGACCTTGCCGGTGGCCGGGTTCATCGCCCGCAGGATGCCGACGTGATCGTCGTACATGCGCTTGATGCGGAAGCCTTGGCCGAGGTAGGCGGCGCCTTTCTTGTAGGTGACCTCCTCGGTCCAGTAGTCCTCCTTCCAGTGGTTGGCCGGCACGTAGAACAGCCCGGTGTCCTGGCTGTAGGCCATGGGGTTCCAGTTCTTGCCGCCGAGGAAGGGCGGCGAGACCTCCACCGCCTTGCCGTGCTTCTCGCCGGGTTCGGGTTTCGGCGGGCGCTGGCCTTCGATTTCCACCGGGCGGCCGGTTTCCAGGTCGATATGGCTGGCCCAGGTGATGTTGTCGACGAAGGGGAAGGCGTTGACCAGTTTGCCGTTGCTGCGGTCCACCACGTAGAAAAAGCCGTTGCGGTCGGCGTGGGCGGTGGCCTTGAGGGTCTTGCCGTTCTTGTCCTTGTAGTCGAACAGCACCAGCTCGTTGTTGCCGGAGAAGTCCCAAGCATCGTTGGGGGTGTGCTGGTAGAACCATTTCACTTCGCCGGTGCTGGCATCGACGCCGACTTGGCCGGAGGTGTAGAGGCTGTCGTAGTCGGCCGGCTTGCCGTCCTTGGCGGTGCGTGCCCAGCCGTTCCAGGGCGCAGGGTTGCCGGCGCCGACGACGAGGGTGTTGGTTTCGGCATCGAAGCTGGCGCTCTGCCACGGGGCGCCGCCGCCATGGCTCCAGGCTTCCGCCTTGCCGGTGGGCGAGTTGGGATCGTCCGGCCAGGACGGCGCCTTGATGTCGCCGGTGGGTGTACTGTCCTTGCCGTTCAGACGGCCCATATGACCTTCGACGAACGGCCGCATCCAGATCTCCTCGCCGGTTTCCGGGTCGCGGGCGAACAACTGGCCGACCACGCCGAACTCGTCGCCGGAGCTGCCATGGATCAGCAGCACCTTGCCGGTCTTGCCGTCCTTCACGATGGTCGGTGCGCCGGTCATGGTGTAGCCGGCCGCATGGTCGGCGAACTTCTTGTTCCACACCACTTTGCCGGTGTCCTTGTCGAGGGCGACGATGCGCGCGTCGAGGGTGCCGAAATAGATCTTGTTGCCATAGATGGCGGCGCCGCGGTTGACCACGTCGCAGCAGGGGCGGATGTCCGAGGGCAGGCGGTGGGCATAGCTCCACAGGCGCTTGCCGGTACGCGCGTCGAGGGCGAATACCCGCGAGTAGGAGCCGGTGACGTAGATGACGCCGTCGTGGACCAGGGCCTGGGATTCCTGGCCGCGCTGCTTCTCGTCGCCGAAGGAAAAGGACCAGGCCGGCGTCAGCTTGAACACGTTGTTGGCGTTCACCTGGTCGAGTGGGCTGTAACGCTGGGCGTGGGTGCCCAGGCCGTATTGCAGGACGTCCTGCGGCGTCGCGTGGTCGTTGGCGATGTCCTCCCAGGCGACCGGCTTGGCGCTGGCGAACGGTGCGGCGGCGAGACCGCCGGCGAGCGCCAGGCCATGGATGAGGCCGGCGAGCGGATGCGGGCGGCGAGGGTACTGTCTTGTTGTCATGTGTGCGGTTCCCCATGTCGATTCGGCCGGGCGCCCGGTGGCGTCCGGCGAATCGATACTGCTCGCCGCCTCCTCGAGCCGATACGGAAAAGCTCCCGCGAAGAGCGGGAAAGATTCCCGGATGGCTCATCCCTTGGCCTTGGTCGTACGCCCTACTACCAAGGGAGTAGTCGCTGAAAACCAAAGCAGGATACTGGGATAACGCCGCCCTTCCTAAGATTCGATTCAACGCGCTCCGCCGGGGCGCCTGGCCTTGCACAGCATTACGAAGAGGGTGAAGTTATGAACAAGAACATCGCATGGCGTGCACTGATCGGCGCAGGGATTCTGAGCGCTTCCGGGTTGGTGATGGGTCATGGCGACGTCACCCCGCAGGCGGTCAACACTTCCGACCTGGAGCAACTGGGCACCGAGTGGCGCGACGAGAACCCTTACCGCGAACCCTACGAGAAGCACGCCAAGGCCGTCGAGATCGGTACTTCCGCCTACAACCAGAACTGCGCCCGTTGCCATGGCCTGGAAGCCATCTCCGGCGGCATCGCCCCTGACCTGCGTTATCTCGAAGCCGGCCTCGAAGGCGACGAGTGGTTCAAGGAGCGGGTGATCAACGGTGCGGTGCGCGACGGCGCCGTGTACATGCCGCGGATGGCCGATTACCTGAGCCAGGAAGCGCTCTGGGCGATCCGTACCTACCTGGAAAGCGTCGCCGTCTCGGAGTAGGCCCATGCGCCTGTTCGTCCTGCTGTTCAGCCTGCTGCTCGCCGGGCAGCAGGCCCTGGCACAGATTCGCCCGTATGACGACATCGTCGCCTCGGGCGTACTCAAGGTCGCGGTGTACCAGGACTTCCCCCCTTACAGCTACAAGCAGGACGGTCAGCCGCGCGGAGTCGACGTCGCCGTGGCCGGGGCGCTTGCCGAGGGCCTTGGGCTGAAGCTGGAGCTGCTCTGGATGGAGCCCGGCGAAAAGCTCGACGACGACCTGCGCAACTACATCTGGAAGGGCCACTACCTGCGCCCGAACGAGCACGCGGACCTGATGATGCGCGTGCCCTACGACCGAGACTTCACCTTCAAGCGCAACGAACTGGGCGAGCTGATCAACGAGCGGGTAGCCATGTTCGGCCCCTACCAGCGCGAGTGCTGGCAGGTGGTCTACGACACCCGCCGGCTGAAGGACGTGCCGAGCATCGCGGTGTTCCAGTACCACCCTATCGGGGTGGAGCTGGAGAGCGTGCCCTCGTTCTATCTGTCGTCCGTGATGGGCGGCCGGCTCAGCGGCCATACCCAGCATTTCCGTACCCCTACCGAAGCCTTCGCCGCCATGCGCGCGGCCAAGGTGGATGCGGTGATGGGCCTGCGCGGCGAGCTGGACTGGCTGCTCAGCCATTCCGGCGACGCGAAGCTGAAGGCGGCGGAAAACGCCTACCCGGACATGGGCCGGCAGGTATGGGACATCGGCATGGCGGTACACGAAAGCAACCGCCAGTTGGCCTACGCGGTGGAGGAGGTGCTCGAAGGGCTGATCCTCGACGGCAAGGTCAAGAAACTCTACGAGGCCGAAGGGCTGCGTTACGAGCTGCCGGGTCTTTATCAGGACGTTCAGTGAGTCGGGGTGGAATGTCCCAACCCGAGTCGAGGGCGCGTCACCCACTCTGAGGGGAGTCGGCGATGGATATGCGTAGCCTGCTGCTGCTGGCCCTGCTAGGCCTGTCGGGACACCTGCCCGCCGAGGGCAAGGACCCGTTGCAGTCGGCCATGTGGGACTTCTACCACCGCCGTCTGCTGGATGGGGCGCCCGTGGTCTTCGATCAGCGGGTGCGCCTGGAAGTGCCGCCGTTCGCCGAAGATGCGCGGCAGGTGCCGATCCACATCGACGCCAGCGCCCTCGACGGCGAGGTGGTGAAGATCATGGCCTGGGCCGAGCTGAACCCCATCCCGCACATTTTTACCTTCCATCCCGGGCCACGCCTGCGCCCGTTGCTGGCGATCCGCATCCGTGTCGAGCAGGCCACGCCGATCCGTGCCGCGGTGCTGACCCGCGACGGAGTCTGGCATGTCGCTTCGGCGCGGGTCGATGCCGCCGGCGGCGGCTGTACCGCACCCAGTGTGGTGCGCGCCCAGGAGGGTTGGGAGGATCGCCTCGGCCAGGTGCTGGGCGGGCGTTTCCCGCGCGGCGAATTCGACCGGTTGCGCCTGGAAGTCTCCCATCCGATGGACAACGGCCTAGTTGGCGGCATTCCCGAGTTCTACCTCGACCAGGCCGAGCTGCGTTCGGCAGACGGCAGCGTGCTGGGCCGGCTCGAGCTGTTCCCGGCGGTGTCCGAGAACCCCTCGCTGACCTTCGAAGTACGCGGCGACGAGCCGACGCGGCTGTGGTTGCGCGACAACAGCGGTAACGAGTTCGAAGCCGATTTCTAGAAAGCCCAAGAAGCTCCAGATCAGAAGGAGACGCCATGAACCTGTCCCGCTTCATCCCGTTGCTGGTCCCTGTGCTGGGTCTCGTAGCGGCGGTCAGCCTGCCCTTCGTCATGTCATTGCAGGGATAGCACCATGCGCCCGCTGATCCTTACCTTGCTGCTCTGTTTCACCCTGCCGGCATGGGCGGAACTCGAGTACCGCCTGGAGCCCCGGCAGATCGCCGAGGACACCTGGCTGCTGGAGGGCAGCACGGACAACTTCGCCCAGGCCAACGGCGGCAACATCGTCAACATCGGCTTCATCGTCACCGGGGCCGGCGTGGTAGTGATCGACACCGGTCCCTCGCGGCGCTACGGCGAGGCCCTGCGCCAAGCCATCGCCAAGGTCACCGACAAGCCGGTCGAGCGTGTGCTGCTGACCCATCACCATCCGGACCATGTGCTGGGCAACCAGGCGTTCACCGACGTGCCGATCCAGGCCCTGGCTGGCACCGCCGAACTGTTGCGCCAGCAGGGCAACGCCATGGCCGACAACATGTACCGCCTGGTCGGCGACTGGATGCGCGGCACCGAGGTGGTGCTGCCCGGCGAAACGGTCGAGCCCGGCGTTCTGGAGGTCGGCGGACATCGGCTGCATCTGCTCGGTCTGGGTGGCCACACCGGCGCCGACCTGGCGATCCTCGACGAGACCACCGGCGTGCTGTTCGCCGGCGACCTGGTGTTCTACCAGCGTGCCCTGACCACGCCGAACAGCCCCGGCCTGGATGTCTGGCTCGACGACCTGAAGGTCCTCGAGCAACTGCCCTGGACCCTGATCGTCCCCGGTCACGGGCCGGTGGCGCGCAACGACGCACCCTTCGCCCAGATGCGCGACTACCTGGGCTGGCTCGACGGCGTGATGCGCCAGGGGGCGCAGAAGGGCGCCGACATGAACGAGTTGATGCAGGTGCCGATCCCCGAGCGTTTCGCCGGGGTCAGCTTGACCCGCTACGAACTGATCCGCAGCGTCAGCCACCTGTACCCGCGCTATGCCGCCGAGCGGCTGCGGCGAGTGGATCGCTGACGGGCGGCCTCAGCCGACCTCCAGCTCCCGCACCGGCCGCACTTCCACGCAGCCAACCCGCGCCGCCGGGATCTTCGCGGCAATCTCCAGGGCCTGTTCGCGGTCGTCCGCTTCCACCAGGTAGAAGCCGGCGAGCTGCTCCTTGGTTTCGGCGAACGGGCCGTCGAAGTAACTCGCCTTGCCGTTGCGCACCCGCACCGTGGTGGCGGTGTCGACCGGTTGCAGGGCTTCGGCGGCGATCATCCGGCCGCTGGCCTGCACCGACTGGGCATAGGCCAGGCATTCTTCGTCGCGGGGGCTTTCCGGCAGGGTGTGCAGCAGTTTTTCGTCGCTGTAGACGAGGCAGAGGTATTTCATGGCGCGTCTCCTTGTAATCGAGGCGGTGCCGTCCGGACACCGCGCTCCCCACTATAGGCGACTCACTGCAGACTGAGCATATCGCCACGCTCCTGTTGCCAGTCTTCCAAAGTGGGCGCGGCCTGTTCGCCGGTCATGCGGTGGATGATGCTGAAGTAGTCCTGCTTGTACGGATCGCGCATCACCTCGTCGCGTGCCTTCACCTTCACCGCATAGATGCTCTGCACGTTCTGATGGTCGAAGGCCCGCCACTCCTGGCCGTCCTTGAGCAATTGATAGCGATGGTTCTCCAGGGCCGCGATCAGCGCCTCGCTGTCCAGGCTGCCGCTGCGGCGCACCGCATCGGCCCACTGACGGACGATGTCGTAGGCCGAGGCGGCGGCGCTGCCGGGGTATTCCTGGTGGGCCTTGACGAACGCCTCGACGAAGCGCTGCCCCTCGCTGCTCTTTTCCAGTTCCGGCACGCGCCAGGTCCAGGCCTCGGTGCCGATCACACCCTCCATCACACGCGGCCCGGCCTGCTGGACGATGCTCTTGCTCAGGTTCGGCACGATGATTTGCATGCGCGAGCCGAGGCCGAGGTTGCGCGCCAGGCGGATGCTGTGCAGCAGGTCTTCGCCCAGCAGCATGACCACCAGCACATCGGCCTCGCTCTCGGCGGCGCGCTGTATCGCCTTGACGTAATCCTCGCGACGCGCGTTGTGCGAGGGGATGCGCGTATAGCCATGGCGGGCGCGGTCCTGGCTGCCGGTGGCGGCGCGCAGGGCACTCTCCATGCTGCGGCCCCAGGCGTCGTCCCGGACGATGTAGTGGTAGCGCCGCCTCGGCATGTGCCAGGACAGGTATTCGCCAAGCACCTGGGCGCTCATCCAGGCGCTGTTCGATTCGCGGAACAGGTAGCGGTGGCCTTCGCGCCCGGTGACCTCGTTGGCGTAGCTGAGGGTGGCGAAATAGAGCATGCCCAGGGCATGGGCGCGCTTGCCGGCGGCGATCGCCTCTTCGCTGGTGGCGCCGCCGAAGACCATCCGTGCGCCCAACTGGGCGAACTTGTCCACGTTGCGTTCGGCGGTCTCCTCGCGGGAGGCGGAATTCAGGCTGAGCAGCTCCAGCGGCCGGCCGAGCACGCCGCCCTCGCGGTTGATGGCCTCGATGGCCAGCAGGGCGCCGCGCTTGAGTTCCACACCCTCGGCCTTGTACGGGCCGGTGCGGGGGAAGTTGAGGCCGATCCGGATCGGCTCCGCCGCCTGCGCGGCCAGGCCGAACAACAGGACCATCAGGAAAATGAGTCGGTGCATGGCAGGTCTCCTTCGCCAGTCGATGCGGTTCTTTTAAGCCGCGGCGCCGGGCCTGGATATGCTCTTTTGCGCGCAAAGACCTGCGACTTAAGTCGCCGTCGTGCTTTCGGCATCCTGCTCAAGCGCCCGAGGGGCGGGCCTTGCAGCGAGGTATTGCTACCAAGTGATGAGAAAAATCCGTACTGCGTTCAATTGTTGGCCGGGCGGGCCGAACCAAGAATTTCCGACAGACCGGGAAAACTTCCCGGCCAATAACAATGAACCCGCAGAGGTAGCCGCAATGAAGCACACCGGTCTTCGCAAGCCCTTCGCCCTGACGGCACTGTGCGCCGCCATGGCGATGTCCAGCCTGTCGGCCATGGCCGTCACCGACGAGGAAATCCTCAACGACGCCAAAACCCCCGATCAGGTCGTGACCAACGGCCTGGGCCTGCAAGGGCAGCGCTACAGCACCCTGGACACCTTGAACGCCAACAACGTGACCCAACTGCGGCCGGTCTGGGGCTTCTCCTTCGGCGGTGAGAAACAACGCGGCCAGCAGGCCCAGCCGATGGTGAAGGACGGTGTGATGTACCTCACTGCCTCCTACTCCCGCGTGTTCGCCGTGGACGCGCGCACCGGCAAGGAACTCTGGCAGTACGACGCCCGCCTGCCCGACGGCATCATGCCCTGCTGCGACGTGATCAACCGCGGTGTCGCCCTCTACGGCGACCTGGTGATCTTCGGCACCCTGGACGCCAAGCTGGTCGCCCTGAACAAGGACACCGGCAAGGTGGTCTGGAAGAAAACCGTCGCCGACTACAAGGCTGGCTACTCCATCACCGCCGCCCCGCTGGTGGTGAAGGGCAAGCTGATTACCGGCGTGTCCGGCGGCGAATTCGGCGTGGTCGGCAAGATCGAGGCCTACGATCCGAAGAACGGCGAACTGCTCTGGACCCGCCCGACCGTGGAAGGCCACATGGGCTACGTCTACAAGAACGGCAAGGCGGTCGAGAATGGCATCTCCGGCGGCGAAGCCGGCAAGAGCTGGCCGGGCGACCTGTGGAAGACCGGCGGCGCGGCGCCCTGGCTGGGCGGCTACTACGATCCGGAAACCGATTCCCTGCTGTTCGGCACTGGCAACCCGGCGCCGTGGAACTCGCACCTGCGCCCCGGCGACAACCTGTTCTCCTCCTCGCGCCTGGCGCTGAACCCGGACGACGGCTCGATCAAGTGGCACTTCCAGTCCACTCCGCACGACGGCTGGGACTTCGACGGCGTGAACGAGCTGATCTCCTTCAACTACGAAGAAGGCGGCAAGACCGTCAAGGCCGCCGCCACCGCCGACCGCAACGGCTTCTTCTACGTGCTCGACCGCACCAACGGCAAGTTCATCCGTGGTTTCCCGTTCGTCGACAAGATCACCTGGGCCAAGGGCCTGGATAAGAACGGCCGGCCGATCTACAACGAGGAAAACCGTCCGCACGCTCCGGGCGATACCGCCCAGGCCAAGTCCGTGTTCGTCGCCCCGTCCTTCCTCGGCGGCAAGAACTGGATGCCCATGGCCTACAGCCAGGACACCGGCCTGTTCTACGTCCCCTCCAACGAGTGGGGCATGGACATCTGGAACGAAGGCGTCGCCTACAAGAAAGGCGCGGCCTACCTCGGCGCGGGCTTCACCATCCACCCGCTGAACGAGGATTACATCGGCGTCCTGCGCGCCATCGATCCGAAGACCGGCAAGGAAGTCTGGCGCTACAAGAACTACGCACCGCTGTGGGGCGGAGTGCTGGCCACCAAGGGCAACCTGGTCTTCACCGGCAACCCGGAAGGCTTCCTGATGGCCTTCGACGCCAAGACCGGCAAGAAACTCTACGAGTTCAACACCGGTTCCGGCGTGATCGGCTCGCCCATCACCTGGGAAATGGACGGCGAGCAGTACGTCTCCGTCCTCTCCGGCTGGGGCGGCGCGGTCCCCCTGTGGGGAGGCGAAGTGGCCAAGCGCATCAAGGACTTCAACCAGGGCGGCATGGTCTGGACCTTCAAGCTGCCGAAGGACATGGTCGCCAAGCGGTGAGTTGAACGCGGTGGAAGAAGGCCGGCTGGATAGCCGGCCTTTTTCTTTTTATGCGAATGCGGGAGCGTACTTGACGACTTTGAAGACGAGCTCAACCCGTGCCGTGTTAGGAATACAATCTACGGTGAGTACTCACCTGAGCTACTTGTTGCCGAGTAGAAGATTTCAATCGCTCGGCAACCGTTCGAACGCCGCCGCATACAACCCCGCTGCGTCACCCAGCAGCAGACGGAACGCCGCGAACACCTCGCCGTTGTCCAACTGCGGCTCGTTGCAATACAGCACCAGCGCCAACTGCTGCGCCGCGTTCAAACGTTCCTGCCCGGCTTCGAATAGCTCGTCCGAGCTGAGGCGGGTATTGGTGTAAAGCACGGGGCGGGTGGTCGT
>NZ_MUJY01000181.1 GCF_002286785.1 Pseudomonas sp. PIC25 | reverse complement strand
TGTTGGAGAGACATAAAAAATCCGATGCCAGAGACCTGGCATCGGATTTTCGGGGAAGCCCCGCCGGGGCTCAAATGCTTAAGTGAACAGCATTACGGCCATGAGAGCCGGGCTTTTTGTTGGTGAGCAGAGTGATCAGCGCAGCATGTCCTTCACCATCTTCTGTTCCTCCATCAGCTCCTTCTGCCGGGCATCGATACGCGAGGCGAGTTGGAAATTGCCATTGCTCCGGCGTTTGGCGAAGTCGAGCTGTTCGATAGCCTGATCGTAGTCGCCGACCAAAGCGAAGAACTCCGCCCGGGCCTGATGCAGGCCGACGATGTTGCCGGACAGTCCCCGGGTTTCGGCAACCAGATACCAGATGTCTGGATCGTGCGGTCGATTCTTCAGGAGTTCATCCAGGGCCTTCTCCGCTTTTTGCGGTTGATTTTGCTTGAGCAGCAGATCGATCCGCGCCTGTTTCAGCGGATAGTTGCCCGGGAAGAGCCCGAGCAGGTGATCCACGCGCTTCTGGGCGTCGGCCAGGCGATTGGCAGTGATGTCCAGGTCGACCATCGCCAGATTGTAGACGATGTCTTCCGGGGCCTTCTGCAGAAGCGCGTCGAGGTTGACGCGCGCTTCGTTGAGTTGTCCGGCCTTGGTCTGGGCAATCGCCAGGCCGTAGCGGGCGGCATCCAGCTTGGGATTCTCGTCGAGCATGGTGCGGAAGCGCTTGGCGGCCATGCCCGGCGTTTCTTCGTAGCTCAGTTGCACGCGGGCGCGCATCAACTGGTAGCGCAGGCTGTCTTCGGCGCCGCCGGCCTGGTATTGCTCGGCGCGGTTGCGAGTGTCGGCGATACGCGATTCGGTCACCGGGTGGGTCAGCAAGAACTCCGGTGGCTTTCGGTCGTAGCGGTACTGGCGCATCAACCGCTCGAACATGCTCGGCATGGCCCGGGGGTCGTAGCCAGCCTTTTCCAGGTTGAGAATGCCGATGCGGTCGGCCTCCTGTTCGTTCTGCCGGGAAAACCGCCGCTGCTCCTGAATGGCCGCGGCCTGGGTCGAGGCAATGGCGGCGATCCCCGCATCGCCGGCACCGGCCGCTGCGGCCACGATTCCCGCCAGCATGGCGGCCATCATCGGAACCTGCATGCGCTTCTGCGCTTCCAGGTTACGGGCGAAATGCCGTTGCGACAGGTGTGCCAGCTCGTGGGCGAGGACCGATGCGTATTCGGCTTCGGTTTGGGCATAGAGGAACAGGCCGCCGTTGACGCCGATGATCCCGCCGGGTGCGGCGAAGGCGTTCAACTGGGGGCTGTTGAGCAGGACGAACTCCAAGCGGCGGTCCTGCAGCTGGCTGGTTTCGGCCAGGCGGTAGACGCTGGTTTCGACGAAATCCTTGAGTTGAGGGTCGGACAGTTGATCGACCTGCCCGCGCAGAAGGCTTAGCCAGGCCCGGCCGAGCTGATGTTCCTGCTCCGGCGAGACGATGGCCGAACTGGCATCGCCGAGCGACGGCAGGTCGCTGGCGGGGGCGGGCAGAGCAAGCAGGCAGGCGAGCGACAGCAGAGTGGGGCGCAAAAAATTCATGCACAGGGCTCGTAACGGCAAAGCTGCTACTTTAGCCGGGCCTTTGGTCAACTGGCCAGGGCCGCGCCGCCTTCGGTATCCTAGCCACTTGCCTGGAGATGACTATGAACGACGCTGTAGAGCGGGCCGTCGCCTGCGATGCCGAGCTGGATGCCAGCGGGCTGAATTGTCCGCTGCCCCTACTCAAGGCCAAGCTGGAACTCAATCGCCTGCCGAGCGGGGCGGTGCTAAAGGTGACGGCGACCGATGCCGGCTCGCAGCGCGACTTCCGTGCTTTCGCCAAACTGGCCGGGCATGAACTGTTGCGTGAGGAAGTCGAAGGCGAGGTCTATCGCTACTGGTTGCGCAAGGCCTGATTCATTCCCCCGATTGCCGTTCCCGTCCAAGGAATTCTGATGGTCAAGGTGCTCCGTGATTGGGTGCAGCGCTACTTCTCCGATGAGGAAGCGGTGGTGCTGGCCGTATTGTTGGTTCTCGGCTTTGCCGCCGTGCTGACGCTGGGCGACATGCTGGCGCCGGTATTGGCCGGTCTGGTGCTGGCGTTCCTGATGCAGGGGTTGGTGAATGCGCTGGAGCGCCTGCATCTGCCGCAGATCGCTGCGGTCTGGCTGGTGTTTGCATTATTCATCGGCGTGCTGGCGCTGTTCATGCTGGTGCTCGTGCCGCTGCTCTGGCAGCAATTGATCACGCTGTTCAATGAGTTGCCGCGCATGCTCGGTGAATGGCAGTCGCTCCTGTTGCTGTTGCCGGAGCGTTATCCGCATCTGGTCACGACCGAACAGGTACTGCAGGCCATCGAGGCAGCGCGTGGCGAGATCGGTAAGTTCGGCCAATGGTTGCTGACGTTTTCCCTGTCGAGTCTGCCGATACTGATCAACATCATGATCTATCTCGTCCTGGTACCGATCCTGGTGTTCTTCTTCCTCAAGGACCGTGCACTGATCGCCCATTGGTTCAGCGGCTATCTGCCACGCGATCGAGCCCTGATGACTCAGGTTGCCCAAGAGATGAACCAGCAGATCGCCAACTACATCCGCGGCAAAGTCATTGAGATCATCATCTGCGGTGTGGTGACCTATATCGCCTTTGCTGCCCTCGGCCTGAACTACGCTGCGTTGCTGGCGCTGCTGGTAGGGTTCTCGGTGATTGTGCCCTATATCGGCGCGGTGGTGGTCACCGTGCCGGTTGCGCTCATTGGCTTGTTCCAGTGGGGCTGGGGCGATCAGTTCATCTATCTGATGGTGGTCTATGGCGTGATTCAGGCACTGGATGGCAACGTGTTGGTTCCGTTGCTGTTCTCCGAGGCGGTGAACCTGCATCCAGTAGCGATCATTTGTGCCGTCTTGTTGTTTGGCGGGCTGTGGGGATTCTGGGGAGTGTTTTTTGCCATTCCGCTGGCCACCTTGTTCAAGGCGGTTCTGGATGCCTGGCCGCGGTCGTCGCCGCCTCCGCAGACCACCGCTTGAGAAATAAAAAAGAAGGCCGCGAATGCGGCCTTCTTTATTTGGGGGCGCTCAGACGAGCGGGTCGCCGACATGCAGAATCTTCATGGTGTTGGTGCCGCCGGTACCGTGGTAACGGTCGCCCTTGGTCAGCACCACCCAGTCCCCCGGTTCTACCACGCCACGCTTGAGCAGTTCGTCGACCGCCGCCTGGCTGACCTTGTCGGCCGGTAGCGAGGCCGGGTCGAAGGGAACGGTGTAGACGCCACGGAACAGGGCCACCCGGGCTTGGGCCTCCCGGTGCGGGGTGAATGCAAAGATCGGTACGGCAGAACGGATACGCGACATGATCAGCGGGCTGTAGCCGCTTTCCGTCAGGCTGATGATGGCCTTCACGCCGGGGAAGTGATTGGCGGTGTACATCGCCGCCAGAGCCACGCTTTCGTCGCAGCGCTGGAAACGCTGGCCCAGGCGATGGCTGGACTTCTGGCTGGTGGGGTGTTTCTCCGCGCCGACGCAGACGCGCGCCATGGCTTTCACTGCCTCCACCGGATAGGCGCCGGCGGCGCTTTCGGCGGAGAGCATCACCGCATCCGTGTAGTCCAGCGCAGCGTTGGCTACGTCGGAGACCTCGGCGCGAGTGGGCATGGGGTTGGTGATCATCGACTCCATCATCTGGGTAGCGGTGATCACGGCCTTGTTGTTGCGGCGGGCATGCAGAATGATCTTTTTCTGGATGCCGACCAGTTCGGCGTCGCCGATTTCCACGCCGAGGTCACCGCGGGCCACCATCACAGCGTCGCTGGCGCGGATCAGCCCGTCGAGGGTTTCGTCGTCGGCCACTGCCTCGGCGCGTTCGATCTTCGCCACCAGCCAGGCGGTGCCGCCGGCCTCGTCGCGCAGACGACGGGCGAGCTCCATGTCGGCCGCATCGCGGGGGAAGGACACGGCGAGGTAATCCAGATCCATTTCCGCAGCCAGCTTGATATCGGCCTTGTCCTTGGGCGTCAGCGCCGGAGCGGTCAGGCCGCCACCGCGACGGTTGATACCCTTGTGATCGGACAGCGGACCGCCGATCAGCACGGTGCAGATCAGCTCATCCGCTGTCTTGTCATCGACGCGCATCACTACGCGGCCATCGTCCAGCAGCAGCTCATCGCCGACGCCGCAGTCGTTGATCAGATCGGGGTAGTCGATACCCACCACGTCCTGGGTACCGGCATCGCGCGGATGAGTGACGGAGAAGCGGAAGCGATCGCCCTCGGCCAGCTCGATGCGTTTGTTGGCGAACTTGGCGATGCGGATCTTCGGCCCTTGCAGGTCACCGAGCAGCGCTACGAAGCGACCGTGCTTGGCGGCCAGTTCGCGCACCAGGCGGGCGCGCGCCTTGTGTTCGTCCGGAGTGCCGTGGGAGAAGTTCAGGCGGGCGACATCGATGCCGGCGAGAATCAGTTTTTCCAGCACTTCCGGGGAGTTGCTGGCAGGGCCTAGAGTGGCGACGATCTTGGTACGGCGCAGGGTCATGCAAGGGCTCCTTAATTGACGCAGACCCGGAGGCTACTACGCCGGAACCCTGTAGTCATTGTTCCTCTGCACTACCTTCGCTTTCGGCTCTAAGCACCAGCAGATCGCACTCCACGGCCTCCAAAACCCGTTCGGCGGTGTTCCCGATCAAGGCGGTATCCAGGCTGCCGCGAGCGACCGCTCCCATCATCAGCAGGTCGATCTCCTGCTCGCGAACGAAGCGTGGAATCACCTCTTCGGCAAAGCCTTCCAGCAGGTGCGTATTGGGCAAAGGGATGGGGTACTGGCTGAGGAGTTGTTCGAACGCTTCGCGATGCTGGGTGGCGCAGCGCTCGACATAGTGTTCGTAGTCGGCGACCAGTTCGGCGTCGAAGACCAGGGTCCGTGGCAGCGGGGCGTAGCTGTGCAGGTAGTGCGCCTCGAGATCGAGTTGTTCGCCGAGTTCGCGGGCGGCGGCGATCAGCCGGTGGTCGAGGTTGGCCGGCTTGTCGGCGCTGTGCAGCGGATCGAGGGCGGCGCACAGGCGACGTCCCTGCCATTCGCCATGGTGCACGAGCCAGAGCGGCGATGAACTGTGGCGAATCAGTTGCCAGCAGGTGTTGGTCAGGAACAGGCGTTTGAACAAACCTTGGTTGCGGGCGGACTTGAAGACCAGATCGGGCTTCAATTCGGCAATTCGCGTCAGGATCATGCGGTGCAGCGGTTTGCCCCAGCGGACTTCCAGCGCGACGTCGATACCCGCGCTGCGTAGCGGCGCGGCCAGTTGCTCCAACCATTGGCGGCGATGTTCGAGGAAGGAGGTGCGGTTTTTCTCCAGCGACGAACCGTCGAACCACAGGCCGCTGTCCAGGGCGGTGTTGAATTCGCAGAGCAACAGCTCCATGGAGGCGCCGCTTTCACGGGCCAGCATCGTGGCGCGCTCCAGTGCCGGCTGGGCGTCCTGGGAGGGGTCGATGACGACCAGCAACTGGCGTAGTTTCATCGCGGCATTCCTCGGCTGTGGGTCGCTGGCATTGCACCTCAGTTACCCGGCGCACTGCTTGATCTGAATCACGCCGGGCTGTGTTCAATAAAGCCCTTTTGAGGCCGCTGCTCAAGCCAAAGAGGGCGGGGGGCGACAAACGCTGCGCAGGCGTCAGGGCGCGGTCTGGTTCAACGCCTGATCCAGATGGCGGGAGGCCTTGCCGGCCAGGTTGCTGTCGGGGAACTGCACCAGGAGTCGTCGAAAGTAGGCAATCGCCTTGTCGCGGCTGGCCTTGGGATTGTCCGGCGCCTGATGCATCAGCCCCAACTGGTACAGCGCCCGCTCCTTGATGTCGCGCGGTACGCCGGGGTCGCCCAGGGCCAGCAAATAAAGCTCCTCGGCCTCGGCGACCCTATCCTTGAGAACGGCACGACGGGAGAGCAGGGTCATGTCCGGGTCCAGGCTGGGTTTGTTGAGGTCCAGGTTCTGTTGTGGCTGCCAGTGCGCGAGCAATTCGCGGGACGTCTTTTGCACCGGTTCTTCGGCGCGCTTGCGGATGACCAGAATGCGGGCTTCGGCACGCTCCGCCGCCCGAGTGCTCGGGAATTCGTCCAGCACGCGATGCAGGTAGGTCAGCGCCTTGTTGTCGTCCCGCTCGTCGTTGTAGCGGTTCATGTAGATCAGGCCGATCTGGTAGAGGGCGATGGCCCTGACTTCGGGGCTGAGTTTTTCGTCGTGGTAACCACCGAGGTAAAGCGACTCCGCTTGTGCGCTCTTGGCGTCGCGGATGGCCATGGCGCTGTAGGTGAACAGATCGCCTTCCTCCTCGACGGCAGCCGTCATGCGGTTGGTTTTCAGATTCTTGTACTCGACCACTTCCTGGGTGGTGATCTGGGCGATGAACAACGGCGTGGTAGGCGAACAGCCGGCGAGCAGGGCGAGGACGACGAGGAGGCTGAGTCGGGCTGGATGCATGGATGTTTCCCAGGCCTGGAGAGGTGCTGGCAGTCTAGCAGCGTGCCCGGCACACCAGGGCACGCTGCCAGCACGACCCAACGGAGGTTATGCTTCGGCATCTCCATTGAAGAAATCCCGAGCGCCGTCGATACCCTTGACGGAGGAATTGTCCATGCGAACCCTGATCATTCTGGCCTTGCTGGCGTCCAGCGCCGGTTGCACCCGCTGGTCCCTGGATCACCACCTGAACAATGCGTATCGCTATTACGAAGATGGCGATTGCGAGCGCGTGATGCTGGAGCTGTCCCAGGCCGAACGCCGCAGCCGCTCGCGCAGCTACCTGCAGCCGGAAATCTCGCTGCTGCGCGGACAGTGTCTCGAGCGGCAGAAGCTGTTCGTCGACGCCGCTCAGACCTACCAGTTCATCATCGCCCGCTATCCAGCCAGCGAATACGCCTACCGCGCCCGCGCGCGACTGGAGACATTGCGGCAGCTCGGCCATTATCATGCGGACGAACCGGCCAAGGCGGTACCTGCGGCTTCCGCGCCGCGTTCCTGATGGCGACCGCCGGTCGACCCGCGACGGGCGACGGCATCCGGTCCGCACTAAGCTGAGATTGCCCATGGAGGATAGGCATGCGTCACCTACTGTTCTGCGTTCTGTTGCTGCCGGGGGTGGCGGCTGCGGAGATTTATCGGTGGACCGATGCGCAGGGGCGCGTGCATTTCGGTGAGCGTCCGCCGGCCGGTGCCGAGCAGATCGAAGTCAAGCCGCAAGTGGTCGAGCGCGACGATGCGACGCGCGAGCGCGAGACACGTGCTGCGAAGGTTTTCGATGCGCGCCGGCAGGAGCAGGCCCAGGCCGCGTCCGAAGCGGCCCAGCAGCGTGCCCGGCGCGACACGGAGTGTCGGCGGTTGCGCAGCGACCTGGCACAGATTGAGCGAGGTGGGCGCTACTTCACTGAAACCGCACAAGGTGAAAGGGTTTACTACAGCGACGACGAGATCGCTACCGCTCGTCGTCGTCTTCAGGCCCAGATAACAGAACGTTGCGGTTAATGCTGGCCTTTCCCGTGGTAGTGCGGCCATACTCAACTGGCCAACAATAGCGATCTGCCACTATGCGCACTCAACGACGAATCGAGCGCCATCAGTTGCCTTACTACCTGAAGGTGTTCAACCGCATCACCGATAAACCGATGGGCTACATCGGGAATGTTTCGATTGACGGCATGATGCTGATCAGTCAGTTGCCCATGCTCGTAGGCGCGCGTTTCGACATGCGCCTGAAGATTCCAGGGCAGGATGGGCAGGTTCACCACATCGACTTCTTCGCCACGTGCCAGTGGAGCCGCGAAGACGTCAATCCCGGGCATTACGACTCAGGTTTTTCCCTGGTGGTTCCGCCACCGGAATATGTCGAACTGGTCGAAGCCCTGCGTTACTACTTCACCTTTCGTCCGCTAGCCGCTTCGGCCTGAGCAAGAAAAAGCCGGACTTGTCCGGCTTCGTCTTCGCAAGAGGGCGCTACAGAACGCCAGCCTTTTTCCAGGCCAGGTAACGGCTGACCAGCTCGGGACCGAGCTGGCTCGGCCGTGCATCCAAAACCGGCATGCCATGTGCCGTGAGGCTCTCGTGCAGGCTGGCGCGGGCGTTCAGGTAGTCCACGGCGCCGCAGTAGTCCAAGGCCTGCTCATAGTGTTGCACCGGTGTCTGGCGCAGGCTGTCGAGCACTTCCTCGCGCAGGCTGGCGATCAGTACGCGGTGTTGGCGGCCGAGCCGCTTGACCGCGTTGAGCAGCTCTTCGTCATCCTCGTCCCGCAGGTTGGTCACCAGCACGACCAGAGCCCGCCGCCGCTGTCGGGCGAGCAGTTTGTCGACGGCCGCGGAGAAGTCCGCCGGAAGGCGGGTGCTCTGCAGATCATAGACGGCATTCAACAAGACATTCAGCTGGGCCGGGCCTTTCACCGGGGCCAGGTAGCGGTCCTGAACGCCGGCGAAGGTGGCCAGTCCCACGGCGTCGCCCTGGCGGAGGGCCACATAGCTCAGCAGCAGGCAGGCATTGAGCGCATGGTCGAAATGCGCCAGTTCGCCGTCCTGGCTGCGCATGCGCCGGCCGCAGTCGATCAGGAAGACGATCTGCTGGTCGCGTTCGTCCTGGTATTCCCGGGCGATCGGCATGCGTTTCCGCGCCGTAGCCTTCCAGTCGATCTGCCGCAGGCTGTCGCCATCGCGGAATTCGCGTAACTGATGGAATTCCAGGCCTAGGCCGCGGCGTGGCCGCTGACGGACACCGAGCTGGCTCAGCCAGTCGTCCACGGCCATCAGCTGGGCGCCATAGAGGCGGGCGAAGTCCGGATAGACGCGGGTCTCGCCGGGTAGCGCCAGGTAGCGGCGGCCATGCCAGAGACGCAAAGGGCTGGGAAGCAGCAGCTCGCAGCGGGGAAAGTGGAAATGACCACGTGCCAAGGGGCGGACACGATAGCCGAAGTCGGTCCGTTCGCCGGGGCGTAGCTCGACGCGTTGCGGCAGGTATTCGAGGGCCATGCCGTCGGGGACGTGATCGAACACTTCGACGACGATGGGCTGCGAAAAATCATGATGCAGGCTCAGCCGTACTTCACTCCAGCGACCCAGAGGCAGGTTGCCGGGCAGCAGGCGTTCAGCCCGGGGAATGGGCAACCGGCGTAGCCAGAGCGCATCGGCGGTGCCCGCCAACAGCAGCGCGCAGAGCGCACCCCACCAGATCAGGGCCAGTGTCTGCGGCAGCTTGATGGCCAGGGCGTGCAGCGTGCCGAGCAGAATGGCGAGTGCCAGCAGCACACCGAGCAGCACCAGCAATGTGCGTGATGGCTTCATGTCGGTTCGATTCGCCCTGAAATGCCTGACAAGGAGCGGCTCATAGACGTGGTGCCGGTACCTGATCGAGAAGCTGCTGCAGGACTTGATCCACCGAGAGGCCCTCGATATCCAGCTCCGGTGCCAGCCGTACGCGATGGCGCAGCACGGCCAGGGCGCAACCCTTGATATCGTCCGGGATCACGAACTCGCCGCCGCGCAGCAGGGCGCGGGCGCGTCCGCCGCGAACCAGGGCAATGGAGGCCCGTGGCCCGGCGCCCATGGCCAGGCCCGGCCAACTGCGGGTCGCCCGGGTCAAGCGCACGGCGTAGTCCAGCACTTGTTCGTCGAGGGGCAGGTCGCTGGCGATCTTCTGCAAGGCCAGGACATCCTTGGCCTGCAACAAGGTACGCAAAGGCGTCACTTCCAGCATGTCAGCCTTGGCCGAGCGAGTGACCTGGCGAACCAGGGCGAGCTCTTCGCTGGCTTCCGGGTAATCCATGCGCAGTTTGAGCATGAAACGGTCGAGCTCGGCTTCGGGCAGTGGGTAAGTACCTTCCTGCTCGATCGGGTTCTGCGTGGCCAGTACCAGGAACGGTTGCGGTACCGACAGGGCGCGGCCCTCGAGGGTCACCTGACGTTCCTGCATGACTTCGAGCAGGGCCGCCTGGGTCTTGGCCGGCGCGCGGTTGATCTCGTCGGCCAGCAGCAGGTTGGTGAACACCGGCCCCTTGCGCAGCTTGAACTGTTCGCTCTGCAGGTCGTAGACGGCATGGCCGGTGACATCGCTGGGCATCAGGTCCGGGGTGAACTGGATGCGGGCGAACTCGCCTCCGAAGCAGCGGGCCAAGGCGCGTACCAGCAACGTCTTGCCGAGTCCCGGTACGCCCTCGACCAGCACATGCCCGCTGGCGATTAGCGCCGTCAACACGTCGTCGATCACCGCCTGCTGGCCGATCACCGCCTTCTGCAATTCCTGGCGCAGGGCCTGGGCCAGTTGGCTGGCACGCTGACGCTGAGAGGCTGCATTGGGTGCGGCAGGGCTGGCAGGGGCGCTATTGGCTTGTTCGGGCGTTTGTTCGCTCATAGGGCATTCCTGAGATTTTGCAGGTGGGCGACCTGGCGGGTGAAATCGGCGGCGCTCAGCCGTTGGGCCGGTAGCGGTCGCATGGCTTGACTGATGGTGCTGGACGGCAGGCGGGTCAGGCGGCCCAGGACCTGCCACTGATCGGCCACGGCGAGCCGCTCGAAACCCGGGTGCCGACGTCGTGCGCGGCGCAGGACGTCCTGCTGCAAGCTTTGCAGCAGGCTTTGTTGACCGTTGCGGCGAAGCAGGAAATCGGCGCTGCCGCGCAGGTGTTCCTCCAGCTGCCGGCGCGAACGGCTGACCGGCGCGAGCAGGGGCCCCTGGCGCAGGCCTGCGGACCACAAGCCGAAGCCGATGAGCAGGGCCAGCGCCGTCAGCGCCTCCGGGAAATGGCGCAGCAGCAGGCTGAACAGATCGGTGCGGTCGGTACTGTAGACCAGCGTGACGTCGCTGTCCTGGGTCAGGTACCAGAGCAACCAGGCGTTGTCGTATTTGTCGATGTCGCGGGTCTGCCAGATCCAGCTGTCGGTCAGGACCGTGATCAGGCCATCCCCATGGTAGAGCTGCAGCATGTGCGTCGCATTGCCGCTGTTGGCCCAGGCATGGGCGCGGTTCTGCGAGTCGTAGAGATGGTAGTCGGTATCGAACGAGAGGTAGGCGGGTGCTTCCTCGTTTTCCAGATACAGCTTGGTCAGCTCCGGATAAGGTTCTTCGTCGGGCGCTTCGGCAGTCTCGGGCGTTTCGTCTCCGACGGCTGGAGACTCCGGCGTTTCGTTGCCTTCCTCCTCTTCGTCGAGGTCTTCGGCGAGGTACTGTTGGATACCCAGTTGATCGAGAAGCAGGTCGCCGCTCTTGCCGTCATCCTCGTCATAAAGCCGCTCGGCGACGAATAGCAGATGGCCGCCCTTGGCCGTCCACTGCAGCAGGCGTTCGGCCTGGCGGGGTGTCATGTTTTCGCGATCGCCGAGGAATAGCAGGGTCTGACCCTGGCTGGGCAGAGTTGCAAGCCCCTCCAGGCCGTCGGCGCGATTCACCCTGAGGTTCTGACGACGAAGAAAGTGCTCGGCCGCGAGATAGGGATTGGCTTTCACCTCGGGCGACGGACCGTGCTTGATGGTTTCCTCATAGGGCTCGGCTTTGCCAAGCAGATAGATGGCCAGCAAGCCCAGCAGGAACAAAAGGGCCGTGCCGAGAATGAAGGTCCCGCGCCGGCTCATGCCTTGACCTCCTGGCCGAACAACTGGCGCCAGCCGCCGCAGAGCCTGTCGCGCAGGGGCTGCTCGGGCAATCGATGGCCGTAGGCGAGATTCAACCACTGCGCGGTCAGGAGTTGGCTGTATGACTCCAGTTCGGGCTGCTCCAACTGCCCTACGAGCCTGAGCACTTCGCTTTCGGTATGAGAGGCCTTGAGGGGCAGGCGATGGGTATGCAGCAGTTGGCTGAGCAGCGCGCGGTACAAAAGACCCAGAGCCGCGCGCGGCTGTTCGGCCCAGAGTCGTTCGGCTTCGCTGGCGACGTCGTCCGGCAGGCTTTCGGGGGCGATTTCCAGGCCGAACAACTGGTTCGGTACCTGTCGTTCGAGGCGTACGGGCAGGCCGACACGCCCAGCAAAGGCCGCCAGCCAATCGCGATAGCGCCAGATTATCCAGGCGAGCAGGCTGATGACGGCTGTCCAGAGCAGGACTTCGAAAACCAGTGCCACGGTGTCGAGGCTCTTCCAGAATTCGGCCAGATTGAAGAGCCCTTTGAGCAGCTTCGCGAAGCCTTCGACGTCCTGCTTGGTCAGCTCCTCGGGTTTCTTTTCTTCGCCAAAACGCCAGCGGGTGACGGTTTCGCGGTTTTCGAAGGGCGGTTGGTCGAGCAGGGCATGGATGCTTTCCTGGGCGGCCTTGCTGGTCAACGGCTGGCGAAGCAGGCGGTCCGCTTCCGGTCCTTGTGGGTCCTTCGCCTCGGCTGCCGGTACCTGGTCGGGTGCCGCCCAGGCGGGCTCGGGGGGATGGACGAGCAGAACGCCGAAGGCCAGCAGCACGGCGTAGGCGATACCTGTCAAGCGCTGGCGCAAGCGGCGGAATACCAGTTCGATGTCCCAGGCCTCTAGCGCGGTGCGGCGATTCAGGTAGAGGGTGAAGCCGCAGGCGACGTAGACCGGTTCCCAAGCGATCAGCACCAGGGCGTAGATCAGGTTGGACAGGTGGTCCAGCCAGAGCCAGTCACCGGAGGCGGCCTCGACCAGTTTCTGCCAGTCCATGTCCACGACCAGCTGCTGGGGCAGCAGCATGTAGAGAAGGGCGATGAGGCCGAAACAGAGGGCGCCTTCCAAGTGCATGCCGACGACGGTCAGCCAGCTCGCGGCGCCGGCGTCGCGCTGGCCGAGCACCACCAAGCGTTGGCTGCGTGCCTGGCCGGACAGTCCTTCGAGCTGGAGCACCGGCAGATCGAAGCTGCGGGTCGGGCTGAAACGGCGCCAAGTGACACTGGCCAGCAGTTGCGGTTTCAACAGGCGGGGCAGGGCCTTGAGCGCTTCCTTGAGCGTCGGTGTGTCGCCGAACAATGCACGGGAAAGAATGTGCAGCGGCAGTCGCTCGTAGGCGGGCTTGAATAGCCAGAAGAGGAAGATCGCCCAGCCGGGATATCGCCACAGCGCAAGGCTGAGCAGGATGAAGATCGGCAGGGTGAACAGTGCCCAGCTGACCATGAGCAGGCCGACATGCCGGCGCGCCAGCAGGACGCCGAGGTCCAGCGCTTCCCAGGCACTACGGGGGCGAATGGCGACGCTGGCATCAGTCAGGCGCATGCTGGCGTCCGGCAAAGAGGAAATAACCGAGAACCAACAGCCACAGCCCGGTACCGACCAGGTACTTGATCAGGGGTGTGGTGTAGGTCATCGATGACCAATAGGCTTCGATGAAGGCGGCGATGAGCAGCAGCAGAATCACGCCGGCGACCAGTTGGATGCTCTTGCCGGCGGCAAGGCGCAAGGCTTCCCCGCGTGGCAGGCGTCCCGGAGCCAGCAGCGCCCAGCCGAGCTTGAGGCCGGCGGCCCCGGCCAGGGCGATGGCGGTCAGCTCGAAGGCGCCATGACCGATGACGAACGACCAGAACGTCTCGCCATAGCCGATTTCGCTCAGTCGTCCGGCTACCGCACCGATGGTCAGCCCGTTGAACAGCAGGAAGAAGACGCTGCCGAGGCAGAACAGCAGGCCGCTGGCGAACGTCTGAAAGGCGATGCCGATGTTGTTCATGATGTAGAAGCCGAACATCATCCAGTCGTCGCCGGAGTCCCGTTCGCCGAAGCGGCCGAGCCGGCGGGCATCGGGGTCGTACATGGATTCCATTTCGCTGACCTGGGCCGGGTCCACCAGGCTGTAGATCAGGTCCGGGAACAGATAGACCAGCACGCCCATGGCGATCAGGCTGCCGAAGAACAACAGGCTGGCGACGGTCACGCTGCGCCATTCGGCCCTGACGAGGCGTGGAAATCCGCCGAGCAGGAAACTGAGGATGCTGGCACCGAGATGGCTGCGGTGCCGGTAGAACTGCTGGTGGCCACGCATGGCCATCTGCTGCAAGTGATCGATGAGGTGGCTGCTGTAGCCCCTTGCCTGGGCCAGGGCGAGGTGCTGGCAGATACGTCGGTACTCGGCGGAAAAACCGAGACTGGTTTGGCCGTCGGCCTTGCCGCGTTCGAGCGCTTCCAACAGGCTGGCAAAGCGCTGCCAGTCGGCTTCGTACCTTTTTTCGAACAGGCTCTGCTTCATACCGGCCCCAGCAGACCGCGGGCGATGCCGTTGATCTGCGCTTCGGCCTGCTCGGCAGGCACATCCAACGGCTCGGCCAGGAGGCTGGCCAGCTCTGTGCGGCGAGCCGCGGAGAGACCGGCCTGGCGCTCGGCAAAACCGAGCATCGCACGTTGCTCGGCCAGGCTGAGCGGGAAGGGCGCACGCAGCGGCGAGGCTTCCGGTAATTCCGGGCGAGCCGGCATTTCTTCCCGGTAGACCACCAGGGTGCCGGCAGCCATGTCGCCGAGACGCTTGAAGGCGGGGTGGTTCAGGCAACTGAGGATACCCAGGGTGTACCCGAACGGCAGGATGTCCACGAAGCGCAGCAGATTGCGCGTCAGCGAAGCCGCCCAGCCGACCGGTGTCCCGTCGTCATGCACTACGCGCAGGCCGAGCAACTGCTTGCCTGGCGAGCGTCCCTGGTTGAGCACTTCGAACAGCACCATGTACCACCAGGTGACCAGGAACAGCAGGATGGTCCCGAGGCCCATGCCGAGTTGGCCGAGCAGGCCGAGCACCACGAACATGACCAGCAGAATGACGCCGCGGATACCTAGGTCAATGGTGAAGGCGAGGGCGCGTGGAACGAGGCTGGCGGGACGCAGGAGCAGATCGATGCCTTCCGGGGTTTCCACATGGAAACGGGTATCCAGGGGTTCGTCCCGCGCTGGGTATGGACTGGCGACGGAGGAGGTAAGGGACATCGGCTGACTGCGTCTGGGAAAGCCCGATGCTAGCTAGCAGCGGGCCGGGAAATCAACCGGGCCGCCTGGCGGCCCGGTAGGGCGGGTTCATTATTTGACTGGCAGCACACCGAAGATGGTGCGATACAGGACCCCGATGCTCACTACGAAAAGCGGAATGGTCCAGATCAGTCCGATGCCCAGTGGGATGGCGCTCAGGCTGAGGATCAAGCCGAGAAGCAGGAACAGGCCGAAACATTTGAACCAATGCTGGCTGATCGCCTTGCGGGAGGCTTCCAGCGCCTGCCAGGGCGACAGACCGCGCTCCACCACCAGCGGCAGGGCGAGCATGTAGGCGACGCTCAGGTAGATGCCCGGAATGATCAGCAGGAACATGCCGATATAGATGAGCAGCAACATGAGGAGACCTGCGACGATCAGCGGGACGGTACGGCCGAAGTGGCTGAAGATCTCGTTGAACGTCACCGGCTGGTCGGCGGCACGGCGGATGCCGACCATGTTGATACCCGCCAGGAACGGATAGGTTGCGGCAGTGGCGATAATGGTCACCACCAATTGCCCGACGATCATGGCACCCAGGCTGTCGGGGTTCATCATGCCCACGAGGCCGAAGACGAAGCCAACGACGGTCATCGCCACGAACATCACGACGTAGAAAATGATGAAGCCGCCAAGAATGATGCCCTTGGTGCCTTTGGTGCGTTGCCAGGCTTCGCTCAGCAGGTCGCCGATGCTGAAGTCGTAGCCGCGGCGCAGGGCTTCTTCGACGGTAGGTACCTGCCCGTTGGCCGGGATTTCCTGCAGGTTGCTGGAGGGGGCTGCGTAGGGATTTTGTGCGAGAGTGTCGCTCATGATGGGTCATCCGTGTTGAATATTAACGTCCAGGCACGGTCATGCTAGCCATACTGGCAGGTGGCCGGCAAGATCGAGCCTTCCGGACCTGTGCGCAACATCATGTTTTTCACCTCTATGCGTCGCAGGTTTCGCAAGAATAGCCGGTGTTAAACTGCGCGGTTCATCAGCCTAAGGACGCGACAGTGACTTCCAGCATCTTCTGGTACGACTACGAAACCACTGGCATCGACCCGCGTTGTGATCGTCCGTTGCAGGTTGCGGGTATTCGTACCGATGAAGCGCTCCATGAAATCGGCGAGCCGCTCAACCTTTACTGCCGTCTGAGTGACGATATCCTGCCGCATCCGGCGGCTTGCCTGGTGACCGGGATCACCCCCGCCCGGCTGGCGGAAAAGGGGCTCTGCGAGGCCGAGTTCATGGCCCGCATACATGCCGAGCTGGCCAGCCCCGGGACTTGTGGTGCCGGCTATAACACCCTGCGCTTCGACGACGAAGTCACCCGCTACAGTCTCTATCGCAATTTTTTCGATCCCTACGGGCGCGAATGGCAAGGCGGCAACAGCCGCTGGGACCTCATCGATCTTGTACGGACGGCCTATGCCCTGCGTCCGGAAGGTATTGCCTGGCCTGAAGAAGACGGACGGGTGACGCTCAAGCTGGAGCGCCTGACCGCAGCCAACGGCATCGAACATGGGCGAGCTCACGATGCGCTTTCCGACGTCCGTGCGACCATTGCCCTGGCGCGGCTGCTGCGGGAGCGACAGCCGAAGCTGTATGACTATCTCTATCGGCTGCGCAGCAAGCATCAGGTACTCGAGCAGGTCCGCCTGCTGCAACCGCTGGTGCATATATCCGGACGTTTTTCCATGAGTCGCCATTGCCTGGCGGTGGTGCTGCCGCTGGCCTGGCATCCGCGCAACCGCAACGCCTTGATCGTCTGCGATCTCCAGGCCGATCCTCAGCCGTTACTGGAGCTGGATGCGGAGAGCCTGCGCCAGCGGCTCTACACCCGTCGCGAAGAGTTGGCCGATGGTGAACTTCCGATACCGCTGAAGTTGCTGCATGTGAATCGCTGTCCGGTCGTTGCTCCGTTGAATGTGTTGCGCGAGCAGGATAAGGAGCGGTTGCAACTGGACATGGAGTTATGTTCGTCCCGTGGCGAAATGCTGAGGGAAAAGCAGGCGGTCTGGCGTGACAAGTTGTTATCGCTGTATGGCGCGGAAGATTTCGTTCCCTGCGAAGACCCGGAACAGCAGTTATATTCGGGGTTTCTTGCCGACCGCGATCGGCGACTCTGCGAACAAGTGCGTTGTGCCGATCCGCAAAGACTGGCCGGGGACGGGTGGCCATTCGACGATAGCCGCCTGCCCGAGTTGCTGTTCCGTTACCGTGCACGCAACTTTCCTGAAACTTTGTCGGCGGACGAGCAAGTGCGCTGGCGGAATTTCTGCTGGCAGCGTCTGAATCGCCCTGAACTAGGGGCGCCCAATACCCTGGAGAATTTTGAGACGGCATTGCTGCAGTACTGGGATAACTGCGCTCCGGCCCAGCAGCAGGTGCTGACGGAGTGGCGTGAATATGTCCAAAAACTACGCGAGCGTTATGTCACCGTTGGTTTGGGCGGCTCGGTAGGTGTGGCGGTCGAATAGTTGTGGGCTTGACTCGGAATTTCCGTATCGAGGAACGGGGCGCCATGACGCGCCCATAAAAAACGCCAGCGAAGCTGGCGTTTTTCAAGGCGGAGAGAGCGCCGATATCAGCCGAGCAGAGTGGCCCAGCTTTCCACTTCATCGGCACCCCACTTGGCTTTCCACTCTTTCAGGGTCTTGTGGTTGCCACCTTTGGTTTCGATGACTTCACCGGTGTGCGGGTTCTTGTATTGCTTGACCTTGCGGGCGCGCTTGCCGCCGGTGGTGCCTGCGGCTTTTCCTGCGCGTGCAGTCTTGCCTTGTTTGGCATCCGGATCGAGCAGGGCGATGATGTCACGCAGGGACTTCTGGTACTCACCCATCAGCTCGCGGAGTTTGCTTTCGAACTCCAGTTCTTTTTGCAGTTTGTCGTCCTGCGACAGGTTTTTCAGGCGCTCTTGGAGTTCCTTGATGGTTTCTTCTATGGAGCGGTATTCATTGATCAGCGACATGGGGTAATCCTTCATTCGGGGGGATCGACAAGGGCTAATGGCAGCAATAATAGTCACGCAGTTTGATCAAGTAAACATGTTTGAAATGTTTTGCTTGAATTCATCGTTCGAAGTTTGCCGGGGCCTGGTAAATCTCTGAATTAAAATCGCTGCCTGCGGCGCTTTTCGGAGAAGTAACTCAAGCCGGCAGGGCGACATTGCATGCCGACAATTACTGGCGATGCACGGTGCGGTCCCAGGTTGGCCAATCGGGGCGAACCGGAAGATGCGCGGGGTTACTGAAGTTTTCCGGGGCTCTGGCTAGAATGGCGCCTTTCGTGAAAGTTTCTGGAGTTTCCGCATGCGCACTTTTCGGCTGGTCATCGCCTGTCCGGACGGCGTCGGTATCGTCGCCAAGGTCAGTAACTTCCTGGCCACTTACAATGGCTGGATCACCGAGGCCAGTCATCACTCGGACAGCCAGAGCGGGTGGTTCTTCATGCGCCACGAAATCCGCGCGGACTCCCTGCCTTTCGATCTCGATGGTTTTCGCCAGGCGTTCTCGCCCATCGCCCGGGAGTTTTCCATGGAATGGCGGATCACCGATTCGGCGGTGAAGAAGCGCGTGGTGCTGATGGCCAGCCGCGAGTCCCATTGCCTGGCCGATCTGCTGCACCGCTGGCACAGCGGCGAGCTGGATTGCGAAATCCCCTGTGTCATCGCCAACCATGACGACCTGCGCAGCATGGTGGAGTGGCATGGCATTCCCTACCACTATGTCCCGGTGGTTCCGCACGACAAGGAGACGGCATTCGCCGAGGTGTCGCGCCTGGTCGGCGAATATCGCGCGGATGCAGTGGTGCTGGCCCGCTACATGCAAATCCTGCCGCCGCAACTGTGCCGCGAGTACGCCCACCGGGTGATCAATATCCACCACAGCTTCCTGCCGTCCTTCGTCGGCGCCAAGCCTTATCACCAGGCGTCCCTGCGGGGTGTGAAGCTGATCGGCGCCACCTGCCACTACGTCACCGAGGAACTGGATGCCGGCCCGATCATCGAGCAGGACGTGGTACGCGTGACCCACCGCGACAGCGTCGAGGATATGGTCCGTCTCGGCAAGGATGTGGAGAAGATGGTGCTCTCCCGTGGGCTACGCTATCACTTGGAAGACCGGGTTCTGGTGCACGACAACAAGACGGTGGTTTTCGACTGAACTTGCTGGCGTGCGCCGGTCGGCGTACGACAGAGGAGTTCGTCCATGCTCAAGTCAATCAAGGTCCGGGACTACATGACCCGTCACCTGGTGACATTCCGTTCCGATACGGACTTGTTCACTGCCATCAACCGTCTGCTGGAGCACCGTATTTCCGGCGCGCCGGTGGTCGACTCCCAGGGGCACCTGATCGGCCTGTTGTCGGAGGGCGATTGCCTGCGCGGCATCCTCTCCGGCGCTTATTACGAGTCCGTGGGCGGCACGGTCACGGTCAGCGGCTATATGACCACCGAGGTGGAGACCATCTCTCCCGAGGCGGACATCATCGAAGTGTCCGAGCGCTTCCTGCGCGGTCGCCGGCGCCGCTTCCCGGTGGTGGAGGACGGCCGGCTGGTCGGACAGATCAGCCGGCACGACGTGCTCCGCGCGGTGAAGGAATTCGCCCAGCATGACCAGGGCGAACAGATTGCCAGTTGAGGCGCCCCGCCTGAACTCAGTGATCTGATTGTAGGTAGCTTTCGCCTATCGCTTGGCGTGCGGATTATCGGATGATCGGGGAGGCTCGTAAGCACTGTGAGCATCGCTGCTTGGAGATCAATGCCATGAAAGATCCACTGGATCGTGCCACCTCGCATCCGCCGCCAACCTTGGGCGAAGGCTGTGTCCGCCGCTACGACCCGGAAGCGCTACGCGACGAGGACGGCACCGAGTTCCCCGGTGCCGAGGCGCTGTGGCGCTCCCTCCATCCTGACGAGCAACCTGCCCAGCCAGACGGGAAAACGGACGGCGACCCGCCTTCAACCGCTGCGTAGGCGCATCAGGCGGCGCAGGAAGGGGCGTCCGGCGAGCAACAGGAACGCCGGGCCGCCGGCCAGCAGGTAGAAGTAGTAGGTGATCGCCCGCCAGATCAGGATCGCCGCGGCGGCGGTGGACTTACCCACCAGCGGGGCGAGCAGGGCGGCCGAGGTCAGCTCCGTCCCGCCCACACCACCGGGCAGCAGACTTAATTGTCCGGCACTGAGTGCAAGCATCTGGATCAGGAAGGTCCAGGCCCACTGGATATCGGCGCCCAGCCCGTAGAGCGCCAGGTACAGCACGCTGAAGCGCAGCCCCCAATGCGCGGAGGTGAGCAGGAAGATCAGCGCCAGCCGTCGGCGCGGCAGGTTGAGGCTGTCGCGCAGGGCATCGCGGAAGTGCAGCAGCTTGCGCGCCAGGTGAGTGCGCCGCGCCCGGCGCACTTTCAAGCATGCCAGCAGGTGGCCGCTCCCGCGAATCAGGGCGCGGTGATAGCGGGCCAGCGCGATGATCGCGGCGAAGCCGGCCAGCAACAGTACGGCGCTGAGGCCGAGCATGTTCTCCAGATTGGGCGTCAGCCGGTGAAACAGGCCGTACAGCAGGATGCCGACGAAGGCGCAGAAAAAGAACAGCAGGTCGTTCAACTGGTCGATGGCGAACAGCGCGCTGCTGCGTGCCGGGCGGATGCCGTTGCGCGCCAGCAGCGCCATCAGGGTCAGAGGTCCGCCGGTTCCGCCGGGCGTGGCACAGATGGCGAATTCGGTGGCCATGACCACGCCGATGCTCTTTATCCGACCCAGTTGCCGGGCGCGTTCGGCCAGCAGCAGGCGTAGACGAAGGGCGTTGAGCAGCCAGCAGAGCAGGATCATCCCGAGCATGGCCAGCAACAGTTGCGAGGGGAAACTGGCCAGCCGCTGCCACATGTCGCTGCCCCCCAGCAGAAACGGGATCAGCAAGGCGATCAGCAGGCAGGGCAGCAGCCAGAGCAGGCGTTTCATGGGGTCGTCAACCAGCGTCGCGCCAGCCAGACCGATTTGGTCAGTGGTTCGCGTCCGCTCTCCAGCAGGCGTTCCAGGGCGTCCAGCCAGTACTGCCGCGACAGCCCGTGGCGCATGTCCACCGGATGCAGGCCGAGGCGCAGTGTTTCGGCCTGTTGCAACAGGTGCTCGCGGCTCCGGCTGACGGCCCAGGATAACCGGCGCCGCCAGGCGCTGCGGGCACTCCAGACCAGGCCAGGGGCTTCGATCGGGGTGAAGTCCGGCAACCGGTAGAGGTGGTTGGGCGTGCTCGTGTAGCTGAATCCCAGCTCACGGAGTGCCTGGCGGGTGCCCTGGCTCATCAGCCAGGCCGGCGCAACGAAGCCTCGCAACGGCCAGTCGAAGCGCTGGAACAGCTCGACGCCTGCCTCCAGGCGGGCACGGGCCTGGGTGTGGTCCAGTGCGTAGAACTCGCCCTCCCAAGTGTACAGGCGGCGCATGACGTACTCCCGCGGCGTGCGCGGAGGCGGCCCGTCGTCGCAGTGGAAATAGCCGTGCAGCACCAGTTCGTCTCCGCGAGCCAGGCGTTCGTCCAGCAAGCGGCGAAAGCCGTCGTCCCGCTCCAGCGGGTTGCGCCGATGGAAGTTCGGCACCACCAGCCACGTGATGGGGACTTGGCCCAGCCGGTCCACCGCCTCGACGAAGCCGCGGTAGTCCGGCCAGGTTTCCGGTGCGACATCGTGCAGGACCAATTGCAGGCTGCGATCAGGCATGGCGTGCGATCCGCTCGGGGGTAACGCCGAGCACCGCCTGGTAATGCCCGAGCAGGCCCTGCACCACGGTATCCCAGCCGTGCTGGCGCTCGACATGCTGGCGAGCCTGGCGGCCGAGCTGTTCCACGTCCCGTTCGAACAGTGCCCGTACGGCGTTGGCCATCGCCGCGCCGTCGTTGGGCTTGCACAGCTCGCCGCAGCTTTCCGGGACGATTTCCGCCAGCGCCCCGGCGCGCACCGCGACCACCGGAATGCCGCTGGCCATGGCTTCGAGGACCACCAGGCCGAAGGTTTCCTGGTCGCCGGCATGGAGCAGGGCATCGCTGCTCGCCATCAGCCGCGAGACTTCGTCGGCGTTGCAGAAGTGGTCGATCACCGAGACGTTACGCGGCACGCGTGCCGGCATATGCGAGCCGACCAGCAGCAGGTGGTACGGCTCGCCCAGGCGGCGGGCACAATCGAGCAGCACCGGCAGGTTCTTTTCCCGAGAACCGCGGCCGGCGAAGATCAGCAGGCGGCTGTCTTCCGCAAGACCCAGTTCGCGCTTCAGTTGCGGATCGCGGCGGCTCGGCTGGAAGGTCTCCAGGTCCACGCCCAGGGGTTGGACATGGACGTCCCGAACACCGAGGCGAAGCAGTTTCTCCGCCATGACCCGGCTGGGGGCGAGCACCCGGTCGAAATGGCCGTACAGCTTGCCGACGTAGGCATCCACATTGTTACCGAACCAGACGCCCATGCGGTTGCTCACCAGAAGCGGCAGGTCCGAGTGGTAGAAGCCGATCACCGGGACGTCCAGATGGCGGCGCGCATCCAGGGCGGCCCAGGCGGTGAGGTAGGGGTCGCCCACCTCGATGAGGTCCGGCCGCAGAGTGCGCAATACCTTGCGCCAAGGGCCGCGGCGGATCGGAAAGCGATAACCGTGGCCGAAGGGCAGGGCCGGGGCCGGCACTTCATGGATACCGCCATGCTGGCAGTACCGTGCGCCGGGGATCAGCACACTATGGCGGACATTCGGGTAGCGCCACAGGCGGCGGTGTTTGGCATCCAGATAAGTGCGCACCCCTCCGCTGGCCGGGGCGTAGAACATGGTCATATCAGCGATGTGCACTTTCGAAGCTTCCTCTGACTGAGCGTGTCTGCCAGGGGCCTGTACGGCAGGTTCGTCGACCGGAGTCGGCGGCGAGAGGCCGAAGCGAGGTGCTGTGGCGGACAAGGTCCGCTCCGCGATGCTCCACCGGGCCCGATGCCGCAACGACGGGGCCGAACCAGCCAAACAGGCCGCTAGCCAAGAAGTGGACCGCTGACGGGTGCGTATGTTCGTTCCGCTGGCTATCGGAAGGCCTTGAGGATGGGCTTTTTCCGAGGGGCGACTCCTCGATCCGCCTGAAAGAAAGCGTAGTGCAGGTGCTGAGATGGAGAGGGTCGCGGGCGGTATGCAGGCGCCTCGCAGCTGGGGGCTGCCTAGTCGAAGGGAGGGGCTGAGCGGGGGAGCAGCCGGGAGCGCCTCGCTCCGTAGAGACGAGGCGCACCATCGTCGGGTCAGATGCGGAAGCTGTCCACCAGATGCTTCAGGCGGGTGGCCTGCTGTTCCAGATCGCCACAGGCACGCAGGGTGGCCTGGAGGTTTTCCACGCCTTCCTGGTTCAGCGTGTTGATCTCGGTGATGTCCATGTTCAGCGAGTCGATCACCGCGGTTTGCTCTTCGGTGGCGGTGGCCACCGACTGGTTCATGCCGTCGATCTCGCCGATACGCTGGGTCACGCTGCCCAGGCGCTCGCCGGCCTGGTTGGCGATCTGCACGCTCTCTTCGCTGTAGTGCTGGCTCTCGGTCATGGTGGAAACCGATTCGCGGGCGCCGACCTGCAGCTCCTCGATCATCTTCTGGATTTCCTGGGCCGATTCCTGGGTGCGGTGCGCCAGGTTGCGTACTTCGTCGGCCACTACCGCGAAACCACGGCCGGCTTCCCCGGCGCGCGCCGCCTCGATGGCCGCGTTGAGCGCCAGCAGGTTGGTCTGCTCGGAGATGCCCTTGATGACCTCGAGGATCTGGCCGATGTTCACGGTCTTGCTGTTCAGCGCCTCGATGTTGGCGCAGGACGCACTGATCTTGGCCGACAGTTCGTTCATCGCCTTGATGGTCTTTTCCACCACCTGACGGCCGTCCTCGGCCTGGTGGCGGGCGTCGGATGCCTGGTGCGAGGCGTCCGCGGCATTGCGCGCGATCTCCTGGGCGGCTGCGCCCAGCTCGTTGATCGCCGCGGCGACGCTGTTGGTACGGTTGGCCTGCTCATCGGAGTTGGCCATCGACGAGTTGGAAGCGTTCACCACCAGCTTGGCCACTTGGTTGAGTTGGCCGGTGGCGGCCGCGACTTCGCGGATGGATGCGTGGATACGCTCGACGAAGCGGTTGAATGCGGTGGCCAGTTCGCCGAACTCATCCTGCGACTGGATGGCCAGGCGCTTGGTCAGGTCGCCCTCGCCCTGGGCGATGTCCTGCATGGCGCGACCCATGGCGTGCAGCGGCTGCATCAGCACGCGGATCAGCATGCCGAGCAGGGCGATGATGATGATCACCGCGATCACCGTGGCGATGATCGCCGAGGCGCGGAATTCGCTGAGCATGGAGTAGGCCTTGGCCTTGTCCACGGACAGGCCGATGTACCAGCGCACCGACGGCAGGCCTTCGACCGGGGTGAAGGTGAGGATGCGTGTCTCGCCGTTCAGCTCGACTTCGCTGAAGTCGGTGCTGATGCGCGGCGTGTTCTGCGGGAACAGGTCGCGCAGCGACTTCATCACCATGGCCTTGTCCGGGTGCACCAGTACCTTGCCGTCGGCGCTGACCAGGAAGGCATAGCCGATGCCGTCGAAGTCCAGGGAGTTGATGATTTTTACCAGGGTTTCCAGGCTGAGGTCGCCGCCGACCACGCCGACCGAGTTGCTGCCCTGTCGTGCTGGCGTGGCGATGGTGATGATCAGCTTGCCGGATGCGGCGTCCACGTAGGGCTCGGTGAGGGTCGAGCCGCCGGCGGCCACCGCGTCCTTGTACCAGGGGCGGGTACGCGGGTCATAGCCTTCCGGCATCTGGTCATCCGGACGCATGGTGAAGCTGCCGTCTTCGGTGCCGAGGTAGGTGTAGTTGAAGGTGGAGGTCAGCGACTTGCGCTCCAGCAGGCCGATGACCTTGTCCGGCTCGCTGTCGCCAGCAATCGCCTCGGCGGTGCTTTCCACCAGGAGGATGCGCCCGGACAGCCAGTTCTGGATGTTGCTGGCGGTCACTTCGCCCATCTCGTGGAGGTAGCCCTCGAGGTCTTCGCGGATAGCGTTGCGCTGGAGGTAGTCGTTGTACAGCGTGAACAGCGTGAAGGCAGCGATGACCACCAGGGAGGCGGCGAGCAGGATCTTGTGGCTGAACTTCAGGTTATTGGTCATTCTTTGTGTGTCCGGTAGGAAGTTGGCACCCGTCTTTCGAACTCGTTCTCTATTTGCGCATGGCTAGCTGATCGCATGGAAAAGCTAGTGGGGTGCGGAAGTTTGAATGGCTTCGCTGTGACATCCTTGCCGCTGACGGCCAGATGGGGTTGGCGTCATGACCGCTTTATCGGCCGACCCGTCAGAAAGCTTTAATGGAAAGGAGGGCACGATGCCCATGCTTGACAGGCTCCTGCTCGGAGCCGACCCGGCCGGCCAGCCCATTGGCCAGGCCTTGAAACTGGCCAACCGCCACGGCCTGATCGCCGGCGCCACCGGTACCGGCAAGACGGTGACCCTGCAACGGCTCGCGGAGGCGTTCAGCGATGCCGGGGTGGCGGTGTTCGCTGCCGACATCAAGGGCGATCTCTGTGGCCTCGGTGCCGCCGGAGCCCCTCAAGGCAAGGTGGCCGAACGCATCGCCGGTATGCCCTGGTTGAACCATCAGTCGCGGGCCTACCCGGTGACGCTGTGGGATGTTCACGGGCAGAGCGGCCATCCGTTGCGCACCACCCTGAGCGAGATGGGGCCGTTGTTGCTGGGCAATCTGCTCGGCCTCACCGACAGCCAGCAGGCGGCGCTTTATGCGACCTTTCAAGTGGCCGATCGCGAAGGCCTGTTGCTGCTCGATCTGAAAGACTTGAAAGCGCTGCTCAATCACCTGAAGGACGACGCCAGCCTGCTCGGCGACGACAGCGCCCTGTTCACCTCGGCCTCGGCCCAGGCGTTGTTACGCCGGCTGGCGACCCTGGAGCAGCAGGGCGCCGAGGCCCTGTTCGGCGAGCCGGCCCTGCAACTGGAGGACATCCTCCAGCCGACGGCGGAAGGCCGGGGCCGTATCCATCTGCTCGATGCCAGCCGCCTCGTGCACGAGGCGCCGAAGGTCTACGCCACCTTCCTGCTCTGGCTGCTGGCCGAACTGTTCGAGCAACTGCCGGAGCGCGGCGATGCGGATAAACCGCTGCTGGCGCTGTTCTTCGACGAGGCCCACCTGCTCTTCGCCGACACGCCGAAAGCGTTGCAGGATCGTCTGGAACAGGTGGTGCGCCTGGTTCGCTCGAAGGGCGTCGGCGTCTATTTCGTCACCCAGTCGCCCGCCGACCTGCCGGACCCGATCCTCGCTCAGCTCGGCCTGCGCATCCAGCACGGCTTGCGCGCCTTCACCGCCAGGGAGCAAAAATCCCTGCGCGCGGTGGCCGAAGGTTTCCGGCCGAATCCGGCGTTCGATGCCTTGAGCGTGCTCACCGAGCTGGGCATCGGCGAGGCGCTGGTCGGGACCCTGGAAGAGAAGGGCACGCCGGCCATGGTCCAGCGGGTCGCCATCGCGCCGCCGCAATCGCGGATCGGCCCGTTGAACGAGGCCGAGCGCGCGGCGCTCATTCGCCAGTCGCCTCTGGGTGGGCGCTACGACAAGCCGGTGGATCGCGAATCGGCCTATGAAATGCTCACCGCCCGCGCGGCGAAGGCGAGCGAAGCCTCGGCGGCTCCGGCGCCGAAGCCTTCGGCTGGCACGGGAGCGGGCGGTGGCGGTTTCGGCGAAATGGCCGGCGACCTGATTGGCAGCCTTGCCGGTCAGGTGATGAAAACGGCCTTGCGCCAGGCGGCCAATCAATTGGGGCGGCAATTGGCGCGAGGGCTGATGGGCTCTCTACTGGGCGGCAAGCGGCGTTGACCCGGCGGGGCCACGCTGGGCGGCGAGTCGCTGAGCGCCTGGCGTAGAGCCTTTTCTGAGACCGGCGGCTGCGGGCTGTGCGGCCGCTCTCAGTCCGGATTGTCGGTCGCGGAGGCTTCTTTCTTGGCTTTTTCTTTCTCGATGCGCTCCAGTTCTTTCTGAAAGGCCTGGTCGAGAAGGTTGGATCGCTTGCGCCATGGCTTGCGCTCGGGGTCCGGTTGAGCGGCGTAGGTGGTGACTTCTCCGCCGTAAATATCCTTATAACGCTTCGCCTGACGCTCCAGTTCGGCGCGCAGTTCGTCTTTCGTCACTGTGTTTCCTTTGCTATGGCAGGTTGGCGACAACGCGAAAAAGGTGGGTTTTCGCTGCTACGGTCGCCTATGGTGGCTGCGAGAAACAGCCGTTTTCCTGAGGCAACGTTCCGCGTTTCAAGTTCCCGGAACGTACGGTTGGCGATTATAGCGAAGCGGCTTCGTCCGTCCAGCCGCAAACCCCGGCGTGCGGGGCTGTCGGGTTTTCAGGTGGCGCTTTTGAGACCGAGACGACGTGCCAGGCGATGCAGGTTGGCGCGGTCCAGGCCGAGGTCGCGGGCGGTGGCGGCCCAGTTGTCCTGGTTGCGTTGCAAGGCGGCGGCGATCAGTTGGCGCTGATAGTCGTCCAGGGCCTGGCGCAGCTCGACGGCCGGGCCGGGAACGGCAACGACATCTGCCTGCTCGCCGGGGGAGCGGCGCGGCTGCAGGTCCAAATCGGCGGCGCCGATGCTGAGGATACGTGGCCGCTCGCCGCTGGCGGCCAGGGCCTTGAGAGCGGCGCGGCCGATCAGGTGTTCCAGCTCGCGCACGTTGCCCGGCCAGTCGTAGGCCAGCAGCGCGGCCTGGGCGTCCGCCGCCAGGCGCAGGCTGCGCACCCGCAGGCGCGGGCGGTTCTGTTCGAGGAAATAGCCGGCCAACAGCAGGATGTCGCGGCCGCGTTCGCGCAGCGGCGGGACCTGCAACGGGTACACGCTGAGCCGGTGATAGAGGTCGGCGCGGAAACGCCCGGCGCGCACCTCTTCGGCGAGGTCGCGGTTGGTCGCGGCCAGAACCCGGACATCCACCCGATGTTCGCGATCGGAGCCGACCCGTTGCAACTGCCCGCTCTGCAACACCCGTAGCAGCTTGGCCTGGACGCTCAGCGGCAGCTCGCCGACCTCGTCGAGGAACAGGCTGCCGCCGTCCGCCAGTTCGAATTTGCCGCTGCGATCGCCCACCGCGCCGGAGAAGGAGCCGCGTACGTGGCCGAACAGTTCGCTCTCCACCAGGGTTTCCGGCAGGGCCGCGCAATTCAGGCTGATGAGAGGGCGGTTGGAGCGGCTGGAGCGGTCATGGATGGCCTGGGCCACCAGTTCCTTGCCGACGCCGGTCTCGCCGCTGATCAGCACGGTCAGGTCGCTGCCCGCCACCAGTTCGATTTCTTCCAGCAGCCGCCGATGCGCCGGGCTCTGGCCGATGAGTTCGCGGCTCTGTGCCTGGCTGGCGGCCTGGCGGTAGGTCTCCGCGAGCTGGTGCTCGTTCTCCGCCCGCAGCGCCAGGCTGCTCAGGCGTTCGGTGGCCTTCACTGTGGCGGCGGCGAGGCGGGCGAAGGTTTCCAGGTTGTCCAGGTCGATCCGGCCGAAGCGCGCCGGGTCGAGGGCGTCCAGGGTGAGCAGGCCCCAGGGACGATCGTCGATGAACAGCGGGCAACCCATGCAGTCATGGACTTCGAGATGGCCACGATGACCTTCGACCAGGCCGTCATAGGGATCGGGCAATCCGGCGTCGGCGGCGAAGCGGGTCGGCCCATTGCGCGCCAGCAGGGCAGTGAAACGCGGGTGCTCGGCCAGTTTGAAGCGACGTCCGAGGGTGTCGGTGCTCAGGCCGTCCACCGCCAGCGGGACCAGTTGGTCGTCCTCCAGGCGCAGCAACGCTGCCGCGTCGCACGGCATCAGTTCACGCAGGGATTGCAGCAGGCGGCGATAGCGCTCGCCGTCGGGGAGATCGCGGGTCAGGTCGTCGACCAGGGGGAGCAGGGCGCTGAGCAAGGGGTTCGTGGTCATTCTGACTCTCTGTTGTCGTTAGGACAGCGATATTTCGTTGTCATAACGACCTCTATTTTTATCAACTTATTGATTTATAAGAGATTAATTTTTGGCATGAAAACTGGAATATAGAGGGAGAGAAACCTAGCACGTCAGAGGAGTCAAGTATGAAGTTTTCCCTCAGGTTCATCGTCGCGGCCAGCCTGCTGGCCAGTGCATCCGTCCAGGCCGACGAAGTGGTGGCCGTCCAGCGCGACAACACGGCTGGCGCCGTATACGGCGGCCTCAGTGGGCTGCTGGTCGGCGGCGCGGCCGGCGGTCCGATCGGCGCCCTGGTGGGTGGCGGTCTCGGGTTGTTCGCCGGGCGCACCGTCCAGGATGCCAGCGGCCTGAGCCAGACCGGTTACCGGGTGAAGACCGCGACCGGGGAAGTCGACGTGCGTTCTCCCAACGCCGAGTTCTCCGTAGGCCAGCAGGTCCGTCGCGAGAACGGGCGTCTCCACCCCTCCCAATAAATCGACGGAGCCCATGATGCTATCCGCTCAACACCGTGCCCTTGTGAAAGCCACCGTTCCCCTGCTGGAAACCGGCGGCGAAGCCCTGACCCAGCATTTCTACCGGATCATGCTCGGCGAGCACCCGGAAGTGCGCCCGCTGTTCAACCAGGCGCACCAGGCCAGCGGCGACCAGCCGCGGGCACTGGCCAACGGTGTGCTGATGTACGCGCGCCATATCGACCGGCTCGAAGCCCTCGGCCCGCTGGTCGGACAGATCGTGCAGAAGCATGTGTCGCTGCAGGTGCTGCCCGAGCAGTACCCCATCGTCGGCGCCTGCCTGCTGCGGGCGATTCGCGAGGTGCTCGGCGAAGAGGTCGCCACCGACGAAGTGCTCGCTGCCTGGGCGGCCGCCTACCAGCAACTGGCCGACCTGCTGATCGGGGCGGAAGAGGAAGTCTACGCCGCCAGCGCCAGCCAACCTGGCGGCTGGCGCGGGACGCGGTCGTTCGAAGTGGTGCGGCGGGTGCGTGAGAGCGATGAGATCGTTTCCTTCCATCTGCGCCCGGCCGATGGCGGTGCCCTGGCGGATTTCCTGCCGGGCCAGTACATCGGCCTGCGCCTGGTCATCGACGGCGAGGAAGTGCGCCGCAACTACTCGCTATCCGCCGCACCGAACGGCCGCGACTACCGCATCAGCGTCAAACGCGAGGCGGGCGGCAAGGTGTCCGGTCATCTGCACGAACAGGTGAAGGAAGGCGACTGCCTGGAGCTGTTCCCGCCGGCGGGCGAGTTCGTCCTGCGTCCGTCGCGCAAGCCGCTGGCGCTGATCACCGCCGGGGTCGGCATCACCCCGGCGTTGAGCATGCTGGAGGCGGTGCTGCCGAGCGGCCGGCCGGTGCATTTCATCCACTGCGCCCGGCATGCCGGTGTGCATGCCTTTCGCGACTGGCTCGACGGGCAGGCGGCAAAACATCCGCAACTCAGACACTACGTCTGCTACAGCGAGCCGCGCCCTGACGAACGGGCGGATGCCGTCGGCCTGCTGAGCCGCGAGCGTCTGGCCGACTGGCTGCCGGCGGAGCGCGACCTCGACGCCTACTTCCTCGGGCCCAAGCCGTTCATGGCCCTGGTGAAGCGGCATCTGCGCGAGCTGGGCGTGCCGGAGGGGCAATGCCATTACGAGTTCTTCGGGCCGGCCTCGGCACTGGATAACTGATTCCGATCAAGGCGGCACAGCCTGCCGCCCGGTAGAAAGGAGACAACGCATGGTTTCGTGGTTCGAATGTCCGTGGCGTCTTCGGCGGCTGGCCGACTCCCTCCTGCTGGGCGGTCTGCTGCTGTTGCTGGTGGGGTTGGCCGGTGCCTATCTGTTCGAGGCCCGGCTGGCGCTCGGTATGCTGGTCGGCGCGCATGCGCTGACGGTGCTGGGCCCGGCCCTGCTAAAGATCGGTTATGTGATGCGTCTGCTGGCTCAGCAGAAGAAGGAGAGTCGTTGTGCTCATTGTTGATCGCCGCCGGGCGATGGCGATTCCGCCTGTGTTTCGCCTGGGGTTCCGGCCGTTCTTTCTCGGCGGTGCGGCCTACGCGCTGATCGCCGTACCGCTCTGGCTGCTGGCCCTGGGTGGCCTGTTGCCCGGCTGGCAGCCAGCGGGTGGCTGGCTGGCGTGGCACCGTCACGAAATGCTGTTCGGTTTCGGCGTGGCCATCGTCGCCGGCTTCCTGCTCACGGCGGTGCAGACCTGGACCGGTCGGCCCGGCCTGTCCGGCCGGCCGCTGGGGCTGCTTGCCGGACTCTGGCTGGCAGGCCGCCTGGCCTGGCTGAGCGGTGCGCCGGTGCCGGCGGTGATCCTGCTGGATGCGTTGTTCCTGCCGGCGGTGGCGGTGGTCATGGCGCGCATGCTCTGGGCGGTGCGGCAGAAGCGTAACTACCCCATCGTGCTGGTGCTCGGCCTGATGGCGGCGGCCAACCTGCTCAGTCTCGCCGGGCTAGGCCTGGGCGATGACGGTTTGCAACGGCGTGGCGTCCTCGCTGGACTCTGGTTGATCGCGGCCTTGATGGGCATGATCGGCGGCCGGGTGATCCCGTTCTTCACCCAGCGTGGCCTCGGCCGGGTGGAGATGGTGCAGCCGATCCTCTGGCTCGACTTGTCGCTGCTGGCCGGCGGCATCCTGGTGGCGCTGCTCACCGCGGCCGGGCCGCTGCTGCAACCGGGGCCGCTGGGTGCGGTGCTGTTCCTGGCCCTCGGCGCCGGTCACCTCTGGCGGCTGTTGCGCTGGCACGACAAGGCCTACTGGCGCGTGCCGTTGCTCTGGTCTCTGCACGTGGCTTATGCCTGGCTGGTGCTGGCGCTGTTCGGCATGGCGGCCTGGCATACCGGCCTGCTGGGCAATGCCAGCCAGGCCCTGCATGCGCTCACTGTGGGCGCCATGGCCGGGTTGATCCTGGCGATGCTCGCCCGTGTCACCCTCGGTCATACCGGTCGTGCGCTGGAGCTGCCGAGTGGCGTCGCCACGGCGTTCGCCCTGCTGCACGTCGGGACCCTTTCGCGGGTGGTGCTGGTGAGTGTCTGGCCGCTGCCGGCACTATGGCTGGCGGGGATCTGCTGGGCGCTGGCGTTCGCGATCTATCTGTGGCGCTACGCGCCGATGCTGTGCCAGACGCGGGTGGATGGGCATCCGGGTTGATCGTTCGATTCGACCCGTAGCAAGAGAAATGGGTGGTCCGGTATGCCGGACCACCCGTTTTTTCATTTGAGGGTCAGTACCCAGTTGGCCAGGACCGAGGCTTCTTCTTCGGTCACTGCGTTTGGCGGCATCGGGATGGGGCCCCAGTTGCCCTGGGTGCCGTTCTTGATGTGTTGGGCCAGGGTGGCCGCTGCGTCGGCCTGGCCGGCGTACTTCGCCGCGACTTCCTTGAGTCCCGGACCGACCAGTTTGCTGTCGATGGTATGGCAGCCTACGCAGGGCTTGCTCTTGAACAGGGCTTCGCCATCGGCGGCGAGCAGGGACTGGGCGGGCAGCAGCAACGCGCCGGCCAGCAGCGGCAGGGCAAATCTCTTCATAAGGTGTCCTCAGGTTGGGCGCGGCGTTCGCGCCTGCGTTATGCGTGGTGTCGTCGGCGCGGCGTCAGCCGCCCCGCGTCGTGGCGATGCTAGGCCGGGTACGTGAAGGGGCTCTTGATCGAGGTCAAGAATGCTGGCGGCTGCTCCCTTGCGATGGCGCTTATTGACTGGGGTCAAGGGAGTGGCAGCGGGGGAGGGCTCCTTGATTTTGGTCAAGGAGAGCGAGCCGAGCGCTCTTTTACCGTGGACCCATCTTGATATCAGTTGCCGTCCACCCCATGTCCCTCTCGCGCCTCCGCACCCTCGACGTTCCGCCCCTCTCGTTCTGGCTTTTGCTGCTGGCCTGCCTCCTGTCCGTTCCGCTGCATGCCGCCGCCAATGACGGCGAGCGCGAGTGGCAGCGCATTCGCACGGTGTTCCCGCAGGCCGAAGCGCTGTCCGAGCCGGCCGGCGACTTCCAGGTGCGTACCGTCACGGCGGGCGGCAAGACGCTCGCCTATGCCTTCCAGACCCGTCAGGTGGTGGACATCCCGGCGTACTCTGGCAAGCCGGTCAATCTGCAGGTGCTGCTTGGCCCCGACGGGGTGATCCGCGACGCCTACGTATTGGAGCACCACGAGCCGATCCTGCTGGTGGGCATTCCCGAGCAGAAGCTCCACGACTTCACCGACAAGTACCGCGGCATCGAGGTGAGTCGGCGGGTGGTGGTCGGGCATTCCAGCGACCCCGAGACCATCACCGTGGATGCCGTCACCGGTGCCACAGTGACCGTGATGGTGGTGAACGAAACGATCATGCGCGCGGCGCACAAGGTGGCGGTCTCGCTGGGGCTGGTCGACGAGGCGGCGGCCCGGAAGCAAAAGCCGGCGCTGATCCGGCGCGACCTGTTCCAGCCAGCGGACTGGACGGCCCTGACCGGCAACGGCGCGATCCGCCGTCTGCACCTGACCCGTGGCCAAGTGGACGAAGCCTTCGTCGGCAGCCCTGCCGAAGGGGTGGAAGCCGCTCCCGCCGACCGCCGCGACGACACGTTCATCGACCTCTACGTGGCCCAGCTCGACGTACCCGGCATCGGCCGCAACCTGCTCGGGGAAAACCAGTACGACTGGCTGACCAGTGAACTGAAGCCCGGCGAGCACGCCATCGTCCTGTTGGGCAACGGCCTGTACTCCTTCAAGGGCTCGGGCTACGTGCGCGGCGGCATCTTCGACCGCATCCAGATGCGCCAGGGCGGCGAGACCATCAGCTTCCGCGATCTCGACTTCCAGCGCCTGGGCGGCCTGCGCATCGAGGGTGCGCCGGATTTCGCCGAGCTGGGGATGTTCATCGTCCGCGACCACCATGAGTTCGATCCGGGCAACGCCTGGGGCCTGGAATTGCTGGTACGCCGCCAGACCGGGCCGACCAGTGGCGAATTCGCCAGCTTCCAACTGGACTACCAGCTTCCCGAGATCTACTTCGAGCGCCCGGCACCCACCGCCGAAGAGCTGGCAGCGGCGGAAGAAGCGGCCCGGCCGATGTGGGTGTCGATCTGGTACGGCCGCGCGTTCCAGATCGGCGTGCTCGGTGTCGGCCTCGGCGTGCTGCTGGTGATCCTGTTCCTCCAGGACTACTTCGTGCGCTTCCCGCGCCTGCTGCACAACCTGCGCCGCGCCTACCTGGTGTTCACCGTCGGCTTCATCGGCTGGTACGCCCTGGGGCAGCTCTCCATCGTCAACGTGCTGACCTTCGTCCATGCACTGATGGAGGGGTTCCGCTGGGAGCTGTTCCTCAGCGACCCGATCCTGTTCATCCTCTGGACCTTCACCGCGGCGAGCATCCTGCTCTGGGGCCGGGGCGTGTTCTGCGGCTGGCTGTGCCCGTTCGGCGCCCTGCAAGAGCTGATCAACGAAGTCGCGCGCAAGCTGAAGATCCGCCAGTTCGAGCTGCCCTTCGCCGTGCACGAGCGGCTGTGGGCGGTGAAGTACCTGATCCTCCTGGCGCTGTTCGGCCTCTCCCTGGAATCCATGGCCACCGCCGAGCGCTTCGCCGAAGTGGAGCCGTTCAAGACCGCCATCACCCTGAAGTTCGACCGTCAGTGGTGGTTCGTGCTGTATGTCGTGATCCTGCTGGTGATCAACGTGTTCACCCGCAAGGTCTACTGCCGCTACATCTGCCCGCTGGGCGCGGCCCTGGCGATCCCCAGCCGCCTGCGCCTGTTCGACTGGCTCAAGCGGCGCAAGGAGTGCGGCACCCCCTGCCAGCTCTGCGCCCATGAATGCGAGATCCAGGCCATCCACCCGGACGGGCGGATCGACGCCAACGAATGCCACCACTGCCTGGACTGCCAGGTCACCTATCACAACGCCAGCAAGTGCCCGCCGCTGATCGCCAAGCGCAAGCGTCGCCAGCGCGACAAGACGGCGCCGGCCGCGGCCATGGAAACCATCGCCGTGGTGCAGCTGGACATCACCGACTGAACCGACACCTCAAACGATGACTGCCAACAGGAGCAAGACCCATGAGTGACAAGAAGACGGAGCGGGACGACGAAAAACTCGGCCTGAGTCGCCGCGGTTTCCTCGGCGCCACCGCCGCCACCGGCCTCACCGCCCTGGCCGGCGCCACTGCCCTCGGCGGCGCGGTGATGAGCCGCGAATCCTGGGCCGCGGCGGTGAAGGACGCGCAGCAGAAGATCCACATCGAGCCCGGTGAACTGGACGAGTACTACGGCTTCTGGAGCGGCGGCCACTCCGGCGAGGTCCGGGTGCTGGGCGTGCCGTCCATGCGCGAGCTGATGCGCATCCCGGTGTTCAACGTCGACTCGGCCACCGGCTGGGGCCTGACCGACGAAAGCCGGCGGGTGCTGGGCGACAGCGCGCGCTTCCTCAACGGCGACAGCCACCACCCGCACATCTCCATGACCGACGGCCGCTACGACGGCAAGTACCTGTTCATCAACGACAAGGCCAACAGCCGCGTCGCACGTATCCGCCTGGACATCATGAAGTGCGACAAGATGGTGACCGTTCCCAACGTCCAGGCCATCCACGGCCTGCGTCTGCAGAAGGTGCCGCGCACGCAGTACGTGTTCTGCAACGGCGAGTTCGTCATCCCGCACCCGAACGATGGCAGCAACCTGAAGAACCTCGACGCCGCCGAACGCTACACGATGTTCAACGCGGTGAACGCGGACACCATGGAAGTGGCCTTCCAGGTCATCGTCGACGGCAACCTGGACAACACCGACGCCGACTACAGCGGCAAGTACGCCGCCGCCACCTGCTACAACTCGGAGAAGGCCACCGACCTGGCCGGGATGATGCGCAACGAGCGCGACTGGGTGGTGGTGTTCAACATTCCGCGCATCGAGGCGGCGATCAAGGCGGGCCGCTTCAAGACCCTCGGCGATTCCAAGGTGCCGGTGGTGGACGGTCGCGAAGGCTCCGAACTGACCCGCTACATCCCGGTGCCGAAGAACCCGCACGGCCTCAACACTTCGCCGGACGGCCGCTTCTTCATCGCCAACGGCAAGCTGTCGCCCACCGTGTCGATGATCGAGATCGCCCGTCTCGACGACCTTTTCGACAACAAGCTGAAGGACCCGCGCGAGGTGGTGATCGCTGAGCCGGAACTCGGCCTCGGCCCGCTGCACACCACCTTCGACAACCGCGGCAACGCCTACACCACGCTGTTCATCGACAGCCAGGTGGTGAAATGGAACCTGGACGATGCCATCCGCGCCTACAAGGGCGAGAAGGTTGCCTATATCCGCCAGAAGCTCGACGTGCAGTACCAGCCGGGCCACAACCACGCGTCGCTCACCGAGTCCCGCGATGCCGACGGCAAGTGGCTGGTGGTGCTCTGCAAGTTCTCCAAGGACCGCTTCCTGCCGGTCGGCCCGCTGCATGCCGAGAACGACCAGCTCATCGACATCTCCGGCGAGGAAATGCGCCTGGTGCATGACGGCCCGACCTTCGCCGAGCCGCACGACTGCATCCTGGCCCACCGCGACCAGATCCGGACGAAGAAGATCTGGAGCCGCGACGACCCGTTCTTCGCCGACACCGTGGCCATGGCCGCCAAGGACGGGGTGAAGCTGGAGACCGACAACAAGGTCATCCGCGACGGCAACAAGGTCCGCGTCTACATGACCTCCACCGCGCCCACCTACGGCATCACCGAGTTCAACGTGAAGCAGGGCGACCAAGTCACCGTGGTGATCACCAACATGGACATGATCGAAGACGTCACCCACGGCTTCTGCATGGTCAACCACGGCGTGAGCATGGAGATCAGCCCGCAGCAGACCTCGTCCATCACCTTCACCGCCGACAAGCCGGGGGTGCACTGGTACTACTGCAACTGGTTCTGCCACGCCCTGCACATGGAAATGGTGGGCCGGATGATCGTCGAGCCGGCTTGATGGGGTAAGGAGCGAGGCGGGATGAGGAGCGACTTTTCCCGCCGCCGCTCGATTGAGCCGCGCGTCTGGCCGATACCGGCGCGCGGCACGTATTCAGCCCCGGACGGGGCATTTACTGGACTTGAGCCGTTGTCGGTACCGACCATGCTGCGCACCTTGATCTTCCTTCCGCTCTGCGCCTGTCTTGGCCAGGCTCTGGCGGATACCCGGCCGCTCGATGAGTTGCCCCTGAAGTCGGTGGGCGACCAGCACTGGGAGCTCCCGGCCGGCGAGTACCACGGCAATTTCCGTATCGACCGTCCGCTGACCCTGCGCTGTGCCGAGGGCGCCATCCTGGACGCCGACGGAACCGGCAGCGCGCTGACCCTCGTCGCGTCGGACGTGGCCGTCCGCGGCTGCACCCTACGCAACTGGGGCCGCGATCTCGGCGCCATGGATTCGGGCATATTCGTCGAACGTCAGGCTGCCAACGCGCATATCGAACACAACCGCCTGAGCGGGCCGGGCTTCGGTGTCTGGGTCGATGCCAGCCGCGGGGCGCTGATCCGCGACAACGACATCGAAGGCGATACCCGCCTGCGCTCCCAGGACCGCGGTAACGGCGTGCATCTCTACGCCGTGAACGGCGCCCAGGTAATCGACAACCGCATCCGGGACGTACGCGACGGCATCTATATCGACACCTCCAACGACAACCTGCTGCAAGGCAACCGCCTGCGCGATCTGCGCTACGGCATCCACTACATGTTCTCCCACAACAACCGCATCGTCGGGAACGCCACCCTGCGCACCCGCACCGGCTACGCGCTGATGCAGAGCCGCCAGCTCACCGTGATCGGCAACCGCTCCGAGCAGGACGGCAACTACGGCATCCTGATGAACTACATCACTTACTCGACAGTGCGCGATAACCAAGTCATCGACGTACGCCCTGGTGGCGACGGCGATGCAATGATCTCCGGCGCCGAAGGCAAGGCCCTGTTCATCTACAACTCGCTGTTCAACCAGATCGAGGGCAACCGCTTCGAGGGCAGCGCCCTGGGCATCCACCTCACCGCCGGCTCCGAGGACAACCGCATCGCCGGCAACGCCTTCGTCAACAACCGCCAGCAGGTCAAGTACGTCGCCACCCGCCGCCAGGAGTGGTCCCACGAGGGACGCGGCAACTACTGGAGCGACTACCTGGGCTGGGACCGCAACGGCGACGGCCTCGGCGACGTCGCCTACGAACCGAACGACAACGTCGACCGCCTGCTCTGGACCTACCCCCAGGTGCGCTTGCTGATGCACAGCCCCGGCATCGAGCTGCTGCGCTGGGTGCAGCGGGCCTTCCCGGTGATCCGCTCGCCGGGCGTCGAAGACAGCCACCCCCTGATGCGTTGGTCGCCGCCGGCGGCCACGGAGGACACCCCATGAATGCCGTGGATATCGAAGGCGTGAGCCAGCGCTTCGGCGCACTCACCGTGCTCGACGACCTCCACCTCCGCCTGGCGCCGGGCGAAGTGCTCGGCCTGTTCGGCCACAACGGCGCCGGCAAGACCACCACCATGAAGCTGATCCTCGGCCTGCTGCGCCCCAGCGAGGGGCGGGTGACGGTGCTCGGTGAGTGTGCCGAGAGCCTGTCGGTCCGCCGCCAGCTCGGCTACCTGCCGGAGAACGTGACCTTCTACCCCCAGCTCAGCGGACGCGAGACGCTGCACCACTTCGCCCGTCTCAAAGGCGCGGACGTACGTCAGGCGGACGCGCTGCTCGATGAGGTGGGGCTCGCCGCGGCGGCGGACCGGCGGGTGAAGACCTACTCCAAGGGCATGCGCCAGCGCCTCGGACTGGCCCAGGCGCTGCTCGGCGCACCGCGCCTGCTGTTGCTCGATGAGCCCACCGTCGGCCTCGACCCGATCGCCACCCAGTCGCTCTACCGGCTGGTGGACCGCCTGCGCGAGCAGGGCAGCAGCATCATCCTCTGCTCCCACGTGCTGCCCGGCGTCGAGGCGCACATCGACCGTGCCGCCATCCTCGCCGGGGGACGCCTGCAGGCCATGGGCACCCTGGCTGCCCTGCGCCTGGAAGCCGGACTGCCAGTACGCATCCGCGCCGCCGGCCTGGACGACCCGCAGCCCTGGTTGCAACGGCTGGTTTCGGCCGGGCACACGGCGCGGCGGATCAACGGCCACAGTCTGGAAATCGACACCCCGGCCGCCGGCAAGCTCGGCCTGCTGCGGCAACTGCTGGAAGAGGGCGGGGCGGCCGACATCGAAGTCCACCAGCCGTCCCTGGAAGATCTCTATCGCCACTTCATGGGCGCGGTACGGAGCGAACACGCATGAACCCGATCTGGACCATCGCCCGCAAGGAACTCCGCGACGGCCTGCGCAATCGCTGGCTGCTCGCTATCAGTCTGCTGTTCGCCGTGCTTGCCGTCGGCATCGCCTGGTTCGGCGCGGCGGCGTCGGGGCAGGTGGGTTTCACCTCGATCCCGGCGACCATCGCCAGCCTCGCCAGCCTGGCCACTTTCCTCATGCCGCTGATCGCGCTGCTGCTGGCCTACGACGCCATCGTCGGCGAGGACGAGGGCGGCACCCTGCTGTTGCTGCTGACCTACCCGCTGGGGCGGGGCCATATCCTGCTCGGCAAGTTCCTCGGTCACGGCCTGATCCTCGGCCTCGCCACCCTGATCGGCTTCGGCGGCGCGGCGCTGGCGATCGGCCTGCTGGTCGATCAGGTGGACGTCGGCCTGCTGGCCTGGGCCTTCGGCCGCTTCATGCTGTCGTCGTTGCTGCTGGGGCTGGTGTTCCTCGCCTTGGCCTACGCGCTCAGTGCCAGGGTGACGGAGAAATCCAGCGCGGCCGGGTTAGCGCTGGGTGTCTGGTTCCTCTTCGTGCTGGTCTTCGACCTGGTGCTGCTGGCGCTGCTGGTGCTCGGCCAGGGCCGCTTCGACCCCGAATGGCTGCCTTGGCTGCTGCTGTTCAACCCGGCCGACCTTTACCGGCTGATCAACCTTTCCGGTTTCGACACCGTCGGTAATGGCATGGGCGTGATGAGCCTGGGCAGCGAGCTGCCGCTGGGCAACACACTCCTGTGGCTGGCCCTGGTGGCCTGGGCCGGTGCGGCGCTGGCGCTGGCCGGGCGGTCGTTCGCCCGCCGCCAGGTATGACCCCGACGAATTCACTGCAAGAAGGATGACCACGATGTTCTCGATACCCACCGGCGGCTGGCGCCACCTCACCGCCATCCTGCTTTGCCTGGGCCTGGCGGCCTGCAACGAACCGGCGACGCAAGCCCCTGCCGGACCCGTGGCGTTCCACCCGGACGACGAATGCCACGTCTGCGGCATGGTCATCAGCGAACTGCCGGGGCCCAAGGGCGAGGCGGTGGAAGCCTCCGGCGCGGTGAAGAAATTCTGCTCGGTGCAGGAGATGTTCGTCTGGTGGCTGCAGCCGGAGAACCGCAACCTGAACGTGACCCTCTATGTGCACGACATGACCCGCAGCGAGTGGAACCGCCCGGACGACAGCCATCTGATCGACGCGAAAAAGGCCTACTACGTGATCGGTTCGGACCTCAAGGGCGCCATGGGTGTCACCTTGGCCTCCTTCGCCGACCGCCTCGCCGCCGAAGGCATGGCCACTGCCCGCGGCGGCCAGGTGTTGCGCTGGGACGAAATCGGCCTGGAACAGTTACAGATGATGCATACCGGGAATGATGAGCACGCTGGGCACAGCGGGCATGGAATGGCGCATTGACCCGTTTCGGGCATGCCGATTTGTAAGGGCGAATGAATTCGCCCTTACGGGTGTTTTCGGCGTTGCGCTTTTGCTTTTGTAGAGCGAGCTTGCTCGCGAACCGGACCCACCAATGTTTCGCCAGCAGAGCTGGCTCCTACGAAAAGCCATCGGTCCTGTCGGACGAATTCATTCGCCCAACCCAGGCGTTGCGATGTGGTGTTTTTGTAGGAGCGAGCTTGCTCGCGAACCGGGCTCGGCAATGCTTCGCCAGCAGAGCTGGCTCCTACGAAAAACCATCGGTCCTGTTGTAGGGGCGAATTCATTCGCCCACCGGCACATCCCAAACCCCAAAAAAAACCGGCCCGAAGGCCGGTGGGGAGCGAGGGGTGTCACGAATCTGTCTCAAGCACCGCAGACCCTGGCAATGGCCTTGGCCAGGTCGTCGATGCGGTTGGTGTCGATGCCGGCGACGTTGGCGCGGCCGCTGCCGACCAGGTAGACGCTGAACTCGTCGCGCAGCCTGATCACCTGATCGGCGGTGAGGCCGGTGTAGGAGAACATGCCGCGCTGCCGGGCGATATGGGCGAAGCGCTGGTGCAGGCCGTGGGGTTCCAGCGCCTGGACCAGGCCCACGCGCAGCTCGGCGACGCGTCGGCGCATGGCGTCCAGTTCGTCCTGCCACAGCGCTTTCAGCTCGGTATCGCCGAGGATGGTGGCGACCACCGCGGCGCCATGGGCAGGCGGGGTGGACCAGAGGTTGCGGGCCAGCGAGGCGAGCTGGCTGCGCACGTCGGTGAGTTTCTCGGCGTCGTGGGCGCAGACGATCAGCGCGCCGGTGCGCTCGCGGTAGAGGCCGAAGTTCTTCGAGCAGGAGCTGGTGACCAGCAATTCCGGCAGGGCCTCGGCGAACAGGCGCACGGCAAAGGCATCTTCCTCCAGACCATCGCCGAAGCCCTGGTAGGCGAAGTCGATCAGCGGCAGCAGTTCGCGCGCCTTGATCACTTCCAGCACCCGGCGCCAGTCGTCCTGGCCGAGGTCGAAGCCGGTGGGGTTGTGGCAGCAGGCGTGCAGCAGCACTACATCGCCGGCCGGGATATGGCTGAGGGCGGCGATCATCGCTTCCACATCGAGACGGTTGTCGCGGCCGACGTAGGGGTAGTGCTTCACCCGCAGGCCGGCTTCGGCGAACAGTGTCTCGTGGATCGGCCAGGTCGGGTCGCTCAGCCAGATCGTCCGGTGCGGCAGGCAGTGGGCGATGAAGTCGCCGGCCAGGCGCAGCGCGCCGGTACCGCCGGGGGTCTGGGTGGCGCCGGCGCGGCCGTCGGCGAGCAGCGGCGAACCGGCGCCGAGTACCAGGGTGGAGAGCAGCGAGCCGAAGACGGTGTCACCGTGGCCGCCGACGTAGGTCTTGGTGGTCTCGCTGTCGATCAGGCGCTGCTCGGCGAGCTTTACCGCGCGCGGAATCGGCGTCAGGCCCTGAGCGTCCTTGTAGACGCCGACGCCGAGGTCGAGCTTGGCCGGGTTCGGGTCGGCGCGGTACGCCTCCATCAGGCCGAGGATCGGGTCGCCCGGCACCCGGGCGACGGCACTGAAATGCTTCACTTGCGGCCCTCGGCGGTCTTGGCCACTTCATCGGTGCGGGCGGCCATGATGAAGTCGTTGCGGTGCAGGCCCTTGATCGAGTGGCTCCACCAGGTCACGGTGACCTTGCCCCACTCGGTGAGCAGGCCGGGGTGATGGCCCTCGGCCTCGGCGATCTCGCCGACCGCGTTGGTGAAGGCCAGCGCATGCTTGAAGTTCTTGAACAGGAAGACTTTTTCCAACTGCATGATTCCGTCGCGGACCTCGATGTTCCAGTCGGGAATCAGGCGGATCAGCTCGGCCAGTTCGTCGTCGGAGACTTTCGGCGCGTCGGCTCGGCAGGCTTCGCAATGGGCTTGGGAGAGTGCGGTCATGGTGGGTTCCTTCAATGAATCGGTGCGAACGGGGTCAAGCGTAGTCCGTACGCAGGCCGGGTCGCGTCGTCCGGCCCGGCCTGCGCGCTACGCAGTGATGTGCGTCAGGCCGCCTTGGGCGGGAATTTCGGCGCGTGCAGGCCGAGGGCCATGGCCTGGTGGACCAGTGCCATGATGTCCTCGTGGGCCAGGTCGAACAGGCGCTTGAGGTCCGGCAGCACGAAGTACAGCGGTTGCAGGATGTCGATGCGGTACGGAGTGCGCATCGCCTCCAGCGGGTCGAACGGCTGGTGCTCGGGTTCATTCGACAGGCAATAGACGGTTTCCTTCGGCGAGGAAAGGATGCCGCCGCCGTAGATGCGACGACCGGCCGGGGTGTCGACCAGGCCGAACTCGATGGTCATCCAGTACAGACGGGCGAGGAAGACGCGTTCTTCCTTGCTCGCCTTCAGGCCGAGCTTGCCGTAGGTGTGGGTGAATTCGGCGAACCAGGGGTTGGTCAGCAGCGGGCAGTGGCCGAAGATTTCGTGGAAGATGTCCGGCTCTTGCAGGTAGTCCAGTTCTTCCGGGGTGCGGATGAAGGTGGCCACCGGGAATTGCTGGCTGGCCAGCAGTTCGAAGAAGGTTTGGAACGGGATCAGTGCCGGTACCCGCGCCACGCGCCAGCCGGTGGCGCCCTGGAGTACGCGGTTGATCTCGTCGAGCTGGGGAATGCGGTCATGCGGCAGGCCGAGCTGCTCGATGCCGTCCAGGTATTCCTGGCAGGCGCGACCCTCGATCACCTTCAACTGGCGGGTGATCAGTGTGTTCCAGACGGCATGCTCGGCTTCGGGGTAATGAATGAAACCATGCTCGTCCGGCTGACGGGCCACGTACTGCGTGGTTTTCATAGGCGCCTCCTGAGGGCGGGCTTTGTTGTTGTGTTGACTCCATGAAAAACACGAAAGCCAACCGGGAACAGCCCTGCTCACAAGGTCTGCTGCGCTGTTTTCCAGAAATATCGTAAAGAAAAACTTACGATACTCTCGAATTGGCTTGGTTTGGCCTTGCTGGTACGTCGATCTGTCACATATTCTTGACGGAAAATTAAGGCCGACATACGAAAAAAGGCCGTAACCAACAGACCGTGGTCCTTTATGCGCATCAAAGTCCATTGCCAGAACCGTGTCGGCATCCTCCGCGACATTCTCAACCTGCTGGTCGATTACGGCATCAACGTGGCGCGTGGCGAGGTCGGCGGCGAGCAGGGCAACGCCATCTACCTGCATTGCCCGAACCTGATCAATCTCCAGTTCCAGGCCCTGCGCCCGAAGCTGGAAGCCATCCACGGCGTGTTCGGCGTCAAGCGCGTCGGGCTGATGCCCAGCGAGCGCCGTCACCTGGAGCTGAACGCGCTGCTCGGCGCGTTGGACTTCCCCGTGCTGTCCATCGACATGGGCGGCTCCATCGTCGCCGCCAACCGGGCGGCGGCCCAGCTACTCGGCGTGCGCGTCGACGAGGTGCCGGGCATTCCGCTGTCGCGCTACACCGAGGACTTCGACCTGCCCGAGCTGGTGCGCGCCAACAAGGCGCGGATCAACGGATTGCGGGTGAAGGTGAAGGGCGACATCTTCCTCGCCGACATCGCCCCGTTGCAGACCGAGCACGACGAGAGCGATGCCCTGGCCGGCGCGGTGCTCACCCTGCACCGGGCAGACCGGGTCGGCGAGCGCATCTACAACGTGCGCAAACAGGAGCTGCGCGGCTTCGACAGCATCTTCCAAAGTTCCAAGGTGATGGCCGCGGTGGTCCGCGAGGCGCGACGCATGGCACCGCTGGACGCGCCACTGCTGATCGAAGGCGAGACCGGCACCGGCAAGGAATTGCTGGCCCGTGCCTGCCACCTGGCCAGCCCGCGCGGGCAGTCGCCGTTCATGGCACTGAATTGCGCCGGCCTGCCGGAATCCATGGCTGAGACCGAACTGTTCGGCTACGGCCCCGGCGCCTTCGAAGGGGCGCGCCCGGAGGGCAAGCTCGGCCTGCTCGAACTGACCGCGGGCGGCACGCTGTTCCTCGACGGCGTCGGCGAAATGAGCCCGCGCCTCCAGGCCAAGCTGCTGCGCTTTCTGCAGGATGGCTGTTTCCGCCGGGTCGGCAGCGACGAGGAGGTCTACCTCGACGTGCGGGTGATCTGCGCCACCCAGCAGGACCTCTCCGAACTCTGTGCCCGTGGCGAATTCCGCCAGGACCTCTACCACCGCCTCAACGTGCTCAGCCTGCACATTCCGCCCCTGCGCGAATGCCTCGACGGACTGGCGCCGCTGGTGGAGCACTTCCTCGACCAGGCCAGCCGGCAGATCGGCTGTTCGCTACCGAAGCTGGCACCGCAGGCGTTCGAGCGGCTCAGTCACTACCACTGGCCGGGCAACGTGCGGCAACTGGAGAACGTGCTGTTCCAGGCGGTCTCGTTGTGCGAGGGCGGCACGGTGAAGCCCGAGCACATCCGCCTGCCGGACTACGGCGCGCCGCAGCCGCTGGGCGAGTTCTCCACCGAGGGCAGCCTGGACGACATTCTTGGCCGCTTCGAGAAGGCCGTGCTGGAGCGCCTCTACGCCGAACACCCGAGCAGCCGCCAACTGGGCAAGCGGCTGGGCGTGTCGCACACCACCATCGCCAACAAGCTGCGCCAGCATGGGCTTGGCGGGAAGGAATAGCTCCTTCTCTACGACCTTGGTGCAATGGCCGTATCCTGGCTCGCTGGGTAAAAAGGGGCCGTCCGAATCTGCGTGATCTGGACGCAAGCGTTACTGGACATTCCGTTTCCCGGAATGGATTGGGCGGGCGGCCTCATGGGTCGCCCTCTTTTTTGCCCGCTCAACGCGCCGGATCGGGCTCCTGTCGCAGGGTGGCGATCAGCGCGCGGATGCTCCCCGGCAACGCCTCCAGTTCGCGAACCAGGATGCTGCGTTCGCGCACCGCCCAAAGCTCGTCCAGTTTTACCACCGCCAGGCGCATGGTCCGGCTGTGCCGGCGTGCCGCCGACTCCGGGATGATGCCGATGCCCACGCCGGCCTCGATCATCCGGCACACCGCCTCGAAACTCGACACCTGGATGCGCAGCGACAACTGCTCGCCCAAGTGCTCCACCCGTTCGCGCAGAAAGCTCAGCAGGGTGCTGCCTTCGTGCAGGCCGATGTGCTGGAAGGCAAGGGTGTCGTGCAATTTCACCTGTTCGCGGGTGGCCAGTTCATGGTCGACGGGCACCGCCAGCACCAGCCGGTCGGTGCTGAAGTGCAGCACTTGCAGGCCGGGCGCCTGTACCGGCCCGGCGATGATGCCGAGGTCGGTGGAGCCATCCAGCACGCCGCGCACGATGTCGCGCGACAGTCTCTCCTGCAGGTCCACCGTGACGCCGGGGCGGTCGGCGAGGAAGCCGGCGAGGACCTCGGGGAGGAATTCGGTGACCGCCGTGGTGTTGGCGAAGATGCGAATGTGCCCGGCCGCTTCGGCCCCGTACTCGGTGAACTCGCTCTTCAGGTAATCCACCTGGCGCATGATCAGCCGGGCGTGCTGCAGCAGCCGCTGGCCGGCCGGGGTCAGCTCGACGCCGCGATTGTCGCGGTACAGCAGGCGCGAACCGAGCTGGCCTTCGAGGGCCTTGATCCGCGCGCTGGCGGCGGCTGGGGAGAGAAAGGCGCGGCGGGCGCCCTGGGTCAGGCTCGGCGCCTCGGCAATGTGGATGAACAGGCGCAGGTCGGCCAGATCGAAGTGCATGGTGAGCCTCTGGTTTTTGATCGTTCCCACGCTCCGCGTGGGCATGCAGACCGAGACGCTCCGCGTCTTCATACAGTGGGGAGCAGGACGGCCCGCTGTGCGTGGCGTTCAGCATAATCGAACGCTGGGTTAAATAAACACTGATTCCCGGAACGCGGTGCGCCTTGCATCCTTGCCGGCAGATCACAACTGCCGCGAGAGATAACCATGAGCGACGCTGCGTTCTCCGCCTGGATCGGGCTCACCGAGGAAACCCACGACACGCTGAGCGGTACCTTGCTTCAACGCATCGCCGCCACTTTCGGCGAACCGACCCCGGCGACCGGCGAGGCGCTGCCGCCGTTGTGGCACTGGTGCTTCTTTCAGGAGGCCGTGACCGAGAGCGGTCTGGGCGGCGACGGCCACCCGGCGCGCGGCGGTTTCCTGCCGCGGGCCGAGGGACGCAATCGCATGTGGGCCGGCGGGCGTTTCGAATTCTTCGAACCGCTGCGGGCCGGGGGCGAGGCCAGCCGCGTGACCACCATCCTCAATGTCGAGGAAAAGCACGGACGGACCGGCGCGCTGTTGTTCGTCACCCTGCGCCACGACTACTTCCAGAGCGGCCGGCTGGCCCTGCGCGAAGAGCAGGACATCGTCTACCGCGAACCCAGCCCGCCGAAAACCTCCAGCGGCGACCCTCTGATCGCAGGCGATTGGCGCGAGGCGGTGACGCCCAGCTCGACGCTGCTGTTCCGTTATTCGGCGGTGACCTTCAACGGCCATCGCATCCATTACGACTGGCCCTACGCCACCGAGGGCGAGGGCTACGCCGGGCTGGTAGTGCACGGCCCGCTGATCGCCACCCTCAACCTGCGTGCCTTCTGCCGTGCCAATCCGCAAGCACGCCTGCGCCACTTCGCCTATCGCGGTCTGCGCCCGCTGATTGCGCCGCAGCCGTTCGAAGTGGGCGGCCGGCTCACTGCCCCCGGCCGTGCCGAGCTGTGGGCGGGCGATCAGGCGGGCCTGGCGCAGCGGGCAGAGGTGGAATTCGAGTGAGGTGTATGGCGGGACTCGCTCTCGCTGGCAACGAGGAAGCAACGGCATGACAAATGACCATCAGAATGCAGAAGAACTCAACGCCATCCGTGACGGCGTGCGCGCCCTTTGCGCGGAGTTCCCCGCCGAATACTGGCGCAAGGTCGATGAGCAGAAAGGTTTCCCCGAAGCCTTCGTCGAAGCGCTGACCCGTGCCGGCTGGCTGGCGGCGATGATCCCGGCCGAGTACGGCGGCTCCGGCCTGGGCCTGGCGGAGGCTTCGGTGATTCTCGAGGAGGTCAACCGCTGCGGCGGCAACTCCGGCACCGTGCACGGCCAGATGTACAACATGTTCACCTTGCTGCGGAACGGCAGCGAGGCGCAGAAGCGCGAGTACCTGCCGAAGATCGCCGCTGGCGAACTGCGTCTGCAATCCATGGGCGTCACCGAGCCCACCACCGGCACCGACACCACCAGGATCAAGACCACGGCGGTGAAGAAGGGCGAGCGCTACGTCATCAACGGCCAGAAAGTGTGGATCTCGCGCATCCAGCATTCCGACCTGATGATCCTGCTGGCGCGCACCACGCCGCTGGCCGAGGTGAAGAAGAAGTCCGAGGGCATGTCGATCTTCCTCGTCGACCTGCGCGAAGCCATCGGCAATGGGCTGACCGTCCAGCCCATCGCCAACATGGTCAACCACGAGACCAACGAGCTGTTCTTCGACAACCTGGAGCTGCCGGTCGAGAGTCTGATCGGCGAGGAGGGCAAGGGCTTCCGTTACATCCTCGATGGCCTCAACGCCGAACGCACCCTGATCGCCGCCGAGTGCATCGGCGACGGCCGCTGGTTCGTCGACAAGGCCAGCCAATACGCCCGCGACCGCGTGGTGTTCGGTCGGCCCATCGGGCAGAACCAGGGTGTGCAGTTCCCCATCGCCGAGGCGCACATCGAGATCGAGGCGGCCGACCTGATGCGCTGGCGCGCCTGCCGCGAGTACGACGCCGGGCTGAATGCCGGGGCCAGCGCCAACATGGCCAAGTATCTGGCGGCCAAGGCTTCCTGGGAGGCGGCCAATGCCTGCCTGCAGACCCACGGCGGCTTCGGCTTCGCCTGCGAGTACGACGTCGAGCGCAAGTTCCGCGAGACGCGCCTGTACCAGGTGGCGCCCATCTCCACCAACCTGATCCTGTCCTACGTGGCCGAGCACTTGCTCGACTTGCCGCGCAGCTTCTGAGGAGCCCGCATGTCCCAGACGAACACCTTGGCCGCCTTCCTCGCCGCACTCCGCTACGACGACCTGCCCGAAGACGTGGTGGCCTGCACCGAGGAGCTGTTCCTCGACTGGCTCGGTTCGGCCCTGGCCGCTCGTGGCCAGCAGCCGATCCCACTGTTCGAGCGCTATGCCGAGCGCATGGGGCCGGCCGATGGCGCGGCGCGCATTCTGGTCAGCGGGCGCGGCACTTCGGCGTACTTCGCCGCCCTGGTCAACGCCGCCAGCTCGCACCTGCTGGAGCAGGACGACCTGCACAACAGCTCGGTGCTGCACCCGGCCACGGTGGTGTTTCCGGCCGCACTGGCCGCCGCGCAGGACCTGGGCAAATCCGGCCGTGAGTTGATCCTGGCGGCGGTGGCCGGCTACGAGGCGGGCATTCGCATCGGCGAATTTCTCGGCCGCTCGCACTACCGCATCTTCCACACCACGGCGACTGTAGGCACCCTGGCCGCCGCTGTCGCGGTGGGCAAGCTGATGGACTTCGACGCCGCGCGCATGCTGCACCTGCTGGGCAGTGCCGGCACCCAGGCTGCCGGGCTCTGGCAGTTCCTCCGCGACGCTGCCGACTCCAAGCAACTGCACACCGCCAAGGCCGCCGCCGATGGCCTGCTCGCCGCCTACCTGACGGCGGACGGGCTGACCGGCGCCCAGGATATTCTCGAAGGCGAGCAGGGCATGGCGGCCGGCATGTCCAGCGATGCCGACCCGAGCCGACTGGCCGACCGCCTCGGCCAGCGCTGGGCGATCCTGGAAACCTCCTTCAAGTACCACGCCTCCTGCCGCCACACCCACCCGGCCGCCGATGCGCTGCTCGACCTGATGTGGCGCGAGGGGCTGGAGGCCGAGGCCATTTCTGCCGTCACCGCCCGTGTCCACCAGGGCGCGCTCGACGTGCTCGGCCGGGTGACGGTGCCGCAGAGTGTGCACCAGGCGAAGTTCTCCATGGGGACCGTGCTTGGCCTGATCGCGGTGCACGGCAAGGCCGGACTCGCCGAGTTCCAGCGCTTCGCCCTGGGCGATCCCCGGGTGGCGGCGTTCCGCGACAAGGTGCGGATGGTCCTCGATCCCGAGGTGGACAGCGCTTACCCGGCGCGCTGGCTGGGCCGCATCGAGGTGGCCACCACCGACGGTCGCATCCTGCGCGGTGCCATCGACAGCCCCAAGGGCGACCCGGACAACGGCCTCTCACGCCTCGAACTGGAAGACAAATTCCGCCGTCTGCTGGCCTTCGGCGGCTACCACCCGGATGACGCCAGCGTGCTGATCGAGCGGGTCTGGCGCCTGCGTGGAACCGATGACTTGGGCAATCTGCTTTGACGCGAACCGAACATTCCGTGGGAGCGGATTTATCCGCGAATGCAATGTGTCAGGCAGCTTCTGCTGTGCCGGATGGCGGACATCTTCGCGGATAAATCCGCTCCTGCAAAAGGTAGGTATGAAAACAATGAACGCAAGCGAACAACGTCCCCTCGACGGCATCACCGTGGTCAGCCTGGAGCACGCCATCGCCGCGCCGTTCTGTACTCGTCAACTGGCTGACCTCGGCGCGCGGGTGATCAAGGTGGAACGCCCCGGCTCCGGCGATTTCGCCCGTGGTTACGACGAGCGGGTGAGGGGGCTGGCCTCCCATTTCGTCTGGACCAATCGTTCCAAGGAAAGCCTGACCCTCGATCTCAAGCGCGCCGAGGCCATGGCGGTACTGGAGCGCCTGCTCGGCGAGGCCGACGTGCTGGTACAGAACCTCGCACCCGGCGCGGCGGCGCGCATGGGGCTGTCCTTCGAGGCCCTGCATGAGCGCTTTCCGCGGCTGATCGTCTGTGACATTTCCGGCTACGGCGAAGGCGGCCCGTACGAGCAGAAGAAAGCCTACGACCTGCTGATCCAGAGCGAGGGTGGCTTCCTCTCCGTGACCGGCGGCCCCGGCGAGGACCAGATGGCCAAGGCCGGCTGCTCCATCGCCGATATTGCTTCCGGCATGTACGCCTACACCGGCGTGCTCTCCGCACTGATGTTGCGGGAGAAGACCGGACAGGGCAGCCGGGTGGATGTGTCCATGCTGGAAAGCCTGGTGGAGTGGATGGGCTACCCGCTGTACTACGCCTTCGACGGCGCACCGCCGCCGCCGCGCGCCGGCGCCGCCCACGCCACCATCTACCCCTACGGGCCGTTCCCCACCGGCGACGGCGGCACCGTGATGCTCGGCCTGCAGAACGAGCGCGAGTGGCAACTGTTCTGCGAGAGGGTCCTGCTGCGGCCGGAACTGGCTGGCGACGAGCGCTTCTCCGCCAATTTCAAGCGTTCGGCCAATCGCGAGGTGCTGCGGGCGCTGATCGTCGAGACCTTCGCCGGGCTCAGCGCCGAACAGGTGATCGAACGGCTGGAGGCCGCGCAGATCGCCAACGCCCATGTGAACGACATGGCCGGTGTCTGGGCGCATCCGCAATTGCAGGCACGCGACTGTTGGCGCGAGGTGGACAGCCCGTCCGGCCCGCTGCCGGCCCTGCTGCCGCCGGGACGCAACAACGCCTTCGCCCCGCGCATGGATCCGGTGCCAGCGCTGGGCCAACACACCGAATCCCTGCTCGCCGAACTGGGGTTCGCCGAGAGCGATATCCGGCAATTGCGTGAGGCCGGTGCGGTGTAGAGACGCACGGATCGCCAGCAGAGCTGGCTCCTACAGGGTTACGTGAAGGGGCAGATGCATTCGTTCGGCGGAGCCTCGCGGGCGGATAAATCCGCCCGGCGATGCATCGGCGTACGCCGGGCTATGCAGATGGCTCCTTTTGTGGGAGCGAATTCATTCGCGAACAGACATGCGGTGATATCGCGTTATCTCGGATCGATCTCGCCAACGGTTTTTTGCATAGGACACACCATGAACACCACGCTCATCCGCTCCGCCCTGTTCGTCCCGGCGACCCGGCCGGAGCGTATTCCCAAGGCCCTGGTCAGCGGTGCCGACGCGGTCATCGTCGATCTCGAAGATGCCGTGCCGGAGGCGCAGAAGGAGGAGGCGCGTGCCCATCTGGATGCGTTCCTCGCCGCCAATCCCGATGCCTGTGTGCGGGTGCGGATCAATGCCCCGGGCCACCCCGGCCAAACCGCCGATCTCGCGCTGTGCCAGCGCTATTCCGGCGTGATCGGCGTGCTGCTGCCCAAGGTGGAGAGCGTTGCCCAGACGATTGTGGCGGCGGCCTGCGGCAAGCCGGTTTGGCCGCTGGTGGAAAGCGCGGCGGGGCTGCTGGCGCTGGCGGAAATCGCCCGAAGCGTCGGTGTCGAGCGGTTGTCCTTCGGCGGTCTCGACCTCGGCCTCGACCTGGGGATTTCCAGCGGCAGCGCGGCCGCCGAACGTATCCTCGATCAGGCCCGCTACGCGCTGCTCCTGCACAGCCGCACGGCCGGGCTGGCGGCGCCGCTGGACACCGTGTTTCCCGCCATCGCCGACCACGACGGGCTCGCCGAGGCCGCGCGCAACGCTCGTGATATGGGCTTCGGCGGGCTGCTGTGCATCCACCCGAGCCAGGTCGCGGTGGTCCACGAAGCGCTGATGCCCAGCGCCGAGGAACTCGCCTGGGCACGCCGGATCATGGCCGCGAACGCTTCGGGCGACGGGGTGTTCGTGGTCGATGGGCAGATGGTCGACGCGCCGGTGATCGGCCGCGCCCGCCGCCTGCTGCAACGCGCCGGGCTCGATCCGGCATAGGGCGTTCTCGCCGCGAGGCGGCGCGCCATTCCCTTTTCAGCACTGACAAGAACAAGAGGTATGCACCATGCTGAAGTCGATATTCCGCGCACTCCTATGCGCCCTGTCGTTGTCCCTCGCCGGTCTGGCGCATGCCGAATCGGCGCCGTCCGAGCCCATCGTTATCAAGTTCTCCCACGTCGTGGCGGACAACACGCCGAAGGGGCAGGGGGCGCTGCTGTTCAAGAAGCTCGCCGAAGAGCGCCTGCCCGGACGGGTGAAGGTGGAGGTCTACCCGAACTCTCAGTTATTCGGCGACGGCAAGGAGATGGAGGCGCTGCTGCTCGGCGATGTGCACCTGCTGGCGCCGTCGCTGGCCAAGTTCGAGCAATACGCCAAGCCGATTCAGTTGTTCGATCTGCCGTTCCTGTTCGATGACCTGGGCGCCGTCGACCGCTTCCAGAAAGGCCCGCAGGGCAAGGCGCTGCTCAAGGCCATGGAGGACAAGAACATCCTCGGCCTGGCCTATTGGCACAACGGCATGCGCCAGCTCTCCGCCAACAAGCCGCTGCGCGAGCCGAAGGATGCGCGCGGCCTGAAGTTCCGCGTGCAGGCGTCGCGGGTGCTGGAGGAGCAGTTCAAGGCGGTGCGCGCCAACCCGCGCAAGATGAGCTTTGCCGAGGTCTACCAGGGTTTGCAGACCGGGGTGGTCAACGGCACCGAGAACACTTGGTCGAACTACGAGAGCCAGAAGGTCCACGAGGTGCAGAAGTACCTCACCGAATCCGACCATGGCGTTATCGACTACATGCTGATCACCAACGCGACCTTCTGGAACGGCCTGCCGGCCGACGTGCGCGACGCGCTGGAGAAGGTCGTGGACGAAGTGACCGTCGAGGTGAACCGCCAGGCCGAGGCGCTCAACCAGCAAGCCCGCGCGCGCATCGCCGCCGCCGGCACCAGCGAAATCCTCGTGCTCACCCCGGCGCAGCGTGCCGAATGGCGCGAGGCGATGAAGCCGGTGTGGCAGAAATTCGAGGGCGAGATCGGCCGCGATCTGATCGAGGCGGCACAGGCCGCCAACCGGCCCTGAGGCGTGCGTCTGGTGCGGTGAGATTTCCGGATTGCGCTGGCGCTTATCCGGGCTGCGGGTGGCGCTTGGGGCGAAGTCGTACGCATCATCGCCGGATCACGGCATGACAATTGGGCGAATGAATTCGCCCCTGCCACCCCCCGTTCTGCGTGGCCATTCTTCCCCGAGCCGACCTCGTCCTATCCGCTAGAACCAGCATGCCAGAGCCCTCGCATGGGTAACGCACGACCATGGTCGTAGACCGGTAAGACCATGGTCGAATGGTTCGCTTGCAGGGGGAGGGCTACAAAAGGCGCCATAAAAAACAACTACTCACCGAGGTGTTAGTCATGAGCGCTGCTTCCCTCTACCCCGTGCGTCCCGAGGTCGCCGCCCGGTCGCTGACCGACGAGGCCACCTACAAGGCCATGTATCAGCAGTCGGTGATCAACCCCGATGGCTTCTGGCGCGAGCAGGCGAAGCGTCTGGACTGGATCAAGCCTTTCACCAAGGTGAAGCAGACCTCGTTCGATGATCACCACGTGGATATCAAGTGGTTCGCCGACGGCACGCTGAACGTCTCCTACAACTGCCTCGACCGTCACCTGGAAGAGCGTGGCGACCAGGTGGCGATCATCTGGGAAGGCGACGATCCGTCCGAACACAAGCTCATCACCTACCGCGAACTGCACGAGCAGGTCTGCAAGTTTGCCAACGCCCTGCGCGGCCAGGACGTGCACCGTGGCGACGTGGTGACCATTTACATGCCGATGATCCCCGAAGCGGTGGTGGCCATGCTGGCCTGCGCGCGTATCGGCGCCATCCATTCCGTGGTGTTCGGCGGTTTCTCGCCGGAAGCCTTGGCCGGTCGCATCATCGACTGCCGCTCGAAGGTGGTGATCACCGCCGACGAAGGCGTGCGCGGCGGCAAGAAGACCCCGTTGAAGGAAAACGTCGACGAGGCACTGACCAACCCGGAAACCGCCAGCGTGCAGAAGATCATCGTGGTCAAGCGCACCGGTGGGAACATCAAGTGGCACGGCCATCGCGACATCTGGTACGAAGACCTGATGAAGGTCGCCGGCAGCGTCTGCGCGCCGAAGGAAATGGGCGCCGAGGAAGCGCTGTTCATCCTCTACACCTCCGGCTCCACCGGTAAGCCGAAGGGCGTGCTGCACACCTCCGCCGGCTACCTGCTGTACGCCTCGCTGACCCATGAGCGGGTGTTCGACTACCGTCCGGGCGAGGTCTACTGGTGCACCGCCGACGTGGGCTGGGTCACCGGCCACAGCTACATCGTCTACGGCCCGCTGGCCAACGGTGCGACCACCGTGCTGTTCGAAGGCGTGCCGAACTACCCGGACGTCACCCGCGTGGCCAAGGTGGTCGACAAGCACAAGGTCAACATCCTCTACACCGCACCGACCGCGATCCGCGCCATGATGGCCCAGGGCAAGGCGGCGGTGGAGGGCGCCGATGGCTCCAGCCTGCGCCTGCTCGGTTCGGTCGGCGAGCCGATCAACCCGGAAGCCTGGCAGTGGTACTACGAGACCGTCGGCCAGAGCCGCTGCCCGATCGTCGATACCTGGTGGCAGACCGAGACCGGCGGCGTCCTGATCAGCCCGCTGCCCGGCGCCACCGCGCTCAAGCCGGGTTCGGCGACCCGCCCGTTCTTCGGCGTGCAGCCGGCCCTGGTGGACAACCTGGGCAACTTGCTGGAAGGCGCCACCGAGGGCAACCTGGTGATCATCGACTCCTGGCCGGGCCAGGCGCGTACCCTGTACGGCGACCATGACCGCTTCGTCGATACCTACTTCAAGACCTTCAAGGGCATGTACTTCACCGGCGACGGTGCGCGCCGCGACGAGGATGGCTACTACTGGATCACCGGCCGCGTCGACGACGTACTGAACGTCTCCGGCCACCGCATGGGCACCGCCGAGATCGAGAGCGCCATGGTCGCCCACCCGAAAGTGGCCGAGGCCGCGGTGGTCGGCATGCCGCACGACATCAAGGGGCAGGGCATCTATGTCTACGTCACCCTGAACGCCGGCGAAGAGCCTTCCGAGGCCCTGCGTCTGGAGCTGAAACAGTGGGTCCGCAAGGAAATCGGCCCGATCGCCACGCCGGACGTGATCCAGTGGGCGCCGGGCCTGCCGAAGACCCGCTCGGGCAAGATCATGCGCCGCATCCTGCGCAAGATCGCGGTCGCCGAATACGATTCCCTCGGCGACATCTCCACCCTGGCCGATCCCAGTGTGGTGCAGCACCTTATCGACACGCATCGCAGCATGCAGGCCGCCTGCGCCTGATCAGGCTGTCTGAAGACGCCCCGCCGGTCACGAGCCGTGCGGGGCGTTTCTTTTTGGCCCTTGTCGCCAGGGGGATTTGAGTCAAACCCATTACCGAGTTCAGTAGAGGCTTCTTGTTTCGCCTCCCGGCGAGTCGCTTCTGGCTGTCGCCCCGGAAGTAACCAAGAGGGCTTGCCCCGGCATCCGAACTAGGCGTCTCCCCGCGAAGGGCCATCCCTGGCCAATCGCAGCTCTCGCGGTATCCATGCTGCTCGTCTTCCCCGGCCGGCCCCCACACGGCGATTCCGCTCGGCTTCCTGACGGGGTCTGAAGTTGGCCCCGCCTCTTCTGCAAACTTTCTGGCGATGCCAAAGCGTCGGCTCACTTCGTTACGTCAAGCAGTACGAATCCCCCTCTCCCGTTTACGGGAGAGGGGCCGGGGAGAGGGCTGTCTACGAATACGGAAGAGATTGGGTTAGACGCTTAACGCATACAAAGCTTTCTCTTTCCAGGGACCTTCCATTACTCAAAGCCTCGACCAGTAGGTCACGCTTCCCTGATTTTTATCGGCAGACGAAACGGTCTGCCGTCGTAACACCTCTCTGTAACGCTATGTGCTCCAACCGGGTGCATCGGGAACAATCGGCACCGCGATGGGGCGAAAAATGACACGGCTGGAATAAAGATAAAGACAGTGAGTACCGTTCTAGAGCGGCTATGGAATTTATGGATCACTAATTGCTAGATATACTGGTTCTGGATCATTCGCGTAATCAGTTTTTCCCTCCGCTGTCAACCTGCATCCCTGCTGCCTCCGGCGCTTTTGTAATTACTTGTCGCATTGAAGAAATATCGGCTTTGGGCCTATCGCTAGAATGCCGCTCACCCAGCCGGAACCTCTGCGCTCGTCCGTTCGGCGAAGATGGCGACGCTTTCCGGGGTCCATACTCCGCGTCGTTGCGTTGCCGCTGGACTGGAAGCGGCCTGGGCGAGTCCTATTCTGCCAATCGCTGAACCCTCATTCGAAGGAGTCATCACGATGAAAAAGATCGTACTTCTCGGCGCCATGGCGCTGTCCGTGCTGTCGCCGCTGGCGATGGCGGAAAAGCCCCTGCGCATCGGCATCGAAGCGGCCTACCCGCCCTTCGCCTACAAGACTCCCGAAGGCAAGATCACCGGCTTCGACTACGACATTGGCAATGCGCTCTGCGAAGAGATGAAAGTGGAGTGCAAGTGGATCGAGCAGGAGTTCGACGGCCTGATCCCGGCGCTGAAGGTGCGTAAGTTCGACGCGGTGCTGTCGTCGATGTCGATCACCGACGAGCGCAAGAAGTCGGTGGACTTCACCGGCAAGTACTACCACACCCCCGCCAAGCTGGCGATGAAGGCCGGTACCGAGATCAAGGACCCGCTGGTCGACCTGAAGGGCAAGAAGGTTGGCGTGCAGCGCGCCTCCATTTATGACCGCTACGCTACCGACGTCTACGTGCCGGCCGGTATCGAAGTGGTCCGCTACAGCTCGCAGAACGAAATCTTCCTCGACCTCGCCGCCGGCCGCCTCGACGCGACCTTGGCCGACGTGGTGAACATCGACGACGGTTTCCTCAAGACCGACGCAGGCAAGGGCTTCGCCCTGGTCGGCCCGGACTACACCGACACGAAGTATTTCGGCGAAGGCGTCGGTATCGCCGTACGCAAGGGCGACAAGGCCCTGGCCGACAAGATCACCGCGGCCATCGCGGCGATCCGTGCCAACGGCAAGTACAAGGAAGTCCAGGACAAGTACTTCGACTTCAACGTCTACGGCGAGTAATCGCTTTCTCCGAAAGCGGCACGACAGGGTTCGCGCAGGACGCAGCGTGAAGCGGAAGGAGGGACGATTCCTCCGGATGCGGGGCCGGAGCGGTTCGGGAGGGATCGTTCGGGGCTAACCTGACTGTTGTGCCGCTTTTTCGTTTCCGGCGCCGCCCGGTTCCCGGGGGCGCTGCATGAGGACTTGAGATCATGCTGAACGGCTATGGGTCGACCATCGTCGACGGTGCCTGGCTCACCCTGTTGTTAGCCCTGACTTCCATGGCGGTGGCCATCCTGCTCGGCCTGCTGGGCGCGGCCTTCCGTCTTTCGCCGATCAAATGGCTGGCGCTGCTCGGCGACGCCTATGCCACGGTGATCCGGGGTATTCCGGACCTGGTGCTGATCCTGCTGATCTTCTACGGCGGCCAGGACATCGTGAACCGCGTGGCACCCATGCTGGGTTACGAGGATTACATCGAGATCGATGCCTTCGCCGCCGGTGTCGGCACCCTCGGTTTCATCTTTGGCGCCTACCTCTCCGAGACGTTCCGTGGCGCCTTCATGGCGATTCCGAAAGGGCAGGGCGAGGCGGGCGCCGCCTATGGCATGAGCGGGGTCCAAGTGTTCTTCCGCATCCTGGTGCCGCAGATGATCCGCTTCGCCATCCCGGGCTTCACCAACAACTGGCTGGTGCTGACCAAGGCCACCGCGCTGATTTCGGTGGTCGGCCTGCAGGACATGATGTTCAAGGCCAAGAGCGCGGCGGATGCCACCCGCGAACCCTTCACCTTCTATCTGGCCGTGGCGGCCCTCTACCTGGTGCTGACCAGCGTTTCCCTGCTGGCCCTGCGCTTCCTGGAGAAACGCTACAGCGTTGGCGTCAAGGCGGCTGAACTATGATCCTCGACTTCTCCGTGATCTGGGAAAACCTGCCGCTGTACTTCAACGGCGTTCTGGTTACCCTCAAGCTCCTGCTGATTTCCCTGGCCGTGGGCCTGACCGTGGCGGTGCCGCTGGCGCTGATGCGGGTCTCCCGCCAACCGGCGGTGAACTTCCCGGCCTGGCTCTACACCTACGTCATTCGCGGCACGCCGATGCTGGTGCAGCTGTTCCTGATCTACTACGGACTGGCGCAGTTCGCCGCGGTGCGCGAGAGCTTCCTCTGGCCTTATTTCTCCAACGCGACCTTCTGTGCCTGCCTGGCCTTCGCCATCAATACCAGTGCCTACACCGCGGAAATTCTCGCCGGCAGCCTCAAGGCCACGCCCCATGGCGAGATCGAAGCGGCCAAGGCGGTGGGTATGTCGCGCTTCAAGCTGTACCGTCGCATCCTCCTGCCGTCCGCGCTGCGCCGTGCGTTGCCGCAGTACAGCAACGAGGTGATCATGATGCTGCACACCACCAGCCTGGCCTCCATCGTTACCCTGATCGACATCACCGGCGCGGCGCGTACCGTCAGCTCGCAGTACTACCTGCCGTTCGAGGCCTACATCACCGCGGGGGTCTTCTACCTGTGCCTGACCTTCGTGCTGGTGCGCCTGTTCAAGCGCGCCGAACGCCGCTGGCTCGGCTACATGGCGCCGCGCAAAGCCTGAGGAGCAGCCCATGCAACGCATCGATCATTGCCTGCCCTGGATGACCCTGGGCAGCGAGCGCCGTCTCAGTGTGTTCCGCTACGGCCAGGGCGAGCGCAAGGCCTACATCCAGGCCAGCCTGCACGCCGACGAGCTGCCGGGCATGCGCACCGCCTGGTCGCTCAAGCAGCGGCTCGCCGCGCTGGAGGCGCAAGGGCGCCTGAACGGCGTCATCGAATTGGTGCCGGTGGCCAACCCGATCGGTCTCGCGCAGTTCGTCCAGGGCTTGCATCACGGGCGTTTCGAACAGGCCAGCGGGAAGAACTTCAACCGTGGCTTCGTCGATCTCGAAGCGCTGGTGCGGCCGCGTATTGGTAACGCCCTGGGCGACGACGCCAGCGCCAACGTGCGCCTGATTCGCCAGGCCATGCGTGAGGTGCTGGAGGAACTGCCCGCGCCGGCCAGCGAGCTGGAAGGGCTGCAGCGCCTGTTGCTGTGCCATGCCTGCGACGCCGACGTGGTGCTCGACCTGCATTGCGATTTCGATGCGGCCATTCATCTCTACGCCTTGCCGCAGCACTGGCCGCAGTGGCGCTCCCTGGCCGCGCGGCTGGGGGCTGGCGTGGCACTGCTGGCGGAGGACTCTGGCGGCAGTTCGTTCGACGAATCCTGCTCGCTGCCCTGGCTGCGGCTGTCCCGTGCCTTCCCGCAGGCGGACATTCCGCTGGCCTGCCTGGCCACCACGGTGGAACTGGCGGGGGTGACCGACACCACGCCGGAACAGGCGGATGCCCATGCCGAGGCGATCCTCGGTTTCCTCGCCGAGCAAGGGCTGATCGCCGGCGACTGGCCGGCGGCACCGGAGAGCTGCTGCGAGGGCATGCCCTTCGAAGGGACCGAGCTGCTGTTCCCGCCGCATACCGGGGTGGTCAGCTTCCTGCGCCGGGCAGGCGAGTGGGTGGAGCGGGGCGACGCGCTGTTCCAGGTCATCGATCCGCTCGATGACCGCTGTACCACGGTGCACGCCTCGGTATCCGGTGTGCTCTTCGCCATCGAACGCCAACGCTATGCCCGGCCGGGCTACTGGCTGGCCAAGGTGGCCGGCCGCGATCCGATCCGCCAGGGTCGCCTGCTCAACGACTGATCCATTGCCTTCAGAGAATCGACACCATGTACAAACTCGAAGTCCAGGACTTGCACAAGCGCTACGGCAGCCATGAAGTGCTCAAGGGCGTCTCCCTGGCGGCCAAGGCGGGCGATGTGATCAGCATCATCGGCTCCAGTGGCTCCGGCAAGAGTACCTTCCTGCGCTGCATCAACCTGCTGGAACAGCCGCACGGCGGCAAGATTCTGCTCAATGGCGAAGAGCTGAAGCTGGTCGCCAACAAGGACGGTGCGCTCAAGGCGGCCGATCCGAAGCAGTTGCAGCGCATGCGCTCGCGCTTGTCCATGGTGTTCCAGCATTTCAACCTGTGGTCGCACATGACCGCCCTGGAAAACGTCATGGAAGCGCCGGTGCACGTGCTCGGCGTGACCAAGAAGGAGGCCCAGGAAAAGGCCGAGCACTACTTGGCCAAGGTTGGCGTGGCGCACCGCAAGGATGCCTATCCGGGGCACATGTCCGGTGGCGAGCAGCAGCGTGTGGCCATCGCCCGTGCCCTGGCGATGGAGCCGGAGGTGATGCTGTTCGACGAACCGACGTCGGCCCTCGACCCTGAACTGGTCGGCGAAGTGCTCAAGGTGATGCAGGACCTGGCGACCGAAGGCCGCACCATGGTGGTGGTCACCCATGAGATGGGCTTTGCCCGCGAGGTGTCCAACCAGCTGGTGTTCCTGCACAAGGGGTTGGTGGAAGAGCGCGGCTGTCCGAAGGAGGTGCTGGTGAATCCTCAGTCCGAGCGATTGAAGCAGTTCCTTTCCGGCAGCTTGAAGTAAGCTTCTCCCATCTCGCCTAAACTGCCCTGACATGACCTCACATCGAATCGCCTTCCTGATCTGGCCCGGCACCAAGGCAATGACCCTGGCGCTGGCCGAGGAAGCCTTGCGCGTTGCCCAGCGCGTCCACCCCGACGTGGTGTACGAACTCCTGTTTCTCCAGGCCGAGCCGGTCGCCGAGGGTGACTGGCGGCTGCCAGGCGAGCCCTGGGCGGGCAAGCTGGAGGGCTGTCAGAAGTTGTTCCTGGTTGCCGACGAGCCGCCGACCCAACTGGCGCCGGCGCTGGCCAGTGCGTTGCGCCAGGTGGTGCGTGCCGGCTGCGTGGTTGGCGGATTGTCTGCCGGCATTTATCCGCTGGCCCTGCTCGGGTTGCTCGATGGCTACCGGGCAGCGGTGCACTGGCGCTGGCAGGACGACTTCACCGAGCGCTTCCCCAAGGTGATCGCCACCAGCCATCTGTTCGACTGGGACCGCGACCGCCTGACCGCCTGTGGCGGTTTGGCCGTGCTGGACCTGCTGCTGGCGGTGCTGGCCCGCGACCACGGCGCCGAGCTGGCCGGCGCGGTGAGCGAGGAGCTGGTGGTGGAACGCATCCGCGAGGGTGGGGAGCGCCAGCGCATTCCGCTGCAGAACCGCCTTGGCTCCAGCCATCCGAAGCTGACCCAGGCCGTCTTGTTGATGGAGGCCAACATCGAGGAGCCGCTGACCACCGACGAGATTGCCCAGCACGTCTGTGTTTCCCGTCGGCAACTCGAGCGCATCTTCAAGCAGTACCTCAATCGCGTGCCCAGTCAGTACTATCTGGAGCTGCGCCTGAACAAGGCGCGGCAGATGCTGATGCAGACCAGCAAGTCGATCATCCAGATCGGGCTGTCCTGCGGGTTCAGCTCCGGTCCGCACTTCTCCAGCGCCTATCGCAATTTCTTCGGCGCGACGCCGCGGGAGGATCGCAACCAGCGGCGCAGCAACCATCCGTTCGAGCTGTCGCCTTCGTCCGTCGAACGTGGTTAATGGTCGTAAACACGGATATCTATCCGGGTTTTGTCTTTTAGAGGCCTGTTTTTTTCCGCTTGAGACGATGCTCCCGGTTGCCTTGCGGAGGCGGCGGTCGGGCCGACGTTGGTGCCGGTTGCCATCGGAGTCGTTCTGTTCAGCGTGGTTGAGGTGCGTTCAATCCGTTCCTGACCCTTGTTCGGTCCTCCGTGGCGGCTTGTCAGGGCCCGATTTTCCGCTCTTTTGCGCTGCTGCCCGGGTGGAGGGAGCGTTCTTTCGTCGTGCCTGGAAAAAGTCTCGTCGGCCCTGCGCTCCGGCCCTGTCCAATGTTTAAACTGCGCCTTCCCGACGCTTTCTGTCGCATTTGCATAAGCTTCGGGATTTATCGGGTTTCGGCTGTAAGAAGTTGTCGCATGTCGGCAATGCCGACCCGGAATCAGTCCCTACAATCCATTCATCACTCGCCCCTATCCAGGCAGGAGAACTTCGATGTCCGCTGAACATGCGCCGGTAGCACGCGCCGATTTCGACCAGGTGATGGTCCCCAACTATGCCCCCGCCGCTTTTATTCCGGTGCGAGGCCAGGGTTCCCGAGTCTGGGATCAGAACGGACGCGAGCTGATCGATTTCGCCGGCGGCATCGCAGTGAATGTCCTCGGTCATTGCCACCCGGCCCTGGTCGGCGCTCTGACCGAGCAGGCCAACACGCTGTGGCACGTCTCCAACGTATTCACCAACGAGCCGGCCTTGCGCCTGGCCCACAAGCTGGTCGACGCCACCTTTGCCGAGCGCGTGTTCTTCTGCAACTCCGGCGCCGAGGCCAACGAGGCCGCGTTCAAGCTGGCCCGCCGCTACGCCCATGACGTGTTCGGGCCGGAAAAGTGCGAGATCATCGCCGCCACCAACAGCTTCCACGGTCGCACCCTGTTCACCGTCAGCGTCGGTGGCCAACCGAAGTACTCCGATGGGTTCGGGCCGAAGATCCAGGGCATCACCCATGTGCCCTATAACGATCTGGAGGCGCTGAAGGCTGCCATTTCCGATAAGACTTGCGCCGTCGTGCTCGAGCCCATTCAGGGCGAGGGTGGCGTGCTGCCGGCCGACCAGGCCTACCTCGAAGGCGCGCGCAAGCTCTGCGACGAGCACAAGGCACTGCTGATCTTCGACGAAGTGCAGACCGGCATGGGCCGCACCGGCGAGCTGTTCGCCTACATGCACTACGGCGTGGTGCCGGACATCCTCTCCAGCGCCAAGAGCCTGGGCGGCGGTTTCCCCATCGGCGCCATCCTGACCAAGACCGACATCGCCGCGCATTTCGCCGTCGGCACCCATGGCACCACCTACGGCGGCAACCCGCTGGCCTGTGCGGTGGGCGAGGCGGTGATCGATGTGGTCAACACCCGCGAAGTGCTCGACGGGGTCAAGGCCAAGCATGACCGCTTCAAGACCCGCCTCGAGCAGATCGGCCGCGAATATGGCCTGTTCAGCCAGGTGCGTGGTCTCGGCCTGCTGATCGGCTGCGTGCTGACCGATGCCTGGAAGGGCAAGGCCAAGGACGTACTGAACGCCGCCGAAAAAGAGGCGCTGATGGTGCTCCAGGCCAGCCCGGACGTGGTGCGCTTCGCTCCCAGTCTGGTAGTCGAGGACGCCGACATCGACGAAGGCCTGGCGCGTTTCGAACGAGCAGTCGCCAATCTGACCCGGGGCTGAGGCCCCATCCCTCCGGGCCGTGCCGCTGGTACGGCCTACGCTTGAAAGAGCGAACGCGGCACAGGGCAGTGCCGCGATCCATCCAGGGATGACCGTTTCCAGTGCTGCCGTGGCCCGGGGCCATGGCCTTCTCTGAGCGCTTCGCCGAAGCCTCGGAGCTTTTCTTGAAAGAAGGAGTGACACCATGCTGGTGATGCGCCCCGCGCAAATGGCCGATCTGGCCGAGGTTCAGCGTCTGGCCGCGGACAGTCCGGTCGGTGTCACTTCGTTGCCGGACGATACCGAGCGCCTGCGCGACAAGATCGCCGCCTCGGAAGCCTCCTTCGCCGCGGAAGTCAGCTTCAATGGCGAGGAGAGCTACTTCTTCGTCCTCGAGGACAGCGAGAGCGGCCGTCTGGCGGGCTGCTCCGGCATCGTCGCCTCGGCCGGCTACTCCGAGCCGTTCTACAGCTTCCGCAACGAGACCTTCGTGCATGCCGCGCGTGAGCTGAAGATCCACAACAAGATCCACGTTCTGTCGCTCTGCCACGACCTCACCGGCAACAGCTTGCTCACCAGTTTCTACGTGGAGCCGCCGCTGGTCGGCACCACCGCCTCCGAGCTGAATTCCCGTGGCCGCCTGCTGTTCCTCGCCAACCACCCGGAGCGCTTCGCCGATGCGGTGGTGGTGGAGATCGTCGGCTACAGCGACGAGCACGGTGACTCGCCGTTCTGGGACGCTGTCGGACGCAACTTCTTCGACATCAACTACGCCGAGGCCGAACGCCTGTGCGGCCTGAAGAGCCGCACCTTCCTCGCCGAGCTGATGCCGCATTACCCGATCTACGTGCCGCTGCTGCCGGATGCCGCCCAGGAAGCCATGGGCCAGGTGCATCCGCGGGCACAGATCACCTTCGACATCCTGATGCGCGAAGGCTTCGAGACCGATCACTACATCGACATCTTCGATGGCGGCCCGACCCTGCATGCGCGCACCTCGGGCATCCGTTCCATCGCCCAGAGCCGCGTGGTGCCGGTACGTGTCGGCGAGCCGGGGAAGGGCGGGCGTCCCTATCTGGTCGCCAACGGCCAATTGCAGGATTACCGCGCGATCGTCGCCGAACTGGACTGGGTGCCCGGCAAGCCGGTGACCCTCTCGGCCGAAGCGGCCGAAGCGCTGGGTGTCGGCGAAGGCTCCAGCGTGCGCCTGGTCGCGGTTTGAATTGAAGCGGCGAGCCGCAGCCTTCGGGCACCGGCTCGCGCGTGAAGCCTATAGCTGATCCGGAGGATCTATGATCGTTCGTCCCGTACGCAGTGCCGATCTGCCGGCGCTGATCGACTTGGCGCGCAGCACCGGCGCCGGTCTCACCACCCTGCCGGCCAACGAGGAGCGCCTCGCGCACCGGGTCGGTTGGGCGGAGAAGGCGTTCCGCGGCGAGGCCGAGCGTGCCGATGCGGACTACCTGTTCGTTCTCGAGGACGATGACGGTCGGGTGCTGGGCATTTCCGCCGTGGCCGGTGCCGTCGGCCTGCGCGAACCCTGGTACAACTACCGCGTCGGCCTGACCGTCAGCGCCTCCCAGGAACTGAATGTGCACCGGCAGATTCCGACGCTGTTCCTGGCCAACGATCTCACCGGCAACTCCGAGCTGTGCTCGCTGTTCCTCCACGCCGACCACCGCACCGGCCTGAACGGGCGTCTGTTGTCGAAAGCGCGCTTCATGTTCATCGCCGAGTTCCCGGAACTGTTCGGCGACAAGATATTCGCCGAGATGCGCGGCGTGTCCGATGCCGACGGCCGTTCGCCGTTCTGGGAAAGCCTCGGCCGGCACTTCTTCAAGATGGAGTTCAGCCAGGCGGACTACCTGACCGGCGTGGGCAACAAGGCGTTCATCGCCGAGCTGATGCCCAAGTTCCCGCTCTATACCTGCTTCCTCTCGGAAGAGGCACGCAACGTCATCGGCCGCGTCCATCCCGACACCGAGCCGGCGCTGGCGATGCTCAAGGCGGAAGGTTTCAGCTACCAGGGCTACGTCGACATCTTCGACGCCGGCCCTGCCATCGAGTGCGAGACCAGCAAGATTCGCGCGGTGCGCGACAGCCTGCCGCTGGTGCTGGCGGTGGGGACGCCGGGCGAGGACGCCACGCCGTTCGTGATCCACAACCGCAAGCGCGAGGAATGCCGCATCACCGCCGCACCGGCGCGGATGGCCGCCGGCACCCTGGTGGTCGATCCGCTGACCGCCAGGCGCCTGCAACTCAGCCCCGGAGCCCAGGTCCGCGCCGTGCCCCTGTCGGCCAAGCCGCTGGCGAACTAAGGAGTCCGATCATGACTACCCATTACATCGCTGGCGCTTGGCAGGCCGGCGAGGGCGACGCCCTCGAATCCCGCAACCCCGTCGGCCAGGCCGTGCTCTGGCAGGGCGCCGACGCCAGCCCCATGCAGGTGGACGCCGCCGTGCAGGCCGCGCGTGCCGCGTTCCCGGCTTGGGCCCGTCGCCCGCTGGAAGAGCGCATCGCGATTCTGGAAACCTTCGCCGCCACCCTCAAGGCGCACGGCGACGAACTGGCCCGCGCCATCGGAGAGGAGACCGGCAAGCCGCTGTGGGAAGCCGCCACCGAAGTGACCAGCATGGTCAACAAGGTCGCCATTTCCATCCAGAGCTACCGCGAGCGCACCGGTGAGAAGTCCGGCCCGCTGGCCGACGCCACCGCCGTGCTGCGACATAAACCGCATGGCGTGGTGGCGGTATTCGGCCCGTATAACTTCCCCGGTCATCTGCCCAACGGGCACATCGTGCCGGCGTTGCTGGCGGGTAATGCCGTGGTGTTCAAGCCCAGCGAGTTGACGCCGAAAGTCGCCGAGCTGACGGTGAAATGCTGGATTGAGGCCGGGATTCCGGCTGGCGTGCTCAACCTCGTGCAGGGGGGCCGCGAGACCGGCATCGCATTGGCCGGACATGCTGGTATCGACGGGTTGTTCTTCACCGGTTCGAGCCGTACCGGCAACCTGTTGCACCAGCAGTTCGCCGGTCGTCCGGACAAGATCCTCGCCCTGGAAATGGGCGGTAATAACCCGCTGATCGTCGATCAGGTCGCCGATGTGGATGCCGCCGTCTACACCATCGTCCAGTCCGCGTTCATTTCTGCCGGCCAGCGCTGCACCTGTGCGCGCCGCCTGCTGGTGCCGCAGGGTGCCTGGGGCGATGCGCTGCTGGCGCGGCTGGTGCAGGTCGCCGGGCAGCTCAAGGTCGGCCGCTTCGATGAGCAGCCGGCGCCCTTCATGGGCTCGGTGGTCTCCCTGCTGGCGGCTCGCCAATTGCTCGAGGCCCAGGCCGCGTTGCTGGCCAAGGGCGCCGTTGCCCTGCTGACGATGACCCAGCTGGAGGCGGATGCTGCCCTGCTGACGCCGGGTATCCTCGATGTCACCGCTGTGGCCGGGCGCCCCGACGAGGAGTTCTTCGGCCCGCTGCTGCAAGTGATCCGCTACACCGACTTCGACGCCGCCATCGCCGAAGCCAACGCGACCCAATACGGTCTCGCCGCCGGCCTGCTGTCCGATTCCCGCGAGCGTTACCAGCAGTTCTGGGTGGAAAGCCGCGCCGGCATCGTCAACTGGAACAAGCAGCTCACCGGTGCCGCCAGCAGTGCGCCCTTCGGCGGGATCGGCGCGTCCGGCAACCACCGTCCGAGCGCCTACTATGCCGCCGATTACTGCGCTTATCCGGTCGCCTCTCTGGAAAGCGAAGCCCTCAGCCTGCCCGCTACCCTGACCCCGGGAGTGAGTTTGTAAATGAAAGCCTATGAAGTGAATTTCGACGGACTGGTCGGCCCTACCCACAACTACGGTGGCCTGTCCTATGGCAACGTAGCGTCGCAGAGCAACAGCCAGGCGGTCTCCAGCCCGAAGGAAGCCGCCCTGCAGGGGTTGGCGAAAATGAAGGCGCTGATGGAGATGGGCTTCAAGCAGGGCGTGCTGGCCCCGCAGGAGCGCCCGGATGTCGCCGCGCTGCGCAGTCTGGGCTTCTCCGGCAGCGATGCCGAGGTGATCCAGAAGGCCGCCAAGGAAGCCATGCCGCTGCTGGCGGCCTGCAGCTCGGCCTCCAGCATGTGGACGGCCAACGCCTGCACGGTCAGCCCGAGTGCCGACACCGCCGACGGCCGCGTGCATTTCACCGCCGCCAACCTGAACTGCAAGTTCCACCGCTCCATCGAGCACCCCACCACCAGCCGTGTGCTCGGCGCCATGTTTGCCGACCCTCGGCACTTCGCCCACCACGCGGCGCTGCCGGCGGTGAGCCAGTTCGGCGACGAAGGGGCGGCCAACCACACCCGCTTCTGCAAGAGCTATGGCGAAGCCGGCGTGGAGTTCTTCGTCTTCGGCCGCAGCGCCTTCGACAGCCGCTTCCCGGCGCCGCAGCGTTACCCGGCGCGGCAGACCCTGGAAGCCTGCCAGGCGGTGGCCCGCCTGCACGGGCTCGACGAGGAGGGCGTGGTCTATGCCCAGCAGAATCCGGCGGTGATCGACCAGGGTGTGTTCCACAATGACGTGATTTCCGTGGGCAACGGCGAAGTGCTGTTCCACCACGAGGATGCCTTCCTCGAGACCGATCGCGTGCTGGCCGAGCTGCACGACAAGCTGGGCCGCCGCGGCGGCCGCTTCCAGGCGGTCTGCGTGCCGCGCGAGGCGGTCGGCGTCGAGGATGCCGTGCAGTCCTACCTGTTCAACAGCCAACTGCTCACCCGTGCCGACGGCAGCATGCTGCTGATCGTGCCCGAGGAGTGCCGCCTCAACGAGCGCGTCTGGCGCTACCTGCAACGCCTGACGGCCGAGGACGGCCCGATCCGCGAGGTGAAGGTCTTCGATCTCAAGCAGAGCATGCAGAACGGCGGTGGCCCGGCCTGCCTACGTTTGCGCGTGGCGCTCAAGGAAAACGAGCTGAACGCGGTGAACCCGGGTGTGATCCTAACTCCCGCGCTGTACGGGGCACTGACCGCCTGGGTCGAGAAGCATTACCGCGATCGTCTCAGCGAAGCTGACCTGGCTGATCCACAATTGCTGGTAGAGTGCAGAACGGCATTGGATGAACTGACGCAGATCCTTAAACTGGGCTCGGTTTATCCCTTCCAGATCGATTGAGCTTCAAGTTCCAGGCGGCAGGCTGCATGCTCGCCCAGGCTTGCAGCTTGTGGCCTATAGCTTGGAGCTGATGTGATGTCCGATACCCTGCAACTGATCCTCGAAGATACCGACGGCACCCAACTGGAAACGTCTTGCACGCGTTTCGCCGTGGTCTGGCAAGGCCGCGAAGTGTGGATTCAGCAGGCCGGCAACGGCCAGTTACTGATCGGCGTGGACGTCGAGGACAGCGACACGGAATACGCCAACCTGCTGTTGCGTCCGCTGGCGACCAACCTGGTCAGCCTGCAATTGGAAATGGAGCCGATCGAGGCGGATGACGAGGAGCATGTGCACGGCCCGGACTGCAATCACTGACCGGCGCCACACAAGGGGCGCTCAGCAGGCGGCCCCACCGCACCAGGATTGATCAATGGCTGTAGAGGTATCCCTATGCTAGCCCTCGGCAAACTGCTTGACCTGACCCTGGCCGGCCGCGAGCCGACCGAGAAGATCCAGTTGACCGCCGAGGGGACGCGCCTGCACTGGCTGACGGAAGGCGCGCTGGAAATCACTCCGCCCGGAGCCGCCGATTGCGGGCTCGACCTGCTGCTCTCCGCCGGCATCCATGGCAACGAAACCGCTCCCATCGAACTGCTGGACCGCCTGGTCCAGGGCGTCGCCCGTGGCGAGCTGAGGCCGCGCGCGCGGATCCTCTTCCTGCTTGGCAACCCCGATGCCATGCGCCGGGGCGAACGCTACGTCGAGCACGACATCAACCGGCTGTTCTGCGGCCGGCACGAGGAAGCCAGCGGTTTCGAGGCGTTGCGTGCCGCCGAGTTGGAGCGTCTGGCAACATCCTTCTTCAGCAAGCCGGGGCGCACCCGCCTGCACTACGACCTGCACACCGCCATTCGCGGTTCGAAGATCGAGCAGTTCGCGCTCTATCCCTACCGCGATGGCCGCGCGCATTCGCAGCGGGAGCTGGCCCGGTTGAAGGCGGCGGGCATCGAGGCGGTGCTGCTGCAGAACAAGACCGGCATAACCTTCAGCTCCTTCACCTACGCCCATCTGGAGGCCGAAGCCTTCACCCTGGAGCTGGGCAAGGCACGGCCCTTCGGGCAGAACGGCATCGTCAAGCTGGACCGTCTCGAAACCCTGCTGGAGCAGCTCATCGAAGGGCGCGAAGCGGAGAGCGAAGAAGAAGGTGGGCTGGACGGCATGCAACTGTTCACCGTGGCCCGGGAAATCATCAAACACAGCGAAGGCTTCCGCCTGCATCTGCCGGATGACATCGAGAACTTCAGCGAGCTGCCGGTGGGCTACCTGTTGGCCGAGGACATCGCTGATACCCGCTGGGTGATCGAGGAGGAGGGCGCACGCATCATCTTCCCCAATCCCAAGGTGAAGAACGGTCTGCGCGCCGGCATTCTGGTGGTGCCCGCGAGTCTCTGAACCGGGCGTCCGCCCGGTTTTTCACCTGTCTGTATCTATCGGCGCGGAGGCGCTCCGGGTAGGGTGTCAAACCTGACACCTTGATCAAGGAGCCTCTCAGATGTCCGTCATCGATCTGCGCAGCGATACCGTCACCCAGCCCACGCCCGGCATGCGCGAAGCGATGCTGCAGGCCGAACTTGGGGACGATGTCTACGGCGAGGACCCCACCGTCAACCGGCTGGAAGCCTACTTGGCCGGACGTCTCGGCTTCGCCGCCGCGCTTTTCGTCCCCACCGGCACCATGAGCAACCTGCTCGGTCTGCTGGCGCACTGCGAGCGGGGCGACGAATACATCGTCGGGCAGCAGGCGCACACCTATAAATATGAAGGCGGTGGCGCTGCCGTGCTCGGCTCGATCCAGCCGCAGCCGGTGGAAATGGAGGCCGACGGCTCGCTCGACCTGGGGCGGGTTGCGGCGGCGATCAAGCCGGACGACTTCCATTTCGCCCGGACCCGCCTGCTGGCGCTGGAAAACACCATGCAGGGCAAGGTGCTGCCGATGTCCTACCTGGCCGCCGCGCGCGATTTCACCCGGCGCCATGGCCTCGCCCTGCATCTGGACGGGGCCCGGTTGTTCAACGCGGCGGTCAAGCTCGGGGTCGATGCCCGGGACATCGCCGGGCACTTCGACTCCGTCTCGGTCTGCTTGTCCAAGGGGTTGGGAGCGCCGGTGGGGTCGGTGCTTTGCGGCTCTTCCGAGCTGATCGGCAAGGCGCGGCGCTGGCGCAAGATGGTCGGCGGCGGCATGCGCCAGGCCGGCGTGCTGGCGGCGGCAGGGCTCTACGCACTGGAGCATCAGGCCGAGCGCCTGGCAGAGGATCACGCCAATGCTGCCCGTCTCGGCGAGGGCTTGCGTGCCCTGGGCTTCGAGGTGGAGCCGGTGCAGACCAATATGGTTTACCTGAATGCCGGCGAGCGGGCCCAGGCGTTCAAGGCGGCGGCCGCCGAGCGGGGAATCTGGCTGATCGCGGCGCCACGTCTTCGCATGGTGACCCACATGGATATATCCGCCTGCGATATCGAGCGGGTGATCGACTTCTTCGCCTCTGTCCGTCGCTGAGGGCGGCGTTGGCGTTCGTCGGGCCCATGAGCCTTTGCTCGTAGTCGGCATCTAACGAACAAAGCACTACCCCGATGGCGCAGGGCCGATATAATGCGGCCCTTTGCCGGCGTTTCCGTGGCCGCTGTTTTCCCTGGATGAAACTATGAAAAGCGCAGAAATCCGTGAAGCCTTCCTCCGCTTCTTCGAAGAGAAGGGGCACACCCGCGTCGCCTCCAGCTCCCTGATTCCGGGCAACGACCCGACCCTGCTGTTCACCAACGCCGGGATGAACCAGTTCAAGGACTGCTTCCTCGGCCTGGAAAAGCGCGCCTACACCCGCGCCGTCAGCAGCCAGAAGTGCGTTCGCGCCGGTGGCAAGCACAACGACCTGGAGAACGTCGGCTATACCGCGCGCCACCACACCTTCTTCGAAATGCTGGGCAACTTCAGCTTCGGTGATTATTTCAAGCGCGATGCCATCACCTACGCCTGGGAATTCCTGACCTCCGAAAAATGGCTGGGCCTGCCCAAGGACAAACTCTGGGTCACCGTCTACGCCAGCGACGACGAGGCCTACGACATCTGGACCAAGGAAGTCGGCGTGCCTCACGAGCGCATGGTGCGCATCGGCGACAACAAGGGCGCCCCCTACGCCTCGGACAACTTCTGGGCGATGGGCGACACCGGCCCCTGCGGCCCGTGCACCGAGATCTTCTATGACCACGGCCCGGATATCTGGGGCGGCCCGCCCGGTTCCCCGGAAGAAGATGGCGACCGCTACATCGAAATCTGGAACAACGTATTCATGCAGTTCAACCGCACGGCCGACGGCGTGATGCACCCGCTGCCGGCGCCAAGCGTGGACACCGGTATGGGACTGGAGCGGATCAGCGCCGTGCTCCAGCACGTGCATTCGAACTACGAGATCGACCTGTTCCAGAATCTGCTCAAGGCTGCGGCTGATGCCATCGGTTGTGCCGAGGAAGGCCAGCCATCGCTGAAGGTGGTGGCCGACCACATCCGCTCCTGCAGCTTCCTCATCGCCGACGGTGTGCTGCCGTCCAACGAGGGCCGCGGCTACGTGCTGCGCCGGATCATCCGTCGCGCCTGCCGCCACGGTAACAAGCTGGGCGCCAAGGGCAGCTTCTTCCACAAGATCGTCGCCGCCCTGGTGGCCGAGATGGGCGAGGCGTTCCCCGAACTGAAGCAACAGCAGGCGCACATCGAGCGCGTGCTGAAAACCGAGGAAGAGCAGTTCGCCAAGACCCTGGAACAGGGCTTGAAGATTCTTGAGCAGGATCTGGCCGAACTGTCGGGTTCGGTCATTCCCGGCAACGTGGTGTTCAAGCTGTACGACACCTACGGTTTCCCGGTCGACCTGACCAACGACATCGCCCGCGAACGCGAGCTGACCCTCGACGAAGAGGGCTTCGAGCGCGAAATGGAGGCCCAGCGCGAGCGCGCCCGTGCCGCCAGCGCCTTCGGCATGGACTACAACGCGCTGGTCAAGGTGGAAGGCGAGACTGTCTTCACCGGCTACCAGGGCACCCAGGGCAGCGGCAAGGTCGTTGCGCTGTTCCGCGACGGCGTGGTCGTCGAGCGCCTGAAAGAAGGTGAGCAGGGCGTCGTGGTCCTCGACCGTACCCCGTTCTACGCCGAGTCCGGCGGCCAGGTAGGCGATTGCGGTTACCTGTCGGCCAATGGCCTGCGCTTCGACGTGCGCGACACCACCAAGGCTGGTAACGCCTTCCTTCATCACGGTGTGCTGGACTGCGGCGTGCTGGAGGTCGGTGCGAGCATCGAAGCCACTGTCGATGCCTCGGTGCGCCAGGCCACCGCGCTCAACCACTCTGCGACCCACCTGCTGCATGCGGCGCTGCGTCAGGTGCTCGGCGAGCATGTGCAGCAGAAAGGCTCGCTGGTGGACAGCCAGCGCTTGCGCTTCGATTTCAGCCACTTCGAGGCGATCAAGCCGGAGCAACTGAAGGCCCTGGAAGACATCGTCAACGCCGAGATTCGCAAGAATTCCGAGGTCGAGACCGAGGAAACCGACATCGACACCGCCAAGGCCAAGGGTGCCATGGCGCTGTTCGGCGAGAAGTACGGCGATCAGGTACGCGTCCTGACCATGGGCGGCGGTTTCTCCGTCGAGCTGTGTGGCGGTACTCACGTCTCCCGCACCGGCGACATCGGCCTCTTCAAGATCACCAGCGAAGGTGGCGTGGCGGCCGGCGTGCGCCGGATCGAAGCAGTTACCGGCGCGGCGGCACTGGCCTACCTGAACAATGCCGAAGAGCAGTTGAAGGAAGCGGCGGCGCTGGTCAAGGGTAGTCGCGAGAACCTGCTGGACAAGCTGGCTAGCGTGCTGGAGCGCAATCGTCAGTTGGAAAAGGAGCTGGAGCAGCTCAAGGCCAAGGCCGCCAGCGCGGCTGGCGACGATCTGGCCGGCTCGGCGATCGAGGTCAAGGGCGTGAACGTCCTGGCCGCACGCCTGGATGGTCTGGACGGCGATGCGCTGCTGGCGCTGGTCGATCAATTGAAGAACAAGCTCGGCCGCGCAGTGATCCTGCTCGGCGGGGCGCTGGAGGGCAAGGTGACACTGGTCGCCGGTGTCACCCAGGACCTGACCGGCCAACTCAAAGCCGGCGATCTGATGAAACAGGCCGCGGCGGCAGTCGGCGGCAAGGGCGGCGGGCGTCCCGACATGGCTCGCGGCGGCGGCAGCGATGCCGCGGCGCTGGACCAGGCGCTGGCGCTGGCCGTGCCCTTCGTCGAACAGGGGCTCTGAGCCTCTCGGCCAAGGCGCCGCCCCACGCCCGGCGGGCCTTGGCAGGTAAGCCGCGTTGAATGTTTAATGGGCGCCCTTTACGGGATTAGGCGGCTTTGAAATGGCTTTGATCGTACAGAAATTTGGGGGCACCTCGGTCGGTAGCGTCGAGCGGATCGAGCAAGTGGCCGAGAAGGTGAAGAAGTTCCACGAGGCGGGCAACGATCTGGTGATCGTGGTCTCCGCCATGAGTGGCGAGACCAACCGCCTGATCGACCTCGCCAAGCAGATCAGCGAACAGCCGGTACCGCGCGAGTTGGACGTAATGGTCTCCACCGGCGAGCAGGTGACCATCGCGCTGCTGGCCATGGCGCTGATCAAACGCGGCGTTCCGGCGATTTCCTACACCGGCAACCAGGTCCGCATCCTGACCGACAGCGCGCACAATAAGGCGCGCATCCTGCAGATCGACGACCAGAAGATCCGCGCCGACCTCAAGGCCGGTCGCGTTGTGGTGGTCGCCGGTTTCCAGGGCGTCGACGAGCACGGCAACATCACTACGCTCGGCCGTGGCGGTTCCGATACTACCGGCGTGGCGCTGGCGGCGGCCCTGAAGGCCGACGAATGCCAGATCTACACCGACGTCGACGGCGTCTACACCACCGATCCGCGCGTGGTGCCGCAGGCCCGTCGCCTGGACAAGATCACCTTCGAGGAAATGCTGGAAATGGCCAGCCTCGGCTCCAAGGTGCTGCAGATCCGTTCGGTGGAGTTCGCCGGCAAGTACAATGTTCCGCTGCGCGTGCTGCACAGCTTCCAGGAGGGTCCGGGCACCCTCATTACCCTTGATGAAGAGGAATCCATGGAACAGCCGATCATTTCCGGCATCGCCTTCAACCGCGACGAAGCCAAGCTGACCATCCGTGGCGTGCCGGATACTCCCGGCGTGGCCTTCAAGATCCTCGGCCCGATCAGCGCCGCGAACATCGAAGTCGACATGATTGTGCAGAACGTCGCGCACGATAACACCACCGACTTCACCTTCACCGTGCACCGTAACGACTACCATAACGCGCTGCAGGTGCTGGAAAGCACCGCCCGCGAGATCGGTGCCCGCGAAGTGGTCGGTGACACCAAGATCGCCAAGGTTTCCATCGTCGGCGTCGGCATGCGCTCCCACGCCGGGGTTGCCAGCCGCATGTTCGAGGCGCTGGCCAAGGAAAGCATCAACATCCAGATGATCTCCACCTCCGAAATCAAGGTGTCCGTGGTGATCGAGGAGAAGTACCTGGAGCTGGCGGTGCGTGCGCTGCATACCGCTTTCGAGCTGGACGCTCCGGCCCGACAGGGCGAGTGAGGCTTTGCCCCGGAAGGCGCGGACGAAACCCGCGCCTTTCGTCTTTTTTGACTGGCCTGGAGGAACTTTCCTTTTATCCGGGCTGGTCAATACTTGGGTGTAGGTCCGGCCGTTCGGCCGAGCGCTGACACCATTTTTCTTTTTGCAGACTGTTGGTCCTGTACCGTGAAGGAGAAAGGAATGCTGATTCTGACTCGCCGGGTCGGAGAGACCCTGATGGTAGGTGATGAGGTGACTGTCACCGTGTTGGGTGTGAAAGGTAATCAGGTGCGCATAGGCGTCAATGCCCCGAAGGAGGTGGCCGTGCACCGTGAAGAGATCTACCAGAGAATCCAGAAAGAGAAAGATCAAGAACCAAGCCACTAATTTTTCTCTAATTTTTGGCTTTGCAAGCGGGGCAAAGATGGGTATGATGCGCCCCGTGTTGCGGAGAGGTGGCCGAGAGGCCGAAGGCGCTCCCCTGCTAAGGGAGTACACCTCAAAAGGGTGTCGGGGGTTCGAATCCCCCCCTCTCCGCCATTGCATTACCTAGGGTGTGATGCAGGTGCTGATCGGTAAGTGATTGAGCTTGTTCGAAAAAGCACTTGATAATCGGATTTCGATCCCTATAATGCGCAGCCCACGCACTCATAGCTCAGCTGGATAGAGTACCCGGCTACGAACCGGGCGGTCGGAGGTTCGAATCCTCCTGAGTGCGCCATATCGA
>NZ_MUJY01000180.1 GCF_002286785.1 Pseudomonas sp. PIC25 | reverse complement strand
GCGTGATACGGACGGCCAGCCTTCTTTGAGGGCTGGCCGTGCCCCCTTCTAGGGGGCCAAAAGCAAGTCCACGTTCTACGAACGTGGATGTTTACTCGCCTACCGCCCGGAGCGACCAGCCGGGCGGCTTGACGCCCGTTCCGCCCTGCCGCAGTCTCCCCGCCATTCCGTCGCATCCGCAGGACGCCCATGCCGCACATCCTCATTGTCGAAGACGAAGCCGCCATCGCCGACACCCTGGTCTACGCCCTCCAGGCCGAGGGCTTTCGCACCACCTGGCTGAGCCTCGCCGGCGAGGCGCTGGCCTTCCAGGAGGCAACGCCGGCGGACCTGCTGATCCTCGACGTCGGCCTGCCCGATATCAGTGGTTTCGAAGCCTGCAAGCGGCTGCGGCGGTTCTCGGACGTGCCGGTGATCTTCCTCACCGCTCGCGACGGTGAGATCGACCGCGTGGTGGGGCTGGAGATCGGTGCCGACGATTACGTGGTGAAGCCGTTCAGCCCGCGCGAGGTGGCGGCCAGGGTCAAGGCCATCCTCAAGCGGGTCGCGCCTCGGGCGGAGCCGGCTGTGCCGGGCGGCCCGTTCCAGGTCGACGAGGCGCGTTTCCTGATCCACTATCATGGCCAGCCGCTCGGTCTGACCCGTCATGAGTTCCGCCTGTTGCAGGCGCTGCTCGGCCAGCCGCAACGGGTGTTCAGCCGCGAGCAGTTGCTCGACGCCGTGGGCGTACCCGCCGACGCCGGCTACGAGCGCAACATCGACAGCCACATCAAAAGCCTGCGCGCCAAGCTGCGCCAAGTCGCCGCCGGGGCCGAGCCGATCCAGACCCACCGCGGCCTCGGTTACAGCTACGATCCGGAGCGCGCCTGATGCCGCTCGGCATTCGCATCTTCCTCGCCTATTTCCTCTTCGTCGGCTTGGCCGGCTGGTTCGTTCTCGATACGGTGATGGACGAGATCCGTCCCGGCATGCGCCAGTCCACCGAAGAGACCCTGGTGGACACCGCCAACCTGCTGGCCGAGCTGCTGCGTGAGGACCTGAAGAACGGCACCCTCGCCGAGAGCCGCCTGCCCGAATTGCTGCGCGCCTATGGCCTGCGCGAGCCCCGGGCGACCATCTGGGGCGTGCAGAAGACCGCCGTTAACCACCGCATCTATGTCACCGATGCCGCCGGTATCGTCCTGCTGGACTCCAGCGGTGCCGCCGTGGGCCAGGACTATTCGCGCTGGAACGACGTCTACCTGACACTCAAGGGTGTCTACGGCGCCCGCTCGACCCGCGAGGACCCGAACGATCCGGACTCCTCGGTGATGTACGTGGCGGCGCCGATCAAGGATGGTGAGCGAATCATCGGCGTGGTCTCGGTGGCCAAGCCGAACCGCACCCTGCAACCCTACGTCGAACGCTCGCAGCAGCGGCTGGCCTGGCTCGGCGGCGGCCTGATCGGCCTCGGCCTGCTGGTCGGCGGACTGTTGTCGTGGTGGCTCAGCGGATCGCTGCGCCGTCTGACGCGCTATGCCCAGGCGGTCAGCGAAGGACAACGTGCGGTACTGCCGACGGTGAGCGGCGGCGAGCTGGGCCAACTGGCTGACGCCGTGGAGCGCATGCGTACCCAGCTCGAAGGCAAGGCCTACGTGGAGCGCTATGTGCACACCTTGACCCACGAACTGAAAAGCCCGCTGGCGGCGATCCGCGGCGCTGCCGAATTGCTCGAGGGCGAGATGCCGGCGGAGCAGCGGCAGCGCTTCGTCGCCAATATCGCCGGCGAGAGCGAGCGCCTGCAGCAACTGATCGAACGCCTGCTCAACCTGGCACAGGTGGAGCAACGCCAGGGACTGGAGGAGCGCGTCGCGGTGCCGCTGCGCGAGCTGGCCGGCGACCTGCTGCAAGCCCAGGCCGCGCGTATCCAGGCCGGCGGATTCCAGGCGGAAAACGCCATTCCGACCGGTTTGATCGTGCGTGGCGAACGCTTCCTGCTGCGCCAAGCCCTGGCCAACCTGCTGGATAACGCCCTGGACTTCACTCTGGCTGGCGGGCGCATTCGTTTCAGCGCCGAACGCCAAGGGGAATGGGTGACGCTGCGCCTGTTCAACCAAGGCGCCCCGATCCCCGACTACGCCCTGCCGCGCTTGACCGAACGCTTCTACTCCCTCCCGCGCCCGGCCAGCGGCCGCAAGAGCACGGGGCTGGGGCTGAACTTCGTGCAGGAAGTGGCGGAGTTGCATGGGGGGACGCTGGATGTGCTCAATGTGGAAGATGGAGTCGCTGCCTGTGTCCGGCTACCGTTGGCGGAAAAGATCTCCTCGCTGTAGATGACTGGCCGGCAACACTCTTTTGGAATCCTGATGCCCGACTACGCACCGCCTTATCGTCTCACCCCTCGTATCCTCGATCAGGTTGCCGTTATCTGCGAGCAGCTCGGCCGCTGGGTGGCGGTGTCGGGTGCATCGATGTCACCGCATCTGCGTCGCGACAACCGCATTCGAACGATCCAGGCGTCGCTGGCGATCGAGAACAACACCTTGTCGCTGGAACAGGTCACGGCGGTATTGGATGGTAAGCGCGTGCTGGGGCTGCCTCGTGAGGTGCAGGAGGTGCGCAATGCCTTCGTCGCCTATGAGCAGCTTGGACGTTGGCAACCGGGACGGGCAGACGATCTGCTTGAGGCGCATGGTTTGCTGATGGCTGGGCTGGTAGATGGTCCGGGCCGTTATCGGCCGGATGATGTGGGAATTTTCCGCGAGGGGATGCTGTTGCACATGGCACCGCCCGCCGAGCGGGTACCGCAGTTGATGGCCGACCTGCTCGCCTGGGCGCGGGGAGCCACGATACACCCGCTGATTGCCAGTTGCGTGTCCCATTATGAACTGGAGTTCATCCACCCTTTCAGCGATGGCAACGGGCGTATGGGCCGGCTCTGGCAGACGCTTATCCTGAGTCGCTGGCAGCCGTTGTTGGCTTATTTGCCGGTCGAGACGCTGGTCCATCGGCGCCAGGACGATTACTACGGAGCCTTACGCGAGGCCGACAGGGCGGCTGAGGCGACGCCGTTCATTGAGTTCATGCTGCAGGCACTGCTCGACGCCATGGCGGAAACCATGGTGGAAGGTTCGGAGAAAAGTTCGGAGGAAAGTTCGGAGAAAATCCTCGCGCTCTTGCGGGCCGAGCCCCGGCTTTCGGCCCGTGTCTTGGCCGAGCGCCTTGGTGTGACGTCGCGAGCAGTGGAAAAACAGATCGGCAGGCTGCGCGATCAGAGGCGGTTACGGCGTATCGGCCCGGCGAAAGGGGGGTATTGGCAAGTCGACGATTTTCCCTAGGCTCTGTACGAAAAGTGCCTGCGGGCTTCGCGAGTGCTGGTCGTTGAAAATTGGCCGGGCCGCGTAGGCTGGGGCGCCAGCCCGGTCGGAATGCTCATTTACAACTCGTAAAGTCGAGTGCGACCCCAGTCGCTTCTTCACCGATTTTTGTCGGGGGCGCCGAGCCTAGCCTCGGCGGCCCCACCTGACCTTCGCTCGGCGACTTTCGTACAGACCCTGGTTCACACAGTCTCCATCCACTCTCCACACAATCCGCACGCTCCTTCCATTTCCGTCCGCCAAGCTCTCCGCATTCCCAACAAGGAGAGCCCCATGAACCGAAATCTCTTGATCAAGCTCGGCGCCATTGTCGTGCTGGTCGTTCTCTTGATGATTCCGCTGTTGATGATCGATGGCCTGGTCAGCGAGCGGCAGAGTCTGCGTATCGGCGTGGTCGAGGACATTGCCCGCAGTTCCAGCTTCAGCCAGCAACTCACCGGGCCGATTCTGGTGGTGCCCTATCGCCGCACGGTACGCGAGTGGAAGGTGCATGAGACCACCGGTCAGCGTTATCTGGACGAAAAGGAAATCCGCAGTCGCCTGTACTTCCTACCGGAGCGCTTCGTGCTCGCCGGAGAAATGAAGACCGAGCTGCGCTATCGTGGCATCTATCAAGCGCGGCTGTACCACGGCAACAATCAGATCAGCGGGCGCTTCGAGATTCCGGAGCATTTCGGCATCAGCGAGCACCTGGAGGACTACCGCTTCGAGGCGGCCTTCCTGGCGATGGGCATCAGCGATATCCGTGGCATCAAGAACGACCTCAAGCTGCGCTTGAACGGCCGGCAGTTCAACTTCGAGCCGGGCAGCGGCGACAAGATGCTAGGCAATGGCGTGCATGCGCCGCTGATGCTGGACGGCACCCAGGCGCAGGCGCTGGACTTCGCCTTCGACCTGTACCTGCAGGGCACGTCCCAATTCGATGTGACGCCGGTGGGCCGCGAGACCCAGGTGCGCCTGAGTTCCGACTGGCCGCATCCGAGCTTCGTCGGCAGCTACCTGCCGAGCGAGCGTGAAATCAGCGGGACCGGCTTCAGTGCGCGCTGGCAGACCAGTTTCTTCGCCACCAACCTGGAGGAAGTCCTGCGTGACTGCACTCGCCGCAACGAATGCTACGAACTGGCCAATCGCCGTTTCGGCGTCAGCTTCGTCGACCCGGTGGACCAGTACCTGAAGACTGACCGCGCAATCAAATACGCGCTTCTGTTCATTGCCCTGACCTTCGCCGGCTTCTTCCTCTTCGAGGTACTCAAGCGACTGTCCGTACACCCGGTGCAATACGGCTTGGTCGGCTTGGCCCTGGCGTTCTTTTATCTGCTGCTGCTGTCGCTGTCCGAGCACATCGGTTTCGAACGGGCCTACGCCGTTTCCGCCAGCGCCTGCGTGTTGTTGATCGGCTTCTACGTCAGCAGTGTGCTGCACAGCCTGTTGCGCGGCGGCGCCTTCGCGGCGGCTCTGGCGGCGCTCTACGGGATGCTCTACGGCCTGCTCAGTGCCGAGGACTATGCGTTGCTGATGGGCTCGCTGCTGGTGTTCGGCCTGCTCGCCGCGGTGATGGTGCTGACCCGCAAACTGGACTGGTATGGCTTGGGCAAGAGCCCGTCGACCGCTGCCTGACCCGGATCGGAGGGAATCGAGATGAAACTGATGCTGGAATTCTGTGTGTGCTTCGGCCTCGGCCTGATGGTGGCGGCGTTGATCCTGGTCGGGCTGATGTTCGCCGGGGAGATGGGCTTGATCCAGAACTTCCTGCTCACCGGCAAGCCCCTGGCGCACCTGGCGCTGGAGGTGTTGCCCGGCGAGTTCTGGCTGTGGCTCACCGGCGTCGAGAGCGCCGCGGCCAACCCGTCGGTGCGCTCCTTCCTGTCGCTCTGCGTGGCTCTCGCCCAGGTCGGTCTGCTGCTGGCGCTGCTGATGCAGCGCGGGATGCATCGCTCATGAGCGGGCATGTGGGGTTGCGGGAGGATGCGCGGGTGGGGCATTGGCTGGCGGCGAGGGTCGCGGCGTTGTTTCCGCCACGGGGGGCCTTGAGGGTGTCGCGGTCGGCGGTGGGACTGTCTGCCGAGGGAAAGCCGGGCTTGGAGGGCAACGGGATGGGGAGGGGCCGGCCTTAGATTTGCTCTTGGCTTGCTCTTTGTTCGTACGGGGTTCAGGCCCGGATGATGGGGTGCGCTTTCTTTTGCTTACTTTTCTTTGCGCATTTCAAAGAAAAGTGAGGCGCCGGGAGGCGCAACCAGAGGTAGCAGCAAAACACCGAAATGAGCTTGGCACTGAGTCGTTGAACCAAAGTGGTTCAACTGTGTGGGAGAGGGGTTAGCGATAGCCATGCGGATCACCGGGCTCTAGTCCGACGATCCACATGACATTTCAATGCAGTCAGCGCCTCCGCCCCTCCTGTTCCTGCACGTACACCGCCACCGTCAGACCCGGCACCTCGAAGCGCTCCCCGACGACTCGCGCCTCGCGGCTGACCGGGTCGCTGGAGTTCCGCAACAGGGGATGCAGCCGATACCCCGGCCGAGCCCCCGGCAGGCTGATCGTTTTCGCCGTGGGGTTGAAGATCACCATCACGCCATCGTGGCGTGGATCGAGATCGGCGCCGGCGGAGCGGCGGTCGTCCAGGCTGAAGGCGAGCACGCCGGGAATCTGCTGCGGGCCGGTGTTGTGGAAGCGCAGGCGGCGCTGGATGGCGTCGGCGCTGCCGAGCTGGAACAGCGGGCTGCCGCTGCGGATGCGCAGCAGTTCGAGGAAACGCTGCTTGGCCGCGAGAATGTCCGCTGGGGATGGCTGGGCGTTCGGGTCGGCGATGACCTGGCGGATCAACGGCCAGTTGTCGCCGTCCTTGTCCGCGCGGGGGAGACCCTTGTTCCAACTGTTGTCCTGGTAGCTGAAATCCACGGCGTTGAACCAGTCGCCGGAGTCGTAGCTGTCCCGCTCCAGGGACTTGGAACGGAGGATATCCGAGCCCATGTGGATGAAGGGCACGCCCTGGCTGAACAGCGGCACAGCCAGGGCCAGCAGATGCAGGCGGACCCGCTCGGCCGTGCTCAGGGTGGCCGGCAGCTTGTATTGGTTGTTGTCCCAGAGCGTCTGGTTGTCGTGCTTGGAGACGTAGTTGATGGTCTCCTGCGGGTCGAGGGTATAGCCGGCTGGCTGACCGTTGTAGTCCACCTCGGCGCCGCTGCGCAGGCTGCCGTCGGCGCTTTCGAAACGGTAGTCGCGCAAGCCGCCGGCAATGCCGACGCGGATCAGGTCCAGCGCGTGCAGCAGATCGGCCTGTTCCTGCGGACTGCCGCTGTTCAGCTCGTTGGGCAACATGAAGAGGCCGTTGGCGAAGCCCTGGTTGCGGCGGATGGTGTCATCGCCGTCGAATGGGCTGCCGCCGCGCACGGCGTCGCGCTGGCGGTCGTTGAAGGTGCCGATGCCGGTGCCGGCCATGTTGCGCTGGGTGGCGTTGATGCCTCGGGCGTTATCCGCGACTTCGCCGAAATTCCACCCTTCGCCGTAGAAGTAAATGTCTGGATCGACCTTGCGCACTGCCTTGAGGGCGTTGAGCAGGTTGATGCGCATGTGATGGCCCATGAGATCGAAGCGGAAGCCGCCGATCTTGTAGTGGCGTGCCCAGACCACCAACGAGTCGGTCATCAGCTTCTCCATCATGAAATGCTCGGAAGCGGTGTTTTCGCAGCAGGTGGAGCGCTCCACCGTGCCACTCACCGGGTCGCGCCGGTGGTAATAGCCCGGCACCAGCTTGTCCAGCACCGACTGGTCGGCGAGCCCGGCGGCATGGGTGTGGTTGTAGACCACGTCCATCACCGTACTCAGGCCCATCTCGGCCAGGGCCTGGACCATGCGGCGGAATTCGCGGATACGTTGTACGCCCTCGGCATCGCTGGCGTAGCTGCCCTCCGGCACGCTGTAGTGCAGCGGATCGTAGCCCCAGTTGAAGGCGTCCAGGGCGCGCAGGTCGGCGTACAGCGCCTGGGCATCCGGTCCTGCCGGGTCGAAGCGCCCAAGCACGTCGCGGATACGCTCGCCGCCGCAGTAGCCGGACCATTTCTCCCGGGCACTGGCGGACAGTGCGCAGAGCTTCGCGAACGGATCGTCAAGGTCGACACGTCGGACCGGGTCCTCGTCCACCGTGGCGATATCGAAGGCGGGGAGCAACTGGACATCGGTCAGCCCGGCCCGGCGCAGGTCGCGCAGGTGGCGGACGCCATGGCCCTGCGGCTGGGTGAAGGCCAGGTACTTGCCGCGCAGGTCCGCCGGCAGGCCCGGGTCGCTGGCGCTGAAGTCGCGGATGTGGGTTTCGTAGATCGCCCGGGCCTCGGGCCTTGATGCGCGCGGCGGTCGCAGGCTGTCCCAGCCGGCGGGCTTGAGGTCCGGAGCGTCCAGGTCGACGACCTGGGCGTACTGGCTGTTGCGCGACAGGCTGAGGGCGTAGGGATCGGTGGTCAGGCTGGTCTCCACCCGTCCGGTGCCGGGATGGTAGACGGTCACTTCGTACTGGTAGTACTGGCGATCCAGCAGGCGGGGGCCGCTATAGGTCCAGACCCCGTGACGCTCGCGCATCTCCACCGGAGAGCCCGGCAGGCGCCGCTTGTCGCGGTCGAACAGGTGCAGGCGGATACGCTGCGCAGTCGGCGCCCAGAGGCGGAAGCGAACATCATGCGGGCGCACGGCGGCACCCAGTGGGCCGGTGTAGCGATAGAGCGCATCCAGCACGCCGGGCGTCTGTACCTGGGTGGCGGACACCAGGCGGTTGTCGCGGTCGTAGCCGAGCACCAGCAATTGGCTCTTGAGGGCGGTGCGCAGGGCGCGTGGGTTGGTTTCCAGGCGATAGGCGGGCTGCCCGGCCAGATGCGGGAAGCGGGCCTTGAGCCGGTTGTTCAAGCCGTCTGGCTGAAGGGCGATGGCCTGGCCACCGCTGACGCTGCGTCGTTCGGCGTCGATGCGGATATCCGCCGCCGGGGCGTAGCGCAGTTCGAACCGGGCCGCGTCGCCACCGCCGTGCAGCACCAGGGTGTCGGGTTCCAGCCAGTGGGCGCGGGCGCCGTCGATGACCAGTGTCGGGCCGAGCGGCTCGGCAGAGAGGTGGCGATCGCCGCTGCGGCTGAAGACACGTCGGCCCAACTCATCGAGGCGCCAGACCAAGTCGCCGCCGCCGAGGTCTTTCACGTCGCCCTTGTGCAGGATCAGGTTCAGACAGTGGGCGTCGGCGCTCAACGGGATGCGATACCAGGCACCGTGCTCGGTATCCACGCCCTCCGGGAGCAAGGGTCGGTCCCACGGGGTTTCCTCGCGTGTGCCGTTGCAGGTGGCCGTGTTCCACAGATGCAGGCCCCAGCCGTCGTAGGCGCTGTCGCTACGCTGGTAATACAGCAGCGCCTCGTCGGGACCGGGTTCGAGGGGGTCGGCGGCGGCCAGTCCGGCCAGGCCTGCGAGCAGGAGGGTGAGCAGAGGCTGCGGCAATCCGAATCTGTGCATGGCATCGTCCCGATGTTGTTCTTGTTGTCACCACGGGTCGATGGTGCGCAGGACGAGGGTGGGACACATCCTCTTCGGAAGGCTCGCGGCAGGGCGTAGAGGGGTGGCGTAGTGGCGCTTTGCTGATTGCCGCCGCGCTGGGTCCGGCCCCAGGCGACGGCTCGGTCGGACGATCAGGCCGGTTGGGTCGCCTGCATGGATGGCCGCTGGCTGACTTCGGCGTACCAGGCCGCCAGGCGCGGGTAGCGGTCGCGCCAGCCGAGTTCGGGCTGGCGCAGGTCCAGATAACCGAGGGCGCAGGCGACGCCGATGGCCGCGATGTCGAAGTGGCAGGCCAGCTCGGCGGCGGCGTTCTGTTCGAAATAGGCGAGGGCGCGCTGGATCTTGTCTTTCTGCGCGGCCAGCCAGTCGTCCCAGCGCTTTTCCTCCGGCCGCAGGAAGGTTTCGTAGCGGGTCAGCACGGCGGCATCGAGGATGGCATCGGCCAGCGAGGCCAGGGTCAGTCGCCGCCAGCGCGCCGTGCCGTCGCGCGGGATCAGCGGCTCGCCGACATGCTGGTGGTCGAGGTAATCGAGGATCACCCGGCTGTCGTGCAGCACGCTGCCGTCCTCCAGGCGCAGCGCGGGAATCTTGCCGGCCGGGTTGTCGGCGTTGAGTTCGGCGCTAGGGCTGGTCGGGCTGAGCGCCACTGTGTGCAGGGCCACGCGGTCGAGTTGGCCGGTCTCGTGCAGCAGCACCATCACCTTGCGCACGAAAGGTGAGGCGGGGGAGTGAAACAGGGTCAGGTTTGGGGTGGACATGGAAACTCCTTTTTTCGTCGTTCGGCGGGTCAATAACGGATCACCACCAGTCGGTCGGTACCGGACTCCGCGCCCCAGACCTCACCGACGCGGCCGAGCATCTGCCGTACGTTGGCATTGCCTTGGTCGCTGGGGAAAGCCTGGAAATGTCCGCTCTCCGGGTCGAAACGGAGAATGGCGTTGGCGGAGAAGTCGGTCACCCAGGGGCGGTCCTGTTCGTCGACGTACACCGAGTAGGTGCGCGGACTGTCGCCGGGCAGTTTCCAGCTCTTCCAGCTTCCATCCTCGGGGTCGTAGCGGCTGAGTTGCCCGCTGTTCCATTCGCTGACCCACAGACGGCCCTGGGAATCGCTCCAGATGCGCCGGGCGCCCTGGCTAGCCGTCGGCGGCTGGATAATTTCGGCCTTGGCCGAGACCGGGTCGATATGGGCGATATGGCTGCCGGCCAGCGAGGCGTACCAGACCTCGCCATCCGGTGTCACGGTGATGCCGTAGGGCCCGCGTCCGCCAGGGGCTGCCCAGGCTTCGACGGTCCGCTTCCGTGTGTCGAGGCGGCCATAGAAGCCGTTCTGCCCGGTGAACCAGAGGCGCCCGTCGTTATCGAACGCGGCCGTGTTGAGGTTGGCGTTGGCGGCGTTCTCCGGCAAGGGGAACACCTCGACGCCGAGGCGCTCGGGATCGACCCGGACGATGGCATTCAGCCCACTGTCGGTGACCCAGGCGGCGCCGTCCGGGCCGACGATCACGCCGTGCGGCGCCGAGCCTTGGCCCAGCGGGACCTGCTCGGTTGCGCCGGTCTTCGGGTCCAGACGGCCTAGCGCGCCCTGGCGCTGGGCGGTGTACCAGACACGTCCGTCCGGCGCGGGCGCCACGTCGTGGGGGCCGGCGCCCCTGGGTACGGTGTAGTAGCGAACGTCTTCCGCGCGCAGCGGCAGGGCCAGGGCGCTGCCCAGCAGCAGGGTCAGCAGCAAAGGGATGGAGTGGCGCATGGGGCCTCCTTGTGAATGGAGTCTCATGGGATGAGAGGGAGTGCAATGATTCCGTGTGAGATGCGTTGCGGGATTGTCACTTCGGTTCGTCACACTCTAGGTCAGGTCATCCCGGGTGGCTATGCTCCGGAGATCGATTGCGCCTGTCCATGAGGCAGTTTGCGCAATCCATACCTATGCTCTTGATGTGCCTATTCCGGGGTTTTCAGGCCATCGCGGAAAATTCAGCCGGGGAGCCACTCGACGAAAGTCGCACTGGCGCTTGCCGTTCAGGCTGCTAATTTCAGATGGCCATAACAACAACAAAATCTGGAGGACCTATGTCCGTTTCCAAGCAAGAGGCCGCCAAGGCCTATTGGAAAGAGAACTTGCGGCTGATGTTGACGCTGCTGGTGATCTGGTTCGTGGTTTCGTTCGGCTGCGGGATCCTGTTCGTCGAACAGCTCAACGCCATCAAATTCTTTGGCTTCCCCTTGGGCTTCTGGTTCGCCCAGCAAGGTTCCATCTACGCCTTTGTGGTCATGATCTTCGTCTACGTCTGGAAGATGAATCAGCTCGACCGCAAATACGACGTTCACGAAGACTGAGGCGCGAGCATGGATACCCAAACTCTGATTTACCTCATCGTCGGTGCGACTTTCGCACTCTACATCGGTATCGCCATCTGGACTCGGGCGGGGTCCACCAGCGAGTACTACGTCGCCAGCAAGGGCGTTCATCCTGTGCTGAACGGCATGGCCACCGGCGCCGACTGGATGTCCGCGGCCTCGTTCATCTCGATGGCGGGGATCATCTCCTTCATCGGCCTGGACGGCAGCGTGTACCTGATGGGCTGGACCGGCGGCTACGTGCTCCTGGCCATGTGCCTGGCACCCTACCTGCGCAAGTTCGGCAAGTTCACCGTGCCGGAGTTCATCGGCGAGCGCTACTACTCGCAAACGGCTCGTCTGGTGGCGGTGGTCTGCGTGATCTTCATCTCCTTCACCTACGTGGCCGGGCAGATGCGCGGCGTCGGCATCGTCTTTTCCCGTTACCTGGAAGTGGACATCAACGTCGGCGTGATGATCGGCATGGCCATCGTGTTCTTCTACTCCGTGCTCGGCGGCATGAAGGGCATCACCTACACCCAGGTGGCGCAGTACTGCGTGATGATCTTCGCCTACATGGTGCCGGCGATCTTCATTTCCATGCTGATCACCGGTAACCCGATCCCGCAGCTGGGCTTCGGCAGCGACGTGTCCGGCACCGATACCTCGGTCCTCGACCGTCTGAACGGCCTGGGCGCCGAGCTGGGCTTCACGCCGTACACCAATGGCACCAAGTCCACCATCGACGTGTTCTTCATCACCATGGCCCTGATGGTGGGTACCGCCGGTCTGCCGCACGTGATCGTCCGCTTCTTCACCACCCCGACGGTGAGCGATGCGCGTAAATCCGCCGGCTATGCCCTGCTGTTCATCGCCATCCTCTACACCACCGCGCCGGCCGTGGCGGCCTTCGCCCGTACCAACCTGCTGACTTCCATCCCGAACAAGACCTATACCGAAGCCCCGGCCTGGTTCAAAACCTGGGAAAAGGCCGGTCTGATCGCCTGGATGGACAAGAACAACGACGGCATCATCCAGTACGGCCCGGGCGCTCCGTTCGCCGGTGCCCCGACCTTCACCGCCGAGCGTGGCGAGCAGGGTCAGCGCATGGTGAGCAACGCCGCCACCCCGGCCGCTACCGAACTGTACGTCGACCGCGACATCATGGTTCTGGCCAACCCGGAAATCGCCAACCTGCCGGGCTGGGTGATCGCCCTGATCGCCGCTGGCGGTCTGGCAGCGGCGCTGTCCACCGCGGCGGGCTTGTTGCTGGTGATCTCCACGTCGATCTCGCATGACCTGCTGAAGAGCAACATCATGCCGAAGATCAACGAGAAGCAGGAACTGCTCGCCGCGCGTATCGCCGCCGGCGTGGCGGTGATCGTGGCCGGCCTGTTCGGCATCTACCCGCCGGCCTTCGTGGCCCAGGTGGTGGCCTTCGCCTTCGGCCTGGCGGCGGCGTCGTTCTTCCCGGCCATCGTCATGGGGATCTTCTCCAAGACGATGAACAAGGAAGGCGCAATCGCCGGCATGGTGGTGGGCCTGGCCTTCACCTTCAGCTACATCGTGTACTTCAAGTTCATCAACCCGGCAGCGGACAACGCCGCCAGTTGGTGGCTGGGGGTTTCCCCGGAGGGCATCGGTACCCTGGGGATGATCTTCAACTTCGTGGTCGCGGTGGTGGTCTCCCGCCTGACTTCGGCTCCGCCGGAGCACATCCAGCACCTGGTGGAAGACATCCGTATCCCGCGCGGTGCGGGTGCAGCCGTTGCCCACTAAGCGTTGCCAGTAACAGACGAACGCCCCGGCTTGCCGGGGCGTTCGTTTTTGGGCGGCGCTATTTCTGGATCATTCAGCGACCGGGGATCAGTTCTTCGGTTTCGCAAAAGGCTCAGAGCGAGTAGGCGTTCCGGCGGCGGCGCCAGACGTTCAGGCGGCGGTCGAGGGCGAGCAGGTTGTCCAGCTCCTGGCGGCGGGCGCGGCTGAACAGGATCAAGGCCAGTTCGGCGGTCGCCAGGGCGTCCGCGGCGGCGTTGTGGCGCTGCTGTACCTGCAAGCCGAAGTGCTCGACCCAATCATCCAGGCCGCCCCGACCCACCTTGGCGTGGGGGCAGAGCATCGGCGCGACTTCGGCCAGGTCGAGGAAGGGATGGCGCAGGGTGTAGCCGAGGCTGGATTTCAGCGCACGGGCCAGCATGCGGCGGTCGAACGGGGCGTGGAAGGCCAGCAGCGGGCTGTCGCCGACGAACTCCATGAAATCCAGCAGAGCCTCGGCCGGTTCGGTGCCGGCGGCCAGGGCGCTGGGGGCGATGCCGTGGATCAGCACACTTTCCTTGAGTACCAGTTGGTCGCGCTGCAGGGTGCATTCGAACTGGCTGCCGAGATCGATGCCGCCGTCCTCGATGGCCACCGCGCCGATGGACAGCACTTGGTCGCGGCTGGTGTTGAGGCCGCTGGTTTCCAGGTCGACGACGATCATGCGCTGCTGCCGCAGGGAGACTTCGCTGAGACCCTGGGGCAGGGACAGGCAATCGCGGCGTGCCAGTTGCTCCTGGGTCAGGGCGGGGCCGCGCAGGGTGGTCAGCCAGGTGAATTTGCTCATAGTTGGTATCGCACGGCCAGGCTGCTTTGCAGGCGCTGGGCTTGTCGGAACGACTCGCGCAGGATGCGCCGGTCCAGGTGGTTCAGGGTGTCCGGGTCGAGGCGGTTGGAGTAGGGCTGGCCCTGCCGCGCCTGGTGCTGGTGCTGCTGCATGCGGGTCTGCTGGATGAAGTGGTAGGCCTCTTCGTAGGCGGCGCCGTCCAGGGCCTCGATCTCGCCGATCGCCACCAGTCGGCGCAGGCGTTCGAGGGTGTTGGTCGCCGCCACGCCGTGGGCCAGGGCGAGCAGGCGGGCGCCATCGACGAAGGGCGTGAGGCCCTGCACCTTGAGGTCGAGGGTATCCTTCTCGGCGCCCTTGCGCGCCACCACGAAGTCGCGGAAACGCCCTACCGGCGGGCGCTGGCGCAGGGCGTTCTCCGCCAGCATGTGTTGGAACAGGCTGTTGTCCGCGATCTGTTCGAGCAGCTCGTCGCGCAGCCGGTCGCAGCCGTCTTCCGGTCCCCAGACCGCGCGCAGATCGAAGTAGATGCTCGAACCCAGCAGGTTCTCCGGGGTGGCCTCGCGCACGAAGCGGGCGAAGCGCCGCGACCACTCCATGTAGGACAGACACAGCTCGGGGTTGCCGGCCATGATGTTGCCCTTGCACAGGGTGAAGCCGCAGCGGGCCAGGCGTTGGTTGATCTCCTGCGCCAGCGGCAGCAGTTTGCCGCGAATCGCGGCGGCTTCGGCGGCATCCTTCGCGTCGAAGAGAATGCCGTTGTCCTGGTCGGTGTGCAGGGTCTGCTCGCGGCGGCCTTCGCTGCCGAACACCAGCCAGGTAAAGGGAATTCCTGGATCGCCGAGGTCTTCCAGGGTCAGCTCGATGACCCGGCTGACGGTATGGTCGTTGAGCAGGGTAATGATATGGGTGATCTGGGTGGAGCTGGCGCCGTGGGCGAGCATGCGGTCCACCAGCAGGCGGATGTCGCTGCGCAAGGCGGCCAGCGTCTCGACGCGGCCGGCATGGCGGATGGTGCGGGCCAGGTGGACCAGATCGACCCGTTGCAGGGAGAACAGGTCGCGCTCGGAGACCACGCCGCAGAGCCGTTCATGCTCCACCAGGCAGACATGGGCGATGTGCCGTTCGGTCATGGCGATCGCCGCGTCGAAGGCGCTGGCTTCCGGCGAGAGATGGAAGGGCGACGGGGTCATCACCGTCTGGATCGGCTCATCCAGATCGATACGGCCGTCCGCGACCACCTTGCGCAGGTCGCGCAGGGTGAAGATGCCCAGTGGTCTCTGCTGGGCATCGACGATGACGATACTGCCCACGTGCAGCTCGTGCATCTGCCGCACCGCCTCGCGCAGTGGTGTGTCCGGGGCGCAGCTCACCGGTTGGCGCATGGCCAGCTCGCCGAGGCGGGTGTCGAGGGAGTATTGCGCGCCGAGGGTTTCCACCGCACGCAACTGGACCTGCTGGTTGACCTGATCCAGCAGGCTGCTGACACCGCGCAGGGCGAAGTCGCGGAACGGGTTGGAGAGGGCGAACAGTTTGACGAAGGCCGGCTTGCTCAGCAGCAGGCAGAAGGTGTCCTCGGCCGCCAGGTGCTCGGTGCGGGTGGCGCGTTCGCCAATCAGCGCGGCCAGCGGGAAGCATTCTCCCGCGGCGATCTCGAAGGTGGTCTCGGTGCCGCGCTTGGCGCTGTGCGGGCGTTCGCCGTGTACACGGCCCTGCTTGACGATGTAGAAGTGCTCCACCGGGCCGTCGCTGGGCTTGATGATCGACTCGCCCTCGGCATAGAAGCGCAATTGGCAATGCTCGACCAGATAGGCCAGGTGGCCGGTGTCCATCTGATTGAACGGCGGAAATTTCTGCAGGAATTCCAGGGTGCCCTGGACGTTCTGCAGCACTGCCTGCTTGCCCGCCTGGGCGAAGGCGTCCGCTTTGCTCATGCCGGTATCCTTTCTTATCGTGGGGATATGGTGTGCCGGGCGCAGCGCCGGGCACATTGGACGTAAGTCTAGTGGCTCGGACGCCTATGGCACGGGCTGTACAGGTTCGCCATCGACGTCGACACTGCAAGCAGCGCCGGGCCGCCTGCCGCGCGGCGCACCGGGACAATCACAAGGATTACGCCATGGACCAACCCCTGCTGATCATCGGTTCCTATCTTTCCCCCTACGTACGCAAAGTGCTGCTCATGCTGGAGTTGAAAGGGGTGGCCTACCGGATCGACCCCATCGTGCCCTTCTTCGGCGACGAAACCTTCGCCCGCCTGAGCCCGTTGCGCCAAGTGCCGGTACTGGTGGATGGCGACCTGGTGCTGAACGATTCTTCGGTAATCTGCCAATACCTGGAAGAGCGCTACCCCCAGCCAGCGCTGTATCCCGCCGACATCGCCGACCGCGCTCGTGCGCGCTGGCTGGAGGAATACGCCGACAGCCGCATGGGCCAAGTGATCATCTGGCAACTGTTCAACCAGAAGATGATCGGCCCGGCGGTCTGGGGCCGCGAACCGGACTTGGCGGTGATCGAGAAAACCTGCAACCAGGACCTGCCGGCCATCCTCGACTACCTCGAGGGGTGGCTGCCCGCAAGCGGCTGGTTGTTCGGCGAACTGTCCATCGCCGACCTCAGCGTCGCGGCCTTCCTGCGCAACGCCCAATTCTCCCGCTACGAAATCGACGCCGAACGCTGGCCAAAACTGGCGACCTTCTACCGGAACGCGCTGGGGCTGGATGCCTTCCAGCGCCTGGCCCGCTTCGAGATGGCCTGCGCGAAAACCCCCATCGCCCAGCAGCGCGCGGCGCTCCAAGAGGCCGGCGCACCGCTCAGCGAGCACACGCATTTCCGCGAGCGTCCGGTGCGGGGGCCGATGAGTCGGTAGGGTTTGTGTCGTCGAGTGCTGGGATATCGGGATGAGCTGACTGGGCGGGCACGCCAATTGCGTTATGTCGGAGTTATTACCAACAGAGAATCGGCAAGCAATCGACCATGACTCGTGTAAGAGATTTGCTAGTGAGTTGATTTTCGTGACGGACTAGCGATTTTGGAGTCGCTTGTTTTGAGTAATTTGAAAAGTATTCAGCCTGCGTCTCTCTTGTGTTGCTGCGGATGTTATCCGTAGTGTCTGCTAATTAATGATTTATCTATGGAGGGTTGTTTGTGAGGTATCCAGGGAATTGGGTTGTTTTTAAGTTTCTAATATTTGTTTTTGGGTTTATTTTGACGTCTCCGCTCTGGGCGGGTGAGTGGATTTTTCCTTCTGGTTTTGAATCTAATAGATACACTGGATTTTATACAGTAAAAGATGCCTGTATGAAGGAGGTGTATCTTTCTGGGTATCCAAATGCTAACTATAGAGGTCATGGTGAGTATGTAAAAGATAAGGGCTGGTATGCTTGTTATTGTTACAGTAATCCTAACGATGACTGTGGTCATGTATGGCCAGCCTGTCCGGAAAATACTACTTACGATCCTGAGTATTCAATGTGTCAGAGTGGTATAGATATAGGTGGCTCTCTCGGTGTTCAAGATCCTGCCTTCAGCAAGAACTCTCCACCTATGTGTGCCGCCAACCCGATAAATGTCTCTATAGGGAATAAGGTGCAGGCGGAGATCGATCTCTCGCCGGGCGGTGGTCCATTAATAGAGTTTGGACGGTTCTATAATAGCTATACCGGAAAATGGCTTCATAGTTTTTCGGATCATCTTGTAATTGGTCAAGATGAAGTCTTTTTCATCAATAGTTCTGGCCGGCGGTCGCGGTTCACAGTGTCTGGGGTGGAAGTCAATCCAGAAGAAAAGGAGATGGGAAGGTTAGATCATAATGGCAGTGTCTGGATTTACAGCTCTTCGTCGAATGATATTTTGACCTTCGATGAAGGTGGAAGGCTAATTAAGGTTAAAGAAAATGGACGGCCTCCTTTGGAGATTTCTTATTCCTCTGAAGGGGTTGTTGTTAAAGATGTGTATGGCAATGCTGTGGCGTTTTCTGAGGATGTCGATCACCAACCTACTTCGCTTTCCTCCGGTGGGTTGGATATTAGTTATTCATATAATGGGGCTGGGCAGTTGGCTCTAGTTGAAAAACGCTATTCAGATAGAACCGAAGTGCGCCGTTACCACTATACAAATCCAAACCCCAAACTCCTCACCGGCATCACCGACGAACGCGGCATCCGCTACGCCACCTGGACCTACGACGACCAGGGCCGCGCCATCTCCAGCGAACACGCCAACGGGGCCGAAAAGGTCACCCTGAGCTACAACGCCGACGGCTCCACCACCGTCACCAACGCACTGGGCAAGCAGACCGTCTACCGCTTCCAGACCATCCAGGGC
>NZ_MUJY01000179.1 GCF_002286785.1 Pseudomonas sp. PIC25 | reverse complement strand
GCGTGATACGGACGGCCAGCCTTCTTTGAGGGCTGGCCGTGCCCCCTTCTAGGGGGCCAAAAGCAAGTCCACGTTCTACGAACGTGGATGTTTACTCGCGATGGGGTGACGGCGGTGTTTCGCCAATCGCGAATGAATTCGCTCCCACAGACATGGCGGTGTAGGGACGAACTCATTCGCTCAAACCCACCCCGCCGGGCGAATAAGCTCGCCCCTATGCAGATCGGCTTCTGCGTAGGAGCCAACTCTGCTGGCGAAGCTTTTTGCGTAGCCCTGTTCGCGGGCAGAGCTCGCTCCTACAAAGCAGGCAGCGTGGAACGACCAGCCTGGGCATGGGTTTTCTGCCCGCCATTTCTCGCTTCCCTTCCAGCGCAGCGCGAATAATCGGCCACACTATGTCACCACGGAGGTAAGACATGGCCAATCGCACGATACGGGCGCAGCGGCTGGTGGCCCTGTTCGCGCTGGGGTGCCTGCTGTTCGGTTTTCCCTTGCTGTCGCTGTTCAACGGCGGCGGCACGGTGTTCGGCATTCCCTTGCTGTTCGCCTATCTGTTCGGCGCCTGGGCACTGTTGATCGTGCTGATGCTGCTGGTCGTCGAGCGGTCGGGCTGAGGGGCGGCGGATGCTGTTCGGTGGTGTGATCCTGCTGGCGTCCTTCGCCTATCTCGGCATTCTCTTCGCCATCGCCTATTGGGGTGACAAGCGCGCCGATGCCGGCCGCTCGATCATTGCCAATCCCTACATCTACGCGCTGTCCATGGCGGTGTACGCCACCTCCTGGACCTTCTACGGCAGTGTCGGGCGGGCGGCGGCCAGCGGGGTCGGCTTCCTGCCGATCTACCTCGGCCCGACCCTGATGGCGGCGCTGTTCTGGCTGGTGCTGCGCAAGATGATCCGCATCAGCAAGGCCAACCGGATCACCTCCATCGCCGACTTCATCGCCGCCCGCTACGGCAAGAGCGGCCTGCTCGGCGGGCTGGTGACGCTGATCGCAGTGATCGGCGTGATTCCCTACATCGCCTTGCAATTGAAGGCGGTTTCCACCAGTTTCCTGATCCTGTTGCAGTACCCCGAGGTGGCGATGCCGGCCAAGGGACAGCGGGTTGGCCTGTTGCAGGACACCGCGCTCTACGTGGCACTGCTGCTGGCGGCCTTCACTCTGTTGTTCGGCACCCGGCACCTGGACGCCACCGAGCGCCACGAGGGCATGGTGGCCGCCATCGCCTTCGAATCGCTGGTGAAGCTGGTGGCCTTCCTGGCGGTGGGGGTGTTCGTCACCTTCGGCCTCTACCATGGCTTCGCCGATCTGTTCGAGCACGCCATGCGACTGCCCGACGTGGACCGCCTGCTGACCCTGGGCAACGCCGCCGGCACTTACGGCTCCTGGGCCTGGCTGATCGCCCTGTCGATGCTGTCGATCCTGTTCCTGCCCCGGCAGTTCCAGGTCAGCGTGGTGGAGAACGTCAACGAGAGCCACCTGGCCAAGGCGGTCTGGCTGTTCCCGCTGTACCTGCTGGCGATCAACATCTTCGTGCTGCCGATCACCTTTGCCGGGCTGATGCAGTTCCCGCCCGGTACCCTGGACGCGGACACCTTCGTCCTGACCCTGCCCATGGCCCATCGCCAGGAGGCGCTGACCCTGCTGGTCTTCATCGGTGGGCTGTCGGCGGCCACCGGGATGGTCATCGTCGAGACCATTGCCCTGTCCACCATGATCTGCAACGACCTGGTGATGCCGCTGCTGCTGCGCTGGAAGGTGCTGGCGCTGGGCTCGCGCAGCGACCTGTCCGGCTTGCTGCTGGGCATCCGCCGGGGGGCGATCCTGCTGCTGATGCTGCTGGGCTACGTCTACTACCGCGCCGCGGGGGAGGCCTATGCGCTGGTCTCCATCGGCTTGGTGTCGTTCGCCGCGGTGGCACAGTTCGCCCCGGCCATGCTTGGCGGCATGTACTGGAAGCAGGGCACCCGCAACGGCGCGCTCTGCGGGCTGTCGCTGGGGTTCCTGCTCTGGGCCTACACCCTGTTGCTGCCGTCGTTCGCCAAGTCCGGCTGGCTGCCCCTGGCGTTCATCGAGGCGGGCCCGTTCGGCATCGCCTGGCTCAAGCCGCTGGCGCTGTTCGGCCTGGAGGAGATGGACGACATCAGCCATGCGCTGTTCTGGAGCCTGCTCGGCAACGTCGGCGCCTATGTCGGCGTGTCCCTGTTCGACCGCCAGGGCATCCGCGAGCACGCCCAGGCGGTGCTGTTCGTCGATGCGTTCAAAATCAGCGGGCGCGGCGCCAGCCCCTGGCGGGGAAGTGCGTCGCTGGAGGAAGTGATGACCCTGATCGGCCGCTTTCTCGGCCCCGCGCGTACCGAGGAGGCCTTCGCCCAGTACGCCGCCGGGCGTGGTTTGCGCTCGTGGCAGGCGCTGGAACCGGACGCCGAGCTGGTGCATTTCGCCGAAACCCTGCTGGCCGGTGCCATCGGCGCGTCATCGGCGCGGGTCATGCTGGCCTCGGTGGTGAAGGAGGAGCCGCTGGGCATGGACGAGGTGCTGAACATCCTCGACGAGGCCTCGCAGCTCCTGGCCTACAGCCGCCAGTTGGAGCAGAAGTCCGCCGAGCTGGAGGCCGCCACCGCCGAACTGCGCGCGGCCAACGAGCGCTTGCAGGAGCTGGACCGGATGAAGGACGACTTCATCTCCACCGTCACCCACGAGTTGCGCACGCCGTTGACCTCGATCCGCGCTTTCTCGGAAATCCTCAACGACAACCCCGAGCTGGACGCCCGGCAGCGGGCGCGCTTCGTCGCCATCATCGTCAAGGAGAGCGAGCGGCTGACGCGGATGATCAACCAGGTCCTCGACCTGGCCAAGCTGGAGTCCGGCCGCGCCGAGTGGCACGCCAGCGAACTGGACCTGCGGACGGTGATCGAGGATGCGGTGGCCACCACCAGCCAGCTCCTGGAAGAGCGTGGCGCGAGCCTGACCCTGCAACTGCCGGACGAGGTGCCCCGGGTGCGCGCGGACCGCGACCGCCTGCTGCAAGTGCTGCTGAACCTGATTTCCAACGCGGCCAAGTTCTGCGACCGTGATGCCGGGCGCATCGTCATCGCCTTGCAGGTGCTGCCGGATGCGCTACAGGTGGATGTACGCGACAACGGTTGCGGTATCGACCCGGCCGATCAGGAAACCATCTTCGAGAAGTTTCGCCAGGTAGGCGACACCTTGACGGAGAAACCCCAGGGAACCGGGCTGGGGCTGCCGATCAGCCGGCAGATCATTCGCCATTTCGGCGGTAAGCTCTGGGTGAACAGCGCGCGCGGGCAGGGGGCGACTTTCTCCTTCAGCCTGCCGCTCGCCGGCGTGGCGGAGGAGAGCGTATGAGCAAGCGGGTCCTGATTGCCGATGACGAGCCGAACATCGTCATTTCCCTGGAGTTCCTCCTGCAGCAGGAGGGCTATCAGGTGGAGGTGGCCCACGACGGCCAGGAAGCCCTGGACGCCATCGAGCGGCAACCGCCCGATCTGGTGCTGCTGGACATCATGCTGCCGCGCCTGAGCGGGTTCGACGTCTGCCAGCGGATTCGCGCCAACCCGGACTGGAGCAAGGTCCGGGTGGTCATGCTGACGGCCAAGGGGCGCGAGGTGGAAGTGAGCAAGGGATTGGCCCTGGGGGCCGACGACTACATCACCAAGCCGTTCGCCACCAAGGAGCTGCTGGCGCGGGTCCGCGACCAGTTGGCCGGATAAGCGCCGATGCAGCCGAAAGTCCGGTTCGTCCTCCATTTCGCCTGGCTCGGGGTGCTCTCCGTGGCGTTGCTCGGTTTCGCCGGGCTGGTGCTGTGGATCGACCTGTCGCCAGCGGAACGGCATACCCTGCGCAGCATCCTGGCCGAGCGCGCCGCCCTGCTGGTGGTCCTGGCCGGACTGCTCGGTGCGGTGCTGGCGGGGTTGCTGCGCCAATGGCTGGTCGCCTATCCGCAGAATGCCCAGCGGATCACCGAGGAGATCGGCATCATCCACCGGGTCAACGCCGAGCACCGGCTGAAACCCTCCGGCCCGGTGGAAATGCGCAAGCTCGGCGAGGCGCTGAACGAATTCGCCGAAGTCTATGACCAGCAGCAACGCGAGGTGGAGGCGCGCATCGAAGAGACCAACGGCCGCCTCGAACAGGAAAAGAACCGCCTGGCCACACTCATGTCCGAGTTGGCGCAGAGCGTGCTGGTGTGCAACAACGAGGGCCGCATCCTGCTCTACAACCCGCGTGCCACGCAGTTGCTGGCCGGCGATGCGAGTGCGCCGGGCGGCATGCCGGTGGGGCTGGGCCGGTCGATCTTCGCGGTGTTGGACAAGAGCCTGATCACCCATGCGCTGGAGCAGATCCGCCACCGCCTCGACCAGCAGGCGGCCAAGCCGGTGGCGCATTTCGTCGCCGCCCGCGCCGGCCACCTGCTGCGCGCGCAAATGGCGCCGGTGCTGGACCAGCAGGGCGAGTCGATCGGCTTCGTGCTGATCCTCGAAGACATCACCCGCACGGTGGAAATCAACAGCCGCCGCGACCTGCTCCTGCAACAGCTCACCGAGGGCAGCCGTTCCGCCCTGGCCAATATCCGGGCGGCGGTGGAAACTCTGGAGCAGTACCCGGACATGGACAGCGAACGCCGCGAACGCTTCACCGAAGTGATCCGCGACGAGGCAGAGCGTCTGACCCAGCGCCTGGAGCAGAGCCTGAGCCGCCACGCCGACCTGCTCGGCAGTCCCTGGCCGCTGGAAGACATGCTGGCCAGCGACCTGGCCGCCGCCCTGCAACGCAACTTCGCCGCCGCCCTTGGCCTGCGGATGCGCTGCGAAGTCGGCGAACAGCCGCTGTGGTTGAGCGTGGACAGCTACTCCCTGGTGCAGGTGCTGACCCAGGTGATGGGCGCCCTGGCTTCCGCCTGCCGTACGCGCGAGATCGGTCTGGAGCTGAGTGCCGAAGGACGCTGCGTGCGCCTGTCGCTGTCCTGGGGCGGCCAGCCGCTGGACCCGAACCTGCTGCACGAATGGGAAGAGCTGCCGCTGAACCTGGGGGGCGAGGGCGAGAACGGCGCGACCCTCAAGAGCGTGGTCGCGCGCCATGGCGGCGAGGTCTGGTGCCAGCTCGACCGGGCGGCGGGCGTCAACCGCCTATGCCTGCAACTGCCCCGCATCCAGCCGGATGAGCTGCCAGAGCCGTTGGAGCTTTCGCCGGGGCGGCCGGTGTACTACGACTTCGACCTGTTCAACCAACCGGGGCAGACCGCCGAGTTGGACGAGCGCCCGCTCAGCGAGCTGTCCTACACCGTATTCGACACCGAGACCACCGGCCTCTCGCCCTCGGATGGCGACGAAATCATCTCCATCGGTGCGGTGCGGGTGGTCAACGGCCGACTGCTGCGGCAGGAATGCTTCGATCAGTTGATCAAGCCGTCGCGGCCCATCAGCAAAGCCTCGCAGCAGATTCACGGGTTGACCCCGCAGATGCTCGCCGACCAGCCATCCATCGAGCGTGTGCTGCCGCAGTTCCATCGCTTTGCCGAGGACACCGTGCTGGTCGCCCACAACGCGGCGTTCGACATGCGCTTTCTGCAATTGAAGGAAGCGCAGACCGGCGTCACCTTCATCCAGCCGGTGCTCGACACGCTGCTGCTCTCGGCCCTGGCCCATCCCGGCCACCTCGACGACGAGCATCGTCTCGAACGCATCGCCACCCGCCTGGGCGTCGAGGTCATCGGCCGCCATACCGCCCTGGGCGATGCCATCGTCACCGCCGAAGTGCTGCTCAAGCTCATCCCCCTCCTGGCCGAACGCGGCATCCACAACCTGCGTCAGGCCAGGGAGGCGTCGCGCAAGACGCTGTATGCACGGGTGAAGTACTGAATGGAGGCCGCCGTCCCGGATTGTGCGGGCACTTTGGGGTTGGGGATGAAGCTGCTCGCCCGGCGGGGCATCGTTTACGAACGAATCCCCCCTCCTGCCAATCGCTTACCTGGCGCCGTGACCGTTCGGCCGAGAGTCGACCAAACGGTTGTCCGATGCGGCGCGTCCTGCCAGGATGGGACGGTTGCCTGCTTCTCTACATGGGCTTCCCGATGATTGCGTCGCCGCGAAGGTGACGTGGCTGCCGCGTCTCGATGTCGTCATCGCGGCGTACTGCAAGAGGCCTCCGCCGCTGCGCCCGGACGCACGGCCCCGAGGCGTTCACTGTCTGGCGCCTTCCCCTTCGGAAGGCGCCTGGCACAAGGGTTCCGCTCACGGCGAATCTGAGCGAACCACTGAGGCACAATGACAGTCAGACCCTACATGAACGATTTCGAACTGGTCACACGGCTGGATATTTCCCGCTGTGCTTTTTTCTTCGATGTAGACGGAACGCTGGCTGAGATACAGCCCCGTCCGGAACTCGTATTCATCCCGGAATCCACCCTCGACTCGCTCCAGTGCCTGCAAGACCGGGGCGGGGTGGTCGCGGTGATTTCCGGGCGCAAGCTCGACGACCTCGACCGTCTGCTGGACCCGCTGCGCCTGCCCGCCGCCGGTGTTCACGGTGCCGAACGGCGCGATGCCGAGGGGCGGGAAATCCGCTTGGTGGACGACCCCGCCACCCTGGCGCGGATCGGCGCCGAGCTGGAAGAGGCCTGCGCGCCGTATCCCGAGCTGCGCGTGGAAAACAAAGGCGTGGCCTTCGCCCTGCATTACCGCGAAGCACCCGAGCGCGAATCCATTGCCCGCTACTTGGCCGAGTCCTTCGCCGAGCGCTATGCCGACCTGATCGGCCTGCAGCCGGGCAAATGCGTGTTCGAACTGAAGCCCAAGGGCGCGAGCAAGGGCGAGGTCATCAACAGTTTCATGCGGGAGGCGCCCTTCGCCGGGCGGCTGCCGTTGTTCATTGGCGACGACCTGACCGACGAAGCCGGCTTCGCGGCGGTCAACGCCTTACAGGGCTTATCCCTCAAGGTCGGCAACGGACCGACCACGGCCAGGCAGCGCCTGGCCTCCGTGTCGGCGGTGGCCGACTGGCTCCGGACGCTGCTGGCCAGCCCAGGAGGGATGAGCCCCATCCAGGAAGAGCAGAGGGGAGGAATCTCATGAGCCGTTTAGTGGTGGTCTCCAACCGTGTAGCGCCGATCGAAGAAGGCAAGGCGGCAGCGGGGGGACTGGCCGTCGGCGTGCAGGATGCCCTGCGCAAGTCCGGCGGCATCTGGTTCGGCTGGAATGGCGAAGTCGACGCCGACCCACAGACCCGCAGCGAAACCAAAGACAACATCACCTACGTCACCTTCGGCCTCACCAAACGCGATTACGACCAATATTACCGAGGGTTTTCCAACGCCACCCTGTGGCCGGTGTTCCACTACCGGATCGACCTGGCCCGCTACAGCCGCGAGGAATACGAAGGCTACCGAAGGGTCAACAACGCGTTGGCCGAGCGCCTCAAGCCGCTGCTCAAGCCCGACGACATCATCTGGGTCCACGACTACCACCTGATCCCCTTCGCCGAAGCCTGCCGCATGTACGGCATCCGTAACCGGATCGGCTTCTTTCTGCACATCCCGTTCCCCGCACCGGAAATCCTCACGGCCATCCCGCCGCACAACGAACTGCTGAAGACCCTGTGCTTCTACGACCTCATCGGCTTCCAGACCGAGACCGACCGGCTGGCCTTCGAGGACTACATCACCCGCGAGGTGCGTGGCCTGGTCAGGGCCGACGGCAGCCTGACCGCTTACGGGCTGAACTTCCGCACCGGCGTCTACCCCATCGGCGTCGTGCCCGACGAGATCCGCCGCCAGGCCGAGTCCTACAAGGGCCGGCGCAACGTCATCAGCCGTACTTCCGACGGCGAGCTGCGCAAGACCATCATCGCCGTCGACCGCCTGGATTATTCCAAGGGGCTGGTGGAGCGCTTCCGCGCCTACGAAAACCTGCTCGACCGCTTCCCCGAGCACCGACGCAACGTGCAGTTCATCCAGATCGCCCCCACCTCGCGCTCGGACGTGCGCACCTACCAGCACATCCGCAAACAACTGGAGACCGAGGCCGGGCACATCAACGGCCGCCTCTCCGAACTGGACTGGACGCCCCTGCGCTACCTCAATAAAAGCCATGACCGGCGCATTCTCATGGGCCTGTTCCGCGCCGCCGACATCGGCTTCGTCACCCCGCTGCGCGATGGCATGAACCTGGTCGCCAAGGAATACGTGGCCGCCCAGGACCCGGAAGACCCCGGTGTGCTGGTGCTTTCGCGCTTCGCCGGCTCGGCCCGCGAGCTGACCTCGGCGCTGATCGTCAACCCGTACGACACCGCCGGGATGGCCGAAGCTCTCGACCGGGCGCTGCGCATGCCCTTGCAGGAACGCAAGGAGCGCTACGAGAACATGATGCGGGCGATCCGCTCGGCTGACTTGGCGGCCTGGCGCGACGGTTTCCTGCGCGACCTGCGGGCCTCCGCCTCACGGCCGACGCTGATCAGCACCAAGCGAGCCAAGGCCTCCTCGGCGTGACCCGGCCTTCCGGAGCCTTGTCAAAGGGCCGACCGGTTCGTAAGGTGCGGTTCCGGCAGAGGAGGGAACATGAGCGATCTACAGCAGCTGTTCGAGAACAATGCCCGCTGGGCGGAGTCCATCAAGCAGGAAGACCCGGAGTTCTTCGAGAAACTCGCCCGGCAGCAAGTGCCCGAATACCTGTGGATCGGCTGCTCCGATGCCCGGGTGCCGGCCAACGAGATCGTCGGCATGCTGCCCGGCGACCTGTTCGTCCACCGCAATGTCGCCAACGTCGTGCTGCATACCGATCTCAACTGCCTGTCGGTGATCCAGTACGCGGTGGACGTGCTCAAGGTGAAGCACATCCTGGTCACCGGCCACTATGGTTGCGGCGGTGTGCGCGCCTCCATGCAGGACGCCCAGTTCGGCCTGATCGACGGTTGGTTGCGCACCATCCGCGACCTTTACTACGAGCATCGCGAGCACATCAACCAGCTCCCCACCGAGGAGGAGCGGGTCGACCGCCTTTGCGAACTCAACGTCATCCAGCAGGTGGCCAACGTCAGCCATACCACCATCGTCCAGAACGCCTGGCATCGCGGCCAGCCGCTCTCGGTGCACGGCTGCATCTACGGCATCAAGGATGGTCTCTGGAAGAACCTCAACGTCACCGTCAGCGGGCTCGACCAGATTCCGCCGCAGTACCGCCTGCGGCCGCTCGGGCAGCCCTGACCGGTGTCGTCGCGCCAGGTCCTGGCCTTCGCCGGGCTGCTCGTTTCCTGTCTCTGCTGGGCGGGCAATGCGCTGGTGGCGAGGGCCTTCTACAGTGCCATCCCGCCGCTGAGCCTGTCGTTCTGGCGCTGGAGCCTGGCCCTGGCGATCCTCCTGCCCTTCGTCGCCGTGCCGCTCTGGCGCGAGCGGCAGAAGGTGATCCGCGGCGGCTGGCGGCTGGTGCTGCTCGCCGCCCTCGGCATCAGCGGCTACAACTCGCTGCTCTATACCGCTGCCCACAGCACCGTGGCGATCAACATCACCCTGGTCAACACCTGCCTGCCGCTGGCCACCTACCTGGGCGCCGGCGTGCTGCTCAACGAGTGGCCGCCGCGGCGGGCCTGGTTCGGCATGGCCGTAGCCGCAATCGGCCTGATCACGCTGATCAGCCGTGGCAGCCTGGCCAACCTGCTGGCGTTGTCGTTCAACCCCGGCGACCTGATCATGCTGGTCGCCGTATTGGTCTGGGCGCTCTACACCCTGCTGCTGCGCCGCTGGAGCCCGCGCTTCGAGCTGCCGCCCCTGGCCCTGCTCGGCGCCTTGGTGCTGCTCGGCGTGCCGATCATCCTGCCGTTCTACCTCGTCGAGCTGAGCCATGTCGGCGGTTTCGAGCCCAGCCCGGCCAACCTTGCCGCCATCGGCTACACCGCCGTGTTCGCCTCGCTGCTCGCCTACCTCACCTGGAACCACGGGGTTAAAGTGGTGGGGGCGGCCAAGGCGGCGTTGACCAGCTACCTGATGCCGGTGTTCGCCGCGTTGCTGGCCTACCTGCTGCTCGGCGAGACCCTGGAGGTTTTCCACTGGCTCGGTGGCGCACTGATCTTCGGCGGGCTGCTGCTGGCGACCCGCCCCGGGAGATGAGGCATGCACAGACTTTGCGCGATACCCGGCGATGGCATCGGCCGTGAGGTGGTCCCCGCCGCGTTGGACGTCCTGAAAAAGCTCCTGCCGAAAGTGAAGGTGGAAGAGGCCGAGGGCGGTTGGGAGTGCTTCGAGCGTCATGGCGAGGCCGTCCCCGAGAGCACCCTGGCGTGCATGCGTGACTGCGGCGCCGGCTTGTTCGGCGCCGTTTCCTCGCCGAGCGGCAAGGTGCCGGGTTATCGCAGCGCGATCCTCACCCTGCGCCAGGCGCTCGATCTGCACGTCAGCCTGCGTCCGGTGCGTAGTTGGCCGGTTACCTCGCCGAAAGCCGGCATCGACCTGATGATCCTGCGCGAGAACAGCGAGGGCCTCTACAGCGGCCGCGAACATTGGGAAGCGGAAGGTGTCGCCGTCGCCGAGCGGGTGATCAGCAAGGCCGCCTGTCAGCGCCTCGCCCAGCGCACCGCCGACGTCGCCAAGGCGCGCCAGGCGCGACGCATCACCCTGGTCCACAAAGCCAACATCTTGCCGCTCACCTGCGGGCTGTTCCGCGACACCTGCCGCGACCTGCTGATGGGCGAGGGCTGGGGCGACGTTCTCGACGAGCGTCTGGTCGATGTCGCCGCCCTGCAACTGGTGGAGCGCCCCGAAGCCTTCGACCTCATCGTCACCACCAACCTGTTCGGCGACATCCTCTCCGACCTCGCCTGCCACTGGAGCGGCGGCCTCGGCATGGCCCCTTCGCTGAACTGGGGCGACGGCATCGCCCTTGCCGAACCCGTCCATGGCAGCGCCCCCGACATCGCCGGCAGCGGCCGCGCCAACCCGCTCGCGGCGATCCTCAGCGTCGCCTTGCTGCTGCGTTACCACTGGCGCGAAGAGACTCTGGCCAACCGCCTGGAAGCCGCTGTCCAACGCTACCTCGAAACCACCGGCCATCTCGACTTCGGCGTCGACACCACCCGCACCATCGCCCAGGGCGTGATCGACGCGCTTTGAGGGGGCCTTCCGGGAGGCATCGGCCCGGCACGGCCAACCCCTATACCAAACCCAATCGCCCGCCATCCCCATTTTCGTGGCGTCCTGATGCCTCGTGCACGCAGCTCCATACCCACGCTATCCTCCGCCAACCCACTCGAGGCCAAGGACGCCCATGCTCCACAACATCCTCTTCGTCTGCGGCAAGAACCGCCTGCGCAGCCCCACCGCCGAACATCTCTTCGCCGACCGCCCCGGCCTCGCAACCGCCTCCGCCGGCATCAACCACGACGCCGATAACCCCGTCACCCCGGAGCTTCTCGCCTGGGCCGACACCATCTTTGTCATGGAACGCAGCCACCGCACCAAACTCTCCTCCAAGTTCAAGGCGCACCTGGGCAACAAGCGAGTGATCTGCCTGGGAATTCCGGACGACTACGCGTTCATGGACCCGGCGCTGGTGCGGGTGCTGGAGGAGAAAGTGGGCAGGTTCCTTTAAGTGAGCTGCCCAGGTTCTATACCGCGATGCGACTCATCGTGCTGGTTCAACCGCCAGATTGGCCAGTAGGGCCTCTGCTGGCTACGCTCAAGAGGCTCGCCGCCCGGCGGGCGTACTCAGGGAGCAGTAGCCATGGATATCGTCGCGTTCTGCGAGTCGGACCCGGATTGGATTCAATTCAGCAACGCCCACGTACAACTGCAAAAACTTCGCAACGCCTACCTGACCTTTCTCGACCGTGCGCCGTTGGACCTGCTCGGCCCCAGCGACGTGCTGGTGGTGGTCGGGCATGGCAGCCCGAACAGCGTGGGTGACTACCACAACGCAATTGCCCTGGTCACGCTGTTGCTCAATCGAGGGCTGCGCAACAATGGCGCGACCATCCGCTTCCAGACCTGCTCGCCAGCGGACAATTCGCAAACGGCCAACCCGATCCTGTTGCAAATCCGCACTCAACTCGACAACAGCGGCAGGCAATCCATTACCGTTCAAGGCGCCATGGCACCCAGCATCACCGGCTGGCGCCACACCGCCGAGCGCGTGGTGCCCCATCACCACCTCGGCCGGGTGAGTGCCCAACAGGGCGTGACTATGTTTCAAAACCGCGACCAGATTCAGCGCGCCGAGGCCTATATCAACGAGCACTTGCGTCCCAACAGCACGTCCCGCGAGCTTGCCGATATCGCCCGTGTGGTGCGTACCTACACCGCCAACTTCTTCGTCGATTTCTCCCTGCGCGCGGAGCCGTTCACGGTATCGGCCAACCAGGGGTTCGTCTCGTTGTGACGGCGCGATAGCCTTTTACCAACGCACGATAAACAGGAACCGCCCATGCTGATCACCACCACCCCAAGCATCGAAGGCAAGCGCATCACCCGCTACTGCGGCGTGGTGGCCGGCGAGGCGATTCTCGGCGCCAACCTGTTCAAGGACCTGTTCGCCGGCATCCGCGACCTCGTCGGCGGCCGCTCCGCCACCTATGAAAAAGAACTCCAGCGCGCCCGCGAGATCGCCCTGCAGGAACTCCAGCAACGCGCCCAGGAGCTGGGCGCGAACGCCGTGATCGGCATCGACCTGGACTACGAAGTGCTGGGGCAGAGCAACGGCATGATGATGGTGTCGGCGAGCGGGACGGCGGTGGTGGTGGAGTGAGGGGAGAGATGGGTAAGAGGCAGTATTGACTACTCTGATTCTTCTCCCGGGCATGGATGGCACGGGATTGCTCTTCCAGCCGTTTATCGACGCGCTACCGGATGATATTCGTGTCATGGTTGTCCACTATCCCATCGATGAAACTCTCGGCTACCAGGCACTTCGATCCTATGTGGAAGCGGCTCTTCCTGAGGGGCCGCTAGTGCTGTTGGGTGAGTCTTTTTCCGGTCCTATTGCCACTGCCATCGCGGCGAGCTGCGCAGACCGGGTTAGAGGTCTCGTACTGTGCTGCACCTTCGTGCAAAATCCTCGACCGTTACTGGGCAGGTTCAAGGCGCTGCTGCCGCTGCTTCCGATTCGCAGCGTTCCCGGGTCTCTCATTGCAGCCCTTCTACTCGGCCGCTTCGCCACGCCTGCGTTACGTAGCTTGTTGGAGCACGCATTGTCTCGGGTATCCCCCTCTGTGCTGAGGGCGCGATTACGAGCGGTATCTTCCGTCGATGAGTCGGCGTCGCTGTTGGCAGCAAAAGCTCCGGTGCTCTACCTGCGCGCTACCGAGGACCGCTTGGTTCCAGCGGCCAATGCACGGTTGATCGAGCAACTTTGTTCGTCTGTGCATGTCATGCCGATTTCGGGGCCGCATTGCCTGCTGCAGGCTTGTCCAGCGGAAGCAGTGGCTGCCATCGACAGTTTTCTTCGAGAGGTGGAAAGCCGTCATCTTTATAGTGAACAGGCCTCGATGTGAGCGTTCATACCGGCCAGTGCATTTTATCCATACTAGGTAGTAACGATCAGGCCCCGGTCATAGGCATTTGCACAGGATGCTCGTATGATTTCAATGCAGTCATTGATTTCATTGGGGATGCCATGGCCAGTATCACGATTCGCAATCTGGATGACGACCTGAAAGCTCGGCTTCGAGTCGTTGCGGCCAGTCACGGTCGTTCGATGGAAGAAGAGGTCAGAGTCATTCTCCTCCAGGCGCTTTCTCGCCAGGCAACGCCAGGAGGGTTGGGAAGCAGAATTCATTCGCGCTTTGTCTCGGTTGGCGGCGCCGATCTCGATGTGCCAGAGCGCAACACTCAGCCACGGGCGGCGAGTTTCGACGAATGATTCTGCTTGATACCAACGTACTGTCCGAACTCATGCGGGCCAAGCCGGAGACCCGGGTCCTCGCCTGGGTGGATGCCCAGCCCGTAAGCGAGTTGTCGATTTCCTCCATCACCGTGGCGGAAATTCTCTATGGCATCGCCCGGTTACCGGACGGCAAGCGCAAGCACACCCTGTTCGAGATGGCGTCCGATATGTTCGATCAGGATTTTTCTGATCGCATTCTGCCTTTTGATGCCGACGCCGCCGTTCTCTATGCCGAAATAGCGGCAGACGCTGAAGCGAGGGGACGAAAAGTGGATATGGCGGATGTACAGATCGCGGCAATCGCTCGTTTGCACGATGCAACCATCGCCACTCGCAACATTCGCCATTTCGAGGCGCTCGGGGTCATTCTGGTCGACCCGTGGGCGTGACGAGCCAGTGCGCGGGTAATCATGCCTCTTCGGCCAGCTTTACAGCGACCAAAAGAAAAGGGGTTAGCTTTCGCTAACCCCTTTTTGGATATGGTGGCTACGCAGGGACTTGAACCCCGGACCCCAGCATTATGAATGCCGTGCTCTAACCAGCTGAGCTACGTAGCCATTCGAGGCGCGCATTATTCTCGGACGTGACCCGCCTGTCAACCCTCCCAGGGTGGCATTTTTTGGCGTTCCATCAAGCGGTTACGGGGTGGCGACTGGCAACGAAGAGCTTGCGCTGGATGCTTTCAGCCCACCGCCTTGAGCGGGGCTACTTCCTGCTCGATTTCTTCGCCAGACTCAGCATAGACAGTCGCCAGTGCGTATTCGGTCTGCAAATTCATCCAGAACTGAGCGGACGTATCAAAAAAGCGGCCAAGTCGGATAGCCGTATCGGCAGTGATGCCGCGACGCTCCCGCACGATGTCATTGATGGTCGGCGCCGACACATGAAGCGCGCGAGCGAGCGCCGCCGGTGTCATCGCCAGTGGCTGCAGGAATTCTTCGCGCAGTACTTCACCGGGATGAACCGGACGCATGCCGTTGATTGCCATGTTGCCACCTCCTCAGTGGTAATCGACGATCTCGACTTGTGTAGGGCCAGTGGCAGTCCACACAAAACAGATTCGCCATTGATCGTTGATTCTGATGCTGTGTTGATCTGCTCGATCTCCCTGCAACTGCTCCAGTCGGTTGCCCGGTGGAGAGCGGAGGTCTCGTAGCTCAACAGCCGCATTCAGCATCGTCAGCTTCCGCGTAGCCACATTGAGAACGTTGGCCCAGCGCCTGGAGCTTCCTGACTCAAACAGAGCCTGGGTTTCTGCACATCTGAAACTCAGGATCATACGTTAATCCTTAACGTTAAGCGTTATTGTGATCATACGCCATGATCCTCAGACGCCGCCAGGGCTTTTTGGCTTCACCATCACGCACTGGCCCTTCGCGCCACCAGCGATTCAGCAACATCCGCAGGGAGCGCTCGCCGGGTTGCGGCGGGGGGGGCGAAGCGGGGCATGTCCCGCAGGGCAATCCATAGGTCGCCCTGCCATTCCAGCAGGCTGATGCGCTGCCGATCCCACGCCATCAGCGTGCGCCTGGGTTCCTGCGCCCGGCTCTCCCAGGCATCGCGCAGGGCGGGCAAAGCCTCATGAGACAGCCAACGGCGCAGGCTGCGATTCTCAGGATGGCTGAAACGGCAGAGCGCACGATAAAGCGCGGACTCGCTCAATAGCTGAACAGGCTCCGAGTCGCCTTGGTGGGTACAGAAGGTCACCGTACGAACCTGATCGTCATCCATCAGCCGACAAATCCGCTCCGGGTGCCGATGCCCCATCAACAGGCCGAACTCCTTGGCGCACACCCAAGGCTGCCGGTCGATCATCACGCCGCGCAGCGGGCGGTTATGCCGCATCAGCGGCAGGGGGACATAGCTTTCTTCCATAAAGGCCTCCGTGGGTCAGGCAGGCGCGCGTCTTCGCTGATGGCTGCCATGCCAAGTGCTGAGCCAGCAGGGATTTCGTGCAGAACTGCGCTCGGAAGCGCGGCACATCAGACCGTTCCGTAACAAAGTCCCTATAATCGGGAAGCACCTGAATGGCTGTGGGGCATGTCAGGCGTTCGGGTGGAATAATGCCACTCTCTGTTGATTGTGGAATATTTCAACAGGCTATTGTTAAGACCTTTATGGAATCAACCCACGATAGAGTCCGGCTTTTTTTGTCTAAGATCGGCCACCGCGAGGTCAGTGAAGCTACTGGTATCAAGGAAGAGCGTTGCAAGACGATCCGATATGACAAGAGAGCGCATCTGAGAACAAGCGAGCTGGACTTGATGGCAGAGCGCTACCCTGAATATTCTCTGTGGTTGAGAACGGGCCGGGTCGATCCCGCCAATGGCGAGATCAGTCCTGACAGCCAAGAGGCCAACGTAAACGTGGCCAATCCAAACGCGGGATAGCGATCACCCAAGAAGTAGCTAGGCGCTGGTACGCCCGAAGGAATGGAGAAGACCAATGAAAAGGATGCTGTTGGCACTGGCCCTAGCCACAAGCTCCGCCCTCGCAGAAGAATCCAAGCCTGTTGCCACCCAAGTAGGTGATGCCCTAAGGCCTGCTGCCGAAGCCTACGGCAAAGGCATGCAGAAACTGGTGAACGAACTGTTCGCCGGATCCAAAAGCCCCATGGGCGAAGCCGCCCGAGCCAACCTCAAAGCCCAAGACCAACGAGAACGCGAAGCCAATCGCGGGGTTCGCCGCACCATGAAGGAATGCATCAAGCCTGGGTACGTTATTGATGATGACGTGAAGGAGTGTATGGAAGGGCTACGTAATAAAAATTGGTAGTGATCTGCCAGTAACAGATAATTTAATGGCTGATAAAGAATGAAAAAAATAATAGAGGATTTGAGAGGTAATCTCTCGGAGCTTAAGGATAAGCTTCATGAAAAATCATTGCCGGAAACTTTGATTAGCGAGGAGGTGGGCGTGACAGGCCCGGCGCTAACTAGGTTTGATATTGCCTGGAGGATTGAGCTTCTAATTGATAAATTAAAGGCTAACGAAGATGTTTTGATGAGTCAAAAGGAGGATGATTCTCTATTGGGGATACTTGTAGATAGAACGAAGTATCTTCTTGAGAGATCTATCCCATATCTTTTTCATGGCTCTAGCTCAACGGCCCAGTCGTTAATTACAAGTATTGAAGATGTTGAGTTTACGGTAAACGAGGAGTTGAGACGGTGTCAGGGAGATATTTTAGGAAGCAGGGAGACGCTGTCTAGAGACCTGCAAAGGGTGACAGTCCAAGTCAGGGCTATGGAGTCTAGACTGAAGGCTCTTGCACCTAGATCAGAAAATATTGAAAGTCTAGTGGGGCGAATAGAAAGCGCGGGAGAGGCTGCGGATAAGCTACCAACTGACCTTGAATCTCTTGAGGAGGCCAGAGCCAAAATAAATGAGGCCTTAATAGAGGTGGAGGCAAACAAAAGGCTTGTAGAGAAGTCGAAAAGTGACGCCGAAAAAATAGCTGATGTAATGAAAGCTTGTAGCGAGGACGCTGCAGCTGTATTGGAACGGTGCGAGACAGCATATGCATCCGCCACAAGTCAAGGATTGGCGGCAGCCTTTCAGGAGCGATCAGTTCTTCTGAATAAGTCAATAAAATCATGGGTTGCAGGTTTGGCAGTTGCACTGATCGTAGGTGGGGTTTTTGGTTCGCAGCAGATAGCGAAGCTGTCAGAGACAATTAATGGTAATAGTAATTCTACCGAAGTGATTATTATTAATCTGGTGTTGGCTGTGCTTTCGGTTGGTGCGCCAATATGGTTTGCTTGGATATCAACAAAACAAATAGGTGATAGGTTTAAGCTGTCAGAAGACTATGCGTTCAAGGCGTCTATCTCTAGAGCATATGAAGGCTATCGTCGGGAAGCTGCACGTCTAGATAAGGATTTGGAGCTTAGCCTTCTAAGTTCTGCTTTGAATCGACTGGATGAACTGCCTTTGAGACTGGTTGATCCGAAAAGCCATGGGAGTCCGTGGCATGAATTGCTTTCGTCTGAGGCTATTAAAGAAGCAGTTAAAACAGTTCCTGGATTTGTGTCAAACGTAGGGAAACTAGCGAATAGCGCCCTTGAGAAACTAGCTGCTGCAGATCAACGGCCAAGAAAGCATCGGGAAGAGCAAAGTACAGCTCCTAAAAGTGAACAAGGAGGCGGTGATTAGGGGGGCATTCAAGATGAATGTCTCTGCCTAAAATAGGCTGGAGATAACCTACAGATGAAAAGGCAGGGTTCAAGTTATTGCTTTTATCCTTGCCGTGGCAAGCTTGTAAGGTGCTATGTTTGAAAGATAGGAGGCGACATTCTTCGTGGAGGCGTCTTGGATATAAAGTGAGCAAAGAACAATTGTGGCTAGAGATAGGTAGTTAAAGTCGCCGCTTCTTATAGGCAAGAGTAGCGTCAAAAATGAAAGGCTGAATATTATTTCTAGGTACTCGAGTCTGTATCTTATAGCGGACTCTGTGGTCTCTTTTTCTGTTCGCCAAATTTCTTTGATAATGTAGTAGTTTTCAAGAAAGAAATCATTTTCCTTTTCTTCGATTGCTCTTAATGTGTTTATGGCTCTGCGTTGCTTTATTAATTCGGTTTTGTTTAGGTATGAAAATAAGAGGTAAATTATTCTAGGGGAAAAATAAAAGCACCAAGATATGGCTAGGGTAAATGAGCCCAGCGTGATAGCTGATAATGTCTCCCCGAATTTCATTGTTGTCTCGGAGATGGATGGGTTTGCGGTAATTAAATAAAACAGCTCGTAAATAGTGGGGGATAACATAAGGGACAAAAGCAAAAACATAATGCAGCGTTGCTTTGTCAGGAGTGCTTCAAATGGCTTTATTGCCTCGTCAAGTAGTTTGTCGATCATTATGGAACCCAATAAAAACTAAGTCTCCCGCCAACGGGTCAAAGGCACCATATACAGCTAAAGGGCATGCTACAATTAGGATTTCAGAACTTCCAAGATTGTGCTTGTTTAGCTCGAAGGCATCTGCCTCACTAGCTACAAGTAATTTTCTCTCTTTCTTTGTTGTTTTGCACATGAACTTCCCGACATAAGGAAATCCAGTTCCGCCTCTGTTTACAAGTCCATCAAGCCGGCCTAGGTACTTAACTGGATGAGCAAGTCGTTGCTCTCGCACTACCTTGGCAAACGCCTTGCTACGGTTTTGATCAAAATAGTACTTTGCAGAATGACTAGGGTCGGCGTTGGTGATTGTTATTGAATCTCCCGCACAGAGGCTTGAACGGAGAGGAGAGAGCATGTTGTTTATATCGTTCAAGAAAGCGGCTTGAGCATAGTCGCGATCTACAAAGTCCTGTTTGGAAATTAACTCGTCATGAGATATTGGGACTAAAGCGCCAGAGCTAATAAGGCTGCGCGTCATGTCAACTCTAGCATCAAAGCCAGAAAATTTTCCGGCAAGTAGGTTCTCAGTTTCATGGTAAGGGTCATCCATGAATGAATTGAATTTTGCCGCAACACCTGAAATAAAGTTGCCAACAAGAGGCAGAATTACTGACCCAGTCTCTAGCTGTTCAAGGTATAGGTCTGCATATTGATAGTTTGCTTGATGAAGTGTAGCGCCTTTTCCAACTATTCCTTGTCTTTCATATATAACGATCTTGTCAACAGCTCGCTGTAAAAACGGAAGAGTGTGTGCAAGTGTCCGAAGAGATATTCTATTACCTTCGGACATATATCCATCGAACTTTATGATTAGCTGTGGCGGCATTAGAACTTCAGACATACTTTCCAATCCCCAAAATCCATAATTCACAGAGCAATAAGATGCGGAATGCGACAGGAGAGGGAATTTAGTGCCCTTCCATGAGCCGTAGCGGCAATTTGCCTTCGCTAGGCTAGCGTGTGTAGCGAGTACACGTAAATAGGGGAAGGGGACTACATTCGTGGAGATTTCTGAAAAGGACTGGTCTAGCCTGCGTGGGGGAGGGCTGAAAGTCCCGTTTTATGGGGCTTTCTGGTTTAGTGGGGCGGTTCGTAGCGGATTCATAATGCTGATGTTCTAGGCCCAAGCTCAGGTGTGACCACCATACAAAACAAGGGGTTAGCGCAAGCTAACCCCTTGTTGTCTGTGCGCAAAAAATGGCTCTGTGAGGGTAGGTCAGCTTTAGCCCATCAGCCGCTCCAACGCACTATCCACATGCTCCTGCCATTCCCCGCGCGCCATTTCCTGATAGCCACTGCCGCCTGAGAACGCGCTCCCGACTACCAGATCGGGCTGCAGAATCCGCAGACCGGCGATGCTGGTGGCCATGGTCTGGCGGTCTTCGGGGCTGTTATGGCCTGGGATAAAACCGGCTTTCCAGCTGCCATCCGCGCTGCGGTAGAGGGGGTCGCCGGTAAACAGGTAGCGTTGGCCGGTCGGGCTGTGCACCAGAAAGCAGGTGCTGCCGGGGCTATGGCCCGGGGTGGGGATCACGTCGATATTGCCGAGCAGCGTCTGGCGCTCGTCGAAGAGGATATCCACCGGCGCGTGGCGGGCGAATTCCTCCTGTTCCCGGCGGTGGCCGCCAAGCCGGGTACCGAAGCGCTGGCGAATCTGCATCAGCGAGTCGCCCAGTTCGTCGCGGTGGCTGAGGAACTGATAGGCGACGCCGCCCAGCTTGGCCATTCGCTCGATCTCCTGGCGCAGGCTGGTGTTGTAGAACAGCAGGTTGCCGCTCTCGCGCGTCAGCAGGTAGGCGTGGGTGGTCAGGCCCGGCATGGGCGTCTCGGTCGCAGTTTCCCAGAGGCGAACCTTGATGGCATTAATCCCTAGTGCAATATACCCACGCTGCGTCCCTAGGGGTTTGGGGAGCAATGGAACCAAAAACCAACGTAAGCCATTTTTGATTCGTGACCGACATCCGTGCACCCTCTCCGCTGGCTTGGTAGGTTCCGGCCTCCAATTCACAGCTATGAGGGAAGCATGTGGCTGATTTGGCCAAGGTAGGCGACCCGGTTACTTGCCCGCGGTGCGGGCCTAACCACATCGTCAGCGGATCACCCGATACCCTGGTGGACCATCAACCCGCTGCGCTGGTGGGCGTCAGCAAGACCGCTTGTGGCGCCACCATCATCTCCGGACTGTCCTGGTTCTTCATCGACGACTGCCATGCCGCCGTGCACGGCAGCATGCATTCGCATGGAGGGGTGGTGTTGTCGTCCTCGACGGTGAAGACCGGAGCACCCAGCACCGCAGCCGGGCGTTACGCGGCCATCCCACCCATCGATTTCAATCGGGTCAGTTATGCGGGCCAGCGCTATGAGTACGGTGCTGATCCGAACCAGCCGCATTTGAAAGGCGGCCTGGTATTTATCGGCGAACCCGAGCAGGCATGCGTATTTGCCAAGACCTGCACCGTGCCTCCGGAGTCGACCGAGGCCGGCGCGCGAATCGAGCCCGTGGCCAACTTCGGCCAGGCCGTGGTGATGGGGTCGACGGCGATCGTCAGTACGGAGGGCGGCGCAACCCTTGGCCGGGTAGCCGGGCAAGCCGCGCTGGAGGCGCTCGGCACCTGGAGTCTACGCGGTGCTGCCGCCGCAGCTGGTACAGCGGCCAGTACCCTGTTGCTGGCCCTGTGGCCTACCAGCATGGGCGACTCCACCCTGACCGAGGAACAATTGCGCGGGATGATGGTGGCCCCCACCAGGGTGCGCTTTCAGTTCCGCAGGGATGCCGAAGGCATCATGCGGGTGTATGGCATTCACACCAGCGCGACCTCCGGCATGGACAGCGTGCCGGTGGTCAGCCAATGGCGGCAGGTCGGTAACGCAATGGAGGCGCAGCTCAACGGCGTTACCATCATCTGGACGCCGAATAATGGCCCCGTGGTGCAAGCGCCGACCACCTATCCGGGGGTGACCGATGCGCTGGAAAATATCCTGGTGCATCCGGTCGCAGAGGGCACCGATAGTCAGCTCGAAATCTATCCCGCCTCGGACGATATGACCTGGCAGGACTGCATCCTGGTTTTGCCGATTGAGTCGGGCGTGCCGCCGCTGTACGTGGTGTTTGCCAAACCGGCGGTCAATCCGCTGGAGGTGGGGATTTACAGCGATCTCAGCTCGCGCAGCCGGCGAGACGGCTTGGATATTGACCATATTCCCGCGCGGAGGGTGCTGGAAGCAAGACTATGGGAGCTTGATCCCGAGATGACTCAGCGCCAAGTAGACGACTATCTCAAGATGGCGCCAAGTATTGCGATTCCAGCCCGTGTTCACCAGAAGTACAGTGAGACCTACGGCGGGCGAAATACCAAGGTGAAGCAGGCCCTGGATGCCGCCAACCTGCAAGCAGCGGTGGACAGCAACTTCGATGCGATCAAGCGCGGACTACTGGAAGAAGGCTTCGCCGAAGCCGACATCGAGGCGGCTCGCGAGCAACTTCATACGCTCAACAAAGAACAGGGGTGGTACTGATGGACGCCGCAACCATTGAACACTGGATCAAGAACCTTGGGCGGAGCTACGACGCCTTGGTTGCTGATGGGGTCGTCCCGAGTCAACCCCTACAAGAATTGTATGAGGGTCGGGAGAGGGTATGCATTGAGCCCGAGCCGGGCCTTGAATTAAGTTTTTGGGCGGAGACAAGGCGCTTCGAGACGCTGTTTATCACCTTGTTCAAAACAACACCTTCAACAGTTGAGTACAAGGGTGAATTGCCCAAGCCTTTCTCACCTGTGATGGCCAAGACCGGCGTGCACGCAACTTTTGGTGAACCGATGGCTTCCAAGGGGCCGGTTAAGATGCCGCAGCCAATGGGCATGACAGGCGGTTGGGATGCCTATCGACTTGACCCTGGCACTTACCCCAATACAAAGGTGATATTCAAATACACCTCCGCCTTAATGGTCGATACGTTGGTATTCACCCTGATCGACAAGGGCCACGACTGACCCTTCCGCCACCAGGGTACTTCAACGAAGCGCCCTGGCGTGGCGTCGTCGGTGATAAGCGCTTTCGCCGCGGGGCGCGGCTCCTACAGGGGGCGTGGGGCAACAAATCACGGGCAAAGAAAACCCCGCCTAAGCGGGGTTCTCTCTGCGCTCACACCGATCAAACGTTAAAGCGGAAGTGCATCACGTCGCCGTCCTTGACGATGTAGTCCTTGCCTTCCAGGCGCCATTTGCCGGCTTCCTTGGCGCCGGCTTCGCCCTTGTACTGGATGAAGTCGTCGTAGGCGATGACTTCGGCGCGGATGAAGCCTTTCTCGAAGTCGGTGTGGATCACGCCGGCGGCCTGGGGGGCGGTGGCGCCGACCTTGACGGTCCAGGCGCGCACTTCTTTCACGCCGGCGGTGAAGTAGGTCTGCAGGTTGAGCAGGTCGTAGCCGGCGCGGATCACGCGGTTCAGGCCGGGTTCGTCCATGCCCATGGATTCGAGGAACATCAGTTTTTCCTCGTCGTCGTCCAGTTCGGCAATCTCGGCTTCGATCTTGTTGCACACCGGCACCACCACGGCGCCTTCTTCGGCGGCGATGGCTTTCACCACGTCGAGGTGCGGGTTGTTTTCGAAGCCGTCTTCGGCGACGTTGGCGATGTACATCACCGGCTTGCTGGTGAGCAGGTGGAAGCCGCGTGCCAGTTGCCTGTCGTCGTCGCCGAGGTTCTTCAGCAGGGTGCGTGCCGGCTTGCCTTCGGTGAAGTGCGGGATCAGTTTTTCCAGCAGGGCTTTCTGGGCCACGGCTTCCTTGTCGCCGCCCTTGGCGTTGCGGGCGACTTTCTGTAGCTGCTTCTCGCAGCTTTCCAGGTCGGCGAAGATCAGTTCCAGTTCGATGATTTCGATGTCGCGCTTGGGGTCGACGCTGTTGGCCACGTGGATGACGTTGTCGTCTTCGAAGCAGCGCACCACGTGGGCGATGGCATCGGTCTCGCGGATGTTGGCGAGGAATTTGTTGCCCAGGCCTTCACCTTTGGAGGCGCCTTCCACCAGCCCGGCGATGTCGACGAATTCCATGGTGGTGGGCAGCACGCGCTGCGGCTTGACGATCTCGGCCAGGGCGTCCAGGCGCGGGTCGGGCATGGGCACGATGCCGCTGTTCGGTTCGATGGTGCAGAACGGGAAGTTCTCCGCGGCGATACCGGATTTGGTGAGGGCGTTGAACAAGGTGGACTTGCCGACGTTGGGCAGGCCGACGATGCCGCAGTTGAATCCCATGGTGTGTCCCTCGCGGAGGTGAATTCGGTGGAAAAGGTAACTCAGGCCTTCTGGCTGTGCAGTGTCTGCATGGCTTTGGTCCAGTTCCCGTCGAGGATGTCTGGAAGCACGCCGAGGGCGAAGTCGATGCTGGTGTCGAGCAGGTCCTGTTCGCTGCGCGGTGCGCGGCCGAGGACGTAGCCGGAGACCAGGCTGCTGTGCCCCGGATGGCCGATGCCGAGCCGCAGGCGGTGGAAGTTATTCTGGTTGCCGAGTTGGGCGATGATGTCGCGCAGCCCGTTGTGTCCGCCATGGCCGCCGCCCTGTTTGAGCTTGGCGACGCCGGGAGGTATGTCGAGTTCGTCGTGGGCGACCAGGATGGCTTCCGGTGGTATGCGGAAGAAGTTCGCCAATGCCGCCACCGCCTGACCGCTGCGGTTCATGTAGGTGGTGGGGATCAGCAGGCGAATGTCGCGGCCCTGATGGGAGAATTTCCCGACCAGGCCGAAATATTTGCGGTCTGCGCTGAGGCTGGCGCCTTTGGCGGCTGCCACGCGCTCAACGAAAAGGGCCCCTGCGTTATGCCGGGTCTGGTCGTATTCGGGGCCGGGGTTACCCAGGCCGACGATCAGTTGGATGGCAGTCACGAGGAGCCCTTGTCAGCGAGCGAGTGCGATTACTCGGCTGCGCCTTCTTCTTTCACGACGCGGGACGGGTGGATGTTGGCCACCGCCAGGTCGTTGCCGTGGGCGAGGGCAACCAGTTCCACGCCGGCCGGCACTTTCAGGTCGGACAGGTGGACGATCTGGTTCAGCTCGACCTTGGCCATGTCGACTTCGATGAACTCCGGCAGGTCCTTCGGCAGGCAGGAAACTTCCACTTCGTTGATGGTGTGGGAGATTTCGCCACCGCCTTGCTTCACGCCAACCGCGATTTCCTGGTTGATGAAGTGCAGCGGAACGTGGGCGGTCAGCTTGTGGTCGGCTACGACGCGCAGGAAATCGGCGTGCAGGACGAAGCTCTTGGCCGGATGGCGCTGCAGGGCCTTGATCAGAACGGTTTCGGCGCTGTTGCCGATGTTCAGGGTGATCACGTGGCTGAAGGCAGCTTCGTTTTCCAGCAGCTTGGCGAAGTCCTTGGCCAGCAGGGAGATGGATTGCGGGGCCTTGTCGCCACCGTAGATCACGGCAGGAACCAGGCTGGCGTTACGACGCAGGCGGCGGCTCGCACCTTTCCCCAGGTCGGAACGCACTTCGGCATTCAGGGCAAACTCAGTCATTACGGTTCTCCAAAAATAACCAAAACGCCCACAGCGCTCGCGACCAGCACTGGGGCGGTTGGGCAAAAAGCCCCGCACGGAGGCGGGGCGCTTGTCGTCAGCAACGTCGGTAAGCCCTTGGCTTAGCGGAACATGGCGCTGATCGATTCTTCGTTGCTGATGCGGCGGACCGCTTCAGCGACTACCGGGGCAATATCCAGTTGGCGGATACGCGCACAGGCTTGTGCGGCGGCGGACAGCGGGATGGTGTTGGTCACCACCAGTTCGTCCAGCACGGAATTTTCAATGTTCTCGATGGCGCGGCCGGACAGCACCGGGTGGGTGCAGTAGGCGTAGACCTTGGCGGCACCGTGATCCTTCAGCGCCTTGGCGGCGTGGCAGAGGGTGCCGGCGGTGTCGACCATGTCGTCGACGAGGATGCAGGTACGGCCTTCGACATCACCGATGATGTGCATCACTTCGGACTGGTTGGCCTTCGGACGGCGCTTGTCGATGATTGCCAGGTCGACACCCAGGGATTTGGCGACCGCGCGGGCACGCACCACGCCGCCGATGTCCGGGGAGACGATCATCAGGTTGTCGAAACGCTGGTCTTCGATGTCGTCCACCAGAACGGGGGAGCCGTAGATGTTGTCCACGGGAATATCGAAGAAGCCCTGGATCTGGTCGGCATGCAGGTCAACGGTGAGGACGCGGTTGACGCCGACGACGGTCAGCATGTCCGCGACCACCTTGGCGCTGATCGCCACGCGGGCGGAACGCGGACGGCGGTCCTGGCGGGCATAGCCGAAGTAGGGGATCACAGCGGTGATTCGGGAAGCCGAGGAGCGGCGGAAGGCGTCGGCCAGTACCACCAGTTCCATCAGGTTATCGTTGGTGGGCGCGCAGGTCGGCTGGATCAGGAAGACGTCTTTACCACGAACGTTTTCATTGATTTCCGCGCTGATTTCGCCGTCGGAGAATTTGCCAACGGAGGCGTCGCCGAGGGGGATATGCAGCTGACGCACGACACGCCGGGCCAGATCGGGGTTTGCGTTCCCCGTGAAGACCATCATCTTGGACACGCGCAGTACCTGCCGGCTGAGGTGGACCTGATGAAATAAGAAATGGCAGGGGCGGCTGGATTCGAACCAACGCATGGCAGGATCAAAACCTGCTGCCTTACCGCTTGGCGACGCCCCTGTATCACGCTATGGATGCGCTGTGCATCCTTCTCAGGACAGTTCCTGTAACTTTCGGTGCAACATCGAAACGTTGCTTCCCTTGGCTACAAAAGCTGGCAGGGAGACCGGAAGTTGGGCCGCGACTTTATCAGCTTCGGCTTTGTTAGGGAAGGCCCCAAACACGCAACCACCAGTGCCGGTTAATCTAGCTGAAACGAATTTGTTTAGCAAGATCAAAGCGTTACGAACATCTGGGTAACGCTTCTCGACCACCGGCTGACAGTCATTTCGACCGCCCCGCTCGAGAACGGTGCGCACTGTAATGGCCGGAGTATCCCGTGTCAACTCCGGGTCGCAGAAAATTTCTGCTGTGCTGACAGAGACTTGCGGAACGGCCACGAGATACCAGGGCTCTTCCGGCTCCACCGGGACGAGTTTTTCCCCCACGCCTTCGGCGAAGGCCGCGTGCCCTCGTACGAACACCGGGACGTCCGCGCCCAGCGACAGGCCAAGGGCGGCCAGGCGGTCCTGGTTCCAGCCGAGCTGCCAGAGCCGGTCGAGGGCGAGCAGGGTGGTGGCCGCGTCCGAGCTGCCGCCGCCGATGCCGCCGCCCATGGGCAGGCGTTTCTCCAGCCAGATGTCGGCGCCCAGCGGGCAGCCGCTCTCGCGTTGCAGTTGGCGGGCGGCGCGGACGATAAGGTTGCTGTCGTGGGGCACGCCGGGAATGTCAGTGTGCAGACGGATTTCGCCGTCCTCGCGCACGGCGAAGCTGAGTTCGTCGCCATGGTCGAGGAATTGAAAAAGCGTTTGCAGTTCGTGGTAGCCATCGGCCCGGCGGCCGAGGATGTGCAACATCAGGTTGAGCTTGGCCGGGGCCGGCAGGGTTAGCTGTGGGGTCATGTCACTGGCCGAGCTGGCGCGGTTGCCAGTCCTTCACCACCAGGGTGATTTCCAGGTCGTGCCCGCGCAGCTTGAGGCGCTCCGGCAGGGTGTAGCCGTTCTGCTCGGCGTAGCGCTGGTAGTCGACCTCCCAGCCGTCCTGTTCGAGGCGTTGCAGGTGGCTTTCGCTGTCGAGGGTCAGTTGGCTCCGGGACTTCGGAGCCGGCAGGCCGCGTACCCACCAGAGCAGGTGGGAGACGGGCAGCTTCCAGCCCAGTTGTTCTTCCAGCAAGGCTTCCGGCGACTCCGCCTGGTAGCGGCCCTGGTTGGCGACCTCCAGGACGATTTCGCCGGGCCGCCCGGTCAGGCGGGCGGCGCCACGGCCGAGGGGGCCGGAGAGGCGGATGTCGTAGTAGTCCTGGCGTTGCAGCCAGAACAGGGTGCCGCTGCCGCTGGCGGATTTGCCGGAGGCGTCGCGCGGTGCGCGGATGCCGACCTTGCCGCTGATCTGCCAGGCATCGAGCTGGGCAATTTGTTCCTTGTGCGCTTTCCACAGGGCAGGGTTGCCCTGGCCTTGCAGGGATTCGCGGGACGTCAGGCCGGCACAGCCGCTGAGCAGGGCGATCAGGCCAAGGGCGATGAGGGAACGGAAAAGCATGGCGTCAGAGCGTCTCCGAGCCGGTCAGGCGCAGCAGCGTGCTGCGCAGGATCGGGCTGTCGGGTTGATCTTTCAGAGCTTTGGCCCAGACCTGCCGCGCCTCGCGCTGTTTGCCGCTGACCCAGAGGACTTCGCCCAGGTGCGCGGCCACTTCATGGTCCGGGAAACGTTGGATGGCCTGGCGCAGCAGACGTTCCGCCTCGGCGTTGTTGCCCAGGCGGAAATTCACCCAGCCGAGGCTGTCGAGAATGGCGGGGTCTTCCGGGTTCAACTGGTGCGCCTGTTCGATCAGCGTGCGTGCTTCTTCGTAGCGGGTGGTGCGGTCGGCGAGGGTGTAGCCCAGGGCGTTGAGGGCCATGGCATTGTCCGGCTCGCGTTCGATGACGAAGCGCAGGTCCTTTTCCAGTTGCGCCAGATCGTTGCGCTTCTCGGCGAGCATGGCACGGGTGTAGAGCAGGTTGAGGTCTTCGGGGAATTGTTCCAGGCCTTGCTGGATCACGTTCCAGGCTCGGTCGGTCTGCTGGCGGTTGCTGAAGGCTTCGGCTTCCATCAGGTAGAGCTGGATGGCGTAGTCCGGCTGGGTTTCGCGCGCCTTGGCGAGGCGGGCGGAGGCCTCGTCGGTGCGGCCGCTGTCGAGCAGGATTTCGGTCTGGCGCAATTGCGCGGGCAGGAAATCGTTGCCGGGGCCGACCAGGCCGTATTCGATCAGGGCGCTTTCCGGGTCCTTGCGTTCTTCGTAGACGCGGCCGAGGTTGAAGTGCGCGGCGTCTACATAGCTCTGCCGCTCCACCAGTTCTTCGAGGTAGACCGCCGCCTCGTCCCAGGCCTTGGCCTCCAGGCAGACGAGGGCGAGGGAGAAGCGCAGGTCGTCATCGTCGGGAAATTGCTGGACCAGGGAGGAGAACTCGCCCTTGGCGTCGTCGAGACGGTCCTGCTCGACCAGCAGGCGGGCGTAGGTCAGGCGCAGGCGCTTGTCGTCCGGGTGTTGCTTGATGCCTTTTTCCAGCAGCGGAATGGCTTCGTCGCCACGCTTGAGGCTTTGCAGCAGGCGGGCGCGCAGCAGCAGCGGCGCAATTTCGCGCTGGCTCGCCGGTTGGTCTTCCAAAAGCTCCAGAGCTTCTTCGGAGCGGCCGTCCTGTTGCAGGAGGAGCGCCTTGCCGAACAGCAACTGGCCGTTGTCCGGGGATTTTTCCAGCAGGCGATCAAAGCTCTGCAGCAGGCCGGCGCGGGTATCCGGATCGGTTTCCGCGGCGGACAGGGCGAGGAAGTCGAAGTGGGTGTCGCCCTGCTTCTGTAGGACCTTCTCCATGTAGATCATGGATTCGTCGTAGCGGCCGCCCCGCGCCAACTGGATGGCGGCGGCGCGCTGGGCGTCGACGTTGTCCGGCGCATTTTTCGCCCAGATCAGCGCGGTATCCAGGGCCGCCTGCTCGGCGCCGAGGTATTCGGCGATACGGAAGGCCCGTTCGGCGACGCCCGGGTCCTGGGTCGCGTTGGCCTGCTGCACGTAGTTGCCGAGGGCGATGTCGAAGCGGTTGCGTTGGCCGGCCAGCTCGGCGGTGAGCAGGGCGAACAGGGTCTCGCGACTGAACGAGCCATAGACCTGCGGCTTGCTTTCCTCGGGCGCCGGGCTGGCGTCCTCCACGGGCGGCGTGCCGTCGGTGTCGGAAGGGAACAAAGTCTGACAGCCGCCGAGAAAGAGGAGGGCGGTCAGCAACGCAACGGATTTATTCATAGATAAGGAAGGGCGACTAACCTGCGGTCGGAGCATCATGACACAAGCCGTCCGGCAAGCCCATGGGGCAAGGCCGATCCGCGTTCGGGCGAAACCTGCCTATTGGGACAATAGAGCGCAATGGTTGTTCTCGCCCAGACGAAGTAGGACAATTGCGCGCTTCCCGTTTCCGATCAGCGATTCCGCATGGCCTTCCTCGCCCTTGGTATCAACCACAAGACCGCCTCGGTGGACGTCCGTGAGCGCGTGGCGTTCACGCCGGAGCAGTTGGTTGAAGCCCTGCAGCAACTCTGCCGGGTTACGCCGAGCCGTGAGGCGGCGATCCTTTCCACTTGCAACCGCAGCGAGCTGTACCTCGAGCAGGAGCAGTTGGAAGTGGACGCCGTGCTTGCCTGGCTGGCCAACTATCACCAACTGAGCCTCGACGATTTGCGCGCCTGTGCCTATGTGCACCAGGACGATTCCGCCGTGCGCCACATGATGCGCGTCGCCTCCGGGCTGGACTCCATGGTGCTGGGCGAGCCGCAGATTCTCGGCCAGATGAAGTCCGCCTACGCGGTGGCCCGCGAGGCCGGCACCGTCGGCCCGCTGCTCGGCCGCCTGTTCCAGGCCACCTTCAGTACCGCCAAGCAGGTGCGGACCGATACCGCCATCGGCGAGAACCCGGTGTCCGTGGCCTTCGCCGCGGTGAGCCTGGCCAAGCAGATCTTCAGTGACCTGCACCGCAGCCAGGCGCTGCTGATCGGCGCCGGCGAGACGATCACCCTGGTGGCGCGCCACCTGCACGAGCAAGGTGTCAAGCGCATCGTCGTCGCCAACCGCACCCTGGAACGGGCCAGCTCGCTGGCCGAGCAGTTCGGTGCCCATGCCATCCTGCTCGCCGATATTCCCCAGGAACTGGCCAACAGCGACATCGTCATCAGCTCGACCGCCAGCCAGTTGCCGATCCTCGGCAAGGGGGCGGTGGAGCGGGCGCTCAAGCTGCGTAAGCACAAGCCGATCTTCATGGTCGACATCGCCGTGCCGCGCGATATCGAACCCGAGGTCGGCGAGCTGGATGACGTCTACCTCTATAGCGTCGATGACCTGCACGAGGTCATCGCGGAAAACCTCAAGAGCCGCCAGGGGGCTGCCCAGGCCGCCGAGGAGCTAGTCGCCGTCGGTGCGGACGATTTCATGCTGCGCCTGCGCGAGCTGGCCGCTGTGGATGTGCTCAAGGCCTACCGGCAGCAGGCCGAGCGGGTGCGCGACGAGGAGCTGGGCAAGGCGCTGCGCCTGCTCGGCAACGGTGCCGATCCTGCCGAGGTGATGGCCGCCCTGGCCCGTGGGTTGACCAACAAGCTGCTGCATGCACCGAGCGTGCAATTGAAGAAACTCTCCGCCGAAGGCCGTATCGACGCCTTGACCATGGCCCAGGAACTCTTTGCCCTCGACGGGGCGCCGGACAAGAAACCGTGATGAAAGCTTCTTTGCTGAACAAGCTGGACATCCTCCACGACCGCTACGAAGAACTCACCGCGCTGCTCGGCGACGCCGAGGTGATCAGCGACCAGGGCAAGTTCCGCGCGTATTCCAAGGAGTACGCCGAGGTCGAGCCGGTGGTCCAGGCTTACCGTGAGTTCCGCAAGGTCCAGGCCGACCTGGAGGGCGCCCAGGCGCTGCTCAAGGACAGCGACCCGGACCTGCGCGAGATGGCTGCCGAGGAAGTGGCCCAAGCCAAGGGGCAACTGGTCGAACTGGAAAACCGCCTGCAACGCATGCTGCTGCCGAAGGATCCCAACGACGGTCGCAACGTGTTCCTGGAAATCCGCGCCGGTACCGGCGGCGACGAGGCGGCGATCTTCTCCGGCGACCTGTTCCGCATGTATTCGCGCTATGCCGAGCGCCAGGGCTGGCGCGTCGAGATTCTCTCGGAGAATCCGGGCGAGCACGGCGGCTACAAGGAAATCATTTCCCGCGTGGAAGGCGACAACGTCTACGCCAAGCTCAAGTTCGAGTCCGGTGCGCACCGCGTGCAGCGGGTCCCGGAGACCGAGTCGCAGGGGCGCATCCACACCTCCGCCTGTACGGTGGCGGTGCTGCCCGAGCCGGACGAGCAGGCGGCCATCGAGATCAACCCGGCGGACCTGCGTGTCGATACCTACCGTTCCTCCGGGGCGGGCGGTCAGCACGTGAACAAGACCGACTCGGCGATCCGCATCACCCACTTGCCCACCGGCATCGTCGTCGAATGCCAGGAGGAACGCTCGCAGCACAAGAACCGCGCCAAGGCCATGGCCTGGCTGGCGGCCAAGCTGCAGGACCAGCAGGATGCCGCGGCGCACAAGGAAATCTCCGAGACGCGCAAGCTGCTGGTGGGCTCCGGCGACCGCTCCGAGCGTATCCGTACCTACAACTTCCCCCAGGGGCGGGTGACCGATCACCGCATCAACCTGACCCTCTATGCGCTGGACGAGGTCATGGCCGGTGGCGTGGAGTCGGTGATCGAGCCGTTGTTGAGCGAATACCAGGCCGACCAGTTGGCGGCGCTGGGAGATTGAATCCAGAGCGGCAAGCTGCAAGCTATAGGCTTCAAGAGTACGGCGGGGTCAGTCTGACCCCGTCTGCGAGAGAGATTCCATGCCCAGCATTCAGACCCTTCTCGATGGCGCCACGCTGCCCGACTCGCCCACCGCACGGCTGGACGCGGAGTTGTTGCTGGCCCACGTGTTGGGCAAGTCGCGCAGCTACCTGCGGACCTGGCCTGAACAAGCGGTGATCGATGAACAAGCGCAGCGATTCGGCGCGTTGATCGAACGCCGCCGCAGCGGCGAGCCGGTGGCCTATATTCTCGGCCGCCAGGGGTTCTGGAGTCTCGATCTGGAGGTGGCGCCACACACCCTGATCCCGCGCGCCGATACCGAGCTGCTGGTGGAAACCGCGCTGGAACTGCTCCCGGCCGGGCCGGCACGGGTGCTCGATCTCGGCACTGGAACCGGCGCCATCGCCCTGGCCTTGGCCAGCGAGCGACCGGGCTGGACGCTGGTCGGCGTCGACCGGGTGCCGGAAGCGGTGGCGCTGGCCGAGCGCAACCGGGTTCGCCTGAAGCGGGGCAACGCGCGATTCTGCGAAAGCCACTGGTTTTCCGCCCTGGCCGGCGAACGCTTCCGGATGATCCTGGCCAACCCGCCTTATATCGCGGCGGACGACCGCCACCTCGGCGAGGGCGACGTTCGTTTCGAACCGGCCAGCGCCTTGGTGGCGGGGGCGGATGGGCTGGACGATATCCGCGCCATTATCGAGCAGGCGCCGGCCTATCTCGAGGCGGGTGGTTGGCTGCTGCTGGAGCATGGCTTCGACCAGGCGGCGGCCGTGCGCGACCTGTTCGCCGCGCGAGGCTTCATCAAGGTGGAGAGCCGTCGCGATCTTGGCGGCCATGAACGGATCAGCCTGGGGAGTTTCCCATGAGCGACGACATGCTGAGCGATCAGGAACTGCTGCGTTACAGCCGGCAGATTCTGCTGAAACAGATCGATGTGGATGGCCAGCTGCGCCTGAAGAACAGCCGGGCATTGGTCGTCGGTCTCGGCGGCCTGGGCTCGCCGGTAGCGCTCTATCTGGCTGCGGCGGGTGTCGGCGAGCTGCACCTGGCGGACTTCGACACGGTGGACTTGACCAACCTGCAACGCCAGGTGATGCACGACACCCCGTCCATTGGCCAGCCCAAGGTGGATTCGGCGATGGCGCGGCTGGCGGCGATCAACCCGGAGGTGGCGTTGGTACCGCACCGCGTGGCACTGGATGAAGACAGCCTGGCGGCGGCCGTGGCGGCGGTGGATCTGGTGCTGGATTGCTCGGACAACTTCTCCACCCGCGAGGCGGTCAACGCCGCCTGCGTTGCCGCCGGAAAGCCCCTGGTCAGCGGTGCGGCGATCCGCCTGGAAGGCCAGTTGTCGGTGTTCGATCCGCGTCGTCCGGAGAGCCCTTGCTACCACTGCCTCTACGGCCACGGCAGCGAAGCCGAGCTGACCTGCAGCGAGGCGGGGGTGGTTGGTCCGTTGGTGGGGTTGGTGGGCAGCCTGCAGGCGCTGGAGGCGCTGAAGCTGCTGGCCGGTTTCGGCGAGCCGCTGATCGGGCGTCTGTTGCTGGTGGATGCGTCGGGCGGCCGTTTCCGTGAACTACGGGTCAAGCGCGACCCGGCCTGCACCGTGTGCGGAGGCGCGCATGGCGAGTGACGCGCCCATCGGTGTCTTCGATTCGGGCGTCGGCGGCCTTTCCGTGCTGGGTGAAATCCGTGAGCGCCTGCCCAACGAGTCCCTGCTCTATGTGGCCGACAGCGGGCATGTGCCCTACGGCGAGAAGAGCCCGGAATACATCCGCGAACGGTGCGCGACCATCGCCGGCTTCCTGCTCGGGCAGGGCGCCAAGGCGTTGGTGCTGGCCTGCAACACCGCCACTGCTGCTGCGGCGGCGGAGCTGCGCGAGCGCTATCCGGATGTCCCCATCGTCGCCATGGAGCCGGCGGTGAAACCGGCGGCGGAAGCGACCCGCAGCGGCGTGGTCGGCGTTCTCGCCACCACCGGCACCTTGAAGAGCGCGCGCTTCGCCGCGCTGCTCGATCGCTTCGCAAGCGACGTGCGGGTGATTACCCAGCCCTGTCCGGGGTTGGTGGAGTGCATCGAGGCGGGCGAGCTGCGGGCGGAGGGCACGCGTGAGTTGCTGCGAGGGTATGTCGAGCCGCTGTTGGCCGAAGGCTGCGACACGCTGATCCTCGGCTGCACCCATTACCCCTTCCTCAAGCCGCTGCTGCACGAGCTGGTGCCGGCGTCGGTGAGCCTGATCGATACCGGCGCGGCGGTGGCACGACACTTGGAGCGCTTGCTCAGCGAGCGCGGATTGCTTGGCCGTAACGCTCAACCGGCCCGCTTCTGGACCAGCGGGGAATCGGGGCAGATGGAGAGGGTGCTTCCAGTGCTGTGGGGTAAAAGCACGGACGTGCAATCTTTTCCTGAGTGAGCGGTCACAAATTTACACTGCTTTTACTTAAGGCAAAGGCTTCTATAATCGCGTTTAAATATGCGATTTCCTTCAAACCTTCAGAAAAAGGATGTTTCCATGAAGAAGCTGTTCTCGTTGACCGCGGCTGCTGCGATGTCCCTGGGTGCGCTGGCTTCGGCGCAGGCAGCGGATGTTACCTTCGCCGTTGGACAGTCCAGCGAATCCACCATGGTCTACCGCCTGGGCGCTCAGTTCGATTTCGAGCGTAGCTGGTTCCAGAGCGATGTGGGCCGGCTGACCGGCTACTGGGACGCCGCTTACACCTACTGGGATGGCGACGAAGCGTCGAGCAACCATAGCCTGTCCTTCTCGCCGGTATTCGTCTATGAGTTTGCCGGTGAAACGGTGAAGCCCTACATCGAGGCCGGTATCGGTGTTGCCGCCTTCGAGAACACGGAGTTCGAGGATCGCGACCTGGGCTCCTCGTTCCAGTTCGAAGACCGCCTCGGCGTGGGCCTGCGCTTCTCCGGCCAAGAGATCGGCCTGCGCGCCATGCACTACTCCAACGCTGGCCTCAAGCAGCCGAACGACGGTGTCGAGGCATACACCCTGCACTATCGGATGTCCTTCTGACGAGTCCACCGCCGTAAAAAAGAAACCGGGCCTTGGCCCGGTTTTTTTCAGCCCCGCATTCGGCTGCTGCGGTACTGCTGTCGGTAGAGCCCGGCGAAGCCGTGCAGCAACGGCAGGACCAGTGCCCAGAGCAGGGAGAGGCCGACCAGGGTCGGCAAGAGGCCGTAAGACAGGTGCATATCGGCCAGTTCGGTGGCACCAAGGTAGGACAGCGGCCCGGCCACCGCACCGAGCAGACTGGCACGCCACCAGGGTTTCGCCGTCCAGGCCAGGCTGTGATTCAGAGTGGTGCCAAGCAGGGCCCAGAGCAGCGCGAGCCATAGCGGGATCAATTGGCGCTCGTCGCCGAAATGGAACACGCCCAACTGCAGAAGAAAACTGTCCAGTGCGCTACCGGCAAGAAAGACGCTGACCACCAGCTTGCCTTCCTCGGCCCAGGAACTGGTCCAGAACAGATGCGCCAGTAGCACCGCCACGGCCACCAGCAGCCAGGGACCGGTGCCGCCCAGGACACAGGCGAACCAGGCGAGCAGGAAAAGGGCGGCATTGATCAGCGGTTTGCGCATCGAGTCGTCCGAGTAGTTGAGCGGTGCCGATGGTGCGCTCCAGCAAGTCCCCTCGCAATAGTGTGAATGAAATTCCCTCTGCCTGATGCTGGGGCCGGTTGGTTCGGTCATCCGGCATGCAGCCCCTCCAGTGCCTTGAAGGCGGCCAGGGCGCGCTCGCGACTACGGGCCAAGTCGACGATCGGCCGTGGATAGTCGGCCAGGGGGAAGAGTCCGCCGTGGGACGCCGGGTCGTGGATGTCGCGGTTGCCCAGGCCGGACAGCTCCGGCAGCCAGTGACGCAGGAAGCGGCCTTCGGGGTCGAAATTGCGTGACTGGTTGATCGGGTTGAACAGGCGGAAGTAGGGCGCGGCATCGGTGCCGGTGGAGGCGCTCCACTGCCAGCCGCCGTTGTTGGCGGCGAGATCGCCGTCGATCAGGTGGCGCATGAACCAGCGCTCGCCTTCTCGCCAGTCGATCAACAGGTTCTTGGTCAGGAACATGGCGCTGATCATGCGCAGGCGGTTGTGCATCCAGCCGGTGGCGAGCAACTGACGCATGGCGGCGTCGACGATGGGGATGCCGGTCTGGCCTTGTTGCCAGGCTTCCAAGTCCAGATCATCGCGACGCCACTGCAGCAACTCGGTGACTGGGCGGAAGGCGCGGTGCTTGGACACCCGCGGGAAGCCGACGAGGATGTGCTTGTAGAACTCGCGCCAAAGCAGCTCGTTGATCCAACTGACGACGCCGGGATTGCCGCCATCGAACTCGCCGCGATTGGCCGAGAGGGCGGCGTGCAGGCATTGCCGAGGCGACAGCACGCCGGCGGCCAGATAGGGCGATAGTCGGCTGGTGCCCGGGATCGCGGGCAGGTCGCGGGTGTCGTGGTAATCGACGATGGATTCGTCGACGAAGCACCGCAGCCGCTCGTGAGCGACGTCCTCGCCGGCCGGCCAAAGATCACGAAGGCTGGCCGAGGGTTGGGCGAAGCCGGCAACCCGGGTCGGTATTGCATCGCTCGTCAAGGGCAGTGGGGTCTGAGCCAGGGGCAGCGGGACGCGATCCGGTAGAGAGACCCGCAAGCGTGCATGGCAGACCTTGCGGAATTGTCCGAACACTTGGAAGTAATGGCCGGCCTGGGTCAGCACGCTGCCCGGGGCGAAGAGCAGCTGGTCCAGGTGGCTGCGAAAGGCGATGCCGCGTGCTTGCAGCGTGGCGGCGACGGCTTCGTCGCGGCGCTGTTCATTGACCCCGTACTCTTCATTGACCCTGACGCACTCGATGCCCTGTTCGAGACAGAGACGCTCCAGCAACTGTGGCGCGTCGTCCCAGCGATCGATCTCGCGTACCAGCAGCGGTACGTTCAGGCGGGCCAGGGAGCGGCTCAGTTCGGCCAGGTTGCGTAGCCAGAAATCCACCTTGCAGTCGGCGTCGTCGTGCAGGCGCCACTGGCCGGGGCTGAGCAGGAACAGGGCGATGGTCGGTCCCGCCGCCATGGCGGCGGCGAGGGCGGTGTTGTCCCGAGTTCTCAGGTCGGTTCGGAACCAGATCAGTTGAGGCATGGCAGGTCAGATCGCATTGCGCAGGCTGAGGTCTTCCGGGTGTGGCTGCAGGTAGGCCTGGCGGGCCACGTAGTCGTCCGGGTGACGGCGGAAGTGATGCTTGAGCAGGGTCAGCGGGACCACCAAGGGCACCACGCCCTTGCGGTACTGCTCGATGAGCTGCTGGATTTCCGCTTTCTCGTCATGATCGATGCGCTGTCGCAGATAACCGCTGAGGTGCTGCAGCACGTTGCTGTGGGTGCGGCGGGTGGCGCAGCGTTGCAGCGCCGCCATCAGGTCGCGGAAATAGCGCGGACCGAGTTCCTCCGGGTGGTATTGGCCGATGTCGCCGAGCAGGCGGCCGAGCGCCTTGTATTGCTGCGGGTTTGCGGCCATCAGCAGGTATTTGTAGCGGGCGTGGTAGTCGAGGATGGCTTTGCGGGTCAGGCCGTCGGCCCGCAGCCGCTGCCATTCGGCATAGGCGAATACGCGGGTGAGGAAGTTTTCCCGCAGGACCGGGTCATTCAGCCGGCCGATCTCTTCTACCGGCAGGTCCGGCCGGGCTGCGCAGAACGCCTGGGCATAAATGCCTCGTCCGCCGCCCTCGGTGGGGTGGCCGTTGTCCTGATAGACCTTGACGCGCTCGAGTCCGCAGGAGGGCGATTTCTGCATGAAGATGTAACCGCACAGGTCATCGTGCCCGGCGGCCATGCGAGAGCCGTAGTCGGCAAGCGCCTCGGTAACGTCGCGCTGCCGTTCCACGGTTCCGACCGCTCGTGGCGATAGCGGATCGCCGACCAGGCGTATGGGTTCACGGGGGACGCCCAGGCCGATTGCCACTTCCGGGCACAGCGGAACGAAGTCGAAGTACTCGGCAAGGGTCCGGCTGCACAGGCGCGACTCCTTGTGCCCGCCGTTGTAGCGCACCTCATCGCCGAGCAGGCAGGCGCTGATGCCGAGTCTGGGTTTCGCGGTGGTGCCGGTCATGGCGTCGTCCTCGTTTTCGTTTTCTAATAATTAGACAGTAAATTGTACAAATCAATAGAATTGTATAAGAATTGTTTGGGCGACGAATGCGTCCACCGGGCATGTCTGGCATGGCCCGGTTCGTGTCGGAGGAAGAGGGGGCTGTCGTCAGGGCGACGACAGCGAGGAGGGGGAATTACTGCAAATGTTCGAGCAGGCGGCGGGCGGCCTCGTTACCGCTCAGCCAGGCGCCTTCGACCCGTCCGGAGAGGCACCAGTCGCCACACACGTAGAGCCCCAGGTCGGCATCGGCCAGGGCGCCCCATTGGTGGGCTTCCGCCGGTCGCGCGTAGAGCCAGCGATGGGAAAGGCTGAGGGCCGGTGCGGGGACGGCGCAGCCGATCATCTCGGCGAAGGCGCCATGCAGGTGCTCGATCACGCTTTCCTTGGCCATGTCCAGGTGCTGCTTGCTCCAGGCGCTGGTCGCGTGCAGGACCCAGGTGTCCAACTGGTTGTCGCGCCCCGGCTTGCTGCGGTTGCGGGCCAGCCAGTCGAATGGTCCTTCCTGCACGAAGCAGCCTTCCAACGGGGTATCAAGTGGGGTCTCGAAGGCCAGGGCGACCGCCCAGGTCGGCTCCATGACCACGCTGGCCGCGGTGCTCGCCAGCTTGGGCGCGGCGGCCAGGAGGGCGCTGGCCTGTGGCGCCGGGGTGGCGACCACCACGTGGCTGAACGGCCCATGGCTCTGGCCTTCGGCGTCTTGCAGGTTCCAGTGCTGTTCGCCGCGAAAGACTTCGGTGATGCGGCAGGAGAAGTTGACCGGCAGGGCGCCGAGCATGGCACGGGCGATAGCGCTCATGCGCGGGGTGCCGACCCAGCGAATCTGTTCGTCCGGCGAGGGGCTGAACTGGCCGTCGCTGTAATTGTACAGGTTCGGTGTCCACTCGGCGACCCAGCCGCGGCTGCGCCATTGCTGGACCACCTCGGCGAAGCGGCGGTCGCGGGCGGTGAAGTATTGGGCACCCAGGTCGATGGAGCCGGCGTCGCTGCGCTTGCTGCTCATGCGGCCGCCGCTGCCGCGACTTTTTTCGAACAGCCGGACCTGCTGCCCTGCCGCATGCAGGGTCTGGGCGGCGGAAAGCCCGGCGATGCCGGTGCCGATAATGGCGATGGGTGCGCTCATGGTCTACCTCATACCTATGACTTTAGACTGCGCCTTCGACAAAAACCTATACGCATGGCTGAGCGTTGTACAGGTGAGTCTCGGGTCCTATCGCATCCCTTGCTGACAGGTGGCGGACGAGCCGTTGTGCAGCACATAGCCACCTGCTGTTTTCAGACTAGGGCCAGATCACGGTTTTGCGCCATGGGGAGGAAGATGCCATGCACATATTGCTGACCGGCGGTACGGGTCTGATTGGACGCGGACTCTGTCGTTACTGGATTGGACAGGGGCATCGCCTGGTGGTTTGGAGCCGGACGCCAGAGTTTGTCCCGCGTCGCTGCGGTGAAGCGGTGCGGGGAATCGGCACGCTGGAGGAATACGGGGACGCGCCACTGGACGCGGTGATCAACCTGGCGGGTGCGCCCATCGCCGATCGACCCTGGACCGGCAAGCGCAAGAAGCTGCTCTGGGCGAGCCGGGTGACGCTCACCGAACGCCTGCTGGCCTGGCTGGAAACGCGCGAGCAGAAACCGCGCACTTTGATATCCGGTTCGGCTGTGGGCTGGTACGGCGATGCGGGCGAGCACCGCCTGACGGAAGTCTCGCCGCCGGTCCGGGAAGATTTCGCCGCCCAGCTCTGCGGGGCTTGGGAAGAAGCCGCGCTACGTGCCGAGGCGCTGGGTATCCGGGTGGCGCTGGTGCGTACCGGGCTGGTGCTGGCCGCCGACGGCGGTTTTCTCAAGCGCCTGCTGCTGCCATTCCGCCTCGGCCTCGGAGGGCCGATCGGCAACGGCCGGCAATGGATGTCCTGGGTCCATCTGCAGGATCAAATCACCCTGATCGATTTTCTCTTGCAGCGGGAGGAGGCACGCGGTCCTTATAATGCCTGCGCGCCGCAGCCGGTCAGGAATGCCGAGTTCGCCCGCGCACTCGGCCGCGTGTTGCATCGGCCGGCGGTGCTGCCGGTTTCTGCGCCGTTGTTGCGAGTGGGGCTGGGGGAGCTCTCCGGATTGCTGCTGGGCGGCCAGCACGCCGAACCGGCGCGTTTGCTGGAAGCCGGCTTTTCGTTTCGATTCACCTCTCTGGATGCGGCCCTCGAGGATCTTCTCGGCCGCCACTGATTAGGATTCCGCATGACCGATCACGCGCTGTTACTGGTCAACCTGGGTTCGCCGGCCTCCACCGAGGTGGACGATGTGCGCCGTTACCTGGACCAGTTCCTGATGGACCCCTACGTCGTCGATCTGCCCTGGCCGCTGCGTCGGCTGCTGGTATCGCTGATCCTGATCAAGCGCCCCGCCGCCTCGGCCCATGCCTATGCGTCGATCTGGTGGGATGAAGGCTCGCCGCTGATCGTGCTCAGCCGCCGCCTGCAGGCCACGATGACGCAGCAGTGGCAGTTGGGGCCGGTGGAGCTGGCCATGCGCTACGGCGAGCCGTCCATCGAGAGCGTGCTGCTCAAGTTGGCGCGCCAAGGCATCCGGCAGGTGACGCTGGCACCGCTCTATCCGCAGTTCGCCGACAGCACTACCACCACGGTCATTGAAGAGGCTCGCCGGGTCATCGCGGCGCATCGCCTGGCGTTCGATCTCTCGGTGCTGCAGCCGTTCTACGACCAACCGGAATACCTCGATGCCCTGGTGGCCAGCGCCCAGCCGCACCTGGCCCAGGGGTTCGACCATCTGCTGCTGAGCTTTCACGGACTGCCCGAGCGCCATCTGCACAAGGCCGACCCCAGCGGCCGGCATTGCCTGAAGCAGGCCGACTGCTGCCGCAATGCGCCGGCCGAGGTGCTCGCCACCTGCTACCGCGCCCAGTGCCTGCGTACGGCCGAGGGCTTCGCCGCGCGCATGGGGCTGCGGCCTGAACAGTGGTCGGTGTCGTTCCAGTCGCGCCTGGGCCGCGCCAAGTGGATCGAGCCCTATACCGAGGCGCGTCTCGACGAGCTGGCCGCCAGTGGGGTGAAGAAGCTGCTGGTGATGTGCCCGGCCTTTGTCGCCGACTGTATCGAGACGCTGGAGGAGATCGGCCAGCGCGGACGCGAGCAGTTCGTCGCGGCGGGGGGCGAGGAACTGGTGCTGGTGCCGTGCCTGAACGATCACCCGGCCTGGGGTGCTGCCCTGGCCCAGCTCTGCCTGCGGGCCCCACGCTTACTGTGACCCGCGAGTCATCAGTGGGGCGGCTGCTTGCGCATTCGCCTCGTTGATAACACGGCTTCTCAGGTATTCACCCTGTCCATCCCGACCTAAGCTGGCCTTTCTTCCCACCCGTCGCGCGCCGCGCTGGCGGCGCCGAGGAGATGCCAGTGCACAACAACAATAATGGCTACCCCTCCAGCGCTCGTGCCTGGATCACCGTCACCATCCTGATGGTGGCTTACGTGCTGTCGTTCATCGACCGGCAGATTCTCAACTTGCTGGTCGCCCCCATCCGCCGCGACCTGGTCATCAGCGATACCCAGATGAGCCTGCTGATGGGCCTGTCCTTCGCCCTGTTCTACACCGTCTGCGGCATTCCTCTAGGGCGCCTGGCCGACACGCGCAGCCGGCGTGGCCTGATCGCGCTGGGCGTGTTGTTCTGGAGCGCGGCCACCGCTGCCTGCGGCATGGCCCGGTCCTATTTGCAATTCCTGTTCTGCCGAATCGGCGTGGGTGTCGGCGAGGCGGCGTTGTCGCCGGCGGCCTATTCGCTGATCGCGGACAGCTTCCCGGCCGAGCGCCGCGCTACCGCCATCAGCGTGTATTCCATGGGGGTGTACCTGGGCTCGGGCATCGCCTTCCTGCTGGGCGGGCTGGTGATCCGCTTCGCCTCGGCCCAGGGCGACGTGATGCTGCCGCTGCTCGGCGAAGTGCGGCCGTGGCAACTGATCTTCCTCATCCTCGGTGCCGCCGGCGTGCTGTTCACCCTGTTGCTGCTGGCGGTGCGGGAACCGGCCCGGCGCGGCGTGGGGGCGGGCGTCGCCGTGCCTCTGGCCGAAGTGGGACGCTACATTCGCAGCAATCGGCGCACGGTGCTCTGTCATAACCTGGGCTTCGCCGGGCTATCGTTCGCCGGCTACGGCAGCGCCGCCTGGGTGCCGACCTTCTTCATCCGTACCTACGGCTGGGACGCGGGGCAGGTGGGTATCGTCTACGGCAGCATCGTCGCGGTGTTCGGTTGCCTCGGCATCGTCTTCGGCGGCCGGCTGGCGGACTGGATGGCACGCCACGGCCGGCGCGACGCCAACATGCGCGTCGGGCTCTATGCGGCGGTCGCGGCGCTGCCTTGCGTGCTGTTGTTCCCCTTGATGGACGAAGCCCTCTGGGCGGTGTTGCTGATGGCGCCTACGGTGTTCTGCCTGTCAATGCCGTTCGGTGTGGCGCCGGCGGCGATCCAGGAGATCATGCCCAACGCAATGCGCGGTCAGGCCTCGGCGATCTATCTGTTCGTCATCACCCTGGTTGGCCTCGGCATCGGCCCGACGGCAGTGGCGCTGGTGACCGACTATGTATTCGCCGACGACCACGCCCTGCGCTATTCGCTGCTGATCGTTACGAGTCTGGCGGTGTGCGGATCGATCCTGCTGCTGAGCAAGGGGCTGAAGCCGTATCGTGAGAGCATCGAGCGTTTGCAGCGGTGGAGTACGGCGCCCAAGGCCGAGGCGCTGCGAGGGGAAAGTCCCGCCTCGGCATGAGGCGGGACGGGGGCTCAGGCCTCTTCGCTGAGGGCCTTGCTGCGCCAGCCGGCACCGCCGGGGAGCAGCAGATTGAGGAGGATGGCGATGACGCCGCAGAGCGAGATGCCCTTGAGGCTGACTTCGCCGGCGCCGATCACCATGCCGCCGATGCCGAACACCAGGGTCACGGCGACGATCACCAGGTTGCGCGCCTCGGAGAGGTCGATCTGGTGACGGATCAGGGTATTCAGCCCGACCACCGCGATGGAGCCGAACAGCAGGCAGAGGATGCCGCCCATCACCGGTACCGGGATGCTCTGCAGCGCGGCGCCGAACTTGCCGATGAAGGCTAGGACGATGGCAATCGCCGCCGCCCACATCATCACCTTGGGGTTGAAGTTGCGGGTCAGCATCACCGCGCCGGTCACTTCCGAGTAGGTGGTGTTCGGCGGCCCGCCGAACAGGCCGGCGGCGGAGGTGGCCAGGCCGTCGCCGAGCAGGGTGCGGTGCAGGCCGGGTTTTTTCAGGTAGTTCTTGCCGGTCACCGTGCCAATGGCCAGCACATCGCCGATGTGCTCGATGGCCGGGGCGATGGCCACCGGCAGCATGAACAGGATGGCGCCCCAATGGAGTTCGGGAGCGACGAAGTTCGGCACCGCCAGCCAGGGGGCGGCATTGACGGCGGCGAAATCCACCACGCCGAGGGCGATCGACAGACCGTAGCCGACCGCGACACCGGCCAATATCGGTACCAGGCGGAAGATGCCGCGGCCGAGGACTGCCACCAGCAGGGTGGTGAGCAGCGCCGGCAGGGAAATCATCAGTGCCGTATCGTACGGCACCAGTTGCGCGCTGGCGTCGCCGGCCTTGCCCATCGCCATGTTGGCGGCGACCGGGGCCAGTCCGAGTCCGATGGACATGATCACCGGGCCGATCACCACCGGCGGCAGCAGGCGGTCGATGAAACCGGTGCCCTTGAGCTTCACCGCCGCGGCCAGCAGCATGTAGACGAAGCCGGCAGCGACCAGCCCGCCGAGGGTCGCCGGCAGGCCGAAGTCGGTCTTGGCAGCGAGGATCGGCGCGATGAAGGCGAACGACGAGGCGAGGAACACCGGCACTTGGCCCTTGGTCACCCATTGGAAGATCAGGGTGCCGAGGCCGGCGGTGAACAGCGCGACGTTAGGGTCCATCCCGGTGATCAGCGGCATCAGCACCAGGGCGCCGAAGGCCACGAAAAGCATCTGCGAGCCGGCCAGGGCCTGGCGCCAGACGGGTTCATGCATGGGGTCCCGCATGGATCAGGTGTCCTTCTGCTTGGTGCCGAAAATCTTGTCGCCGGCATCGCCAAGGCCGGGAATGATGTAGCCGTGCTCGTTCAGCCGCTGATCGATGGAGGCGGTGTAAATCTGCACGTCGGGATGGGCATCGTTGACCGTCTTGATGCCTTCCGGCGCCGCCACCAGGACCAGGGCGCGGATTTCCTTGCAGCCGGCCTTCTTCAGCATGTCGATGGTGGCGACCATGGAGCCGCCGGTGGCGAGCATCGGGTCGACGATCATGGCCAGGCGCTGGTCGATCTCCGGTACCAGTTTTTCCAGGTAGCTCTGTGCTTCGAGGGTTTCCTCGTTGCGCGCCAGGCCAACCACGCTGACCTTGGCGCTGGGGATCAGGCTGAGCACGCCGTCGAGCATGCCGATACCGGCGCGCAGGATCGGTACCACGGTGATCTTCTTGCCGGCGATCTTCTCCGCCGTCACGTTGCCGCACCAGCCGGCGATCTCGTAGCTTTCCAGGGGCAGGTCCTGGGTCGCCTCGTAGGTGAGCAGGGCGCCCACTTCCTGGGCCAGTTCGCGGAAATTCTTGGTGCTGATGTCGGCCCGGCGCATCAGGCCGAGCTTGTGGCGGATCAGGGGGTGGCGAATCTCACGGATGGGCATGCGAAGGGTCTCCGGCGACGGCAAGGTGGGAGGGCTGGACGAATGCGGGCCCGGGTGTTGCGCCAGGTCCGTTCGAATAGGCGAATAATGGCAGGTCCGGGGGCCGGATGGAAAATCCGGAAGAAGGGAACATGCGGCATGACGCCGCAAACGCAACGGATTTTGCCGTCATCGCCGTCCACGCCGGCTATCCTTGAATCCGTTCCGCAAGCACGACGGGGTCTGAACGATCGGTCAGAAAAAGAACGTGGCAGGCCTCGCGCGGCGGATGCCGTATCGCTTGTCCGACGGGGCTTGCCCCACGGGCAGCAGATGAGTACCGTTGCGCCTTTTTATTCAGCCAACCTAGGGGAAACGCCATGTCCGCCGATCTCGCGCATATCCGCCAAGTGATGGCGGAAGCCGATTGCCTGTACACCGAAGCCGAAGTGGAGGCCGCCATCTCCCGCATCGCCGAATCGATCAACGGCGAACTGGCCGAGCGCAATCCGGTGGTGTTTTGCGTCATGAACGGCGGCTTGATCTTCGCCGGCAAGCTGCTGCCGAAACTGAACTTCCCGCTCGAGCTGTCCTACCTGCACGCGACCCGCTACCGCAACGAAACCAGCGGTGGCGAGTTGTTCTGGAAGGCCAAGCCGGAAATTTCCTTCATCGACCGCGACGTGCTGATCATCGACGACATTCTCGACGAAGGGCATACCCTGGCCGCGATCATCGACTTCTGCCGCCACGCCGGTGCCGCCCATGTACACACTGCCGTGCTGATCGACAAGACCCACGACCGCAAGGCCCGCCCGGACCTCAAGGCCAACTACGTCGGCCTGCCGTGCATCGACCGTTACATCTTCGGCTACGGCATGGACTACAAGGGCTACTGGCGCAATGCGGCCGGTATTTATGCGGTGAAGGGCTTGTAAGTCAGCGCCGCACGGTTCGTCGGATATTCAGGACGCCTCGGCTATCGCCGGGGCGTTTTCGTTTTCCAGCCAGCGCAGCGCCTTTTCCCGCGCTTGCGGCAGGTCGCGCACATAGGCCAACTGATGGTCGGCCTGGTGTACTCCGGCGCGTCGCAGTTTCAGCCGCACCCGTGGCGTAGTGCCGACCAGCACCAGGGCGATGCCCTGCCGGCGGTAGTCGCGCAGCACGTTGTCCAGTGCCGCCAGGGCAGTCATGTCGAGCATGGGCACTGCACTTATGTCGACGATCACCACTTTTACGCCGGCGCTGAATCGGCGCAGCACACTGAGGGCCTTTTCCGCCGCGCCGAAGAACAGCGGCCCGCGGATCGCATAGACCAGCACGTGGTCCGGCAGGTCGGCCAGCGCCTGGTGGAAATGGCGCGGTAGCGGCGCGGTGTCGGTGAGATCGCTCATCCGCTTGATGAACAGGCCCGCCGCCAGCAGCAGGCCGACGCCGACCGCCAGCACCATGTCGAACAGCACCGTCAGGATCAGGCAGGTCAGCAGCACCAGCACGTCGCTGCGCGGCGCGATGCGTAGCGTATGGATCACATGCTTGGCCTCGCTCATGTTCCAGGCCACCAGCAGCAACAGGGCGGCCAGCGCGGCCATCGGCAGGTAGCTGAACAGCGGCGCGAGCAGCAGCATGGCCAGCAGCACCACGCCGGCATGGATGATCGCCGCCAGCGGCGAATGCGCTCCGGCGCGCACGTTGGCGGCGCTGCGGGCGATGGCGGCGGTGGCGGTGATGCCGCCGAAGAACGGCGCTACCAGGTTGCCGAGGCCCTGGCCGAGCAGCTCGGCATTCGGGTCGTGCTTGCTGCCGGTCATGCCGTCGGTGACCACCGCGCAAAGCAACGATTCGATGGCGCCGAGCATGGCGATGGCGAAGGCCGGCGCGAGCAATTGACGGATCAGCTCGAAGGACAGTTGCAGCGGCGCGCCATCCGGACCGGGCAGGCTCCAGGGCAGGGCGAGGCTGGGCAGGAATGGCGGAATGCCCGGGTGGGTCACGCCGTCCAGCTCGTAGCTGAAGCGTTCGCCCAGGGTCGCCACCGGCAGTCCGAGGTATTCCAGGGCGAGGCCGAGCAGCGCGCCCACCGCCAGGGCGATCAGGTGACCGGGAATCTTCGGTACCCAACGCGGCCAGAGGACCAGCACGGCCAGGCAGGCCGCCCCGACCAGCGCGTCGCCGAGCTGTGCACCGGGCAATGCGCGGCCGATGGCGCCGACCTGCTCGAGGTAATGCTGCGGATGGCCGGCCAGGGTCAGGCCGAGCAGATCCTTGACCTGCAGGGTGGCGATGACGATACCGATACCGGCAGTGAAACCGAGGGTCACGGGGTAGGGCACGAACTCGATCAGGCGCCCGGCCCGCCCCAGGCCGAGGGCGATCAGGATCAGGCCGGCCAACAGGGTACACAGCAGCAATCCGCCGATTCCGTACTGCTGGGTGATCGGCAGCAGGATGACGACGAAGGCGGCGGTGGGGCCGGAGATATTGAAGCGCGAGCCGCCGGTCAGGGCGATCAGCGGGGCGGCGATCAGCACGGTATAGAGGCCGTGTTGCGGCGCCACGCCGACGGCGATCGCCAGGGCCATGGCCAGGGGAATCGCAATGATGCCGACGGTCAGGCCGGCGGCCAGGTCTCCACGCAGATGCTTGAAGGTGTAACCACCGCGCAGGACTTGGCGCCAGGCGGCGAACAGCGGAGGTATGGATAGCGACATGATGGCTCCCGATGACTGCTCGGCGAGTATAAGCCCTCGCATCACGTGGGGACATTGATCCACGTGGTCTTCCCACGCGCATCGCAGTTCCTGCATGTGCGTTGAGCACTTGGGGGAGCGGCGTTACACTGCCGGCCCGTTCAAGAGTGGCCCTGAACCGTTGGAGAGAGCGATGCGCAAAGACAAGAAGCAGGTGATCGGCGAGGAAATCAGCGACGACCAGGTGAAGCTGTTCCTGACGGTGGAGCCGGCCGACGATACGCCACCTTCCCTGCACAAGCTGATCAAGGCCTACCGCGGTCTGCGTATCGATGACTTCGAGCGGTTCGTCGGCTTCTTCGTCGAGGCGGGATACGACCTCGGCGCGAAGAACGCCAAGGGCGAAGACTTCGTTGCCCTGGTCCGCGACCAGCGCAATGCCGAGCCTTATATCGAAGTGGTTCGAGCGGCGACCCGCTGAGTCGCAAAGCATCGAAGAGCCCGCCTTGCGCGGGCTCATTCTTTTCTAGACTGTCTCCGTGTTTTCAGTTGCCAAGGAGACGAGCATGCAAGTCGAACCCTATCTGGTTTTCAACGGGCGTTGCGAGGAGGCCCTGGAGTTCTATTGCCAGGCGCTCGGGGCGCGGATCGAGTTTCTCATGCGCTTCAAGGAGGCGCCTTCCCAGGAAGGTTGCGAGGGCGTCAACCCGGAAGGGGTCATGCATTCCAACCTGCGGATTGGCGACAGCCAGATCATGGCTTCGGACGGAATGAGCACGGACAAGGCCGTGTTCCAAGGCATCAGCCTGGCGCTCGCGGTGGAAAGCCCGGAGCAGGCCGAGCGGTTCTTCGGCGCCCTGGCCGAGGGCGGGCAGGTCAGCATGCCATTGCAGAAGACCTTCTGGGCCAAGTCCTTCGGCATGCTGGTCGATCGCTTCGGGGTGTCCTGGATGATCAACTGTCCTGAGTGACCATGAATAAAAAACCGCCCGATGGGCGGTTTTTTATGGGGGCCGATCAGCCTCGGGAGACTTCCGGCGACCGCACCACGCTCTGCTCCTCGGTCAGTTGCAGGCGCTCGTCCGACTGGGCCTGGACCTTGCGGTACAGGTCGGCGTCGGTGGTCAGTTGCTTGAGACGGGCCGGGAAGATTTCCTTTAGCTTGCTGTTCCAGTTGGCCGTGCCGACCTTGTCGCGGAAGCAGCGCTCGAGCAGGTCGAGCATGATCGAGACGGTCACCGACGCGCCCGGCGAAGCACCGAGCAGGGCGGCGATGGAGCCGTCCTCGGCCGCCACCAGCTCTGTGCCGAACTGCAGGATGCCGCCACGCTTCGGGTCCTTCTTGATGATCTGCACGCGCTGCCCGGCCACTTCCAGGCGCCAGTCTTCGGCCTTGGCTTCCGGGTAGAAGTTGCGCAGGGTCTGCAGGCGCTTCTCGTCGGACTGCAGCACCTCGCCGATCAGGTAGCGGGTCAGGTCCATGTTGTCGCGGGCGACCGCCAGCATCGGGCCGATGTTGCTCGGGCGGATCGACAGCGGCAGGTCGAGGAACGAGCCGTGGCGCAGGAACTTGGTGGAGAAACCGGCATAAGGCCCGAACAGCAGGGACTTCTTGCCGTCCACCACGCGGGTGTCCAGGTGCGGGACGGACATCGGCGGGGAGCCGACCTCGGCCTGGCTGTAGACCTTGGCCTGGTGCTGTTTGACCACTTCCGGGTTGTCGCAACGCAGCCACTGGCCACTGACCGGGAAGCCGCCGAAGCCCTTGCCTTCCGGAATGCCGGACATCTGCAGCAGCGGCAGCGCGCCGCCGCCGGCGCCGAGGAAGACGAACTTGGCAGTCACTTCGCGCTGCCCGCCGGTCTTCAGGTTCTTGATGGTGACGTGCCAGCCGTCCGCGGCGCGCTTGAGGCCGACCACCTTCTGGTTGCACTTGACCTGGGTGTCGGCCTGGCCCTGCAGGTAAGTCAGCAACTGGTTGGTCAGGGCGCCGAAGTTGACGTCGGTACCGCCCATCACGCGGGTGGCGGCGACCGGTTCGTCGGCCGGGCGGCCCGGCATCATCAGCGGCATCCACTCGGCCAGGGTCGCGCGGTCTTCCGAGTATTCCATCTCGGCGAACGCGTGATGCTGGGTGAGGGCCGCGAAACGCTTCTTCAGGTAGGCGATGCCATCATGGCCGCGCACGAAGCTCAGGTGCGGAATCGGATTGATGAAGGTCCTCGGCGAACCGAAGGTGCCCTTGTTGACCAGGTAGGCCCAGAACTGTTTGGACTCCTCGAACTGGGCATTGATGGTGATCGCCTTCTTGACGTCGATCGAGCCGTCCGCGGCCTCCGGCGTATAGTTCAGCTCGCAGAGACCGGCATGGCCGGTGCCGGCGTTGTTCCAAGGGTTGGAACTCTCGACGGCACCGGACTCCATCAGTTCAACGACTTCCAGCTTGATGCCTGGCTCGAGCTCCTTGAGAAGCACTGCCAGTGTCGCGCTCATGATGCCGGCACCTACCAGCAACACATCCACTGCTTCGTAATCGTCTTGCGCCATTGCTCGCCACACTCTTTTGAAGTTGTGAAAAACCGTCATTTCACGCTCTTTTGGAGACGCGAACCTCGAAAAAGGTCGTCTGACACGCGCGCGCCGCTCCACCAGCGTGGGCGACACGCTGCATCCGTGCAAAGTGTTCTGCGCTACGGGGCGGAAACAGGCGGCTGGCCGGGTGGCAGCACGATGGGGCGACTCTCTGGGGCGTGCGAAAATGGCCGGCCAGATTGTCCGGCGGCGCTGCGAGGCCCGATCAGGAGGCGTCCTTATAATCGGGGGGCGATTATAACGATGAATTTCGGAAAATGATCTCCCGGCGTGACTTTTCTTCGCCAGTCGGTCAGGCCGGCAACGGCTGGCGTCGCGTCGACTGGGAAGAGACCTGGGGGATACGGGCTTCGGCGGGCAGCGGGCGCTGCAGCCAGGCGAGACGGCATTCGCTGACCTCCACCCAGCCCGCGCCTTGCGGAGCCACGCGCGACTCGTGGAAGCCGCAGCAGAGGCCGTGGGCGTCGAGCAGGGCGAAGCAACGGCGTTTACCGCGCGGAGCGAACAGTGACCAGAGCCATAACATGGGCGAGACCTCCTGGGGACCGGGGCAGTGTGGCTTGTGTGCGTGACAGGGGCATGACAGGAACCGCCCGGTACGCCGCCCAGTCCAACCTGGCAATGAGAGGCCGGCGCGGAGCGCTGTTAGCGCAGCGCGGCCGTCGCTATACTGCCGGCCATTCGTCCGAAACTGGAGATTTGAGCATGCTGCATCGTCTGTTGCTCGGCCTGATCGCCGCTGCCAGCCTGACCCTCGTCGGTTGTGCCCACAGCCCGCAACAACTCAGCCCGCAACCGAAACTTACCTCCGCATTGACGCCGGTCGGCCAGGGCCAGCCGGTGGTGGTGCGGGTAGTCGATGGGCGCCCGTCGCCGACTCTCGGTACCCGTGGCGGCCTGTATCCGGAAACCAGTGTCATCAACGTGCCTGCCCAGAACATCCTGCCCCAGTTGCAGGCCCAGGCCGAGGCGGCTGTCCGTCTGCTCGGCTTCACGCCGTCGCCGAACGCCTACAATGCGCCGCAACTGACCGTCACCCTGGCCGAGTTGAAGTACCAGTCGCCGAAGGAAGGCCTGTACGTCACCGAGGCGAAGATCGGTGCCACCTTCCGGGCCGATGTGCAGAACAGCACCCGCCGCTACAGCGGCCGTTATGGCGCCTCCCTGGACCAGCGCTTCGGCATGGCGCCGAACCAGGAGACCAACACCAAGCTGGTCAGCGACGTGCTCAGCGATGCGCTGACCCGTCTGTTCAAGGATCCGACCATCGGCCAGATTCTGGCGCAGTAACCGCCCGGAAATGGAAAAGCCCGGCGTGCCGGGCTTTTTTCTGCGCATCATCCCTGCGCGTCGTTAGGCCGCTTCGGCGTAAAGCTCCGGCAAACTGAAGCCGGTGTGCTGGTCGATGTCCGGCAGGTCGTAATGCTCATGACCGCCGAGTGCGCAATAGACCAGCCAATGATGGTCATGCACGTTGAAAGACAGGCCGTCGATCAGCTCTTCCACTTCATCCAGTGAGTCGATCAGGTAATCGCGGTCGAGGGGTTGTGCGTGCAACATGACGGTTCCTCCGTGGACAGTGTGAATACGCTCCTCCGCAAGCCAGAAGCGGCGGTTGGCGTACGGGGGAGGATTCAAACCTTAGGCCAGGGATATGACGATTGTCAGACAGTTTCGAGATAGACGGCTGCGTTCGTCGGAAACGAAACGTATAAGGCCCCGGTTTCAGTACACTTCGCCGCTGTATTTCGGGCTGTCCGGGTTCTTTCCGATGGCATGAAAGGCGACGGACGGCCTTTTTCGAGGCGAAAAACCGCAGGGCTGGCCGGTCAATCCGGCGGCCGCGCCGCGACGAGCGGCCGATTTTCCGCAGCGCACGCCTGAGAGGGCCGGATTTTTCCTCTTAATGGTGCGCAGGCCGGGCGCCTGCGCCAATCCGATGCGGAGCTTACCGATGTCGTTGCAGGCGTTGTGGTCGCTGGTCGTCGCCTATCCCCAACAATCGATCAATACCCTGGCATTGCTGTTCGGCCTGGCTGGCGGTTGGCTGCTGATTGCTACCCGGCTGCGCGAGCAGCGCGCGATGGCGCGGCTGGTGGCTGAAAGCGAACTGGAAACGTTGGAGGGGGACGCGCCGGCGATGGATGAGCCGACCCGCCGGCTCAACCAGTTCTTCAATCGTTTCGGCTATGTCTGCCTGTCGCTGGCGCTGGCCGTGTCCTGGTTCAGCACGCGCGTCTGAACCGGACGAGGCCGCTGCTCAGAGCGGCAGACCGGCCTTGACCCGATACTGATTGCGCACCGGATTGGCGTATTGCAGCACCAGATAGGGTTGCTGCACGCCGGGGCAGGCGGCGAGGCGTCTTTCCCACTCGGCGCGGGCGCGCTCCAGTTCGGCGGCGGGGAACAGCTCCGTGGCGACCGGGACGTTCAGCGCCGGGTCGCGCTCGCTCCACATTTCATATGCCAGATAGTGCACCGGGAACAGCCGGTACGAGCCGAGGATCTGCCGGTCCATTTCCGCCGCCAGCAGCTTGGCATCCTCGAAGCCGCCGCTCACCGGGGCGCCGAAGGCGACGTGGACACGTCCCTTGTAGCCGGTGATGCCCAGGGCGATGCTGGCGTCATCCTCGCCCGGCGCCTTCTCGTAGCGGCCGGTGGTGGCGCGGATGTACAGCTCGCGGGCCTTGGCTTGGTCGCAGGGGTCGTATTCGTAGCTGATCGAGACCGGTGTCAGCTTCAGCTCGCCGATGACCTGCTCGAAGGGCTCGTCCTTGCGGCTCATGTGGAACATCTTGAGGATCGCCGAATCGGTGCGATCGTCCCCATCCTTGGCGCGGCCTTCGGCCTGGGCGATCCAAATCGACTGGCCGTCCACCCGGATCGAGTGGTTGATGTAGGCGGAGAGCAACTGGTAGGCCGCGAGCTTCTCCCGCCGTCCGCTCAGCGAGCGGTGCACGATGAAGCTCTTGTTCAGGCGCATCAGGTCGCTGACGAAGGGGCGTTGCAGCAGGTTGTCGCCGATGGCGATGCGCGGGGTCGGCAGGCCGGCGTGGTAGACGGCGTAGTTGACGAAGGCCGGGTCCATCACGATGTCGCGGTGGTTGGCGAGAAACAGGTAGGCGTTGCCGGGTTTGAGCTGGTCGAGGCCGGAATAGGTGACCCCGTCGGTGGCTCGCTCGATGGTGCGGTCGACGTAGGGTTCGATCTTGTCCTGCAGGGCGCTGACCGAGTCGATGCCGGCGAACTCCTGGCGCAGCCGATGGGCTATAAGAGGTTTGAGGGCCCAGCCGAACGCACCGGCCATGCGCGGAAAGCGGAAGCGCATGAGTACGTCGAGAAAAGTCTTGTCGGCGAACAGGCGCGCCAGAACGGCGGGCACTTCGGCGTCGGCGTAGGGTCGGATGGCTTCGAATTCGCCCATCATGCTCTCTTGTTGTTGGAACGGCTGCGGTAGGTTCGGGCCGGCGGCCCACACATAGACCGGCGATTATACCTACAAGTCACATGGAGACCGCGATGCTGGAGACCCAGCAGTACCAGTGCCCCTATTGCGGCGAGCCGGCCGAGGCCGTGCTCGATCTGTCCGGTGGCGACCAGACGTACATCGAGGATTGTCCGGTCTGCTGCCGGCCGATCCTGTTCGACTTGCGCAGCGACGGCGTGGACTGGAGCCTGGACGTGCGGCGGGAGGACGACTGATGCAGCGCATCTACGAGCCGGTGGACTTGCTGGAAGCCGAATTGCTGCAGGGCATGCTCGCCAGCGAGGGTATCGAGGCGCACCTGGCGGGTCGCCACCTGCTCGGTGCGGTGGGCGAACTACCGCTCAGCGGTCTGCTCGGGCTGCTGGTGGAAGACTCCGATGCCGACCGCGCGCGCCAACTCATCGCTGCGTACAATGCGGCCCTGCCGTTGCCCGGCGAGGAGCCGGAGCATGTTCCGGGCGTGCTGCTCTGCTGAGAGCACCGCGTTGCGCTGCCTGTCTTTAATCCCTTCGCGAGTCCGAATCCATGTGTGGTCGTTATGCCCTGTTCCGCTGGTCGCCATCGCTGGCGGCGTTGCCCGGTTTCCCGTCGGATCAGCAGCCGCACTGGAATCTGGCACCGGGCGCCCAGGTGCTGATGCTGCGCGAGGTGGAGGGCGAGCGGCAGGCGGCGCTGGCGCGCTGGGGGCTGACGCCGGCCTGGTTGACCGATCTGTCGCGCACCCCGGCGCAGGCGCGGGCGGAGACCCTGGCCGACCAGCCGATGTTTCGCGAGCCGTTCCGCCAACGGCGCTGCCTGCTGCCGGCCAACGGTTTCTATGAATGGCGCGGTAGTGCTCGCAAGCGCCCGTACTGGTTGACGGGGGAGGCATCGGTTCTGCATTTCGCCGCGATCTGGGAAGTCTATCCGGTGGTGGGGCACAACTACTTGAGCGTCGCCCTGGTGACCCAGGCGGCGGCCAACCAGCGTCGTCCGTTGATCCTCGACGAGCAGGCGCAGCAGGATTGGTTGGCGGTGGACACGCCGTTGCCGCGTGTCCTGGAGCTGCTGGCTTCCCCTCAACCGGTTCTACGCGAGCGTGTCCTGGCCAACTTGGTCAACGACCCGAAGCTCGATGCGCCGGAGTGCCTGACCCCGGCGTGAGGCGGGGGTGTTGGGCGAATGAATTCGCCCCTACAAGTCAGCATTGCCTGTGTAGGAGCGAGCTCTGCTCGCGAATGGAGGCACATAAAAAGTTTCGCCAGCAGAGCTGGTTCCTACGATGAACGGGTTTCGCTCCCGCGCGGAGATTCGGAGTGAGCTCTACTCACGAATCGCCCCTCACCCCTCATACCCTGAACTGATTGATCAACCGGCGCTGTTGCTCGGCCAGTTTGGTCAGTTCGGCGCTGGCCTGGCTGGATTCGTCGGCGCCGCCGGCGACTTCCTGGGCCACCTGGCCGATGGTGGTGACGTTGCGGTTGATGTCCTCGGCGACTGCGCTTTGCTCCTCGGCTGCGCTGGCGATCTGGGTGTTCATGTCGTTGATCACCGAAACCGCTTCAGTGATCGACGCCAGTGCCTGCGCTGCCTCGGCGGCCTGCTGCACGCTGTCGTCGGTGCGCGCTTGGCTGTTTTCCATCACGCTGACCACGTCGCGGGTGCCGTTCTGCAACTGCTGGATCATGGTCTGGATTTCTTCGGTGGCCTGCTGGGTCTTCTGCGCCAGGTTGCGCACCTCGTCGGCGACCACGGCGAAGCCGCGTCCCTGCTCGCCGGCCCGTGCCGCCTCGATGGCGGCGTTGAGGGCGAGCAGGTTGGTCTGCTCGGCGATGCTGCGGATGGTCACCAGGATGGCGTTGATGTTCTCGCTGTCCTTGGCCAGGCTCTGCACCACACCGACGGCGCGGCCGATCTCGTTGGCCAGGGCGGTGATCGCCTCGGAGGTGCTCTGCACGATGCGTTTGCCCTCGTTGGCCGCCTGGTCGGCATGGTTGGCCGCTTCCGCCGCGTGAGTGGCGTTGCGCGCCACATCCTGGGCAGTGGCGGTCATTTCATGCACGGCGGTGGCGACCAGCTCGATTTCGGCCAACTGCTTCTGCACACCCTGGTTGGTGCGGATGGCGATGTCGGCGGTGTACTCCGAGGAATCGCTGACTTTCTGCACCGAGGTGACGACCTGACCGATCATCGTCTGCAGCTTGGCGAGGAAGGTGTTGAAGCCCTTGGCGATCTGCCCGAGTTCGTCGGCGCGATCGACTTCCAGGCGGCGGGTCAGGTCGCCTTCGCCCTGGGCGATGTCGTCCAGCATGACCACCATCTGCCGCAGTGGCCGGGCGATTCCGTAGCCGACGAACCAGATCGCCAGGAGGCCGATCACGGCGATCAGCAGGCCGACCAGGGCCATGCCCAGGACATTGGCGTCGTGCTGGGCACTCAGCTCGCCCTGCAATTGGTTCAGCTCGCTCATCACCGCTTCAATCGGCAGTTGCAACATGAGCGTCCAGCGGGCGCCGGTGTCGGCGATCTCGAAGGGCAGGAACAGCTCGATGTGGCCGTGGTCCTCGTCGATATCGTAGAGCGGCTGGCCGGGGCTCAGGTGCTTCAGGTTGCCCAGTTCGTTGGCGTCGAGCACCTTGGAGACCGGTTCGCCGAGCAGTTTGGCGTCGCGGGTGTAGGCAACCAGGCGGTCGTTGGAGGCGATCAGCGCCATCTCGCCGGCTCCGTTATAGAGCTGGCGATCCGCCTGGTTCAGCAGGTCCTGGATGAAGTCGAGTGCGAGGTCGGCACCGGCGATGCCGCGGAATTCGCCATCGACCAGGATCGGCGTGGTGAAGGAGGCCAGCATGACCATCTTGCCGCCGACGTCGTAAGGCGCCGGGTCGATCACGCAGGACTTCTTGCGTTCCTTCGGGCACAGGTAGTACTCGCCTTCGCGCACGCCGGTGGGCAGCAGGGTCTGGCTTTCCATGTAGCCGATGGCGTCCACCCCCAGGCTGCCGTCGGCGTTGCGGAACCACCAGGGCAGGAAACGGCCGCTGCCGTCGTAGCCGTTTTCCTTGATTCCGGCATGGCTGGCGTCGTCGTTGTCGAAGGCGTTGGGTTCCCAGCCGATGTAACTGCCGAGCAGCTTGGGATTGCCCGCGGTGGTCTCCCTGACCAGGTTGGACAGCTCTTCCCGGCTCATGCTCAGCAGTGGGTTGCCGGCGGTGTCGCGCTTGCCGAGCATGGCATTGACCCGTGCCAGTCCGGCGGTGACCAGCAGCGGCATTTCCAGCTCGCGCTGAATCTGGCTGGCCTGTGCCTGGGTCAGGGTGACCAGTCGCTCATTGATCAACTTCTCCAGCAGGTCGCGGGTCCGCTCCTCCACCAGCGCCTGGGTCCGCGCGCCGGACAGCAGCGAATACAGCACCAGCGCGGCCACGACAGCGAGGACGCTGACACCAGCCAGCGCCGCGATGGAAAACTGGATCGACTTGAATTTCATAGAAGCTCCAGGCAAAGAGGTCGCCCACCCTTGGGTATCGGCAGGCTATGGGAAAACTTAGAACCGTTTCACATTTGCTGCCCGGGCGGACTGTCGCCTTTGCCTCTTCCTCGACGGAAAAGCGCAATGGGAAGAGGACGACGCTTGTCTCAATAACGCGGTCGGCCCGGTATTCCACAAGGCGCGTTATTGCCCGCCGACAGGGCTCGGCCTAGCATACGGGCCTCATTTAATGGAGAACCGAAATGGCCAATTTGTTTCGTATCGCCGGCCTGACGACGGCCTTGCTGCTGGCAGGATGCCAAGCCGTGAACACCACCAGCGGCACCGCGGTGGGTGTCGAGCGCAAGCAATACATGTTCAGCATGCTGTCGACCCAAGAGGTCAATCAGATGTACGCGCAGTCCTACCAGCAGACGCTGAGCGAAGCGTCGAGCAAGGGCGTGCTGGACCAGAGCAGCGCCAATGCGAAGCGCCTGAACGGCATCGCCCAGCGGCTGATCGCCAAGGCGCCGCTGTTCCGCCCGGATGCCGCGCAATGGCAGTGGCAGGTCGCGCTGATCAAGAGCCCCGAGCTGAACGCCAGTTGCGGCCCCGGCGGCAAGATCATCTTCTACAGCGGCCTGATCGAGAAACTGCAACTGACCGACGACGAGATCGCCGCGGTCATGGGCCACGAGATCGCCCACGCCCTGCGCGAGCACAGCCGCGAGGCGATGTCCAAGGCCTACGGCATCGAGATGGCCAAGCAGGGCGCTGGTGCGCTGCTCGGCCTCGGCCAGGACAGCCTGGCGCTGGCCGACACCGTGGTGCAATACAGCCTGACCCTGCCGAACAGCCGCGGCAACGAGAACGAGGCGGACCTGATCGGCCTCGAGCTGGCCGCCCGCGCCGGCTACAACCCGAACGCCGCGATCAGCCTCTGGCAGAAGATGGCCAAGGCCAGCAATGGCGCGCCACCGGAGTTCATGAGCACCCACCCGTCGTCCAGTTCGCGGATCGCCTCCCTGCAGGCCGCGATTCCCAAGGTGATGCCGCTCTACGAGCAAGCCAAGGGCCGCTGATCGTGCGACCCCCCGGGTGCCGCTGTGGAATGGACAGCGGCCACCGGGCTGCTTGACTGCCCCGTCGAACCCTCGACGCGGCCTTTTCATCTGGCGCAAGGAGCTCCTGTGAAAATCGCCGTTATCGGAGCCACCGGCCTGCTCGGCCACCATGTGTCGCGTGCGGTGCGCGACGCCGGTCACGAGCTGGTGGTGGTGCATCGTTCCGCCTCGCGCATCGAGCGCCTCGAATACCTCGAGCCGGAATGCCGGGCTGCCGAACTGCTCGATCACCCGGCCCTGAGCCGGGCCCTGGAAGGGCTCGACGGGGCGATCTTCTGTGCCGGCCAGTACCCGCGCAGGCCGCGCCGCTGGCAGGAGGAGGTGGCGAGCGCGCTCGACCAGACCAACCATTTCTACGCCGCCTGCCTCAGTGCGCAGGTGCCGCGCATCCTTTATGTCGGTGCCTCCATCGCCTTGCCGCGTCATCCCGAAGGACTACCCGGACATGAGGGGTTGTTCTACGAAGGCATGCCGCGCTGGTGCAACCCTTACCTCCTGTGCAAGTGGGCGCTCGACGAGCAGGCCCGTGAACAGGCGCGCAACGGTCTGCCGGTGGTGATCGGCATTCCCGGCATGACCCTCGGCGCGTTCGATATCGGCCCGAGCACCGGTCGCCTCATCACCGCCATCGGTGACGGCACCATGCGCTACTACGTACCGGGCCGGCGCAACCTGATCGATGCCGCCGATGCCGGTCGTGGCCTGCTGCTGGCGCTGGAAAAGGGACGGGTTGGCGAGCGCTACCTGCTCACCGGGCAAAACATCGAGGTGGGTGAGTTGACCGCGCGGATCGCGGCGAAGCTGGGCGTGCCGGCGCCGAAACCGATGCCCCTGGCCTTGGCCAAAGGCATCGCCGCGCTGGGGCGGCTGCGCTACCGGCTGACCGGGCGCGAGCCGCAGTTGAACGACACCGCCATCGCGGTCATGGCCGGCGGGCAGTTCCTCGACGGCAGCAAGGCTCGCGAGGAGCTTGGTTTCGAAGCACGCATCCCGCTCGACGTGACCCTCGACCGGGCGATCGGTTGGTTTCGCGAGAACGGCTACCTCTGAGGGCCTGTTTACGATCTGCTGCGCGTCGGCCCTGCTGCGTTGAAAACCGGCCCGGCCTGTTTTCGGGGGGCCGCCGAGGCCTTGCATGGCTCTGGCCCGCGAGATCGTAAACAGGTTCTGTTAGGGTAGGGCGATCTCGGCGAACCGCCTGTTCTCCAGGCCAAGCTGCGCGCGGAAGCTCTCCATGTCGAACATGGTGCAGATTTCCTGGATTTCGTTGGCCGGGGTCAGCGTCCAGAACGCCATGGCGGAAATGCTCAGCACCTTGTCGCTCGGCGGGTAGCCCAGGGCGGGCTTCTCGATGGTGCCGATCAGGGTGCTCCAGGTGACCACCTTGTAGCCCTCGGCGATGCATTCCTCGACCACGACTTCCAGATCCGGCATGGCGCTGCGGATGTCCTGGACCATCTTGGCGTAGTCATTGCTGCCCAGCGGGTTGCCGATGAAGGCGCTTTTGTAGAGAAAGTCCTTGCTGTGCAATTGCTCGGCCAGGGCCAGGCGGCCCTTGTTCCAGGACAGATCGATATGGTGAAGGACGAGCTTCTTCCTGTCTTCCAGTGACATCGCCTACTACTCCTTTCTGGCGCGCAAAGTGCGCAACGTCTTGCGCACTTTAGCAGCCGGCCGGGACGCGACATTGGCCGAAATGCCAGTATGTCTGTCAGATCAGCCCACCCAGCGAAAGCGCTTGATAGCCCGCATAAAGGGCCAGGGCGGCGAAGGCTGCGGCGGCCAGGCGACGGATCAGCGTCAGCGGCAGGCGCTCGGCGGCGAAGTTGCCGGCCAGTACCACCGGCACGTTGGCGATCAGCATACCCAGCGTGGTGCCGAGGACCACCAGGATGAAATGCGGGTATTGGGCGGCCAGCATTACCGTGGCGACCTGGGTCTTGTCGCCCATCTCGGCGAGGAAGAAGGCGATCAAGGTGGTGAGGAAGGGGCCGTAGCGCTTCAGACTGGAGTCCTCGTCGTCGTCCAGCTTGTCCGGGATCAGGGTCCAGATCGCCACCGCGGCGAAGCAGCCGGCGAGAATCGCGCTGAGTATGGCGGCGGAGAAGAAGCTCGCGACCCAGGCGCCCACCGCGCCGGCGGCGAAATGATTGGCCAGGGTGGCGACGACGATTCCCCAGATGATGGGCCAGGGACGGCGGAAGCGCGCGGCGAGCAGCAGGGCGAGCAGTTGCGTCTTGTCGCCGATTTCGGCCAGGGCAACGATCAGGGTGGGGACGAACAGGGCTTCCATCAGGCTTCCTAAGGGGCGGGTCGACTTTTCTCTATGACACGTACTACCTGCCCGCCCCGGGTCAGGTGAACGTGTCATAGGTCTTGTCAAACCGCCGGCCCGACTGCGCGGACCTTGGGTCGCAGCCGCCATGGTCTGTGGACCAAGTGTGTTGACGGCTGCCGGGCGGGGGCATTCACGGTCGATGCACCCGCGGGAGACTACTCCCCTAGGACGGGGCGCATTGTGCCGAAGCGCTGCCCGACGGGCAAGCCAAAATTGTCCGGACAGTCGGGTTCAGCGCCGTAGGGCCAGGTAGATACGGAAGCCGCCGCCTTCGGCCAGGGTCCGGCAGGGACCCAGGTGCTGCTCGATCAGCGGCGGATACTTGAGGAAGCTGTTGGCCACCAGGCGCAGCTCGCCACCGGGGGTAAGATGCCGGACCGCCTGGCGCAGCAGGTGTTCGGTGGCCTGGTAGTCGGTGTGCACGCCCTGGTGGAACGGCGGATTGCTGAGGATCGCGGCCAGGCCCGACGGTGCGGCATCGATACCGTCGCCAGCGATCACTTCGGCATCCAGGCCATTGGCTGCGAGGGTCAGGCGGCTGCTGGCGACGGCGAAGGCATCCACGTCCAGCAGGGTCACGAGGTTCTGTGGATAACGCCGTTTCAGCACCGCGCCCAGCACGCCGGCGCCACAGCCGAAATCCAGCAGCGGGCCGCTCGGCAAGCCATCCAGGTGTTCGAGCAGCAGCGCGGTACCGCGATCCAGGCGGCCATGGCTGAACACGCCGGGCAGGCTGATCACGCTCAGTGGGCCATCGGCCAGGGACAGCTCGTAGCGTTGGGCGAGGCCATGCAGGTCGGGCGTGTCCGGTGCTCGCTCGACGGTGACTTGCCAGAGCTGGCAATGCCGCGCGCTGTCGAGTTTGCAAGGGATGCCATAGTCCGCCAGCCGCTTGGCCGCCCGCTCGATGCCGCCGCGCTTTTCTCCGACCAGGAACAGCTCGCGGCCGGCGAGGCGCGCGGCCAGGCTGTCCAGCAGATAGTCGGCCAGTTCGCGAGACTTCGGCAGGAACAGCACGGCGCGTTCGAACGCGCCTTCTGGTGGCGTCACGCCGAAGTGACTGCGTCCGGCGAAACGTGCGGTCAGCGCCGTCTGTTCCCCGGCGTGCCAGCTCCAGCCATGGGCGGCGGGCAGGTGGCCGAGCAGGTCGTCGGCCGGCAGGCCGGCCAGCAGCAGGTCGCCACCGAAATACTCCGGCTGGCGCAGCAATACTTCGCTTCGCGGGTCCATGGGCTCTCCTGGCCTGAAAAAACGCCGAAGCTTAGCCGACCAGGCGCCGTGGCGCACCGGCGAAATAGGCCGTGGCGTTCTCCGTCAGTTGGCCGACGATGCGCTGCCGCGCCTCGCGGCTGCCCCAGGCGCTGTGCGGGGTGACGATCAGGCGGGGGATATCTCCGGCGAGCAGGGGGTTGCCGTCCCTCGGCGGCTCCTGGGTCAGCACGTCGGTAGCAGCGCCGCCCAGATGGCCACGGCGCAGGGCATCGGCCAGTGCCTGCTCGTCGACCAGACCGCCACGGGCGGTATTGATCAGAAACGCATGGGGTTTCATCAGCGCCAGTTCGGCGGCGCCGATCAGGCCGCGGGTCTGCTCGGTCAGTGGGCAGTGCAGGGTCAGGGCATCGACTTGGGGCAGTAATTCGTCCAGCGGCAGACGGTCTTTCCGGGGCGGCCGGCCGGGCAACTGGCCGAGCAGCACGTGCATGCCGAAGGCTTCGGCCAGCCGGGCCACCGCGCCACCGAGTTCGCCGTGACCGAGCAGGCCGAGGGTCTTGCCCTCCAATTCGACGATGGGAAAGTCGAGCAGGCAGAACTGCGCGGCCTGTTGCCAGCGTCCGGCACGCACGGCCGTCTGGTAATCGGGCAGGCGGGTCGCCAGGGCGAGAAGCAGCATCAACGTGTGCTGGGCCACCGAGGGGGTGCCGTAGCCCTGGCAGTTGCTGACCACGATGCCCCGCTCGCTGGCGGCGACGAGATCGATGTTGTTGGTGCCGGTGGCGGCAACCAGGATCAGCTTCAGTTCCGGGCAGGCGGCCAGGGTTTCGGCATTCAGCGGCACCTTGTTGCTGATGGCCGCCTGGGCGCCTTGCAGGCGCTCGACGACTTCGTCGGGCGTGCTGCCCGGGTGCAGCACCAGTTCGTCGAAGACCTCGCGGAGCGGGGTGAGGTCGAGATCGCCGAGATCGAGGGAGGCGTGATCGAGGAAAACGGCGCGGCGGCTGTCGTGCATCGGCTGTACCTTTTTCGCGGTCAGGAGTATTAAGGTAGCGAGCCTAACAGACCCCTCTTGGAGAGTTCTTCATGTACTGGACGGAATTTCTCACCGTCGCTTTGATCCATCTTCTTGCGGTGGCCAGCCCTGGGCCGGACTTTGCCATCGTCGTGCGCGAGAGCGTCGCCCATGGCCGCCGCGCCGGTGTCTGGACCGCCCTGGGTGTCGGTACTGGCATCTTCGTCCATGTCGCCTATTCGCTGCTGGGGATCGGGCTGATCGTTTCCCAGTCCATCGTGTTGTTCAACGCCTTGAAGTGGGTCGCCGCGGCCTACCTGCTGTATATCGGCATCAAGGCCCTGCGCGCCCGTCCGGCCGATCCCGCTGCCGCCGAGTTGCAAGCGGGTGAGGCGGTCCGTTCGTTCCGCGGCGCGTTCGTCACCGGTTTCGTGACCAACGGCCTGAATCCCAAAGCCACGCTGTTCTTCCTCTCGCTGTTCACCGTGGTGATCGATCCGCACACGCCGCTGGCGATCCAGGGCGGCTATGGCGTCTACCTGGCCGGCGCGACGGCGCTGTGGTTCTGCATGGTCGCCTGGCTGTTCAGCCAGCAGCGGGTACGCGCCGGCTTCGCCTGCCTGGGACACTGGTTCGATCGGATGATGGGGGCGGTGCTGATCGGCCTTGGGGTCAAGCTGGCGTTCACCCAGATTCGCTGAGCGGGCCCCGAACCGCATTCACTGGCCGCCGCGCGCGGCCAGTTGCTTCTTCAGGATCGCCACGGCGGTGACGTCGTAAATCACCACGCACAGATGCTCGACCTCCCCCTTGGCACCCACCAGGGGGAGGAAGGTGACGTTCTGGTACATGAAGTCTTCGTGGCCGGTGATCGGCTGGTAGTTCTTGAAGTGCAGCAGGTAGGGGTGCTGTTCCCACAGACTGAAGGCGCGGGTGCCGAGTTGCAGAACGCTGTCCGCCTTGCGCCGGAACCAGGCTTCGTCCACTTCGCCGAACAGCTCGAACAGCGTCTTGCCGTAGACCTGGCTCGGCCCCATGCCCGAGTGGTTTTCCATGAAGCTGTTCCACACTTCGATCCGGTACTGGCGGTCCAGCACGATCACGCCGACGTCCAGGCACTGGACGATGTCGAGCAGCCAGTGGACTTCATCGATGTCGATCTGCGCAGCCATGGTCAGCCCATCAGGTAGTTGATCTTGTCGGTGAGGCGCGCCAGCGAATCCTCGGTGAACAGCAACAGCAGGTCGAAGTGGATGCTGTGACCTTCCAGGCTGTAGCTGATTTCCACCGCCAGGGTCTTCTTCCAGCGCGTGCGGTTGAGGTGGATCAGCCGCTCGATGGAGGCGTGCTGGCCGAGCAGTTGCGGGTGGCCCTGGGAGAAGCGCACGTCGATCTGCTCGGCGATGCCGGTCAGGCAGGCGCCGATCAGCAGGCTGGCCAGGTCCAAGAGCATTTCCGAGGTGTCGCGCTCGTCCTTCGGCTGCACGCCGAGCAGGCGCGCCATGTCGGCCACCTCGGAGTCGTGGAAGAGCAGCAGCGCTTCGCCGGCGATGGCATCGCCGATGAAGCCCTGGCACACCGCGCTGAGCCGTTCGCCGCGCTGGGCATCGGTCAGGGCCATGTGCAGTTCGCTGACCTCGAAGATGTTCACGTTGGGGATCGGCAGTTGCACGAATACCCCGAGCACCCGCGCCAACAGGGCAGCGGCGCGGCCCATGGCGATGTTGCTGACCTCGCGCAGGGCGTCGCGGAAGTTCACCGTCAGTACCGGTTCCGCTCGGGGCGGTGTCTGCGGGCTCTTTGCGGTGGAAGGGACGAGCAGACCGAGGCCGGTCAGGGTGCGGCGCAGGTCATCCGGGTCTGCTGGCTTTTTCAGGAAGGCCAGGGCGCCGAGATCACGTACCCGGCGAACGGCCTCCTCCTGCACGTCGCCGGAGACCACCACGACCTTGGCCTCCAGCCCTTCGTCGCGCAGGTGGGCGAGCACTTCGTAGCCATCCATCACCGGCATGGTCAGGTCGAGCAACACCACCTGGCCGAGTCCCTGGCGGATCGCCTGCAACGCTTCCTCGCCCTGGGTGGCCTGGGTGATGGACACCGGCCAATCCGCCGGTAGGGCGCGAATCAACTGCTTGCGCGCCATTGCGGAGTCATCGCAGACCAGGAGGGGAATCACGATCGAGGGCATCCCGTGGCTGGACAGAAGGCGCCGACGCGTGCCGGCTCTGTGAAAGCATAGACCGTCGGCCTGGAAGGGCCGTTCCGAACACGTATGGCGAAGGCCGTAGGCCGAGCGAGTGGGGCTATTCCGAGCTTCGCCAGCAGAGTTGGCTCCTACGAAAGCGGGGCCGGCGTGGGTGTCATTGTGGGAGCGGACTCATCCGCAAAGTGGGCTGCCAGACATTCGCGAATGAATTCGCCTCACAGGCCGGTCACCGCCTTTCGCGCAGCCAGTCGAGCATGCCCAGGCCGGCTGCGCGGCCGCTGGCGAAGCAGGCGGTGAGCAGGTAGCCGCCGGTGGGGGCTTCCCAGTCCAGCATTTCGCCGGCGCAGAACACACCGGGCAGGGCTCTCAGCATCAAATTCGAGTCAAGTGCCTCGAAGGGTACGCCGCCGGCGCTGCTGATGGCCTCGTCCAGCGGGCGCGGGCGCACCAAGCGTAAGGGTAGCGCCTTGATAGCGGCGGCGAGGCGGGTGTTGTCGGTGAAGGTCTCGGCGGGCGTCAGTTCGCGCAACAGCCCGGCCTTCACACCATCGATGCCGAGCTGGCTGTGCAGGTGCTTGGCCATGGAGCGCGATCCGCGTGGTCGGGCGAGGGCGGCTGCGATCTTGTCCGGGCTGTGCCGGGGCAGCAGATCGAGATGAAGGGTTGTGCTGCCCGTCTCGGCGATTCTCTGGCGAATCCGTGCCGACAGCGCATAGATCAGGCTGCCTTCGACGCCGGCGGCGGTGATTACGAATTCGCCTTGCCGCGGCTCCTCGTCATCCAGGCGTATTGCCACGTGCTTGAGCGGCGCCCCGGCGAACTTGTCGCGGAACAGTGGGCTCCAACCGGCGACCTCGAAGCCGCAGTTGGACGGTTGCAGCGGGGCGATGGCGACGCCTCGCTCTTCCAGCAGTGGCACCCAGGCGCCATCCGAACCCAGTCGCGCCCAGCTGCCGCCGCCGAGAGCGAGCAGCACGGCGTCGGCCCGCACGCTCCGCTCGCCGTTTGGCGTGGCCAGGCGCAGGTCGCCGTTGTCGTCCCAGCCCAGCCAGCGGTGGCGCGTGTGAAGGACGACACCGGCCTCGCGCAAGCGCTTGAGCCAGGCGCGCAGCAACGGCGCGGCCTTCATGTCGCGAGGAAAGACGCGTCCGGAACTGCCGACGAAGGTCTCGATGCCCAGGCAATGAATCCATTCGCGCAACGCGCCGGCGTCGAAGTCGGTGAGCAGCGGGGCGATGGCGTCGCGACGCTCCCCGTAGCGGGAGAGGAATGTCTCGGCGGCTTCCGAGTGGGTGATGTTCATGCCGCCGACACCGGCAAGGAGGAACTTGCGGCCCACCGACGGCATGGCGTCGTAGAGGGCCACCGGCAGGCCCGCCTGGCTGAGCACTTCCGCCGCCATCAGCCCGGCCGGGCCTCCACCGATGATGGCGATCTGCAGAGCGGAGGTATCGGTCATTGGCGCAGCCTGGTGTGGTGAACGTGACGCGCATTATAGGGGCTGTGGTCGCGACGGTCGCGGCACGCCAGTGCCTGGGCAGGGTGGTGTGTCCTATGAATTGACAAGCCTCGGATCTTGTCGATACTCATCAGTCGTCATATGACATTGGCAACAATAACAATAGGATTCTCGCCATGCCGCTGTGCCTACATGCCTTTTTGCGAAGGGATGCTTGCCATTCTTCCCATTTCTCTCACATCAGCGGATTCCCGGTGGATGGCTGATTCCATCATGGGTCAAGCCGATTTCTGACACTCCCCTGAAGCGCTCGTCCCGCTATGTGGCATTGGCGAAAGCTCGCGATGTTGCATGGCCGTGCAGAGCGTTCGCCTTCTCACTCAAAAAAGGGGTCATCCTATGACTCAATTGGAAACGCTCGATGACAACCAACCGGAAACCGGCCGCAGGCGCTTCCTGCGCCATTCCCTGCTCCTTAGCGCAGGCGCCGCGTTGGGCCTGCCGCGATTGGCCGATGCCGAGCCCCTGACCCAACGCTATCCGGACAGCCTGGTCGAAGTGCTCGACGACAGCTTCGCCCAGTACCGCCTGTTCAACGCCAGCGTGGAGCGCCTAGCCACCGGCATGCGCTGGGCCGAGGGGCCGGTCTGGGTGGGCGACGGGCGCTACCTGTTGGTGAGCGACATCCCGGAGAATCGCATCATGCGCTGGGACGAGATCAGTGGGACGTTCGACGTCTATCGCGCGCCGGCGAATCATTCGAACGGTCTGGCCCGGGACCGCCAGGGACGGCTGATCGTCTGCGAAGGCTCGACCACCAACGACCAGGGGCGGCGGGTTACGCGCACCGAGCATGACGGCAGCGTCACGGTGCTCGCCGACAACTTCGAGGGAAAACGCTTCAACTCGCCCAATGACCTCGCGGTGAAGCGTGACGGGTCGATCTGGTTCAGCGACCCGCCGTTTCAGACCGCCAACTTCTATGAAGGCCACAAGATCACGCCGGAGATGCCGGACGCGGTGTACCGGATCGACGGCGAGCGCGGCACGGTGACCCGCGTCATCGAAGGCATCTCCGGCCCGAACGGCCTGTGCTTTTCACCCGACGAGAAAGTGCTCTACGTGGTCGAGGGGCGAGCCAAGCCGAACCGTCTGGTCTGGGCCTATGAAGTGAAGGACGACGGCACCTTGGGCGACCGGCGCAAGCATATCGAGGCCGACGATCACGGGGCGCTGGACGGAATCAAGTGCGACGAGGACGGCAATCTCTGGTGCGGCTGGGGTACCAGCGACGCGAAGGCAGCCAAACCGGACGATCTCGATGGCGTGAAGGTGTTCAGCCCGCAAGGCAAGGCGATCGGCCATATCCGCTTGCCCGAGCGTTGCGCCAACTTGTGTTTCGGTGGCCGCCAGGGCAACCGGCTGTTCATGGCGAGCAGCCACTCGCTCTATGCGTTGTACGTCAACACGCGCGGCGCCACGTTCGTCTGAGCGAGGGCGGGGCGGCCACTGGGCTGCTCCGCTCTGCCTGGGCCGTGCTCTTGGCGCCGTTGTCGGACAATGGATGCGGGTCCCGGTTTCCCATGGTGATTTCGGTCCGTACCGGCAGCCGCTCCGGCGTCGGCCGGGCGCTATCGACGTTTCGGTAGCGCTTCGCAGGGAAGATGAGCAGCCGTATGAATAGTTGATGTGCGATGTGCCGCAGAGTTGAACAAGGTTCCGTACAGCCATTGAAAAATACCGCCCCTAGGGAGAAACCTCGCTCGACCAGGCCGCTGGGTCTGATTTCATGTCGATCAGGGAGTAGTCAATGAACAGAATGCATGCGATTGCGGTGGGGGTGATGCTGGCTTGTGGGGCCATGGGAGCCCAGGCGGCGGATATAGCCCGCGAAGCTGCCAAGACCGGTTGGGCCACTCAGAACGGTGGTACCCAGGGTGGCTCCGCTGCTGCGACGGCGGATGTCTACACCGTCAGCACCGCTGCGCAATTGCGCACGGCTTTGAAGGCCTCGGCAGGTAGCGGCGGTCGCATCATCCGGATTTCCGGGGTCATCGATGTCAGCGAAGGCAAGCCCTACACGACCACCGCCGAGATGAAGACCCGTGCTCGCCTGGATGTCCCGGCCAAGACGACCATCGTTGGCGTGGGAACCAACGCGGAGATCCGCGACGGCTTTTTCATGATCCGCGCCAACAACGTGATCATGCGCAACCTGACCATCGAAAACCCCTGGGACCCGGTTCCCGTGTGGGACCCGAACGACGGTTCGTCCGGCAAGTGGAACTCGGAAATCGATGGCGTCACCATCAGCGGCGCCAGCAATGTCTGGCTCGACCACATGACCTTCACCGACGGTCGGCGCACCGACGATCAGGCGGGCTCCGCCAACGGCCAACTGATCCAGCATCATGATGGTGCGCTGGATATCAACAAGGGGGCGAATTACATCACTGTTTCCTATTCAGTGTTCAAGCAGCACGAGAAGAACATCCTGATCGGTTCCAGCGACAGCGCGTCGAGTACCGACGCTGGCAAGCTGAAGGTCACCATCCACAACACCCTGTTCCAGGACTACAGCGAGCGCGGTCCCCGCGTGCGTTTCGGCCAGGTTCACACCTACAACAACTACCATACGGCCAGCCGCAGCTATCAGTACTACCGCTTCAGCTATGCGCAGGGCGTGGGTTACGAGTCGAAGATCCTGTCCGAGGCGAACGTCTTCGATATCCAGGGCGTGAAGAGCTGCATCGATATCGCCAAGGATTTCAAGGGTAAGGTCTTCCGCGACAACGGTTCCCTGCTGAACGGCGCGCCGCTGAGCTGCAGCTGGAACACTGCCATCGGCTGGACGCCGCCTTACACGGTCAACAAGCTGCAGGCGTCGGCGGTGATTTCCGATGTGCTGGCGAATGCCGGGGCCGGCAAGATTCAGTGATCGCCGCGCGTGCCTCTTCTTCGGCGAAGAGGCACGCGTACTGCGTGAGCGTCAGGCCAGGGGGCAGGCCAGTTGTACGTAGCGCAAGGCCCCGCAGCGCAGACAGTGCTGCTCGAGAACATCTTCATTGCCCAGCCTGCATGGTGTTCCGTCACTCCACAGGCAGTCGGAAACAAGACAGCGGAATGTCATCTCTTCCTCCCACCGCAGCCATGCTGCTCAGTCAGGTTAAGGGCGTGTCGGCCAAGCCGACCATTCGAGCGCCTTCATTGACTCTGACTCGGAGCCGCTTCGAACGGTTCCTGTTTGCCGATGAGGGGTAGGTCGCTGCGTATTCGACGATGTTGGCGGTTTTTGACTTCCGTTCGCTGCTAGCGTCGCCTGCTGGCCGACGAGCGGCCGGGTAGGCTAGAGCCCCCGGGCCCGCCAGACCTGATCGGCGCAGTGATGAAGAATGCCGTGGCGTCGGGCCAGGGCGGCACGGTCGGTGTCGTAGCCGCCGCCGATCACCCCCACCACCGGAATGTCCCGTCCGAGGCAATGATCGAGCACGGCGCGGTCGCGTGCCGCAAGGCCGGTGTCGGTGAGGGCGAGGTAGCCCAGGGCATCGTCCCGGTGCACGTCGACACCGGCGTCATAGAGCACGATATCCGGCTGGTAGAGCGGCAGCAGGTAGTTCAGCGCCTCGTCGACCACCTTCAGGTAGTCCGCATCGCCCATACCGCGCGGCAGGCCAATATCCCAGTCGCTGTCGGCCTTGCGCGCCGGGAAGTTCTGCTCGCAGTGCAGCGATACGGTGACGGCATCCGGTATGTCGGCAAGGATGCGGGCGGTGCCGTCGCCCTGGTGCACGTCGCAATCGAAGATCAACACGCGTCCGGCCCGGCCGCTTTCCAGCAGATAGCGGGCGATCACCGCCAGATCGTTGAAAATGCAGAAGCCGGCCGGGTGATCGTAATGGGCATGGTGGGTGCCGCCGGCCAGATGGCAGGCCAGTCCGTGTTGCAGGGCCTGTTCGGCTGCCAGCAACGAGCCGCCCACCGCACGCACGGTGCGCCGCGCCAGTTCCGGTGACCACGGCAGGCCGAGGCGGCGTAATTCCTCGCGGCCGAGGGCGCCGCTGCAATAGCGCTCGATGTAGACCGGGTCGTGGGCCAGGGCGAGGATCTCCACCGGGCAAAGTTCCGGACGCAACAGCGCCTCGTCGCGGGTCAAAGCCGTATCCACCAAGTGGTCGCGCAGCAGGCGGAACTTCTCCATCGGAAAACGATGCCCGGCCGGGAACGGCGGGCTGTAGTCGTCGTGATAGACGAGGGGTAGCGGCATAATGCGATCCGGCTGGGGACGATGCGCAGGCAAGAGTAACCCAGGCCCCTGTTCATGAGGCATCCATGGCTGACATCCTGACTTTGGAAACACCGCGCTTGTGGTTTCGTACCTGGTGCGACGAGGACCTCGACGCGCTGGCGGCGATCAGCGCCGACCCGGAGGTGATGCGCCATTTCCCGGCGCCCCTCGACCGTGACGAAACGGCGGCCATGCTGCGGCGTATCCGCGATCACTTCGCGGCCCATGGCTTCGGGCTCTGGGCACTGGAGCGCAAGGACGATGGCCGACTGATCGGATTCACCGGGCTCGGCTGGACCGGTTTCGACGCGCACTTCACCCCGGCCGTCGAGATCGGTTGGCGACTGGCCCGCGACCAGTGGAGGCAGGGTTTTGCTCGCGAAGCGGCGCTTGCTGCGCTGGCGGCGGGGTTCGAGCGGCTCGGATTCGCCGAGATCGTTTCCTTCACCGCATTGAGCAACCGGCGTTCGCAGCGGGTCATGCAGGCCATCGGCATGCGCCGCGATCCGGCCGATGACTTCGATCACCCGAAACTGGCGGAGGGCCATCCGTTGCGCCGTCACTTGTTGTACCGCCTGCGCCTGGACGAATGGCAGGAGCGTCACCTATGACCGACCTCGATGCCGTACGCGCCTACCATGCGCTGAGCAAGCACCAGCCCGAGCGTTTCGCGCCGGGGCCGGGCCGTCTCGATTGGGCAACCCAGCCGGCGCCGTTTCGCCGTTATGCCGGGGCGCGCCTGATCGAGCTGTGGCACCGTCCGCTGGAGGAGTCGCCGGCCTACGACGCGGTGTTCGCCGGCCCTTTGGGCAGTCCGATGCCGTTGAACCACGCCAGTCTGTCCCAATTGCTCTACGACAGCCTGGCGCTGTCGGCCTGGAAGGAGGCGGGCGGTAGCCGCTGGGCGCTGCGGGTCAATCCCTCGTCCGGCAACCTGCATCCCACCGAGGCCTATCTCATGCTGCCACCGGGTACGCTGGAGGAGCAGGGCCTGCTGGTGCACTACGCCGCCGACGCACATGTCCTGGAAGTGCGTGCCGAGTTGCCTTCTATCCTGAGTGATACGTTGCATACGGCGCTGCCGGCCGGTGGCTGCCTGCTGGCGCTGGCCAGCATCCCCTGGCGCGAGGCCTGGAAGTACGGCGAGCGTGCCTATCGTTACTGCCAGCACGATCTTGGCCATGCCCTGGCGGCCTTGGCCATCGCCGCCAGCGCGCTGGGCTGGCAGGTGCGCTTGTTGCGCGGCCTGGCCGAGGCCGGGCTGGATGCACCGTTCGGCCTCGATCGCGAGGGCTTCGCCGAGGCCGAGTACATCGACTGCCTGCTTTGGGTCGGCCCGGCTCAGACGACCGAGCCCGTCTTGTCCCAGGCATTGCTGGCCGGGTTGGCGACGCTGGAGCTGGATGGCCGTCCGAACCGGCTTTCCCGCCAGTATCGTGAGTGGCCCGAGTTGGCCCGTGTCCACCAACTGTGCCGCGCGCCAGCCTTGCCGCCGTTGAGCTGGGGGACGGCTCCCGGCTGCGCTTCGGCGGACAATCCCGGCCTGCCGCTGCGTCCCTTGTTGCACCGGCGCCGCAGCGCGCAAGCCATGGATGGGCGCGGCGGGATCGACGTCTCGCTGCTGCGTGCCTGGCTGGCTCGGCTATTGCCGGACCATTCGCCGGTGCCGTTCGCGGTGACCGGCGAACCCGCGCAGGTTGACCTGCTGTTGTTCGTCCACCGCGTTCAAGGCCTGGTGCCCGGTCTCTATTGGCTGAGCCGCAGCGGCCTGGGCCCGGAGACACTGGCCGAGGGGCTGCGCGAGGATTTCCTCTGGGAACAGGCGGACGATGCGTTGCCACTCTACCGCCTGCTGGAAGGCGATGCCCGTGGGCTGGCCGAGTTCCTTTCCTGCGGCCAGGACATCGCCAGCGACGGCTGTCTCGCCGTGGCCATGCTGGCGCGCTTCGATGAGGCGCTGGAGGCTGGCGCCTGGCGTTATCCGCAGCTGTATTGGGAGTGTGGGCAGATTGGCCAGCTTTTGTATCTGGAGGCCGAGGCAGCGGAGCTTTCCGGCACCGGTATCGGCTGCTTTTTCGACGAAGCGGTGCACGAACTGCTCGGGCTTGCCGACAGCCGCTGGCAAAGCCTTTACCATTTCACAGTAGGCCGAGCGGTATGGGATGAGCGCCTGAGCACCTCGCCGGCCTATCCTGAATTACGCCTGCCGCCCGCCTGAGGAGAAGTCAATGAGTCAAGTTCTGGACGATCTGGTCGCCCTGCTGAGCCTGGAACCCATCGAGGAAAACCTGTTCCGCGGGGTCAGCCAGGACCTGGGCTTCCGCCAGCTCTTCGGCGGCCAGGTGCTCGGCCAGTGCGTTTCCGCCGCCAGCCAGACGGTGGAGGAGGCGCGCCACGTACACTCCCTGCACGGCTACTTCCTGCGCCCCGGCGACGCGACCCTGCCGGTGGTCTACCAGGTCGACCGGGTGCGCGATGGCGGCAGCTTCAGCACCCGCAGGGTCACGGCCATCCAGAAGGGCAAGCCGATCTTCACCTGCAGCGCCTCCTTCCAGTACGACGAAGAGGGCTTCCATCACCAGCAGGCCGCCATGCCCGACGTTCCGGGGCCGGAGAACCTGAAATCGGAAACCGAGCTGGCGCGCTTGATTGCCGACCAGTTGCCGGAGCGCATGCGTGAGCGGGCGATCAGCGACAAGCCCATCGAGATCCGCCCGGTGACGGTCGCCAATCCCTTCGCCCCGGAGCCGGGCGAGCCGGTGAAGTACGTCTGGTTCCGTGCCGACGGCACGCTGCCGGACGAGCCGCAGTTGCACAAGTATCTGCTCGCCTATGCTTCCGACTTCAACCTGCTGACCACCTCGATGCTGCCCCACGGCGTCTCCGTGTGGCAGAAGTTCATGCAGGTCGCCAGTCTCGACCATGCGCTGTGGTTCCACGCCAACCTGCGCATGGACGATTGGCTGCTCTACGCCATGGACAGCCCCTGGGCCGGCAATGCCCGTGGCTTCTCGCGCGGCAGCATTTACAACCGCGCCGGGCAACTGGTCGCTTCGGTGGCCCAGGAGGGGCTGGTCCGTCTGCGCGAGGACTGGAAATGAGGCTGAGCGAGGCCCGCCACTGGGTCTTCGACATGGATGGCACCCTGACCATCGCCGTGCACGATTTCCCGGCCATCCGCCGGGCACTGGACATCCCGCCGGAGGACGACATCCTCCACCACCTCGCCGGCCTGCCGGCCGCGGAGGCAGCGGCGAAACGCGCCTGGCTGCTGGAGCACGAACGCGAGCTGGCCTACGCCGCCCAGCCGGCTCCGGGCGCCGTTGAGCTGGTGCGTGCCCTGTGCGAACGGGGCTGCCGCCTCGGCGTGCTGACCCGTAATGCCCATGAGCTGGCGCTGGTGACGCTGGAGGCCATCGGCCTCGGCGACTGCTTCGCCAGCGCCGACATCCTCGGCCGCGACGAGGCCCCGCCGAAGCCGCATCCGGGTGGCCTGCTGCATCTGGCCGAATGCTGGGGCGTGTCACCCGGCGAGCTGGTGATGGTCGGCGACTACCGCTTCGACCTCGAATGCGCCCGCGCGGCTGGGGCCTTCAGCGTGCTGGTGAATCTGCCGGAGAATCCCTGGCCGGAGCTGAGCGATGGGTTTGCGCGGGATTGTGGGGTGTTGAGGGGGATGTTGGTTGGGCTTTGAACCTTGGGTTGGTGCTTGGCCACTTGGCCCTCTCCCCAACCCTCTCCCATTCATGGGAGAGGGTTGGGGAGAGGGGCTTTCAGGGCTGCCAACCACCCTCCACACACAGGCGAATCCGTTCCAGTACCGCCTCGGTATCGCCCAACACCTCATGGTTCCCAAAGCGCAGTACGCGAAAGCCGCGTTCCTGGAAATACCGATCCCGAACCGCATCCGCGCTCGCCTGCAACTGGTGCTGCCTACCATCCAGTTCGATGATGAGAAACCGCCCCAGGCAAACGAAGTCGACGATGTAATGGCCCATCGGTTTCTGCCGTCGGAGCTTGAGCCCGAGGAAACGGTGGGCGCGCAGGTAATGCCAGAGGCGCTGCTCCGCATCGGTCATCCGGCTGCGGAGGTCTTTGGCGTGGGTGAGTGTCATCGAGCGATCCCTGCTTCGTGAAAGAACAGGGATTGTCGCTGCCTGGTCGAAAGATCGCTATGACGCTGGCCCTAAAGCCGCGCCGCCTTGAAGGTATCGCACCGCCCTGGCGCGCCGCTGTCGAAGCCGGTCCGGAACCAGCGCACGCGCTGTTCCGAGGTGCCGTGGGTAAAAGAGTCGGGCACCACGCGGCCGCGCGCCTGTTGTTGCAGGCGGTCGTCGCCGATGGCGGTGGCGGCGTTGAGAGCTTCTTCCAGGTCGCCAGGCTCCATCCAGTCCAGGCGCCGCTGGGCATGGTGGGCCCAGACGCCGGCCAGACAGTCGGCCTGGAGTTCCTGGCGGACCAGCAGGCCGTTGGCGCCCTCGACGTTTTCGCCGCGCTGGCGGGCCGCGTTGACCTTGGCGGAGACGCCGAGCAGCGTCTGCACGTGGTGCCCTACTTCATGGGCGATCACGTAGGCTTGGGCGAAATCGCCAGCGGCGGCGAAGCGTTGTTCCAGTTCGCGGAAGAACCCCAGGTCCAGGTAGACCTGGCGGTCGCCGGGACAATAGAACGGGCCGACTGCCGACGAGGCGAAGCCGCAGGCCGATTGCACGCCGCCGTCGAACAGCACCAGGCGGGGCTGCTGGTATTGGCCGCCGTTGGTGGCGAACAATTGGCCCCAGGTGTCTTCGGTGTCGCCGAGGATGGCGCGGACGAAATCCACCTGCGGGTCGTCGCCGGCTGGCCGGGTGCTCTGGCTGCTGACGGTCGCGCCTTGCTGACCGGCCAGTTGGCCAAGAATCTCCAGCGGGTTTTCGCCCAGCAGCAGGCTGATCACCACCACCGCGGCGATGCCGCCGAGGCTCAGACCGCCGCCGACGCGCATGCCGCGGCCGCTGCCGCGGGCATCCACCAGATTGTCGCTGCGACGTGCTTTTTGCCAGCGCATGGGGATTCCTCGAAAAAGTGACGGGTCAGGCGAGCAGGCTGGGATTCACCAGCAGCTCGGCCCGGGAAAGCAGTTGCACGGTGCCGCCGACGCGGACGCGATTGTCCGTGCCGACACGCAGGTCGATCCGGCTCGGTCGCCCGACGAACCGGCCCTGGTTGAGCACGAAAGGCTCGTCGCGCACGCAGCGCCTGTGCTCCACCAGATAGGCAGCCACCGGCCCGGCCGCGCTGCCGGTGGCGACGTCTTCGACCACGCCGAGCGGGTCCCAGGTCCGGCCTTCGAGGGCATCGACATCGAGCAGGTAGACGAAGGCGGCGCCGATGTCGGCGAGCAGGCGGTCGAGGTCAGCACGATTCTGCCGGGCGCGGATCAGCGCGGCGCCGTTCACCGGCAGCAGCAGGTAGGGCAATCCGGTGCTGACGACACAGACGGGGTAGCGGGCGTCGAGATCGCCGGCTGCGAGGGAAAAGGCTTCGGCATAGAGTCGCGCGTCTTCCCCGCTCAGGCGCACGCCCCACTCGGCTTCGCCCTGGTCCATCTCGGCGTAGAAGCCCTGGCCCTGGCGGCGGGTCCGTAACTCGACGGTCTTCATGCTGAGGCGCAGGCGCCAGTGGCCGTTGTCACCGGGCTCATGCAGGTAGTGCAGCAAGGCGGCGGCGCCGAGGATCGGGTGGCCGGCGAAAGGCAGCTCCTCCTCGACGGTGAAGATGCGTGCGGCGTACTCGCCGGCTACTTCGCCGGGCAGCAGGAACAGCGATTCGAACTGGCGCAGCTCCTGGGTCAGCGCCTGCATGGTCGCGGTGGAGAGGCCACGGGCATCGTCGAACACGGCGAGGCCGTTGCCGGTCAGCGGGCGCTCGGCGAAAACATCCATTTGCCAGTAGTGCATGACGATCCTAAAGGTATTCGAAGCGGTAAATGAGCGTTTCGCTCGGGTTCGGATGTGGTAGGGGACGCCAGATTCTCAGGGGTATTCGGCGAGAACCGGTTCACTGCCATCCCGGGCGACGCCGATCACCTGGTAGGTATCCTGGCGACCGTCCATTTCCATGCCGGGTGAGCCGGTGGGCATGCCCGGTACGGCGGCGCCAAGTAGGTCCGGCCGCTGACGCAGCTTGAGGATATCGGCGGCCGGTACGTGGCCTTCGACGAATTTGCCATCGATCACGGCGGTGTGGCACGACGCCAGGCGGTGCGGCACGCCGAGGCGGGATTTCACTGCGCTCATGTCCTGGTCGGCATGGTCGGTGACGCTGAAGCCGTTGGCTTCCAGATGATCGATCCACTTCTCGCAGCAGCTGCAACCAGCGGCACGGTAGACTTCGATGGCGATGGGCTCGGCGGCCTGGGCGGTGCCGGCGAAGAGGGCGGCGAGCAGAACGAGACGGCGCATGGGCATTCCTCCGGTCAAACGAGGGCCCAGCATAGCGCCATGTGAGCGGCCACCCAAGGTCGCATCGTCGCACCCCGGCGAGCGAACGAAATGGCACTTTGGCGGTCACTGCTAGATCGTCCCCGCCGCGTCGCGGGGCTCGCGCTCTTGGCCTGCACTCGAGCGAAGCCTGTTCGCATGGAGAGTATGGAAATGTTCTTTGCCCGCATCGTCCTGGCCATCCAGGCACTGGTCATGGGCGGTTTCGGTTTGGCCTACTGGCTCTGGCCCTACGAAATGGCCAACCTGAACGGCATGTTGCTGATGGAAACCGTTTCGGTGAGCAACATGCGTGTGTATTACGGCGGCCTGCAACTGGGCCTGGCGATCTTCCTGCTGTGGAGCATGCGTCGGCCGGAGCGGGCCAGCCCGGCGCTGGTGTTGCTGGTGCTGATCCAGCTCTCGCTGTCGCTGGCGCGCCTCGGGGCGTTGTGGCTGGATGGCGGTGCCCTGCAGAGCTTCGACCTGACCTCGCTGGTCTACAAGCTGGCCGCGGCCGGCCTGGCGCTGCTGGCGCTCTACCTGCTCGCCCGCCAGCGGCGCGCGGAGGCGGAGCGGGAGGCGGCCGACACGCTGGATGGCGCGGCCTTCGACAGCGACTTCGACGAGCCGCCCACGCCGCAGTTCAACGTGCGTGAGCTGCCGTTGGAGCGCGTGACACGGACGGACCTGGCCGAGACCTCGGAAGTCGAGCTCAGGCCCGGTCTGACGGATAACTGGAGCGAGCCGCGCAGCTAGTGCGGCGAAGAAAACGCTCCGCTCAGCGGCGTTCCAACAGGACGCCGCTTTCCATGTGGTGGGTGTAGGGGAACTGGTCGAACAGCGCGCAGCGCACGACGCGGTGGGTGTCGTGCAGTTGGGCGATGTTCTGCGCCAGGGTCTCCGGGTTGCAGGAGATGTACAGGATGCGCTCGAAGCGGCGGGTCAGCTCGCAGGTGTCCGGGTCCATGCCGGCGCGCGGCGGATCGACGAAGACGCTGCCGAAGGCGTAACTCTTCAGGTCGATGCCGGCGAGGCGGCGGAACGGGCGCACTTCGTTCAGGGCCTCGGTGAGTTCCTCGGCGGAGAGGCGCACCAGGGTCACGTTATCCACGGCATTGTCGGCCAGGTTGGCCAGGGCCGCGTTCACCGAGGTCTTGCTGATCTCGGTGGCCAGTACCTTGCGCACTCGGGTCGCTAGCGGCAGGGTGAAGTTACCGTTGCCGCAATAGAGTTCCAGCAGATCGTCGCTACGTTCGCCCAGTACCTCGTAGGCCCAGCCGAGCATTTTCTGGCACACCGCGCCGTTGGGTTGGGTGAAGGCGCCCTCGGGCTGGCGATAGCGGAAGCGACGCCCGGCCACATCCAGCTCCTCTTCCACGTAATCCCGTCCGATCACGATGCGCTGGCCGCGCGAGCGGCCGACCAGGCTGACGCCCAGTTCGGCCGCCAGCCGTTCGGCATCGGCTTGCCAGGCGGCGTCCAGCGGGCGGTGGTAGGCGAGGGTGATCAGCGCGTCGCCGGCCAGGGTGGTGAGGAATTCCACCTGGAACAGCTTGAACGACAGCGCGGCGCTGGCCTGCCAGCCGGCCTTCAGACGCGGCATCAGCTCGTTGATGCGACGGCTGGCGATGGGAAAGTCATCGATCAGCACCGGGGTGAACTTGTCGCCCGGCTCGAACATGGCGTAGTCGCGCTTCTCGCTGCCGCTTTCGCGCCAAAGACGGAATTCGGCACGCAGGCGGTAATGCTCGCGCGGCGAGTCGAAAACTTCCGGCTCGGGGGCGTCGAAGGGAGCCAACAGGTCGCGCAAGCGGGTGGTCTTGTCGGCGAGCTGGGCGGGGTAGGCGGCGGGGTCGAAATGCGGACGGCTCATGGAACACTCATCGAAACGGCGCGCGGGCAACGTGGCCCGCGCGCGGAAGGGATCAGGCGCTGAAGAAGCCCAGCTTGATCACGAACAGGATGGACAGGATCACCAGCGCCGGGTTCAGGTCTTTCCAGCGCCCGGCGAGCAGCTTGATGCCGGTCCAGGCGATGAAGCCGAAGGCGATGCCGTTGGCGATGGAGAAGGTCAGCGGCATGGCCAGGGCGGCGACTACCACGGGCGCGGCCACGGTGAGGTCGTCCCAGTCGATCTGCGCCAGGCTGCTCGTCATCAGCACGGCGACGAACAGCAGCGCCGGCGCGGTGGCATAGGCCGGCACGGCGCCGGCCAGCGGCGAGAAGAACAGACTGAGGAGGAACAGCAGGGCCACCACGCAGGCGGTCAGGCCGGTGCGGCCCCCGGCGCTGATGCCGGCGGCGGATTCGATGTAGCTGGTGGTGGTCGAGGTGCCCAGGGCGGCGCCAGCCATGGTGGCGGTGCTGTCGGCGAGCAGGGCGCGGCCGAGCTTGGGCATCTTGCCGTCCTTGTCCAGCAGGTCGGCTTTCTGCGCCACGCCCACCAGGGTGCCGGAGGTGTCGAACAGGTCGACGAAGAGGAAGGCGAAGATCACGCTGACCAGGCCGATGTCCAGCGCGCCTTTCAGGTCCAGCTGGAGCAGGGTCGGCATCAGCGACGGCGGCATCGACACCACGCCGTCGAGCCCGGACAGGCCGAGCACGATGGACAACCCGGTGACTACCAGAATGCCGATCATCACCGCGCCGGTGATGCGGCGGTAGGCCAGTGCGGCGATCAGGAAGAAGCCCAGGCAGGCCAGCAGCGGGCCGCCGGCGGCGAGGTTGCCGAGGCTGACCAGGGTGGCCGGGTGATCGACCACGATGCCGGCGTTCTTCAAGGCGATGATCGCCAGGAACAGGCCGATGCCGGCGGCGATGCCGGAGCGCAGGGCCAGCGGGATGCTGTTGATGATCCACTCGCGGATCTTGAAGATCGACAGCAGGAAGAAGATCGCGCCGGAGAGGAACACTGCGCCCAGGGCGGTCTGCCAGCTATAGCCCATGGTCAGGACTACTGTGTAGGTGAAGAAGGCGTTGAGTCCCATGCCGGGCGCCAGGGCGATCGGGTAGTTGGCCAGCAGGCCCATGATCGCCGAACCGATGGCCGCCGCCAGGCAGGTGGCGACGAATACCGCGCCCTTGTCCATGCCGGTTTCGGCGAGCATGTTGGGGTTGACGAAGAGAATGTAGGCCATGGTCAGGAAGGTGGTGATACCGGCCAGGACCTCGGTACGCACGGTGGTGTGGTGCGCCTTGAGTTGGAACAGCTTTTCCAGCATGGTGACTCCCCCATGGCGCAGTGCGCCGTAATGGACAGCATTAGGCTCTGTACGAAAAGTGCCTGCGCTCGGTGATGCGTCGTTAAAAATCGGTTCGGAATGCTCATTTACAACTCGTAAACTCCGCTTCCTCACCGAT
>NZ_MUJY01000178.1 GCF_002286785.1 Pseudomonas sp. PIC25 | reverse complement strand
GCGGTTTTGGTTTTAGGGGTTTGGTCGCACAAACATCTTCAACCAAATCGCCGTTCTTGTTCAGGGCTCCCCGGAAATGCGCGAAGAACCTAAAAAAAGGCCCGCCAGTATGCACAAGGCCTTTGCGGGCGTCATCCGCTTCGCGCTACGCCGGCAGCACCAGGGGCAGCAGCCGGGCGGTGTTGCGGGCATCCTCCAGTGCGCGATGCTGTTGCCCAATGAACTGCAGCCCGGAAATCTGCAGGGCAGTGTTCAGGCCCACTGCGCGTTTCAATTGGCGGGCCTCGGCAAAGCGCTGCTTGAGGTTGAGGTGAGGCACCTGGTTGAGGGCGCTGTCGAGCTGCTGGCGCCGCCACTCCAGTTCCAACTGGCGGCGATCGTAGTCGCCCCAACTGGCCCAGCCGGCAAGGTGCGGTACGTAAGGGCCCAGCCAGCGCTCGAAGGTTGTCCAGACCTCGCCCAGCGGGGCGGCGCCATCCACGTTTGTCTGGCTGATGTGGGTGAGCTCGCGGCAAAAGGTGGTGAGGCACGGCCGGCGCAGCGGACGAACGAAACGCTGGAAGTGGTCCAACTCGTGGCCGTCGGACGCTACCAGCGAAGCGCCGATTTCGATGATTTCCATTTCGTCGAGCGGCCAACCGCCTTCTTCGGTGGTGGCTTCCAGATCGATGACCAGCCAATGCCCCATAGGCCCTCCATTGCGACTACCCGGCAGTATGGAGGCGCTTTCCCGGTGCGGCAAACCAAGGGGCGAACAGTTTTGCCCAGCGGCTGTGCCTGTCCAGCGGTAGGGTGTTCCGAGCTATGCTTGGAGCTTCCGTGATCTGGAGGTTTGAGATGTCGAAGGTCGCCTTTATCGGGCTCGGCGTGATGGGCTATCCCATGGCCGGGCACCTCGCTCGCAAGGGCCATGAAGTCTGCGTTTACAACCGGACGTCAGCCAAGGCTGCACAATGGGTGGACGAATTCGGTGGGCGTTGTGCCTCCACTCCCCGCGAAGCGGCTCAAGACGCGGAGCTGGTGATGAGTTGCGTCGGTAATGACGACGACTTGCGCAGCGTAGTGCTTGGCGAGGACGGTGCTTTGGCCGGCATGGTGCCGGGAGCGGTGCTGGTTGACCATACCACGGCCTCGGCGGATGTTGCCCGCGAGTTGGCGGTGCAGGCGGCCGAGCGTGAGCTGGGCTTCCTCGATGCCCCGGTGTCGGGTGGCCAGGCCGGCGCCCAGAACGGCGTGCTGACAGTGATGGTCGGGGGCGAAAAGCCTTTCTATGACCGTGCCGAGCCGGTGATCCAGGCCTATGCGCGCATGGTCAGGCTGATGGGACCGGCCGGTAGCGGCCAGTTGACCAAGATGGTCAATCAGATCTGCATCGCTGGACTGGTCCAGGGGCTCGCCGAGGCATTGCACTTCGCCCAGTGCGCCGGGTTGGACGGCCTGGCGGCGATGGAGGTGATCAGCAAGGGAGCTGCGCAGTCCTGGCAATTGGAGAATCGCCACAAGACCATGCTGGCCGGCGAGTTCGAGTTCGGTTTCGCCGTCGACTGGATGCGCAAGGACCTGTCAATCCTGCTGGACGAGGCACGCCACAATGGCGCCCAGCTGCCGGTCACGGCGCTGGTCGATCAGTTCTATGCGGACATCCAGGCGATGGGCGGCAACCGTTGGGATACTTCCAGCCTGATTGCGCGCCTGAAACCGGCCAGGCGCTGACATTTCGTGCCTGTCAGGTGCGGAAAATGAAATACACCGCCCCCACCAGGCACAGTCCGGCCCAAAGGTAGTCAAGCTTCAGGGGCTGCTGCATGTACAGCACGCTGAAAGGAAGGAAAACGGACAGGGTGATCACTTCCTGCATGATCTTCAGTTGTCCGACGGACAACTCCGTGTAGCCGACACGGTTGGCTGGAACCATGATCAGGTACTCGAACAGGGCAATGCCCCAACTGATCAGGGCAGCAACGATCCAGGGCTTGTTGCCTAGGGTCTTCAGATGGCCGTACCAGGCGAAGGTCATGAAAACGTTCGATAGGCTGAGCAGGGCGGCGGTTTGCAGCCAGACAGGCATGTTTGAACTCCGGGGAGGGTGAGGCGGGGCGGAAAAATGCGCGACAGCCTAGCGATCGGCCGGGCGCTAGGCAAGATGGGGGGATATCCCAATTTGCGTGGGCGCCGGGTAGTATTTCGCGCCGTCGTATCAGCGGTTGGGAGACGTAACCGTCATGCAGTGCCGTATGGGCTGTGGCGCCTGCTGCATCGCCCCTTCGATCAGTTCGCCGATTCCCGGTATGCCGCGGGGAAAAGCGGCCGGCGAACGCTGTGTGCATCTTTCGGTCGATTATCTATGCCAATTGTTCGGCCAGCCCGAACGCCCAGCCATTTGCGGCGCGTTTGCGGCCGATGAGCAGGTTTGTGGCGGTAGCCGCGACGAGGCGATTCGCCTCATCGGCTGGTTGGAGCAGGCGACGGCGTAATGCTTGTCAACGTTCTTCCATTGGAAGGCGCACTCAGCAAGGAGAAAATAATGGGTTCGTTGTTTCGTTTGGCTGTGGCCGCCGGCCTGGGCATCGTCTTGGTGTCGACAGCACAGGCCGAAGACTGGAAGCTGGCCAAGGAGGAGGGCGGTATCCGTGTCTACCTGAGTCCGGTCGAGGGCTCTAAATACAAGGCCTACCGGGGTGTGGTCAGCATGAAGACGGATATCGCCACCCTGCGTGCGTTGCAGGAGGACGTTTCCGGGTCCTGTGCCTGGATTCATGAATGCCGGGAGCAGAAGCTGCTCAAGTCGGAAGGAAAGGAGAGCTGGGCCTATACCCGCTTCAATACCCCCTGGCCCGTGACACCGCGTGACTCGGTGATCCACGTGACCACGGAGGAAGGGAGCGATGGCAGCGTCACCCGCGTGCTCGAGGGTGTGCCGGATTACCTGCCGGAGGAAAAGGGCTTCGTCCGGGTGAGCAAGGTGGAAGGCTTCTGGAAACTCACGCCGAAGGGCGCGGGAGAGGTCGAAGTGGTCTATCAGGTCCACACCGAGCCGGGTGGCAGTGTGCCGTCGTGGTTGGCCAACAGTTTCGTGGTCGATGCGCCGTTCAATACGCTCAAGGGGCTGCGCGAGCGTGCCGAGAAGCATTGAATAGCGCGTTCGGCCAGAAAGAAAAAAGGCTGCCCTCGAGGCAGCCTTTTTTCGTTTCGCCGACTTACTTGCGGTCGTTCAGCGAAACGTAGTCGCGTTGCTCGTAGCCGGTGTACAGCTGGCGCGGACGGCCGATCTTGTACGGGCTGGAGAGCATTTCCTTCCAGTGGGAGATCCAGCCGACAGTACGGGCCAGGGCGAAGATCACGGTGAACATGCTGGTCGGAATGCCGATCGCCTTCAGGATGATGCCTGAATAGAAGTCGACGTTCGGATACAGGTTGCGCTCCTTGAAGTACGGATCGTTACGGGCGATCTCTTCCAGGCGCATGGCCAGTTCCAGTTGCGGGTCGTTGATACCCAGTTCATGGAGTACCTCGTCGCAGGTCTGCTTCATGACCTTGGCGCGCGGGTCGAAGTTCTTGTAGACGCGGTGGCCGAAGCCCATCAGCTTGAACGGGTCGTCCTTGTCCTTGGCCTTGGCTACATACTTGTCGATGTTCGATACGTCGCCGATCTCGTCCAGCATGGTCAGCACGGCTTCATTGGCGCCGCCGTGGGCCGGGCCCCAGAGTGCGGCGATACCGGCGGCGATACAGGCGAAGGGATTGGCCCCCGACGAGCCGGCGAGACGCACGGTGGAAGTAGAGGCGTTCTGTTCATGGTCCGCGTGGAGGATGAAGATGCGGTCCATGGCCTTGGCCAGGGTCGGGCTGATCGGTTTGATCTCGCACGGGGTGTTGAACATCATGTGCAGGAAGTTTTCCGCGTAGTTCAGGTCGTTACGCGGATACATCATCGGCTGGCCCATGGAGTACTTGTACACCATCGCCGCCAGGGTCGGCATCTTGGCGATCAGGCGCATCGCGGAAATATCGCGGTGCTGCGGATTCTTGATGTCCAGGGAGTCGTGGTAGAAGGCCGACAGAGCGCCGACCACGCCGCACATCACCGCCATCGGGTGAGCGTCGCGGCGGAAACCGTTGAAGAAACTCTTCAGTTGCTCGTGAACCATGGTGTGGTTCTTGATGGTGCCGACGAACTTGGCCTTCTCTTCGGCATTCGGCAGTTCGCCGTTCAGCAGCAGGTAGCAGGTTTCCAGGTAGTCGGACTTCTCTGCCAGTTGTTCGATCGGATAGCCGCGGTGCAGAAGAACACCCTTGTCGCCATCGATATAGGTGATCTTCGACTCGCAAGAGGCGGTCGACATAAAGCCAGGATCAAACGTGAAGCGGCCCGTGGCGGTGAGGCCCCGCACATCGATTACATCGGGACCAACGGTGCCGGTCAGAACGGGCAGTTCGACGGGGGCTGCGCCCTCGATGATCAACTGCGCTTTTTTGTCAGCCATATGTGGCCTCCTATTTATGCTTGAAATCATCAGAAGCCCCCCACGCAGGGCCCGCATCACTATAGAGAGATAAATTCGAAAGTCAATTTGGGCCAACCCTGGCCGCAGACGGGTTTTTAGAGGCCTTTTGAATGAAAAAAGGCCGCTATTTACGCCTTTTATATAGGCGGCGCAATCCGCTTTTCGGGGAAGACCATCGCATTGTCATTAGTAGCCTAACTGTCTATACTCGGCGTCCGATCGCCAGGGGCCTTAGAGCCCGTATTCTGGGGGTCGTCACTCCCTGGGGGGTGGGTACCTGACCAGTGCACTTCCCGACAACTTTGCCCTGATCGTTAGGGCTCTCAGTGTGAAAAAAAAGCCGTGAATAGCCAACGACCTGTAAACCTAGACCTTAGGACCATAAAACTCCCAGTCACCGCTTACACGTCCATTCTTCACCGCATTTCCGGTGTCATCCTCTTCCTGGGCATCGCCGTGCTGCTGTTCGCACTCGATAAGTCCCTGGCTTCCGAGGAAGGCTTCGAGCAGGTGAAGGCGTGTCTCGCCAGTCCGCTGGCCAAACTGGTGATCTGGGGCCTGCTGTCCGCGCTGCTGTATCACCTGGTGGCGGGCGTGCGCCATCTGATCATGGACTTAGGCATCGGCGAGACGCTGGAAGGCGGCAAGCTGGGCTCGAAAATCGTGCTCGTCGTCTCGGCGTTGCTGATCGTGCTGGCGGGGGTGTGGGTATGGTAACTAACGTCACGAATCTTTCGCGTTCCGGCCTCTACGACTGGATGGCTCAACGCGTTTCTGCGGTCGTTCTCGCGGCTTACTTCCTCTTTCTGCTGGGCTACCTCGTCGCCAGCCCGAGCCTGACCTACGCCGACTGGCACGGTCTGTTCTCCCAGAACTGGATGCGCATCTTCAGCCTCCTGGCCCTCGTGGCCCTCGGCGCTCACGCGTGGGTCGGCATGTGGACCATTTCCACCGACTATCTGACTCCGATGTCGCTGGGCAAGTGGGCTACCGGCGTGCGTTTCCTCTTCCAGGCGGTATGCGGCATTGCAATGTTCGCGTTCTTCGTCTGGGGTGTGCAGATTCTGTGGGGTATCTGATTCATGGCTAAAATTCGTACGCTTTCCTTCGACGCCATCATCGTAGGTGGCGGCGGCGCCGGCATGCGCGCCGCGCTGCAACTGGCCCAGTCCGGCCACAAGACCGCCGTCGTGACCAAGGTTTTCCCGACGCGCTCGCACACCGTTTCCGCCCAGGGCGGCATCACCTGCGCCATCGCTTCGGCCGACCCGAACGACGATTGGCGCTGGCACATGTACGACACCGTCAAAGGTTCCGACTATATCGGTGACCAGGACGCCATTGAATACATGTGCTCCGTTGGTCCGGAAGCCGTCTTCGAGCTGGAGCACATGGGCCTGCCGTTCTCCCGTACCGAGCAGGGACGCATCTATCAGCGTCCGTTCGGCGGCCAGTCCAAGGACTTCGGCAAAGGCGGGCAGGCTGCCCGTACCTGTGCCGCTGCCGACCGTACCGGTCACGCGCTGCTGCACACGCTCTATCAGGCCAACCTGAAGAACAACACCACCTTCCTGAACGAGTGGTATGCCGTCGATCTGGTGAAGAACCAGGATGGCGCCATCGTCGGCATTATCGCGATCTGCATCGAAACCGGCGAAACTGCTTATATCCGCTCCAAGGCCACCGTGCTGGCTACCGGCGGTGCCGGTCGTATCTACGCCTCCACCACCAATGCCCTGATCAACACCGGTGACGGCGTAGGCATGGCCCTGCGTGCCGGCGTGCCGGTGCAGGACATCGAAATGTGGCAGTTCCACCCGACCGGCATCGCCGGTGCCGGCGTGCTGGTGACCGAAGGTTGCCGCGGCGAGGGTGGCTACCTGATCAACAAGCACGGCGAGCGCTTCATGGAGCGTTATGCGCCGAACGCCAAGGACCTGGCCGGTCGCGACGTGGTGGCCCGTTCCATGGTCAAGGAAGTCATCGCCGGCAACGGCTGTGGCCCGGATGGCGACCATGTGCTGCTGAAACTCGACCATCTCGGTGAGGAGGTCCTGCACAGCCGCCTGCCCGGTATCTGCGAACTGTCCAAGACCTTTGCGCATGTCGACCCGGTCGTTGCTCCGATTCCGGTCATCCCGACCTGCCACTACATGATGGGTGGCGTGGCCACCAACATTCATGGCCAGGCGATCACCCAGGATGCCAACGGCAACGACACGATCATCGAAGGCCTGTTCGCCGTGGGCGAAGTGGCTTGCGTGTCGGTGCACGGCGCCAACCGCCTGGGCGGCAACTCGCTGCTCGACCTGGTGGTCTTCGGTCGTGCGGCCGGTCTGCACCTGGAGAAGGCCCTGAAGGACGGTATCGAATACCGCAACGCCAGCGACACCGACCTGGACGTCGCCCTGGCTCGCCTGAGCGGCCTGAACGAGCGCACCAGCGGCGAAGACGTCGCCCCGCTGCGCAAGGAACTGCAGAACTGCATGCAGAACTACTTCGGTGTGTTCCGTACCGGCGAATACATGCAGAAGGGTATCCAGCAACTGGCCGAACTGCGTGGCCGTATCGCCAACGTCAAGATTGCCGATAAGAGCCAGGCGTTCAACACCGCGCGCATCGAAGCGCTGGAACTGCAGAACCTGCTCGAAGTGGCCGAAGCCACCGCAATCGCAGCAGAAACCCGCAAAGAGTCCCGTGGTGCACATGCCCGTGAAGACTTCGAAGAGCGCGACGACGAGAACTGGCTGTGCCACACCCTGTACTTCCCGGGTGAAAAGCGCGTCGCCAAGCGTGCCGTCAACTTTGCGCCGAAGACTGTTCCGGCATTTGAACCCAAGGTTCGGACTTATTAAGGGTGGCCGATATGTTGAAAGTCAGTGTTTATCGCTATAACCCCGAGCAGGATGCCGCCCCGTTCATGCAGGAATTCCAGGTCGATACCGGCGGCAAGGACATCATGGTCCTCGACGTGCTGGCGTTGATTAAGGAACAGGACGTCACCTTCTCTTACCGTCGCTCCTGCCGCGAAGGCGTTTGCGGCTCCGACGGCATGAACATCAACGGCAAGAATGGCCTGGCTTGCATCACCCCGCTGTCCGCGGCGGGCCTGCGTGGCGGTCAACTGGTGATTCGCCCGCTGCCGGGCCTGCCGGTCATTCGTGACCTGGTTGTCGATATGAGCATCTTCTACAAGCAATACGAGAAGGTGCAGCCTTACCTGCAGAACGATACACCGGCTCCGGCCATCGAGCGTCTGCAGTCGCCGGAAGAGCGCGAGAAGCTGGACGGTCTGTACGAGTGCATCCTGTGCGCGTGCTGCTCGACCAGCTGCCCGTCCTTCTGGTGGAACCCGGACAAGTTCCTCGGTCCCGCTGCGCTGCTGCAGGCCTATCGTTTCCTGGCCGACAGCCGCGACACCAAGACCGAAGAGCGCCTGGCCGCAATGGATGACCCGTTCAGCGTCTTCCGTTGCCGCGGCATCATGAATTGCGTCAACGTCTGCCCGAAAGGCCTGAACCCGACCAAGGCCATCGGTCACGTACGCAACATGCTGCTGCAGAGCGGGACTTGATCCGCTCACGGTTTTACCTGTGACACCTGCGGCGCTGGCGTTGAACCCGGCGCCGTAGTTTTAATCGAACCGTAGCCCACAAAGCCGCGGTTCTCATTTGAAAAATATGATGACCAGCAGGGGCATCCGGGCTGGTACCCGGACTATCTGCGGGATCCGTGGTGGCTTGACCGAAGTCGCTGCTTCAGGACTTGGGAAAATGACCAGGCTGCGGTTTCCACGCCGGTGGTGTCCCCTTACCGAGGGTGACCAAGCATGCAAGAAAGCGTAATGCAGCGCATGTGGAACAGTGCCCACCTATCCGGTGGTAACGCTGCCTATGTGGAAGAGCTCTATGAGCTCTACCTGCACGATCCCAACGCTGTGCCCGAAGAGTGGCGCACCTACTTCCAGAAGCTGCCCGCCGACGGCAACGCCGCCACCGACGTTTCGCATTCTACGGTTCGCGATCATTTCGTACTCCTGGCCAAGAACCAGCGCCGCGCTCAGCCGGTTTCCGCTGGCAGCGTCAGCAGCGAGCATGAGAAGAAGCAGGTCGAAGTCCTGCGCTTGATCCAGGCCTACCGCATGCGTGGCCATCAGGCTTCCCAGCTCGATCCGCTGGGTCTCTGGCAGCGCCCCGCACCGGCCGACCTGTCGATCAATCACTACGGTCTGACCGACGCCGACCTGGATACCACTTTCCGTACCGGCGGCCTGTTTATCGGCAAGGATGAAGCGAGTCTGCGCGAAATTCGCGAGGCCCTGCAACAGACGTATTGCCGCACCATCGGCGCCGAGTTCACCCATATCGTCGATTCCGAGCAGCGCAGTTGGTTCCAGCAGCGTCTTGAGAGCGTGCGTGGCCGCCCGGCATATTCTGCCGAAGTGCGTACGCACCTGCTCGAGCGCCTGACCGCCGCCGAAGGTTTGGAAAAGTACCTGGGCACCAAGTACCCGGGCACCAAGCGTTTTGGCCTGGAAGGCGGCGAGAGCCTGATCCCGCTGCTGGACGAAGTGATCCAGCGTTCCGGTTCCTACGGCACCCAGGAAATCGTGATCGGCATGGCCCACCGTGGCCGCCTGAACGTGCTGGTCAACACCTTCGGCAAGAACCCGCGCGACCTGTTCGACGAGTTCGAAGGCAAGAAGGTCGAAGGTCTCAGCTCCGGCGACGTGAAGTACCACCAGGGTTTCTCTTCCAACGTCATGACCCCGGGTGGGGAAGTTCACCTGGCTCTGGCGTTCAACCCGTCCCACTTGGAAATCGTTTCGCCGGTGGTGGAGGGTTCGGTACGCGCTCGCCAGGATCGCCGCAACGATCCGAGCGGTGACAAGGTTCTACCGGTGTCCATCCACGGCGACGCGGCATTCGCCGGCCAGGGCGTGGTCATGGAAACCTTCCAGATGTCGCAGACCCGTGGCTATCGCACGGGCGGCACCATCCACATCGTGATCAACAACCAAGTCGGCTTCACCACCAGCCGCCAGGAAGACGCGCGCTCCACCGAGTACGCGACCGATGTGGCGAAGATGATCCAGGCGCCGATCTTCCACGTGAACGGTGACGATCCGGAAGCGGTGCTGTTCGTGACCCAGCTGGCTGTCGACTATCGCATGCAGTTCAAGCGTGACGTGGTCATCGACCTGGTCTGCTACCGCCGTCGTGGCCATAACGAAGCGGACGAGCCGAGCGGCACCCAGCCGCTGATGTACCAGCAGATCGCCAAACAGCGCACCACCCGTGAGCAGTATGCCGACACCCTGATTCAGGCCAACGTCCTCGACAACGAGCGCGTCCAGGCGCAGGTTGACGAGTACCGCAGTGCTCTGGACAACGGTCTGCATGTGGTGAAGAGCCTGGTCAAGGAGCCGAACAAGGAGCTGTTCGTCGACTGGCGTCCCTACCTGGGACATGCCTGGACCGCGCGTCACGACACCCGCTTCGATCTGAAGACGCTGCAGGAACTGTCGGCCAAGCTGTTGGAGATTCCGGAAGGCTTCGTCGTCCAGCGCCAGGTCGCGAAGATTCTCGAAGATCGCCAGAAGATGGGCGCCGGTGCGCTGCCGATCAACTGGGGTTATGCCGAGACCATGGCCTATGCAACTCTGCTGTTCGAAGGCCACCCGGTTCGCATCACTGGCCAGGACGTCGGTCGTGGCACCTTCTCGCATCGCCATGCCGCGTTGCACAACCAGAAGGACGCGAGCACCTATCTGCCGCTGCAGCACCTGTTCGAGAAGCAGCCGCGCTTCGATCTGTATGATTCCTACCTGTCGGAAGAAGCCGTACTGGCCTTCGAATACGGCTATGCCACTACCACGCCGAACGCGCTGGTGATCTGGGAAGCCCAATTCGGTGACTTCGCCAACGGCGCTCAGGTGGTGATCGACCAGTTCATCACCAGCGGCGAGCACAAGTGGGGCCGTCTGTGCGGCCTGACCATGCTGTTGCCACACGGCTACGAAGGGCAGGGGCCGGAGCACTCCTCCGCGCGCCTGGAGCGTTACCTGCAGCTGTGCGCCGAGCACAACATCCAGGTCTGCGTACCGACCACGCCGGCGCAGGTTTACCACATGCTGCGCCGCCAGGTGATCCGCCCGCTGCGCAAGCCTCTGGTGGCCCTGACGCCCAAGTCGCTGCTGCGTCACAAGCTGGCCATCTCCACGCTGGAAGATCTGGCGGAAGGCTCCTTCCAGACAGTCATCGGGGAAATCGACCCGATCGATCCGAAGAAGGTCGAGCGCTTGATCCTGTGCAGCGGCAAGGTCTACTACGACCTGCTGGAGAAGCGCCGCAACGAAGGTCGTGACGACATCGCCATCGTGCGTATCGAGCAGCTCTATCCGTTCCCGGAAGATGATCTGGCCGAGGTTCTGGCTCCGTACAAGAACCTCAAGCATATCGTCTGGTGCCAGGAAGAGCCGATGAACCAGGGTGCCTGGTATTGCAGCCAGCATCACATGCGCCGTGTCGCCACCGCGCACAAGAAGACCCTGTTCCTCGAGTACGCCGGTCGTGAAGCGTCGGCCGCGCCTGCGTGTGGTTACGCCTCGATGCATGCGGAACAGCAGGAAAAACTGCTGCAGGACGCCTTTACCGTTTAACGCCTTCAGATGAGAGACGGCCGTTGCGGCCGTCTCGACGAAGAAACCGAATCAATAGGAATTACTATGGCTATCGAGATCAAAGCCCCCACTTTCCCGGAATCGGTTGCCGACGGCACCGTCGCTACCTGGCACAAGAAGCCGGGTGATGCCGTCAAGCGTGACGAGCTGATCGTCGACATCGAAACCGACAAAGTGGTCATGGAAGTGCTCGCCGAAGCGGACGGCGTGCTCGCCGAAATCGTGAAGAACGAGGGCGACACTGTCCTGAGCGGCGAATTGCTCGGCAAGCTGACCGAAGGCGGCGCTGCCGCTGCTGCCCCCGCAGCCGCCCCGGCTGCCGCTGCGTCCAGCGCTCCGGCTGTTGCCGCCGAAGATCAGATCCTGTCTCCGGCCGCCCGTAAGCTGGCCGAAGAGAACGGTATCGACCCGAACAGCATTGCCGGCACCGGCAAAGGTGGTCGTGTGACCAAGGAAGACGTGGTCGCCGCCGTCGAGGCCAAGAAGAACGCTCCGGCCGCTGCCCCGGCTGCCAAGCCCGCCGCTCCGGCTGCCGAAGCGCCGATGTTCGCCGCTGGCGACCGCGTCGAGAAGCGCGTGCCGATGACCCGCCTGCGCGCCAAGGTCGCCGAGCGCTTGGTCGAAGCCCAGTCCTCCATGGCCATGCTGACCACTTTCAACGAGGTCAACATGAAGCCGGTGATGGACCTGCGCTCGAAGTACAAGGACCTCTTCGAGAAGACCCACAACGGCGTGCGCCTGGGCTTCATGTCCTTCTTCGTCAAGGCGGCCACCGAGGCGCTGAAGCGCTTCCCGGGCGTCAACGCGTCGATCGACGGCAACGACATCGTCTACCACGGCTACCAGGACATCGGTGTCGCCGTGTCCAGCGATCGTGGCCTGGTGGTTCCGGTGCTGCGTAACGCCGAGCACATGAGCCTGGCGGAAATCGAAGGCACCATCTCCGACTTCGGCAAGAAGGCCAAGGCCGGCAAGCTGACCATCGAAGACATGACCGGTGGCACCTTCACCATCTCCAACGGTGGTGTATTCGGCTCGCTGCTGTCGACCCCGATCGTCAACCCGCCGCAGACCGCGATCCTCGGCATGCACAAAATCCAGGAGCGCCCGATGGCGGTGAATGGCCAGGTGGTGATCCTGCCGATGATGTACCTGGCGCTGTCCTATGATCATCGTCTGATCGACGGTAAGGAAGCCGTGAGCTTCCTGGTCACCATCAAGGATCTGCTGGAAGACCCGGCACGCCTGCTGCTGGACATCTGAGCCAGCTTCTCTCCACGGCGGCCCGAGAAGGGCCGTCCGGTTTCATCCGAGAAGGAATGAGTTATGACCCAGAAATTCGACGTGGTAGTCATCGGTGCCGGTCCTGGCGGCTATGTGGCGGCGATCAAGGCCGCGCAACTCGGTCTGAAGACCGCCTGCATCGAGAAATATCAGGGCAAGGACGGCAAGACCGCTCTGGGCGGCACCTGCCTGAACGTCGGCTGCATCCCCTCCAAGGCGCTGCTGGACAGTTCCTACAAGTACCACGAGGCCCACGAGGGCTTCAAAGTCCATGGCATCGAAGCCAAGGGCGTGACCATCGATGTTCCCTCCATGGTGGCCCGCAAGGACACCATCGTGAAGAACCTCACCGGCGGCGTCGCCACCCTGTTCAAGGCGAACGGCGTCACCCTGCTGGAAGGTCATGGCAAGCTGTTGGCTAACAAGCAGGTCGAAGTGACTGGCCGTGACGGTAAGGTTGAAGTCATCGAAGCCACCAACGTGATCCTGGCGTCCGGTTCCAAGCCGGTCGACATTCCGCCGGCTCCGGTCGACCAGGACGTCATCGTCGACTCCACCGGCGCCCTGGACTTCCAGGCCGTGCCGAAGAAGCTGGGCGTTATTGGCGCAGGCGTCATCGGCCTCGAGTTGGGTTCCGTCTGGGCCCGCCTGGGGGCGGAAGTGACCGTCATCGAAGCCATGGACAAGTTCCTCCCGGCTGCCGACGAGCAGATCTCCAAGGAAGCCCTGAAGATCCTCACCAAGCAGGGTCTGAACATCCGTCTGGGTGCCCGCGTGACTGGCTCCGAGGTCAAGAAGAAGCAGGTTACCGTGAGCTTCACCGACGCTCAGGGCGAGCAGAAGATGACCTTCGACAAGCTGATCGTCGCGGTCGGCCGTCGTCCGGTCACCACCGATCTGCTGGCTGCCGACAGCGGCGTGGACATGGATGAGCGTGGCTTCATCTTCGTCGATGACTACTGCGCCACCAGCGTACCGGGCGTCTACGCCATCGGCGACGTGGTGCGCGGCGCGATGCTGGCGCACAAGGCCTCGGAAGAGGGCGTGATGGTCGCCGAGCGCATTGCCGGCCACAAGGCCCAGATGAACTACGACCTGATCCCGTCGGTCATCTACACACACCCGGAAATCGCGTGGGTCGGCAAGACCGAGCAGGCCCTGAAGGCCGAAGGCGTCGAAGTGAACGTCGGTACCTTCCCGTTCGCCGCCAGCGGCCGCGCCATGGCTGCCAATGACACCGCCGGTCTGGTCAAGGTCATCGCCGATGCCAAGACCGATCGCGTGCTGGGCGTGCATGTGATCGGCCCGAGCGCTGCCGAGCTGGTTCAGCAAGGCGCGATCGGCATGGAGTTCGGCACCAGCGCCGAAGACCTCGGCATGATGGTGTTCTCGCACCCGACCCTGTCCGAAGCGTTGCACGAAGCGGCTCTGGCGGTGAATGGCCACGCCATTCACATTGCCAATCGCAAGAAGCGCTGAGGCAAAGAACCACGGCGGGCTGCCCGTCGTGAGCCGTGCGGCTCACCGCGGAACGTCCGCCGGACCGCCCCAGGGCGGTCACAGGTGGCGCGGCGCCATAAGCGCAGCGCCGAAATGCGCAATACCTAAACGAAGACGGTAGACAAGCATGAATCTCCACGAATATCAGGGTAAGCAGCTGTTCGCTGAATACGGCCTGCCCGTATCCAAGGGCTTTGCCGTAGACACCCCGGAAGAGGCTGCAGAGGCCTGCGACAAGATTGGCGGCGACATGTGGGTTGTGAAAGCCCAGGTGCATGCCGGCGGCCGCGGCAAGGCTGGCGGTGTGAAGCTGGTCAAGAGCAAAGAAGACGCCAAAGCCTTCGCCGCCAACTGGCTCGGCAAGCGTCTGGTGACCTACCAGACTGACGCCAATGGCCAGCCGGTCAGCAAGATCCTGGTGGAATCCTGCACCGATATCGACAAGGAACTGTACCTCGGTGCGGTCGTCGATCGCTCCAGCCGTCGCATCGTCTTCATGGCTTCCACCGAGGGTGGCGTGGAGATCGAGAAAGTCGCCCACGAGACTCCCGAGAAGATTCTCAAGGCCACCATCGACCCGCTGGTCGGCGCTCAGCCGTACCAGGGCCGCGAGCTGGCTTTCAAGCTGGGCCTGCAGGGCGACCAGATCAAGCAGTTCGTGCACATCTTCACCGGCCTCGCCAAGCTGTTCCAGGACTACGACCTGGCCCTGCTGGAAATCAACCCGCTGGTGATCAAGAAGGACGGCAACCTGCACTGCCTGGATGCCAAGATCAACATCGACGGCAACGCCCTGTACCGCCAGCCGAAGCTGCGCGCCATGCACGACCCGTCCCAGGACGATCCGCGTGAAGCCCATGCCGCCAAGTGGGAGCTGAACTACGTCGCTCTCGAAGGCAACATCGGCTGCATGGTCAACGGTGCCGGCCTGGCCATGGGTACCATGGACATCGTCAACCTGCACGGCGGCAAGCCGGCCAACTTCCTGGACGTTGGCGGCGGCGCGACCAAAGAGCGCGTGACCGAAGCGTTCAAGATCATCCTGTCCGACAGCAACGTGAAGGCCGTTCTGGTGAACATCTTCGGCGGCATCGTGCGCTGCGACATGATCGCGGAAGGCATCATCGGCGCCGTGAAGGAAGTCGGTGTGAAGGTTCCGGTGGTCGTCCGCCTGGAAGGCAACAACGCTGAGCTGGGCGCCAAGGTCCTGGCCGAAAGCGGTCTGAACATCATCGCGGCAACCAGCCTGACCGACGCTGCCCAGCAGGTCGTCAAGGCCGCGGAGGGTAAGTAATGAGCGTCCTGATCAACAAAGACACCAAAGTCATCTGCCAAGGCTTCACCGGTAGCCAGGGTACTTTCCACAGCGAACAGGCCATCGCCTACGGCACCAAGATGGTCGGCGGCGTGACCCCCGGCAAGGGCGGCACCACCCACCTCGGCCTGCCGGTGTTCAACACCGTCAAGGAAGCCGTGGAAGCGACCGGCGCCGATGCTTCGGTCATCTACGTTCCTGCTCCGTTCTGCAAGGACTCGATCCTGGAAGCGGCGTTCGGCGGCATCAAGCTGATCGTCTGCATCACCGAAGGCATTCCGACCATGGACATGCTGGAAGCCAAGGTCAAGTGTGACGAGCTGGGCGTACGCCTGATCGGCCCGAACTGCCCGGGCGTGATCACTCCCGGTGAGTGCAAGATCGGCATCATGCCGGGTCACATCCACCTGCCGGGCAAGGTCGGTATCGTGTCGCGCTCCGGCACCCTGACCTATGAAGCCGTGAAGCAGACCACCGACGCCGGTTTCGGCCAGTCCACCTGCGTGGGCATCGGCGGCGACCCGATCCCGGGTTCCAACTTCATCGACATCCTCAAGCTGTTCCAGGAAGACCCGGCGACCGAAGCGATCGTGATGATCGGTGAGATCGGCGGTTCCGCCGAGGAAGAGGCCGCTGCCTTCATCAAGGCCAACGTGACCAAGCCGGTGGTTTCCTACATCGCCGGCGTCACCGCTCCGCCCGGCAAGCGTATGGGCCACGCCGGCGCGATCATCTCTGGCGGCAAAGGCACCGCGGACGAGAAGTTCGCCGCCCTGCAGGATGCCGGTGTGAAGACCGTGCGTTCCCTGGCCGACATCGGCAAGGCCCTGGCCGAGCTGACCGGTTGGGAAGTCAAGAAGGCCTGAGGTCGACGTGACTGTTGAGAGAGGCCACCTTCGGGTGGCCTTTTTCGTTTGGGGGAATACTTTCGAGGCCGTTAGGAATTCTGACCAAGCGGACACTATTTACAGATTTGCGACATCCGCCATTGGCGGTTCGACGCGTCGGACAGCCAGCAGTCGCTGAATGCGGCCGTTTCCATTAAGGTGCCGCCTTCGCCGCGCCGACCTTCTTACCCAGGGGTAGCAGGCGCTTTCCATGGTCCCTCCCAACCGGAAGGATGACGTTTCCCTCGACCCCAAGGGGAGACCCTCTGCAATGACGATTTCCTGCATGTGGTATTTCCCGAAATGATTCGTTTGAAAGGTCTGGATCTGCTGGCCCTCGGCTTCATGACATTCGCGCTGTTCTTGGGTGCGGGCAACATCATCTTTCCGCCGAGCGCCGGTATGGCTGCCGGGCAGAACATGGGCCAGGCGGCCTTCGGTTTCCTCCTCACCGGCGTCGGCCTGCCGTTGCTGACGGTCGTGGCCCTGGCCAGGGTAGGGGGTGGCATGGAGCGACTGACCGCACCGCTCGGCAAGTCCGCCGGTACGCTTCTCGCCGTGGCGGTCTATCTGGCGATCGGCCCGCTGTTCGCGACACCGCGTACCGCCGTGGTGTCATTCGAAATGGGCGTGGCGCCGTTCACCGGCAACAGCGGTATGCCGCTACTGCTCTATACGCTGGCCTACTTCGTCGCCGTGCTGTTCCTTTCGCTCAATCCGGGGCGCCTGGTGGACCGCATCGGCAAGTTCATCACCCCGGTCCTTCTGGCTGCCTTGCTGGTGCTGGGTGGCGCTGCACTGTTCGCGCCGGCCGGGGAGGTCGGCGTGACCTCCGACAGCTATCAGGCCGCACCGTTCGTGCAAGGTTTCCTGCAGGGCTACCTGACCATGGATACCCTGGGTGCTCTGGTGTTCGGCATCGTCATCGCCACGGCGATCCGTGACCGCGGCGTAAGCGATGCGGGCCTGGTGACGCGCTATTCAGTGGTGGCAGGGATTATCGCTGCCGTCGGCCTGTCGCTGGTCTATATGGCGCTGTTTTACCTCGGCGCCACCAGCCAGGGGATTGCCGGTGACGCGCAGAATGGCGTGCAGATTCTGACAACCTACGTCCAGCACACCTTCGGCACGACCGGCAGTCTGCTGCTGTCCGTGGTCATCACGCTGGCTTGCCTGACCACCGCAGTCGGCCTGCTGACCGCCTGCGGAGAGTTCTTCAGCGGCCTGCTGCCAGTCTCCTACCGCACCGTAGTCATTCTCTTCGGCTTGTTCAGCCTGGGTGTCGCCAACCAGGGGCTGACCCAGTTGATCAGTGTTTCGGTGCCGGTTCTGGTCGGCCTCTATCCGTTGGCCATCGTGCTGGTCGCGCTGAGCCTGCTGGATCGTCTGTGGCTGTCGCAGCGCCTGGTGTTCGTACCGGTGATGGCGGTGACCTTGATCTTCGGCGTTTTCGACGGGATCGCCGCGACTGGACGTCAGGACTTGATACCGAGTTTCATCAGTCGTCTGCCATTGGCCGAACAGAGCCTTGGCTGGCTGATTCCGGCGCTGGCGACACTGGTGCTGGCGGCGGTGTTCGACCGCATCCTGGGGAAACCGAAGGCTGCATTGGCTTCGAGATAAGCACCGAACGAAAAAGGCCGCCGACGCGGCCTTTTTTGTGGCTTGCGAAAAGCCAGCGCTGTCTATAATCGGCGAGCCCGCAAGGAGAATCCATGTTCAGCGCTGAAAGCTATCTGCCCCATCTTCTCGCCATTTTCTGGTTCCTTGTCTGCTGGATCGGCTATACCCGGTACGCCACCTGGAAGGGCCGCGACACCCCTTGCCTGGCCAGTGTCCTGCACCTCTATAGGGAGGACTGGATGCGTCGCCTGCTGCTGCGCGACAACCGCATCGGGGATGCCAACGTGATCGGCAACCTGGAACGCAACGCGTCGTTCTTCGCTTCCAGTACCTTGATCATTCTCGCCGGCATCCTCACTGTGCTCGGGGCGTCCGATCGCGCGGTGTCATTGCTGGCTGACCTTCCGTTCGTCCAGGCGGCGACCCGGGAGATGTCCGAAATCAAGCTGCTGGGGTTGGCGATGGTGTTCGTCTACGCCTTCTTCACCTTCAGCTGGTGCATGCGCCAATACAACTTCGCTGCCGTGCTGGTGGGGTCCGCGCCGATGGTCGGCGAGCGGCATGTTACCGAGCAGGAGCGTAAGGCTTTCGCCGAACGCGCCGCGCGAGTGATCTCCATGGCCGCCAACCAGTTCAACTTCGGCCTGCGTGCCTATTATTTCGGCATGTCGATGCTGGCCTGGTTCATCAATCCCTGGTTCTTCATGCTGATCACCGCCGGCGTGGTAGTGGTGCTGTATCGACGTGAGTTCCATTCGGACGTACTGGAAGTGATGGTCTACACCCAGACCCCCGCGGCCGAGCCGCTCAAGGAGAAAAGCGAATGACGATTCCATTCTGGTGCTTGTTCATCAGTGCGCTGCTGATCTACCTGGCCAAGGCACCCGTTGCCAAGGCGATGAGCGAGGAGGGGCGGGGATACGACAATCGCCATCCGCGTGCCCAACAGGCCCGGCTGACCGGATTCGGTGCCCGCGCGCTGGCGGCTCACCAGAACAGCTTCGAAATCTTCCCGCTATTCGTGGCCGGAGTCTTGATGGCGCATACCACCCAGACGCAGGGGTTCCTGATCGACGCGCTGGCGGTGACCTTCGTGATTTCGCGGGTGCTTTATTTGATTTGCTACTGGGCTGATTTGCACTGGCAGCGCAGTGTGATCTGGGGTATCGGCCTGCTGTGCTGCCTGGTGCTCATGGTGAGCCCGGCATTGCGTTGACGGACGGCGGACTCGTTCGCGCCGGGTGCCGGCCTGCTGTGACGAATCCGCTCCCGATGAGACGCCGTCAGTTGGCGGCGTCTTTCGCTTCGTCTCCCGCCTCTTCAATGGCGTCGGCGGCATCGTCGGCGGTTTCTTCGATCTTCTCGCCGGTGGTGGGCTCGTTACCCAGCGCTTGGTCGGCCTTCTGCTCAGCGGCTTCGCTGCTTTCCTCGGCGGCGTCGCCCAGGTTCTCGATGGCTTCGGAAGCGGACTCCTTGGCGGATTGCATCTTGTCTTCCGGAGTCTTCTCACAAGCGGCCAGGCCGACCGTCGCGGCAAACAGCAGGGCGTAGGTGAGGGATTTTTGCATGATCATTCTCCAAACAACGGGCATGTCCCGTTCGCGGCATTTTCGAGCTGGAAAATGTGATTAAGTTCCCATTTCGCTGCGGCGTATCTCTACAAGAAGGTATGATGCGCGCCTCGAATTTGATGTATGAGAACCGATCGTGAGCGACAGCGTTATCCTCGAGCGGGCCCAGCGTTTCCTCTCTGCCCTTCGTCATTGCCAGGTCCTGGGAATAGCGGTGGAGGCGGCCGACAGCCATGGCCTGACCCTGCGTCTGCCCTACAGCACCTCGATCATCGGGAACCCCGACACCGGCGTGATTCATGGCGGTGCGATTACCACGCTGATGGATACCACCTGCGGTATCTCCACGGTCTGCGCGCTGTCCGATTTCGAAATCTGTCCGACCCTGGATTTGCGCATCGATTACATGCACCCGGCCGAGCCGCACAAGGATGTCTATGGGTTCGCCGAATGCTATCGGGTCACGCCGAACATCATTTTCACGCGTGGCTTCGCCTACCAGGACGACCCGCAGCAGCCGATCGCCCATGTGGTCGGTACCTTCATGCGTATGGGCAAGGCCGCCCAGGGTGGGCAGGGGCTCAAGCGCGACATTCAAGGCGGTGCGGCATGAGCGGCCTGGATTTCGATACCCTGGTGCGCGAGGCCCGGGAAAAGAACGACTACGACCAACTGCTCGGCCTGATTCCCTACGCGAAGCTGATCGGCGTCGAGTGTCTGCGGCTGGGCGACGACCTGGTGTTCCGTCTGCCGGCCAGCAAGGACACCATCGGCAACCCGATCCTACCGGCCATCCATGGCGGCGTGATCGCCGGATTCATGGAGCATGCGGCCATGCTTCACCTGTTGATGTTCATGGGCATTCCACATTTGCCCAAAATCATCGACTTCTCCATAGATTACCTGCGCGCTGGTCATTATCGTGACACCTTCGCTCAATGCCAGGTCTGGCGACAGGGACGCCGTGTGGCGAACGTCGCCATCACCGCCTGGCAGACAACCCAAGCCGAACCCATCGCGACGGCGCGCGCTCATTTCAAGGTGGACGGGCCCTGATGCCCGGCGCTGCCAGATTGCGGCGCCTGAAAGAGCGCGTCGTTCCGCGACGCAAAGGGCGGCCATTACAAGGAATTCCGGATGGATGCACTGCTGATTCTCGGCGGTCTGTTATTGATGCTGGCCGGTCTGGTCTGGCTGGTGATGCTGGCCTTCGGTACCGGCCTGCTCTGGGGCTTCGGCAGCCTGCTGCCGCCGATCACCCTGATCTACGTCCTGCGGCACTGGCGCACGGCGCGCAAGGCCGTGCTACTGGCGGCCCTGGGGGTGATTCCGCTGGTGGTGGGCATGACCTTGTTGGCCAACCACGATGCGGCACGCCTGGAGGCGATAGTTGCCATGCGCTGGCTGCAACCACAGCAGGAGGCGCCGGCCGAGCTGGCGATCCGTCTGCATGGCGAGCTGAACGGCGAGCCATTCGCACCGCAGCGGGGCGAGCTGATCGACGGCATCCTCAGTTTGCGTGAGGGGCAGGATTTCTTCGCTCGCCGCGAGTTGAGCATCCGCTTGCCGCGGGCGACGGAAGACGGCGTTCGCCTGGATGTCCTGCCGCAGGACGCCGGCAAGCTGCCGGAAGTCGAGGTGAGCTGGCTGCTGCCCGAGCAGGAACTTCCGGAGGCCCGCCGATTGAGCCGCGGCTATACGCTGCATCTGGATCTGAAGCCGGAAGCGCCGAATCGGCTGGTGGGCGATTTCCACCTTGTGTTGCCGCCGCAATACCAGACCACCCTGAGCGGCACCGTGGAACTGTTCACCGACCGCCTGCGCTATCGCGACGATGGCAAGGTGGACACCACCTACGACTCCAGGGACACCCTGGCCTACGTGATCGAGGACTATCTGCAGCGCCGCTTCGCTACCCGTGCGGTGGAGCTGACCGCGCTGCCGACCCCGACGCTGCCGGCCAAGTCCCTTGAGCTCGAGGTCGATGCCCGGATCGACTATCGCTCGGAGCACTTGCCGTTGCGTCTGAGCAAGGCCGGTTCGCGCGGCTGGATGGTGGAGGGGGATCGTTTCCCGCCGCTTCCGCCGCCCCAGGCGACGACCGCCTCCGCCGAGCAGAACCGCCCGGCCCAGGCACCAACCGCCGATGCCGCCCGTCCCGCCGACCGCCGCCAGCGTTTCTCCCTGGAGCGCCTGTTGAGCAATCCCAACCACTACCGGAACCTCGCGATGCGACTGGTCAACGAGCGCGGCGGCACCGTCCAGGGACGTTTCGTCGGCCTCGACAACGAAGGCCATGTGCTGATCCGGCGCAACATGAACGGTGCAGGCGAGGCGAACTTCAGCCTGCGCCCGGACGATATCGCCCGGATCGAGTTGCTGGAGCCCTGATTGCGGGTCTTCTGGCCAAGCACTTGAAATCCCAGGCAAAGCCCCCATCTGGATGGCATCCGCCGCAGTTGCGGCCTGCCATCCAAGTGGAGTTAGACGACCATGAGTGTGGAGACTCAAAAAGAGACGCTGGGCTTCCAGACCGAGGTGAAGCAACTGCTGCACCTGATGATCCATTCCTTGTATTCGAACAAGGAAATCTTCCTCCGCGAGCTGGTCTCCAATGCCTCCGATGCCGCCGACAAGCTGCGCTTCGAGGCCCTGGCCAAGCCCGAACTGCTCGAGGGCGGGGCGGACCTCAAGATTCGCGTGAGCTTCGATAAGGACGCCAAGACCGTCACCATCGAAGACAATGGCATCGGCATGAGCCGCGAAGAGGTGGTCACTCACCTCGGCACCATCGCCAAGTCCGGTACCGCCGACTTCCTTAAGAACCTGTCCGGCGATCAGAAGAAGGACTCCCACCTGATCGGTCAGTTCGGCGTGGGCTTCTATTCGGCGTTCATCGTCGCCGACAAGGTGGATGTCTTCACCCGCCGAGCCGGCGCACCGGCGAGCGAAGGGGTGCACTGGTCTTCGAAGGGCGAGGGCGAGTTCGATGTCGCGACCGTGGAGAAGCCCGAGCGCGGCACCCGTATCGTCCTGCACCTGAAAAAGGGCGAAGACGAGTTTGCCGACGGTTGGCGTCTGCGCAACATCATCAAGAAGTATTCCGATCACATCGCTCTGCCCATCGAATTGCCGAAGGAACATCACGGCGAGGACAAGCCGGCCGAGCCCGAATGGGAAACCGTCAACCGCGCCAGCGCGCTGTGGACTCGCCCGCGTACCGAAGTGAAGGACGAGGAATACCAGGAGTTCTACAAGCACGTCGCCCACGACTTCGAGAATCCGCTGACCTGGAGCCACAACAAGGTCGAAGGCAAGCTGGAGTACACCTCGCTGCTCTACGTGCCGGCCCGTGCGCCGTTCGACCTGTACCATCGTGAAGCGCCCAAGGGCCTCAAACTCTATGTGCAGCGCGTGTTCATCATGGACCAGGCCGACGAATTCCTGCCGTTGTACCTGCGCTTCATCAAGGGCGTCATCGACTCCAACGACCTCTCGCTGAACGTCTCCCGCGAGATTTTGCAGAAGGACCCGGTGATCGACTCGATGAAGTCGGCGCTGACCAAGCGCGTCCTGGATATGCTGGAAAAGTTGGCGAAGAACGAGCCGGAGCAGTACAAGTCCTTCTGGAAGGCGTTCGGCCAAGTGCTCAAGGAAGGCCCGGCGGAAGATTTCGCCAACAAGGAGAAGATCGCCGGCCTGCTGCGTTTCTCTTCCACCGCTGACGAGTCCGGCGAACAGAGCGTCTCGCTGGCCGACTACCTGGGCCGCGTGAAGGAGGGCCAGGACAAGATCTACTACCTGACCGGCGAATCCTACGCGCAGATCAAGAACAGCCCGCACCTGGAAGTGTTCCGCAAGAAAGGTGTCGAGGTCCTGCTGCTCACCGATCGTATTGATGAGTGGCTGATGAGCTACCTCACCGAGTTCGATGGCAAGCAGTTCGTCGATGTCGCCCGTGGCGACCTGGACCTCGGCAAGTTGGACACCGAAGAGGACAAGAAGGCCCAGGAAGAGATCGCCAAGGCCAAGGAAGGGTTGCTGGAGCGTCTCAAGGGCGCGTTGGGCGAACAGGTCAAGGAAGTACGCGTGTCGCACCGCCTGACCGACTCACCGGCGATCCTCGCCATCGGTGAGCAGGATCTCGGCCTGCAGATGCGCCAGATTCTCGAGGCCAGCGGACAGAAGGTGCCAGAGTCCAAGCCGATCTTCGAGATCAATCCGGCCCACCCGTTGATCGAGAAGCTGGATGCCGAGCCGGACGAGGATCGTTTCGCCGATCTTTCGCACATTCTCTTCGACCAGGCCGCGCTGGCGGCGGGCGACAGCCTGAAAGACCCGGCCAGCTACGTGCGCCGGCTGAACAAGCTGCTGGTCGAGCTTTCGGCCTGATTGCCTCAGCTTGCTTGAGGAAGGCCCGCATGGCGGGCCTTTTTCATTTGAGGTTGGGGTAGCAGTCATTGGGCGTATGGATTTGTCTACGACGGAGAGCCGAGCCTGCCTGCTGTGCAATACTCATTCGCCTCGCAGGGCCCTGTAATGCTTTGTGACGTCCTGATTGAAAGCGATTCCCGTTCAATGTCTACGCTGTCTGTCTGGACCGTGACGGAGGACGAGACGATGAGCAAGAGGCTGCTTCCCCTGGTATTCGCCGGTTTGGCCGGATTGGCCGAGGCTGGCGTGGTGGTCGAGCCGGTGCCGTACGAGATCGATGGCGAGCCCTACGAGGGCCTGCTGATCTATGACGATGCGGTGAAGGCGCCACGACCGGGGCTGTTGATGGTGCCGAACTGGCTGGGCGTCAACGAGGATTCGGCGAAGAAGGCCGCCCGTGCCGCCGGCGACAAGTACGTGGTGTTCATGGCCGATCTGTACGGCAAGGCGGTCAGGCCGAGCAACCCGGACGAAGCCAAGGCTGCCGCGGGTGCACTGCGCGCCGATCGGCCGCTGATGCGCAAGCGCACCCAGGCGGCGCTGGAGGTCTTCGAGCGTCAGGGCGATAAGGTGGCCCTGAGCAAGGGCCAACTGGGAGCCATCGGCTTCTGCTTCGGAGGCGGAGCCATCCTGGAGTTGGCTCGTTCGGGTTCATCCTTGAAGGGCTTCGTGTCCTTTCACGGCAACCTGGATACACCGAACCCGGCCGATGCGAAGAACATCAAGGCACCGATTCTGGTACTGCACGGGGCGGACGATCCCGCCGTACCCAAGGAGCAGGTCGACGGCTTCATCGAGGAAATGAAGGCGGCGAAGACCGACTGGCAACTGGTCAGCTATGGCGGCGCGGTGCACTCCTTCACTAACCCGGTAGCCAACGTGCCAGGGCGCAACGAATACCATCCGGTAGTCGCTGCCCGTGCCTTCAGGGCGATGAATGATTTCTTCGACGAAGTCTTTGCGCCCCGCTGAGGTTTTCAATCGGGCAGTTCGATCCGCTGGGTTTCGCCCGGTACGCGCGGCCAGTCGCCTTCGGCCCAGCGTTGCCGGGCCCGTTCGATCAGAGTCGAATCGCTGGCGACGAAATTCCAGTTCATCCGACGCGGCCCATCCAAGGGCGCCCCGCCGATGATTACCGCATGGCAACTGCCGCAGGCGCTGAGCAACGGGCTTTCTCCTGGTTCCAGGATGGCCAGGGAATGCGGCGGCAAGGCGAGGTCGTCCAGCAGCGCTTCGCCGTCGATTACATAGAGCGCCCGCTCTTGGTGCTCCGCTGGCAACGGCAGGGTTGCGCCGGCTTCCAGGCGCAGATCGGCATACAGACAAGGGCTGTGGACCGGTACCGGCGATTCCAGGCAGAAGCCCTGGCCGGCGATCAGATGGATGCGCACGCCGAGTTGCTCGCTGAGCGGCAGGCTGGCCCTTGCATGGTGGCTGTAGGCCGGTGCGCAGGTTTCCAGGCTCCGCGGCAACGCCAGCCAGACCTGCAATCCATGCAACTGGGAGCCGCTCGCTCGGAGCGCCAAAGGCGTGCGCTCGACATGGGCGACAGCGGAGCCGGCGGTCATCCAGCTCACGTCCCCGGGCCGGACGATCTGCTCGGAGCCCAGGCTGTCCTTGTGCAGCAATTCGCCTTCGAACAGATAGGTGAGGGTGGAGAGCCCGATATGCGGGTGCTGCTGGATATCCAGGCCGCTGCCCGGCGGGTAAGTCGTAGCCAGCATGTGGTCGAAGAACACGAAAGGGCCAATGCTGCGGCATTGGGCCACCGGCAGGGCGCGCAGAATGGATTGGCCGGCGATCAGGTCCGGGCGTGGCGCGATCAGGCGGGTAGGCATGGTGGTCCTCGCTGTATTCGTCAGCAGCATAGCGGGTTCGCCGGGCAAGGTGGGTTCGAACCTGGCGAAGCGGCAGCGGTCTACTCTGGCTCAACCTGGGAGGAAACGCATTGCCAACGATCCGGACCGCTCTCGCCTTGATCTTGATAGCCGTTGCCACTGGCGTGTCGGCACGCGAATACCACTACAGCGATGCGCACCTCCACTACGTCGACTTCTTCCAGGAAAGCGGTGGCATGGACTCGCTGCTGGAGGCGATGGCGAAGGGGCGCATCGACCATGCGATGATTTCCGGTATCCCGGTGGCTAAGAAGTGGCACGAGGACGAGCCCAAGCGACCGCGCTACTACGCCGGGGACGATGCCGGCGCCTATTGGTACAGCGCCACCGACGTGCTGGTGGCAGCGGCGGTGAAGAAACTGCCGGTGGAGCAGCGGCAGCGCCTGCATCCCTTCCTCTCGGGCTTCAACCCCACGGACAAGAACGCCGACGCGCACATTCGCCGCATGCTCGAGCTGGAGCCGGGTTTCTGGCAGGGGCTGGGCGAAATCTTTACGCGTCACGACGATCTCACCGCGCTGACCTACGGCGATACCCCGCGCGCCAACAACGAGGCACTGACCCGGGTCTATCACCTGGCCGCCGAGTTCGACCTGCCGGTGATGGTGCACTCCAACATCACCTCGAAGCGCGAGAAGAACCCGCTCTACTTGCAGGAAATCGAAGAGCCGTTGCGCAACCATCCCCATGTCCGCTTCATCTGGGCGCATGCCGGCACCAGCATGGAAATCCATCGGCACCAGGAAAAGCTGGATTTTCTCCTGCCGACCCTGAAACGGATGCTCGATGACTACCCCAACCTGTACATCGATCTGTCCTGGACGGTCCTGCGCCCCTATCTGCTGAATGCACAGGGGCAACCCGACCCGGACTGGGTGCAGTTGGTCAGTAGCTATCCCTCGCGCTTCATGCTGGGCTCCGATGTGGTCGGCCGTTTCGATGGGCTCGACGAATACCTGCATGCCTTCGATCCGTTCCTCGATGCATTGCCCGAGGAGGTCGCGCGGAAGGTAGCGCGCGACAATTTCCTCGCCGTGTTGCCGCGACGGGTCCAGGCGGAACTGCCGCGCTGAACGTGGCGGATTGTCATCAGCCTGTCATGCCCGCGTCATAGGCTCGCGCCATCTCGAACCAAGGAGCATGAGAATGCAATACCTCCCGCCGAGCGTGCTGGTTGCGCTGTTGTCTTTCGCCGGCCTGGCCGGCGCCGATGTCCGAGTCGATGGCCCGGTCGAGTACGGTCTGTTCGAGCGGCAGTACCAAGACGTCCAGCCCGGTGAGCGTGTGCTCACCCGCAGCAACGAGCAGATTCGCCAGACCCAGGACATCCCGGCCCGCCTCGGTAGCAAGTTCGGGATGCGTTATTCCCTGGCGGACAAGCGTGCCGACGACACGCCGTTGACTCTGATCTATTTCACCCCCGGTGTGATTACCCCGGACGGCAAGCGTCACGACAAGTTCGAAGTCGTGCAAGAGCTGGTGCCGGAGGCGCCGTTGGATGTCATGGCCTACGAGTTCACCGAATCCCATGAAGTGGTGCCCGGCGAATGGCATTTCATGGTGTTCCAGGGCGACCGCAAGCTGGCCGAGCAACGTTTCAACGTGCGTTGATGAGGAGGGGCGAGTCGAGCGCATCGCCTCGCCCGGTTGCTCGTCTCGTCGAATCACTTCTTCCTGGCCTGCCGTTGCGCTGAGCAGGCCTCTCCAGCCGACCGTTCATCGTCGGCCTTCTCCGCCCCCATAAAGAATGCCCTGGGCAGGCCGATGGCCAGTCGAGGGGCAATCGCGGTCGAGCGATCGGGCAAGTCGCCAAAGTCAGGCTAGATTGATCAATTACAACGCCGCTTCGTTGTAAGGAAAGGACGGCCCCGCTAAGTTCACTTCTTGCGAAAGGTGGCCCTATGGCTGGCAATCTGTCTGTAAAAGCGAAACTCGGTCTGAGTTTCGGTCTGCTCACTCTGATCCTCCTCGTCGTTTCGCTCCTGTCGCTCATGGAACTGGGCGAATCCAACCAGCGTTTTTCTTCCTACGTCCATGGCGTCAGCGAGCGCAACAACCTGGCCGCGGAGCTAATGATGGCGGCCGACCAGCGGGCCATTTCGGCGCGCAATATGGTTCTGGTCTCGACGCCGGCCGAGCGTGAGGAAGAGCGGCTGAAAGTTGTCCAGGCTCATGAAAAAGTACACAACATGTTGGAACGGCTCAGAGCGGCAATTGCTCAGGCCGGGGAAGAGGCACGTGATGAAGAGAGACTGATGGCTGAAATCATCAGGGTGGAAGGGCTTTACGGCCCAGTTGCTCTGGATATCGTCGCGTTGGCCGTGAAGGGCGAGCGAGAAGCAGCAGTCGCCAAGATGAATGCCGAGTGCCGTCCCTTGCTGGCGGAGTTGGTAAAAGCCGTCGAGGCTTACCTGCAACATAGTGCAGCCAGTGCGAAAGCCAACGAGGAGACGGCTAACGCAAGCTATGCCGTGCAACGCAATCTGTTGGTGGGCGTTTGCGTGCTGGCGATCGGCATTGCTGTGGCGCTTGCCTTGTTGATTACCCGCAGCCTGACCCACGCCCTCGGTGCCGAACCGGCCGACCTGTCCGCCGCCGCCCAACGTGTTGCATCCGGCGACATGCGCCCGGTTTCCGGTATCGAGGCGGCCGCGGCTGGTAGCGTGCTGGCCTCGCTCGGCGAGATGCAGCGGAACCTGAGCGGCCTGATCAGTCAGGTGCGCAGTTCCGCCGAGATCATTTCCAGTGCCGCCGAGGAACTGTCGGCCGCTACCGAGCAAAGCAGCGCGGGAGTGACCAGTCAGAAACTGGAAGTGGACCAGGTGGCCACGGCGATCCACGAGATGGCGGCGACAGTGCAGGAGGTGGCGCGAAATTCCGAGGATGCGGCCAACGCCGCCCTGACCGCAGACCAACAGGCGCAGACGGGCGAGAAGATGGCCAAGCAGGCTTTGGTGCAGATCGAGCGGCTGGCTGCGGAGGTCATCCAGTCGGCCGGTGCCATGGCTCGCCTGAAGCAGGAAAGCGAGCATATCGGCGGGGTGCTGGATGTGATCAAGTCGGTCGCCGACCAGACCAACCTGTTGGCTTTGAATGCTGCCATCGAGGCAGCCCGGGCAGGGGATGCCGGGCGCGGTTTTGCGGTGGTCGCCGACGAGGTACGTAACCTGGCTAAGCGTACCCAGGGCGCAACCCAGGAAATCGAAGGGCTGATCGCCAGCCTGCAGCGGATCGCGGAGGAGGCGGCCGGGATGATGGAAGTCTGTCGCAGCCTCACCGACGAGACCGTCACGGGGGTCGGCAATGCCGGTGATGCCGTGGTGACCATCACTCAGATGATCGCCAACATCCAGCAGATGGTCCGGCAGATCGCCACGGCGGCGGAAGAGCAGAGCGCCGTGGCGGAAGAGATCAATCGCAGCGTGACCAAGGTGCGCGATATCGCCGACCAGTCCGCGACCGCCACCGGACAGACAGCGGCCTCCAGCAACGAACTGGCCCGCCTGGGCAGCACCCTGCAACAGCAGGTCAGGCGCTTCCAGGTCTGACCGCCCGGCCTTGGAAACAGCCTCCCGTATCGACCGGTACGGGGGGCTGTTTTCGTTTCGTTCTCCCCATGAGCAGCCGGCAAAACAGAAGGACTCGTTGCGTTATGGTACGTTCGTGCTAGATTTGCTTTCGCAAGTGCATGTGCCGCCCGCCAACGAGCGCAGCGGAATGCAGTATCTGCCGAATGCCTGGTGCACTGTCGGGCCCCGGTAGCCAAAACAAAAAGAACAGGCCGCCTCCCAGGATCGGCCAACTGCCTTGACCGTCCAGGAGTTCCAGCGATGCTCCGTCATTCCTGTGTCTGCGGCGTGCACTCCAAACCCCGTCAGGCGGTGGGTGCCGTGCTCGGCGTATGTTCCCTGCTGCTCATCGATCCGGCGTCGGCTATGGAATTCAGCCTGGCCGACAACGAGATCGGCGGCTCCCTCGATACCACCTTGTCCTACGGTGTCATGTGGCGTGTCGAGGGGCGCGACAAGGAGAATATTTCCGATATCAATGCCGACGACGGCAACCGGAATTTCGATACTGGTGTCGTCTCCGAGGTCTACAAGGCCACCTCCGAGCTGACGCTGAATTACCGCAACTACTCGGCCTTCGTGCGCGGCACCGCGCATTACGACACGCGCATCATGGACCGGCGCAACGACTACTACTCCACTACCGACGGCGCGCAGCGACCCAGCCAGGCCTATCCCCACGACGACCACTTCACTGACGACACCCGTCATATCGCCGGGCGCAAGGCGGAAATCCTCGATGCCTATCTGGCCGGCTCCTGGGACCTGTACGAGCAACCGCTCAGCGCCCGTCTGGGGCGGCAAGTGTTCAACTGGGGGGAGGGCATTTTCTACCGGGGCGGCATCAACGCCACCAACCCCCTCGACGCCACCCGTTTCCACTTGCCGGGCTCGGAGGTGAAGGAGGTGCTGGTGCCGGTGGAGGCACTCAGTTTCAGCCTGGGGTTGAGCGACAGCTTGTCGATGGAAGCCTTCTACCAGTGGAAGTGGAAGGAAACCCGGCTCGATCCGGTGGGGACTTTCTTTTCCGATACCGATCTGTTCGCCGACGGCGGCGAGGCCGCCTATACCCGCTTCGACGATCCGCTGCTGGCCGATCTGCTGGCGGCCTATCCGCTGGCGGCCGGTCTGCAATTGGGTGGGCTCGGCCGGGGCCCTTACGGACCCAATAGTTATATCGATGCAGAGACCGGCACCTTCAAGGTGGCCAACATTGGCAGGGACATCGAGGCTCGTGACGATGGCCAGTTTGGCGTGGCCTTCCGCTACGTCGCCGAGAGCCTGAACGCCACCGAGTTCGGCTTCTACTTCATCAACTACCACGCGAAGGAGCCGCAGATTGCCGTCGACCTGCGCGATTACCAAGGCGTGGACAGCAGCGATCCGATCTGGGCGTTTCTGCCGCCGGAGGCCTTGCCTGGCCTGGCGACCCTGGACATGGCCGGCAATGCCGAGGCCCGTCGCGACTACGTAGAAGACATCCGCTTGTACGGCCTGAGCTTTGCCACCACCCTAGGCGATGCCTCGGTGTCCGGGGAAATCACCTACCGGCCGAACATGCCGATCAGCATCGCCGCCACTGACGATATCCTCGGCGATGTGTTGATTCCCAGTTTGACCGGTGTGAGCAATGTCTGGGACGGCACCGTTCCGGCCGGCCAGGCGTGCACGCCGGTGGCCGGGAAGATGCTCTGCCGGGGCAGCCTGTTCGAGAACTACGAGCGTGCGGAGACCTTCAACGTCTCGCTGTCGACGATCTACAACTTCGGTCCGGCGTTGAGTTTCGACTCGCTGTTCGGCATGGCCGAACTGGCCTCCCAGCACATCCGTGGCAGCAGCCTGGCATACACCGCCTGGGATGGAACCCGGAGGCGCTTCGTTAGCGCGACCGACAAGGCCTACATCGACTCGCGCAACAACGACTCGGACCAGATCAGCCGTGACAGCTACGGCTACACACTGGTGCTCAGCGGTAGCTGGAACGATGTCTATGCCGGCGTAAAACTGTCGCCCTACGTGGTGTTCCAGCACGACTTCAAAGGCAATTCCGACCGGACCGGCAATTTCATCGAAGGGCGCAAGGCGCACGCCCTGGGGCTCGATGCCAGCTACCTGAACAGCTTCGAGGTCGGCCTGCAGTACACCCAGTACTACGGCGCCGGGCGCAATAACAGCCTGCGCGACCGCGACAATGTCTCGCTGACGGCCAAGTATTCATTTGAACTTGGGAAACCACGTCCTTAGGACGTGGTCATGAGTCACCGGCTCTGCCTGTGACGATTTGAGAGGCTCATGTTTAGTCCTCGGTTG
>NZ_MUJY01000177.1 GCF_002286785.1 Pseudomonas sp. PIC25 | reverse complement strand
TTCGAAGTAGATGTTCGGCGACTTGCCGCCCAGTTCCACGGTGGACGGGATGATGTTATCGGCGGCGCAACGGAGGATGTGTGCGCCCACCGGGGTCGAGCCGGTGAAAGCGATCTTGGCGATGCGGGTGCTGGTGGCCAGCGCCTGGCCGGCTTCGCGGCCGAAGCCCTGGACGATGTTCAGCACGCCGGCCGGAAGCAGGTCGCCGATGATTTCGGCGAGGACCATGATCGACAGCGGGGTCTGCTCGGCGGGCTTGAGCACCACGCAGTTGCCGGCGGCCAGGGCCGGGGCGAGTTTCCAGGCGGCCATCAGCAGCGGGAAGTTCCACGGGATGATCTGCCCGACCACGCCCAGCGGCTCGTGGAAGTGATAGGCGGCGGTGTTGTCGTTGATCTCGGCGGCGCCGCCTTCCTGGGCGCGGATGCAGCCGGCGAAGTAGCGGAAGTGATCGGCGGCCAGCGGCACGTCGGCGTTCAGGGTTTCGCGCACGGCTTTGCCGTTGTCCCAGGTCTCGGCGACAGCGAGGACTTCCAGGTTCTGTTCGATGCGGTCGGCGATCTTCAGCAGGACGTTGGAGCGATCCTGCACCGAGGTGCGGCCCCAGGCATCGGCGGCGGCATGGGCGGCGTCCAGCGCGCGCTCGATGTCGGCGGCGTCGGAGCGGGGGAATTCGGCGATGACCTCGCCGTTCACCGGCGAGGTGTTGGTGAAGTACTGCCCGTTCACCGGTGCGACGAACTCGCCGCCGATGTAGTTGCCGTAGCGCGGTTTGAAGGAAACGATGGCGCCAGGGGTACCGGGTTGCGCATAGATCATGGTGGTTGGCCTCTTCTTGTCGGAGCCTGGCCCCAACGTGGGACAGGTCATGGAACCGATCTTTGCAGGGGTCGGGAAGCCGTGGAATGCGCCATTCGCACAGAGCATCTCGTTATTTGGTAGTAGATTCGCGAGGCCCTGCGACGCGGGTCACGGGACTGGCCTGGATGCTTCCACCGATGGACCAGAGGGTTGCCCGGAGTGAGCGAATTCATTCGCGAGTGACGACGGTGCTTCGCCAATCGCGAATGAATTCGCTCCCACAAAGATGGCCGGTGTAGGGGCGAATTCATTCTCCCGACGAAGCCTCGCGGGTGGATGAATCCGCCCCTCCGAAGTGCATTGGCCATGTAGCCCGGATAAGCGAAGCGCAATCCGGGACCACAGCCCCCGGATTGCGCCAAGGCTGATCCGGGCTACGCGCTCCAATGGGCAATGGGTTGCCCGGAGTGGGAGCGAATTCATTCGCGATGGGTGACGACGGTGCTTCGCCAATCGCGAATGAATTCGCTTCCACGGAGAGGACTCACGCCGGCTGCCCCACTCTCCCCCGCGCCGGTCGGGTCTGGGCGACCGCCGGGTTACCCGGACGCTCCGCCCCTTCCGGCCGGTAGCCCAGGCGCAGGCCGCCCCAATGCCGGCCCTTGATGAAGATCGGCACCGACAGGTCATGCATCAGCTCGCCGGTATCGCGGGTGTAGGTCTGCAACAGCAGCGGCTGCTGGTGACTACCGCAGCGGATGCCGGTGCGGTCGGTGAATTTGCGCTTGCTGCGGCTGCGCGCCATGTCCTGCTGGCGGTCGCCGGTGGGCGCGTGGCTGAACGCCAGGTTGTGAGTCGGTACGTAGCCTTCCGGTGTGCAGGCGATGGCGAACACCATGCCCTCGTGACGACTCAGCAGCGGCTCCTGGATCGCTGGCAGCACCTGATCGGTATAGCTGTCGAAGCGCGTTCGGAACTTGGTCGGGTGGGTATTCGGCAATGGCTGATACTGGCGGTCGAACAAGTCGTCGAGGCCGATCCGGCCGCTGTCGATGTCCGCCTCGAAACGCTCGGCGATCGCCTGGGCGCCTTCGCGGGCCAGGTCGTAGACCCGCTGGTGATAGTCGTTCAGGCCCACCTCGGCGAGCCGCTCGCTGATGGTCTCGGCCTGCCCCTCCAGTTGCATCGCCGCCTCGGCCAGGTGCTGGGTCTGCTCTTCGCTGGCGCGCAGGTCGCCGCGCATCTGTTCGATGGCGGCGAACAGGCTGCTCAGTTGCTGACGGTTGGTTTCCGCGCCCTGGGCGATCTCGGTGATCTGGTTCTCCACCTCCAGCGCCAGCCCGGCGATGCTCTCCAGGCGCTGGCCGCTGCGCTCCACCTGGCCGACGCCATCGTCCAAATCGCTACTGAGCTGGCGAATCTGCTCCACCACCTCCGCCGTGCGGCTCTGGATGTCCGCCACCATCTGCCCGACTTCCTCGGTGGCGCTGGCGGTGCGCCCGGCCAACCCGCGCACCTCGTCGGCCACCACCGCGAAGCCGCGCCCGTGCTCGCCGGCCCGCGCCGCCTCGATAGCCGCGTTGAGGGCGAGCAGGTTGGTCTGGCTGGCGATGGACTGGATCACCAGCGTCACCCGCTGGATTTCCTCGCTGCGCTGGCTGAGCGCCTCGATCAACTCGCGGCTGGCGCTGGCACGCAGGCTCAACTGGTGCATGCAGGCGATGGCCGAAGTCACCAGCTCTCGGCCCTCATCGCTGCTGCGCCGCGCCTCGCTGGCGGCATCGCGGGCCTGCTGGCTGAGGGCCGAGGTGGCTTCCTCGGTGTGGATCATGGTTTCGGCGCTGCCGACGATGGTCACCGCCGCCGATAACTGCGACTGCAGCTTCTCCGCCAATCGCTGCACCGCGTAGGACACACCCGCCGCCGACAGCGCGTTGTGGCTGGTGGTATGCGCCAGGTCGCGGGCCAGACGGCCGATATCCGGCCCCTTTATCTCGTCCAACGGCGCCACCGTAGGCCGCCGCGCCAGCCATGACAGCCCGGCCACCGCCAGCGCCAGCGGTATCGCCAACGCCATCGACCAGCCGCTGCCGACGGCGAACAGCAGAACGACCATGAGCAGGCCCTGGACCAGAGCCACGGCAATGGGGGGCAGAGAGAACGTGCGCATGTAGCACCTCGCGGCTCCGGCTGGCTCGCCTGCTGGCCATGTCACCGGTTTTCTTGTTGTTCGGTTCCGGCATTAGGCAGAGCCGGCCATCACTTGGCCATTGTGCCTTGGTTGTAGAGGAGGAGTGCTTTGGTGGGAGGGCCACCGAAACAGGCCCAACGACGAAATAAAAGCTATTGAACTTATTAGGCCAGCGAAACTTCGCCCTTGATGAAAATCAAAAACCGCCTCAAATAAACGATTCCGCAACAAACAACAATCCAGCCACTACCAAATACCCGGAAAGTTCCTTCCAAAGTCGTATCAGGCCACGGGAAAAGTTGCCCTAGTTTCAAGGTGCGTCATCGAAACAATCCTTTTTCCGAAACAGGAGACCAACCATGCAGTGGATCGACCCGGCCTTTTGCGACCTTCGCCTGGGCTTCGAAGTGACCGCGTACGTCTACGTGCGCTGACCCACCGTGGCATGGCGCCCCGCCTGGCGCCATGCCGCATCGAGGAGATGCTCATGAGCGCGCACGCCATCACGCCGCAAGACCGTTTCGAAATCCGCCCTCCGTTCCTGTTCCGCTGGGAAGACTCGCAACAGGCGCATGTTCTTCTTTATCCGGAAGGCATCGTCAAGTTGAACGAAACCGGTGGCGACATTCTTAAACTATGCGACGGCAAGAATACGGTTGGGCAAATAATCGAACAACTTTGCAAACGCTACTGCGGCGCAGACGAAACAACGATAAGTAACGGCATCTTGAACTTTCTGGAGGTATCCCATGGCAAAGGCTGGGTCCGAACCACGGCTTGATGGCGGCGGCAATCCGGTCTGGCTGTTGCTGGAGCTGACCTACCAGTGCGCCCTGCAATGCGCCTTCTGCAGCAACCCGCGGCAATTCGCCGATTACCGACAGCACGAACTGGACACCGCCGAATGGATCGACGCGATGAGTCAGGCCCGCGCCCTCGGCGCCATGCAGATCGGCTTTTCCGGCGGCGAGCCAACCCTGCGCAAAGACCTGGAAACCCTCGTCGCCGAGGCCGATCGCCTGGGCTACTACACCAACCTGATCACCTCCGGCATCGGCCTCACCGAGGCACGCCTGCGCGCCTTGAAGGACGCCGGCCTGCGCCACATCCAACTCGGCTTCCAGTCCACCGACCGCGACGTGGCCCGGCAACTGGCCGGTGTCGACTGCTGGGAACGCAAGCTGGCCATCGCCCGCTCGATCAAGGCGCTGGACTTCCCCATGGTGCTCAACGTGCCCATCACCCGGCAGAACATCGGCCAGGTGCCGGACATCATCGAGTTCGCCGCCGAGCTGGGGGTGGAATACCTCGAGCTGGCCAACGTGCAGTACTACAACTGGGCGCTGCTCAATCGCGACCAGTTGATGCCCACCCGCGAGGAACTGGAGCGCGCCGAAGCCGCCGTACAAGAAGCCCGCGCCCGGCTGGGCGACCGCCTCACCCTGTTCTTCGTCATCCCGGATTACTACGAAGGCCGCCCGAAAGCCTGCATGAACGGCTGGGGCGCGATCCACCTGACCATCGCCCCCAACGGAGACGTGCTGCCCTGCTCCCAAGCCACCAGTTTCCAGAACCTGGAGTTTCCCAATATTCGCCGGCAACGGCTCGAAGCCATCTGGCACGACTCGCCGGTGTTCCAGCTCTACCGGGGCGATGCCTGGATGCCCGAGCCCTGCCGCAGTTGCAGCGAGAAGGAAACCGACTTCGGCGGCTGCCGCTGCCAGGCGCTGCTGCTGACCGGCGCAGGCGACGAAGCCGACCCCGCCTGCAGCAAGTCGCCGCATCACGCCCTGATCCAGCAGGCCGTGCAGCAGGCCCAGCGGGCGCGGCTCGTCGATGCGCCGCTGATACCGCGCCACGCCAGTCAGGGAGTCGAGCCATGAAACTGCCCCACGACAGCTTCGCCGGAACCCTGGGCGCCGGGCTGACCCTGACCCTGGGCGTCTACCTGCTGCTGCGCTTCTGGCTGGTCGCCTAGGAGGAATCATGCTCGTCCTCGATCTCCTGGCCCGCTACGCCCACCTGCTGTTCGCCCTGGTCTGGATCGGCCACAACTACGCCAGCTTCGTGCAACAACCGGCCTACGTGCCGTTCCGCGGCGACGCCGCGGCCCTGGAACGCGACCTGGAACGGCGAATGAGGCGCGAACACGGCATCTTCCGCTACGCCTCGCTGGTGGTCTGGGCGACTGGCATGGCGATGCTCTGGCAGCGCGGCTGGCTGCCCGATGCACTGTTATTGCGCGGCCCGCTGGCGGTGATCGGCCTCGGCGCCTGGATCGGCACGCTGATGCTGCTCAACCTCTGGCTGGTGCTCTGGCCGCACCAGAAGAAGCTGCTCGGCTTCGTGCCGGCGAGCTTCGAAGAGCGGGTGCGCTGCTCACGCATCACCTTCCTGTCCTCGCGCAGCAACACCATCCTCTCGATGCCCTTGCTGTTTTTGATGGCGGCCGGCGGACATGGCCTGCACCTGTTCTGAGGCGAGCTACAACTTCGCCGCCGGCCCCTCCCCGCTGCCCGCCGATGTGCGCGTGGCATTGCGCGAAGCATTGGTCGAACAGGGCCCGCTGGAGCAACCGTTCGGCGCGGCGGCCGTCAGGCAGATGCAGGAGGAGGTCGAACAGGACCTGCGCGCCATGCTGCCGCTGCCCGATCACTACCATGTGCTGTTCCTCCAGGGCGGCGCATCCGCCCAATTCGCCCTGCTGCCGCTAAATCTGTTGGCGCCGGACCAATCCGCCGGCTACCTGGAAAGCGGCCACTGGGCGCGCAAGGCCATCGCCGAGGCACGTCGGCACGCTCCGCTGAAAGTCATCGCCAGCGGCGCCGGCATGAATTTCCGCGCCCTCCCGCCCGTCGAGACATGGCAGCTCGATGCGGACATGGGCTATTGCCACGTCACCAGCAACGAGACCGGCGACGGCCTGCAACTGCATGAGTTTCCCGAGCTGCCGGTACCGCTGGTGGCGGACATGAGTTCGGACTTCCTCACCCGTCCGCTGCCGCTGGAACGCTTCGGCCTGATCTATGCCAGCGCCCAGAAGAACCTGGGCATCGCCGGGCTCTGCCTGGTGATCGTCCGCGACGACCTGCTCAGGCCGCCGCGCCCCGGCCTGCCCTCGGTGTTCAGCTATGCCCTGCAGGCCGAGGCCAACAGCCGCCTGAACACGCCGCCGCTGCATGCCCTGCATTGCGCCGGATCGATGCTGCGCTGGATCGCCCGCCAGGGTGGCCTCGCCGCCATCGCCGCCCTAGGCCTGGAAAAGAGCCGGAAGCTCTATCGCTGCATCGACGGCAGCGACCTCTACCTCTGCCCCCAGCACACCACCGACCGCTCGCGGGTGAACGTCTGCTTCCAGCTCAGCGAGGAACGGCTGTTACCGCTGTTCCTGAGCAGCGCCGAACGCCACGGCCTGCTCAATCTGCACGGGCACCCGGCGCTGGGCGGCGTTCGTGCCAGCCTCTACAACGCCATGCCGCTGGCCGGCGTGGACCAATTGGTCGAGTTCATGACGGCCTTCGAGCGCCAGCATGGCTGAACCCCGCCTGCCGGATACCGCGCTGCACCACCTCCGCGAACGCCTGCGCCTGGGTCTGGCCTGCGCCGCCGCCCGCTTTGCCATCGTGGAGCCCCCCTCCCGACCGGTCGAGGCCATGGGCCTGCGCTTCGACACGCCCCTGGGCATCGCCGCCGGCTTCGACCGCCATGGCCGCCTGGGGCGACAGGCCGGATCGCTGGGCTTCGGTTTCATCGAAGTGGGCAGCCTCCACCCGGCCGCCTTATCCGACCTGCGCCACAGCACGGGAACGGCGCGGCTGGGCATCAACCTCGGCCTGGCCCCGGATATTCCCGAGGCCGAGTTGCACGAAGCGTTCGCCCGGCTCTGGCCGCAGGCGGACTACCTCATGCTCAACCTGATCCACCCGGCCTGCGCCCCCTTGCTGGAACCCGGCGCCCGCCCGCGCCTGACCCGGCTGCTGGCCAGCCTGCGCGAACGACAGCAGCGCCTCGACCAGCTCGGCGGCCGCAAGGTCCCGCTGGCGGCCAAGCTGCGCTGCCTGCCGGACGACCTCCCCCTCGACCTCACCGCCCTGCTGCGCGACCTGGGCTTCGACGCCCTCCTCGCCGCCCACGACCCCGGCCCACCGGCCACACCCCGGCGCTACCGCCACTGGCAAAACCCCATCGCCCAAGCCCAGGCCTGCATCCAGACCGAACGCCTGCGCGCCCACTGCGGCCCCCGCATGGCCCTGCTCTCAGTAGGCGGCATCCAGACCGCCGCCCACCTAAACGACCGCCTCAACGCCGGTGCGGATCTGGTGCAGGTGTATGGCGCACTGAGGGAGCAAGGGCCGGAGGTGGCGGTGGGGATGTTGGAGAACCGGAACGGCGGCGCCTGAAAAGCCGGCCGCATTGGGGTTGCGATGACTCCACCTATGGAGCCTATGGCAGATGAATAAGCCGATGCCCACATCGGAGCACCCTTCATATAAGGCATGCTTTAAATTTGAGATGGGCTGTGAGGCTCTTCATGATTTTGGCTTATACATCCCCACTTCTCCGTTTTTCGTTTGTATGATCTGTGTTTCTCTCGTAATCAATACGGCGCGGTACTACTTTAAAGATAGATTCTTATCTTCTTCAGCCCACGCCAAACAGATTGCCGCGATATATCTCACCATATGAAAGGGAGTTCGAGATGAGTGAAATGTTCAGATTCAAAAAAACCATAACGCATCTTAGCGTTTCTTTTTCTTCATTCCTTCTTTATCTCGGCTGGCCAACACCAGCTTTATCCGAGCAGGTTCCTGTTGCACCTGAAGTATCGGAATGGAAATATACCGGCATTCGTTGCGAAACCGAAGTTCCTTATCCAAGTGAGGAAGCAGCAATACAAGCTGGAGTTGCCCGCTACAATCGCTGTGGCGATGCAAGCGTAGCGTCGAGAGGTGTCTGGGGTACAGCTACGGAGCCTGTCAAGGGAGCCTGTGGAAGTTCGAACGATCTTCCGGCTTACAGCCTGGGAGTAGAAAGAAGAAATGCTCGGCATATCAGCATTTCTTACTGCAATACTCATGACAGTTGGACAATCTTCCGAACCCGCACGGTTCGCTGCCCCTCAGGTTACACATTCTCATCAAATCAATGCATACCGGTAGGCGAAGATGTTGCGAAAGCCCCCTCGCAGTGCAAACCGGAATTAGGAATTGCGTTTTCCGGAAACCCCATAAACCTCTCAAGCCGCAGCAAACAAGAAAGCATTATCGACCTAACCATTGAAGCCTCGAAAGGTTGGTTTTTTCGACGCTACTACTCCAGTCGCGAACATTATTATGCAAGCCGCATGAATAAGCATTGGCGCCATACCTTTGAGCGCCGCCTCGTTGAAACCCAAAACAGCGCTATACGTTCAGTTACACTTTACCGTGACGACGGACAAGCATTGCGCTTTTCTCTTACCAATGGCTTATGGAAGGCGGATGGAGACATTAACTATCTTCTTTCCTCAGAAAAAGCATCAGACGAAGCGATACGGTGGCAGGTCATTACCCCTGACAACGAGACCGAAGTCTATGATGAACATGGCAGTCTCTTACAGGTAACCGATCGCCATCATCAAACTATTAGCTTGACCTATGACGCAAATCGTTGGATCAAGAAAATTTCTTACCCCAACGGCACCGACCTCTTATTGACCTACCATGCAAATGGATTATTGAAAATGGTAAAGCTATCCAATGATATCAACATAATTTATGAGTACAACTCCAACAATTTATTAACCAATGCGACCCACTCTATCGGTGGAGCATCGGTAATGCATTACGAGGATAGTAGGTTTCCCACGGCTTTGACTGGGATTACCGATGAGCGTGGAGTACGTTTCCAGACTTGGGCCTATGATGATCAAGGCCGCCCTGTCTTGAGCGAGCATGCAGAGGGAGCGGAGCGAACCCGATTGACGTATCACAGCGATGGAAAAATCACGGTTACCAACGCACTTGAAAAACAAAGCGTTTATTCATTCAAACTTATTAATGGCTTGAATCGGCTCGTTTCTGTCGATGGGGTGGCAAGCCTGAATTGTGTTGGCGCTAACCGCGCCTATACCTACACACCGGACGGAAGGTTGGAAAGCAAAACAGACTGGAAAGGCCACCTCACCACCTACACCTACAACGACCGTGGCCTGGAGATTTCCCGCACCGAAGCCGCCGGCACGCCGCAGGCCCGCACCGTCACCACCGAGTGG
>NZ_MUJY01000176.1 GCF_002286785.1 Pseudomonas sp. PIC25 | reverse complement strand
GAGTGCTCTCCTTGCCTTGGGTCATGGACCGGAAGTGGTCCGGGAGCCGGGGACATAGCGAGGGGCGTGCCAGGAAGGAAAAAGAGCAGGTAATTCAAAGAGATAGGCGAACGGCAAGCTCGTCGATAAGCCCCGATGCGAAGGCGGTCACAAAAAAGTGCGCAAGAAGTTGCGCACTACTGCGCAAGTTTTTGCGCAGTGGGCAGAGAGCCAAGCAACACAACGGCTACCCGCATTCATCCACAAGGTTATCCACAGTGCGCTGGCAGAAAGTTGCGCAGTGTGGATGTCCTTGATGCGGATCACGGGGCCTTTGGTTGCTCCCGTTTGTGGCGGGTTTTCTCGAAGGTCCGGCAGATGATTTCGGCCGCCTCCGGGCGCACCGTGCGCCCGTGGAGGAAGGCATCGATATCGGTATAGCTGACCCCGTGGGCTTCCTCGTCCGGCTTGCCAGGGCTGAGGTCCTCCAGGTCGGCGGTGGGGATTTTTTCCACCAGGTGTTCCGGTGCGCCCAGGGCGCGGGCGATGGCGCGGACCTGGTGCTTCACCAGCCCGCTGAGCGGGGCGAGGTCGCAGGCGCCGTCGCCGAACTTGGTGAAGAAGCCCATCACCGCTTCGGCGGCATGGTCGGTGCCGATCACCAGGCCCTGGCGGGCGTTGGCGATGGCGTATTGGGCGACCATGCGCATGCGTGCCTTGACGTTGCCGAGGACGAAGTCGGCGCTGCCGGGCGTCAGCCCTTCCAGGGCTTCGATCTGCGCCGCCAGGGCCTGGACCGCCGGGCCGATGTTCACGGTGTGGGTCTCGTCCGGCGCGATGCAGACCAACGATTCCTGGGCATGGGCCTCGTCCTTCTGGACCTGATAAGGCAGGCGCACGGCGATGAAACGGTAGCCGTCGTCGCCGGTCTCGGCCCGCAGACGCTCGATGGCGCGCTGGGCCAGCAGGCCGGCGGTCAGCGAATCGACCCCGCCGCTGATACCGAGAACCAGCGTCTTCAGGCCGGCGTCGCGCAGGCACTGCTGGATGAAGGCGATGCGTCGTTGGATTTCCGCGTCGATGTCCGACGGACCGGTGAAGGGCGGTCGGACCTGGAGTTCGTCGGCGATGGCGCTTTGCAGCTCTTGCATGGTGTTACTCCTTGGCGGCGGTTCAGGAACCTACCTGAAAGACGTGGCGCAGGTAGGCGACGAAATTCTCGTCGCGGCACTGGGTCTTGCCCGGTGCATCGGAAATCTTCGCGACCGGCTGGCCGTTGCAGGCGGTCATCTTCAGCACGATGTTCATTGGTTCGACACCGGGGATGTCGCAGGTCAAGTTGCCGCCGATGCCGAAGCTCACCTGTATCCGACCACGCAGCGCGCGGAAGATCGCCAGCGCCTTGGGCAGGTCGAGGGCGTCGGAAAACACCAGGGTCTTGGTCCTCGGGTCCACCCCCAGTTTGTGGTAGTGGGCAATGGCCTTCTCGGCCCAGGCCAGCGGATCGCCGGAGTCGTGGCGCAGGCCGTCGAAAAGCTTGGCGAAGTACAGATCGAAGTCGCGCAGGAAGGCATCCATGGTGATGCAATCGGTCAGTGCGATGCCGAGCAGGCCGCGGTATTCGCGCACCCAGCAATCCAGCGCGGCGATCTGGCTGTCGATCAGGCGCGGGCCGAGCTGCTGGTGGGCCATCAGCCATTCGTGGGCCATGGTGCCGATGGGCTTGAGATCGAATTCCCGTGCCAGGTGGACATTGCTGGTACCGACGAAGCGCCCCGGAAAGTCGCGCTTGAGGATGTGCACCACCTCTTCCTGGACGCGGTAGGAAAAGCGTCGACGGGTGCCGAAGTCGGCCAACTGGAATTCCGCCAGTTCTTCGACGCTGGCCTCGCGGCGCAGCCAGTCGAGTTTCTCGTAGAGCCGCTCGCGGACCTGCTCGATGAGCACGTCGCGATAGCGATAGCGGTTGCGCACTTCGCTGATGATGGCCAGGACCGGCACCTCGAAGAGGATGACGTGCAGCCAGGGGCCGCGCAGGCGAATGAACAACTGATCGTTCTCGATGCCGGTCTGGACGTAGCGCAGATCGAAGCGGAACAGGCGCAGGAAGCGGATGAAATCCGGCTTCATGAACGGGATGCGTTCGAGGAAAGCGAGCTGGTCGGCGGTGATTTCCAGTTCCGCGAGGCGTTCGAGCTGGTAGCGGATTTCCGCCAGGTAAGGGCGCAGGTCCTCGCGGTTGCGACAGCGGAATTCCCACTCCACCTCGGCGTTGGGGTAGTTATGCAGGACCGCCTGCATCATCGTCAGTTTGTAGAAATCGGTATCCAGCAGGTTCTGCACGATACGGTCGGCAAATACGCTCTCGCCCATCACTTCTTCTCCAGATTCGGGACTGCTGCGGCGATGGCGGCATCCAGTTGGGTCGGGTCTTCGCACAGGCGAACACCGGAGTTGCGCAGCTCCTCCAGCGCCTGCTCGCCGCTGTCGGCGGCGAGGGCCCGGCAGGCGGGCAGGTAGAGGGCTACCTGGAAGCCGGCGCGACGCAGTTGCAGGGCTGTGGTCTTGACGCAGTAATCCAGGGCGAGGCCGCCGACCAGGACGAGATCGACCGCGTTCTGCCGGAGAAACTCGATTGCCCCGGTGCTGCGGCGCTCGGCGAGGTCGTGGTAGCAGGCGCCGTAGGGGTGGAGGTCCGGTTCGACGCCCTTCCAGACGAAGTAGTCGTAGTCCGCCGGCTGCGGCAAGCCGTCGAGCAGCTCGAAGCCACGGGTTCCGGGAACGCAATGGCTGACCCAGGTCAGGTCGGCATTGGCCAGCGGCAGCGGCCGCAGCATCTCCTCCGGTGTGGCTACCACCCAGGCGGCCCGGGGGCTGTGGGCGTCCTTGCTGCCCAGGCGCAGGTCCGTGCGGCTGGCCATGTGGTTGAGCGCTTCGGCGATTTTGTCGCCGCCCGGCACCGGCAGTTCCTCCGGGCAGAGCGGGGTGAAGCCTTTCTGGGCGTCCACATCGAAGCTGGCGATTTTCATGGGGGCTCCGGTTCGTCCTGATGTCTGACTATATAATTCATGACGTGTAAAAAGTCGTCAACCGTAAAAGATGAACTGGGTCAAAGTTTCTATACATGGTGGAATAAGTCGCCGAGGTCGGCTTAGGATGACGTTTTTCCGGATCGGGAGGTTCGATGAGTTCCGCCGAAATATTGGCCGGCGTCGATATCGTTGCGCTGCGCCTCGGTCCCCGGCAGGGGTTGGAGTTGCTGTTGATCCGCCGTGCCCAGGCGCCCTTCGAAGGGCATTGGGCGCTGCCGGGTGTATTGATCAACGGCCTGTGTGCCGACCGCAGTCTCGAAGATGCCGCCTGCCGGGCCTTGCGCGACAAGGCGCGGATCGAGCCCGCCTACCTGGAGCAGGTCGCCACCGTGGGTAATGCCGTGCGCGATCCGCGTGGATGGTCGCTGAGCGTGTGCTACCTGGCGCTGGTTGGGCCGGGCGTCGAGGCTGGCGACGAGGACCTGCGTTTCGTGCCCTTGGACGAGGTTCGTCAGGAGCGCTTCCCGCTGCCGTTCGATCACCGGCATCTGGTCGAGCAGGCCTGCGAGCGGCTGGCCGGCAAGTCGGCCTATAGCGCGCTGCCGCTGTATCTGCTGGCGGAACGCTTCACCGTGGCGGATGCCTTGTTCGCCTTCCAGGTGGCGATCGGCCAGGAGGTCCAGCATTCGAGCTTGCGCGGGCGCCTGGAGCGGATGAAGAAGGCCGGCTGGATCGAAGACACCGGCACCCTCAACAGGCCACCCATGGGACGGCCCCAGCATGTCCTGCGCTTTACGCCGAGGGAGCGGCAGGTCTTCGTCTTCGACCGCAGTCTGTTGCTCTGAGGAGGCTCTAATCCGGTGCTCCGGTCGCATGACCAAACGGAATGATGTCTGGAGGAAATGTCGTTTGTTGGCAATTTCGAAGCCGGCTACTACTGTCACGTTTCGCTTCCAGGGCATTCGTCCGGGGGCGACGGAATAAATGAGCCAATCGAGCGAGGAGTCCGAACATGAGCTTGCGTCAGGAATGTCTGTGGGAGCGCTTGACGCCCGAGCGGCAGAACGCGCCGATCCTGAATGGCGAGCGCAAGGCCGATGTCTGTGTGATCGGTGCGGGCTTCACCGGCCTGAGCGCGGCCGTGCATCTGCTCGAGCAGGGACGACGGGTATGCGTGCTCGAAGCCCAGCAGGCGGGCACCGGGGGCTCCGGCCGTAACGTCGGACTGGTGAATGCCGGTCTGTGGATTCCTCCGGACGAAATCGAAGCGCGCCTGGGGCAGGCGGTGGGCGAGAAGCTCAACCGGACCCTGGGCGCCGCGCCTTCGCTGGTGTTCTCGCTGGTCGACCGCTACGGCATCGATTGCCAGTTGCGTCGCGAAGGCACCTTGCACATGGCTCACAACAGCCGCGGCCGGGCCGATCTGGAAAGCCGCTGCGAACAATGGCGCCGCCGCGGCGCACCGGTCGAGCTGCTCACCGGCGCGGCTTGCCGCGAAGCCACCGGGACCGCCCGGATCGCCGCGGCGCTGCTCGATCGTCGTGCCGGTACGCTCAACCCCATGGGCTACACCCAGGGGCTGGCCAGGGCGGTGCGCAGCCTCGGCGGTGAGCTGTACGAACGTTCCCCGGTACTGCGCCTGGAGCGCCAGGGCGATGGCGACTGGTTGGTGGTCACCGCCCAGGGGGCGGTCAGGGCAGCCCAGGTGGTGATCGCTTCGAACGCATATACCGAGGGCGAATGGACTGAACTGCGCCGCAGCTTCTTCCCCGGTTACTACTATCAGGTCGCATCGGTGCCGCTCGAAGGGCCCGAGGCGGCGAGCATCCTGCCGGGCGGGCAGGGCTCCTGGGACACCCGCCAGGTCCTCAGCAGCATCCGCCGCGACGCCGACGGACGCCTGCTGCTCGGCAGCCTGGGTAACGGTGCGCGCAAGCCCGAATGGTTCATTCGTGCCTGGGCCGACCGCATCCAGTCCCATTACTTCCCTCGCCTGGGCAAGGTGGAATGGGAGTGCACCTGGACCGGTTGCATCGCCTTTACCCCGGAGCATTTGATGCGCTTGTTCGAACCGGCGCCCGGCTTGGTCGCGGTGACCGGCTACAACGGCCGTGGCGTGACCACCGGCAGCGTGGTTGGCAAGGCGTTCGCCGATTACTTGTGCACTGGCGATGCCGAGGTCCTGCCCATGCCGTTCCAACCCATGCGGGCGGTGTCCGCGGTGGGGGTACGTAGCGGGTTGTATGAGGCGGGGTTCTCGCTTTATCACGCCGGGCAGTGTTTGCGCGTGGTGATTTGATCGACCGTTTCGCTGTCGGGCGGCCGGCTCTGGGCTAGCCTGTTACGGTGCGTGCTGCGGTGCGGATGCACCAGGTGTGTGCAGTTCAGTGACAGTGGTGGTTACGGCAGGTTGCACTTCCTCGGGGAGAGGGTTGCGCTGTCTTTCTCATTTGGTTGCGCTCGGTGTTCGTGTGGGTTGCACCTTTCTGTCGATTGGGTTGCACATGCCTGTATCTCAAGCCTTTTATTCATGACGAGGGAACCGATCCGAGAATTTTCGTTTCGTTTGGAACAGTGGCACGCCACTTGCTGAATACCCCAAGCCATCACATAACCCATCAGGAGCAAAACTCCATGTTGCAGAAGATTTACAAGAAAGGTTTTCTGGCTCTCGCGGTAACCAGTGCACTCGGTCTCGCACCGCTGGCGCATGCTGACGTGGTGATCGGTGTTGCCGGTCCGCATACCGGCGCCAACGCGTCGTTCGGCGAGCAATACTGGCGAGGCGCTTCCCAGGCGGCGGAGGACATCAACGCCGCAGGTGGCTTGAATGGGGAAAAAATCAAACTGGTGAAGGCGGACGACGCTTGCGAACCCAAGCAGGCCGTGGCTGTCGCCAACCGTCTGGTGGACCAGGACAAGGCCATCGGTGTGGTCGGCCACTTCTGCTCCTCTTCCACCATCCCGGCCTCCGAGGTCTATGACGAAGCCGGCATCATCGCCATGACCCCCGGCTCGACCAACCCGCAGGTCACCGAGCGCGGGCTGTCCGGCATGTTCCGCATGTGCGGCCGTGACGACCAGCAGGGTATCGTGGCCGGCGACTACATCATCGACGTTCTGAAGGCACAGAAAGTGGTGATCCTGCATGACAAGGACACCTATGGCCAGGGCCTGGCGGATGCGACCAAGGCGCAGCTCAACAAGCGCGGCGTGAAGGAAGTCCTGTATGAGGGCCTGACCCGTGGCGAGAAGGACTTCAACGCCCTGGTCACCAAGATTCGCGGCGCCGGTGCCGATGTCGTCTACTTCGGCGGCCTGCACCCGGAAGCCGGCCCGCTGGTCCGCCAGATGCGCGAGCAGGGCCTGACTGCCACCTTCATTTCCGGCGACGGCATCGTGACCGACGAGATGGTCACCACCGCCGGCGGCCCGCAGTACGTCAAGGGCACCCTGATGACCTTCGGCGCCGACCCGCGCAAGATTCCGGACGGCCAGGCGGTGATCGAGAAGTTCCGTGCCAACGGCTTCGAGCCGGAAGGCTACACCCTCTACGCCTACGCCTCGCTGCAGGCGCTCGCCGCCGGTTTCAATGGCGCAGGCGAGAACGACCCGGCCAAGGCCGCCGAGTGGCTGAAGGCCAACCCGGTCGCCACCGTCATGGGCAAGAAGGAATGGGACTCGAAGGGCGACCTGAAAGTCTCCGACTACGTCATGTACGAGTGGGATGACCAAGGCAAATACCACCAGAAGTAAGCGCTAGCGCTCGGCCGGTGCATCGGGCGGCAATCGTCCGGTGCACCGGTGCATTCCGGGAACCGCTGAAGCCTTCATCCGCCTGCATCGCTGCGAAGTCGCCCGGTAGCCGCCTGGTCAGCCGGAGCGGTCGGGTTCAAGCAGCGAAGTTTTCAGTGGTACCCGTCCGATATCACTCGCGAAAGCCGGCTTTGTTCGAGACCGGTTATTCCAAAAGACGAGACTGAGGCATGGACGGTATTTTCCTGCAACAGCTGATCAACGGGCTGACCCTCGGGTCGGTCTACGGTCTGATCGCCATCGGCTACACCATGGTCTACGGCATCATCGGCATGATCAACTTCGCCCACGGCGAGGTGTACATGATCTCCGCCTACCTGTCGGCGATCGCCCTGGCTCTGCTGGCCTTTTTCGGCCTGGAGTCCTTCCCGCTGCTGATCCTCGGCACCTTGCTTTTCACCGTCTGCGTGACCGGTGTGTATGGCTGGGTGATCGAGCGCATCGCCTACAAGCCCCTGCGCAACTCCACCCGTCTGGCCCCCCTGATCAGCGCCATCGGCATGTCGCTGATCCTGCAGAACTACGTGCAGATCAGCCAGGGCGCCCGGCAGCAGGGTATTCCGACGCTGCTCGATGGTTCGTTCCGCTTCGCCATCGGTGAGGGTTTCGTCCAGCTCACCTACACCAAGGTCTTCATCCTCGTCGCCGCCTTCGCCGGCATGGCCGCGCTGACCTACATCATCCAGCGCACCCGGCTGGGTCGCATGTGCCGCGCCACCCAGCAGGACCGCAAGATGGCGTCGATCCTCGGCATCAACACCGACCGGGTGATTTCCTACGTGTTCGTCATCGGTGCCGCCATGGCCGCGCTGGCCGGGGTGCTGATCACCATGAACTACGGCACCTTCGACTTCTACGCCGGCTTCATCATCGGCATCAAGGCGTTCACCGCCGCGGTGCTCGGCGGCATCGGCTCGCTGCCCGGCGCGATGCTCGGCGGCATCATCCTCGGTGTGGCCGAGGCGCAGTTCTCCGGCATGGTCAACACGGACTACAAGGACGTGTTCAGCTTCTCGCTGCTGGTCCTGATCCTGATCTTCCGACCGCAAGGGCTCCTGGGACGTCCCCAGGTGGCGAAGGTGTAAGTCATGTCTTCCTCTGCCATCGATATCAAGAAATCCCTGCTGGACGCGGTGCTCGCCGGCCTGCTGGCGCTGATCGTGTTCGGCCCCATCGTCGGTGTGGTGCTCAGCGGCTACGACTTCAATCTGCAGTTCGACCGGGTCGGCTGGCTCGTCGGCGCGGTGATGATCGGGCGCTTCTGCCTCAGCCTGTTCCTGCAGTCGCCGCGTGGCGAGCGGCTGCTGTATCGCTTCGAAACGGCGGGCTCCGGCGTCCATGTGCTGCCGCCGGACCACAAGTCCCGGCTGCTGTGGATCGTGCCGATCCTGATCGTCCTGGCCGTCATCTTCCCGTTCTTTGCCAGCAAGTACCTGCTGACCGTGGTCATCCTCGGCCTGATCTACGTGCTGCTGGGACTGGGGCTGAATATCGTGGTCGGCCTCGCCGGCCTGCTCGACCTCGGCTTCGTGGCCTTCTATGCCATCGGTGCCTATGGCTTGGCGCTGGGTTACCAGCACCTCGGCCTGGGCTTCTGGAGCGTGCTGCCGCTGGCGGCGCTGATGGCGGCGTTCGCCGGGATGCTCCTCGGCTTCCCCGTGCTGCGCATGCACGGCGACTACCTCGCCATTGTGACCCTGGGCTTCGGCGAGATCATCCGCCTGGTGTTGAACAACTGGCTCAGCTTCACCGGTGGCCCGAACGGCATGTCGGTGCCGTCGCCGACCTTCCTCGGCCTGGAGTTCGGCCGGCGGGCGAAGGATGGGGGCGTGCCCTTCCATGAGTTCTTCGGCATCGCCTATAACCCCAACATCAAGTTCCTGTTCATCTACATCGTGCTGTTCCTGGTGGTGATGCTGGTGCTCTACATCAAGCACCGTCTGACCCGCATGCCGGTCGGCCGCGCCTGGGAAGCGCTGCGCGAGGACGAGATCGCCTGCCGCTCCATGGGTCTCAACCATGTGCTGGTGAAGCTCTCGGCGTTCATGATCGGCGCCTCCACGGCGGGCCTCGCCGGCGTGTTCTTCGCCAGCTACCAGGGCTTCGTCAACCCGTCCTCGTTCACCTTCTTCGAGTCGGCGCTGATCCTTGCCATCGTCGTACTCGGCGGCATGGGCTCGACGGTCGGCGTGGTGATCGCGGCCTTCGTCCTGACCGTGGCGCCGGAGCTGCTGCGCAGCTTCGCCGACTACCGTGTGTTGCTGTTCGGTGTGCTGATGGTACTGATGATGATCTGGCGGCCGCGCGGCCTGATCCGGATCAGTCGCAGTGGCTTCACCCCGCGTAAAGGAGTGGCCCCATGAGCCAGGAAAACATCCTCACCGTCGACAACCTGATGATGCATTTCGGCGGTATCAAGGCACTCAACGATGTCAGCCTGAACATCAAGCGCAACTCCATTTCGGCCTTGATCGGCCCCAACGGCGCCGGCAAGACCACTGTGTTCAACTGCCTGACCGGCTTCTACAAGGCCACCGGCGGCAGCATCCAGCTGCACGCACGGGGCACGACCACCGACGTGATCAAGGTGCTCGGTGAGCCCTTCCGCCCGGATGATTTCGTCAAGCCGCGGCAACTGGGCAGCCGTCTCTGGTACAAGATGTTCGGCGGCACCCACCTGGTGAACCGCGCCGGCCTCGCCCGCACCTTCCAGAACATCCGCCTGTTCAAGGAAATGTCGGTGGTGGAAAACCTGCTGGTGGCGCAGCACATGTGGGTCAACCGCAACCTGCTCGCCGGCGTGCTCAACACTCCCGGCTTCCGCCGTGCGGAAAGCCAGGCCCTGGACCATGCGTTCTACTGGCTGGAGGTGGTCGATCTGGTCGATTGCGCCAACCGCCTGGCGGGCGAACTGTCCTACGGCCAGCAGCGCCGCCTGGAAATCGCTCGCGCCATGTGCACCCGGCCGCAGCTAATCTGCCTCGACGAACCCGCCGCCGGCCTCAACCCGGCCGAGACCGAAGCGCTGAGCGCGATCATCCGCCGCCTGCGCGACGAACACGACCTCACCGTACTACTGATCGAACACGACATGGGCATGGTCATGAGCATTTCCGAGCACATCGTCGTGCTCGACCACGGCGTGGTGATCGCTGCGGGGGCGCCGGAGGCGATCCGCAACGATCCCAAGGTGATCGCCGCCTACCTGGGCGCGGAAGAGGAGGAGGTGGCATGAGTACCCTTCTCGAGTTCAAGGATGTCGACGTCCACTACGGTCCGATCCAGGCCCTGCGGAAGGTCAGTCTGCACATCGACGAAGGCGAGACGGTCAGTCTGATCGGCGCCAACGGTGCCGGTAAGTCGACTCTGCTGATGTCGATCTTCGGCCAGCCGCGGGCGAGCGGCGGGCAGATCGTCTACCGCGGGACCGACATCACGCAGAAGTCCGCCCACTACGTCGCCTCCAACGGCGTGGCGCAGTCGCCGGAAGGTCGCCGGGTGTTCCCCGACATGAGCGTGGAAGAGAACCTGCTGATGGGCACCATTCCCGTCGGCATGGCTCATGCGGACGAAGACATGCAGCGCATGTTCGACCTGTTCCCGCGCCTGAAGGAGCGGCGCAACCAGCGCGCCATGACCATGTCCGGCGGCGAGCAGCAGATGCTCGCCATCGCCCGCGCGCTGATGAGCCGGCCGAAGCTGCTGCTGCTCGACGAGCCTTCCCTCGGGCTGGCGCCCATCGTGGTCAAGCAGATCTTCCAGACCCTGCGCGAGCTGGCGCAGTCGGGGATGACCATCTTCCTCGTCGAGCAGAACGCCAACCACGCGCTGCGGCTCAGCGACCGCGCCTATGTGATGGTCACCGGTGAAATCCGCATGACCGGCACGGGCCAGGAGCTGCTGGCCAACCCGGACGTGCGCAACGCCTATCTCGGCGGCCACTGACCAGGGTGGGCTTCAAGCCTGCTGACGAAGGGGCCGCGCAAAGCGGCTCCGCTCGACCGGGGCTGGCTATCTTCGCCGGCCTCGTTCTTTCATCGATTCTCGCCATGAGGTTCTCATGCACGCCGTTCGTTTTTTCAGCAATGCCGATGTCGCTGCGCGCCTGGATTACGCCGAGCTGATCGAGGCGCTGCGGATCGGCCTGGCCGCCCCCTGCGAGGCGCCGTTACGCGCCAGTCACGCCTTGCCGGAGGCGGCGTCGCTGCTGTGCATGCCGGTCTGGCAGAGCGGTCAGGGCATCGGTGTCAAGCTGGTCACCGTCTATCCCGGCAATGGCGCCAAGGGCTTGCCCTCGGTGGCTGCGCTGTTCGCCTTGTTCGACGATGCCACCGGGCAGCCCCTGGCCATGCTCGAAGCCTCGGAGCTGACCGCCCGGCGTACCGCCTGTACCTCCGCGTTGGCGGCCGATTATCTGGTGCGGCGCGATGCGAAGCGCCTGCTGGTGGTGGGCAGCGGCACCCTCGCCGCGCACATGGTGCGCGCCCACTCGGTGGTCCGGCAGTACGAGAAGGTCGAAATCTGGGGACGCCAGCCGGCGAAGGCGAGAGCGCTGGTGGACGGCCTGCGCGCCGAGGGCTATCCGGCCGAAGCCTGCAACGACCTGCGCGCAAGCGTCGGGCGGGCCGACTGTATCAGTTGTGTCACCACCTCGCGCGAGCCGCTGGTGCTGGGCGAGTGGCTGCAGCCGGGCTGCCACCTGGACCTGGTCGGCGCCTTCCTGCCCAGCATGCGCGAGACCGATTCGGCAGCGGTCGCACGGGCGCGGGTGGTGGTCGATACCCGTGCCGGCGCGCTGGACGAGGCGGGCGACCTGCTGTTTGCGATAGCCGACGGCGTGCTCGATGCCGCCAGCCTCGATGCCGAGCTGCGGGATTTGCTGCAAGGGCGCGGCGCACGGCGGAACGAAGCCGAAATCACCCTGTTCAAGTCGGTCGGCTATGCCCTCGAAGACTTGGTTGCAGCCCGTCGCCTGCTGGCCCTGAGCTGACTTCGCGTTGCGCCTTCGCTGCATTGCCCACAGAAGCTGTGGAGCAGGCTGTGGACAAGCTGCGGGTAAGGGGTGCGAAGCCTTGTAGTCCGCCGCTTGCGGCGGATTGCTCGTTTTTTGTCCCGCAGGCTGTTTTCCTTCCGTTTTCAATGAGTTGCCCGTTCTGGGCGCGCCTGCGTTATCCCCGCTTACTGTGGTAAATCCTGTGGATGACCTCTGGAAGAAATGACCGGGACGGCGCCGTTCCTGGCTTGCCGTGGGTTGTTCGGCTTTTGTACGGCATGGCCGTCCAGCGAAACCATCCACCGATTGAAAAGTCCAGCGGAAAGTTCTCCACGGCAACTGTGGAAAACTCTGTGGGTAAGCGTGGGAAAAGCCGTCTTGGGCCCGGTTCCCGTTGGGTCGGATAGAACTGTTCAGGTTTTGTTCAGTGACTGTGGCAATCTGCCGCGGCACGGCATGGCGCCTGGCGTCAAGATTTTTTCGGCGGGCTTCGCGGCGGCGAAAAAATGACAGCGGATCAGGCCAAGGAGTTTTCCCCACAGCCTGTGGATAACACTGTGATCAATTTGGGTAAAGCCGTTCCGGAGGCCGGTGCGGCGGGGCCTGGACAACATTGATCGGTTTTTGTTCGCTCACTCGTCGCTGAGGGCACTGATGCGGGTCGAGCGTCCGAGCAGTTGCAGGGCGCGGTCGGGATAGTCAGTGATCAGGGCCTGGGCGCCCATGTCCAGCAGCCGGTGCATGGCCGGCTGTTCGTTAATCGTCCACAACTGCACATGCAGGCCGCGCGCGCGGGCGGTGGCGATGAGATCGGGCGTGGCGATGTGCAGGTCGCCGTGCTGCTCGGGAATTTGCAGTGCCTGATAGGTCGGCGACAGCAACTTGCCGAGGCCGACCCAGTTCAGGGCCACCAACAGCCGCACCGAGCTGGCGCCGGCGGAGGTGGCGACGTCCGGGCACTGTTCGCGGAAGCGCCGCAAGGCGCTCTCGTGGAAGCTGCCGACGACGACCCGGTCGGTCTGCCCGCGCTGCTTCAACTGTTCGCAGACGCGCTCCGCCAAGGCCTCGTCGGCGACCTTGAGTTCCACCAGCTTGGGCGCCCGCGGAAAACGCTGCAGCACCTCGGCGAAGCTAGGGACGCGGGTGCCCTGGCCGCGATAGGGATAACTCTGCCCACCGTCGGCGCTCCAGCGGTAGCCGGCGTCGAGGGTCTGCAATTCGGCCAGGCTGTGCGCGGCGACCGGGCCCTCGCCGTTGGTGGTGCGCTCCAGCGTCGCGTCATGGATGACCACCGGCTCGCCGTCGGCGGACAAATGCAGGTCCATTTCCAGCATGTCCACACCCAACTCAAGGGCGCGCTCGAAGGCGAACAGTGTGTTCTCCGGCCAAAGCCCCTTGCCGCCCCGGTGGGCGATCACCAGCGGCTGGTCGCCTAGAGCGGCCAGCACGGCAGGCGGACTCGCCGGACGGCTGGTGAGCCCGAGCAGGCCGAGGGCAATGGCGATCAGCAACAGGGGGGCGACGACGAAACGGGCGAAGCGCAGCATGCGTGGACTTCCATCGGTCAGGTACGACGAACGAAGCGAACGCTTGGACTATGACAAAGGTGTGAAGAACGCGCGAGGAGAGTTTTCCAGCGGGAGCCGTTGCGCCGGAACCGGCGCAACGGCGACATCGGGACGCTTCAGCCGGCCAGCAGCCAGGCACCGACGCCGGCCGAACCGATGCCGGCCAGGCGCACCAGCGGCGCAGCCGCTTGCGGAAGGATGCGGACCAGAGCATAGCCGGCGCCATGCAGCGCGGCGGTGGCCACGACGAAACCGGTGGCATAGCCCCAGGGGCTGGCCAGGGCCGGCAGTTCCAGGCCGTGAGCGACACCATGGACCAGTGCGAACAGCGCGGTGAGCCCGGCGGCGATGGCCAGCGGCGGACGCGCGGCCAGGGCCACCAGCAGCCCGATGGCCAGCACCGAGCCGGCGATACCGGTTTCCATCAGCGGCATTTCGACGCCGGCGAAGCCGAACAACCCGCCCAGCAACAGGGTGGCGACGAAGGTCAACGGCAGCGCCCAGCGTGCCTGCCCCTGCTGTTGCGCGGCCCAGAGGCCGACGGCGAGCATCGCCAGTAGGTGATCGAGGCCGAACACGGGGTGAGCGAGGCCGGCGAGCAGCCCGGCGTGATCGTGTCCGGGGTGAGCGAAGGCCACGGCCGGAGTGAGGAACAGGGCGAGGGTGTAGAGGCTTTTGCGTAGTTTCATGGTCTTCTCCTGACAGGGCTCAGGCCGCGGTGAGCATGCCTTGGCGCTCGATGAAGGCGATGATCTCGTCGAGGCCCTGGCCGATTTTCTGGTTGCTGAAGACGAATGGCTTGTCGCCGCGCATCGTCTTCGTATCGCGCTCCATGATGTCCAGCGACGCGCCGACCAGGGGCGCCAGGTCGATCTTGTTGATCACCAGCAGGTCGGACTTGCAGATGCCCGGCCCGCCCTTGCGCGGCAGCTTGTCGCCGGCGGCCACGTCGATCACGTAGAGGGTCAGGTCGGACAGCTCCGGGCTGAAGGTGGCGGAAAGGTTGTCGCCGCCGGACTCGACGATGATCAGGTCGAGGCCGGGGAAGCGGCGGTTGAGCTGCTCGACCGCCTCCAGATTGATAGAGGCGTCCTCGCGGATCGCCGTGTGCGGGCAGCCGCCGGTTTCCACGCCGATGATGCGCTCTGGTTCCAGGGCTTCGTTGCGCACCAGGAACTGGGCATCTTCCTGGGTGTAGATGTCGTTGGTGACCACGGCGAGGTTGTAGCGGTCGCGTAGGGCGCGGCACAGCGCCAAGGTCAGGGCCGTCTTGCCGGAACCGACCGGACCGCCGATGCCGATGCGCAGGGGTTGGCTGTTCATGGGGTATCGCTCCTTTTCATCGTTTCTGCCCGCCCGAGGGCTATCGAGGGCTTCGGCCGTCCGTCAGGAACGGAACAGCCGCGAATACTGTCGTTCGTGCGCCATGCTGGTGAGCGCCAGGCCGAAGGCGGCGCTGCCCCAGTGCTCCGGGGCGATCCCGGTGGCGTCCCGCTGGGCCTGCTCGAGCACCGGCAACAGCTCGGAGGTCAGCCGCTGGGCCGCCTGCTGGCCGAGCGGAAGGGTTTTCATCAGCACCGCCAGTTGGTTTTCCAGCCAACCCCAGAGCCAGGCGGCGAGAGCATCCTGCGGGGCGATCCGCCAGGCCCGCGCGGCCAGGGCCCAGCCGAGGGCCAGACCGGGTTCCTCGATCTGCTCGAAAAGGTGGCGAGAGGGGGCATCGAGCTCCGGCAGGTCGTCGAGCAATTGCTTCAGCGAGTAGCCCATCTGCCGGCTTTCCAGGCGCAGCTCGCGGGTTTCCCGGCTGGCGCGGTGCAGCCCGGCGAGATGCGCCAGACCGGGCCAGTCGCCCGCAGCGGCAGCCTCGCAGTGGGCCAGCAGCAACGGCGCCTCGAAGCGCGCGAGGTTGAGCAGTAATTGGTCGCCGATCCAGCGGCGGGCGCTGTCCGGGGCCTTGACCAGGCCCTGCTCGACCGCCATTTCCAGCCCTTGCGAGTAGCTGTAGCCGCCGATCGGCAGTTGCGGGCTGGCCAGGCGCAGCAGGGCCCAGGCCGGATTCACCGGCGCACTCCGAATTGATGCAGGCGCGGCGCATAGTTGAATTCGGCCTCGCCGGCATGGGAATGATGATGGCCACCGCCATAGGCCCCCTGTTCCGGCTGGTAGGGTGCTTCGATAGCCTCCACGCTGGCGCCGAGCTGTTCCAGCATCGCCTTGAGCACATAGTCGTCGGGCAGGCGCAGCCAGCCGTCGCCGAGTTGCAAGGCGACATGGCGGTTGCCCAGGTGATAGGCCGCGCGGGTCAGTTCGAAGGCGTTGGCGCAGGTGACATGGAGCAGCGGCTCCGGCTTGGCGCGGACGCGTACGATGCGGCCGTCCTCGGCCCGCAGGCACTCGCCGTCGTGCAGCGCCGGCTGGCCGCGTTCGAGGAACAGACCGACCTCCTCGCCATCGGTGGTGAAGCAGCGCAGCCGGCTCTTGCTGCGGGCTTCGTAGGTCAGCAGCAGTTCGGCGTCGTGAGAGTTGTGTTCGCCGATGCGTGTGTGAATGACCAGCATGGATGAGTCCGGCAATGGGCAGTGCCGGAAACAGAGCAAGGGGCTTGCCAAGCCGGGCGGCGCAGCGCTGGAGCGGCCTTCGCGGGAGCCTGGGTTAAAACTGGTGCATGGGTCAGGTTTGTAATGGTGCGCCAGGGGGGCGCTTGCACCATAGCGGTGCTATCTGCCGCCGAGCCCCTGCCAATGCTTGCCGACCACCATGATGAAGCGCAGCTGCTGGGTGATCTTCTCTTCCGGGCGCAGGTGTGGGGGCAGGTTAGCGGCGGGAGGGTCGATCAGCTCCGGCAGGGTGGCGAAGACCGTTTTCACCACCAGATCGGCGAAGACCTCCAGGGCCAGGTCGTCCAGGTGCGGCAGGCGGGCCATCAGGCGCAGATCGGCGGCGAGGTCGCCGGTGATGCGCTGGCGCAGCTCGGCGATGGCCTGGCGTACCGGCTGCGAACCGCCGTACTGCTCGCGGGCGAGGAAGAGGAACTGGCCACGGTTGGCGGCCACCGCGTCGAGGAAGATGCGCACCGAGGCGTCGATCAGCCCGCCGCGCTCGAATTCGTTCTGGCGGACCGCGCGAATGGTTTCGCGGAAGGTCTCGCCCACTTCGGCAACCAACGCCAGCCCGAGTGCATCCATGTCAGGAAAGTGCCGGTAGAAGCCGGTCGGGACGATCCCGGCGCTGCGCGCCACTTCGCGCAGACTCAGGCTGCCGAAGCCACGCCCGCTGTCCATCAAGGTGCGGGCGGCATCCATCAGGGCCTTGCGGGTCTGCTGTTTCTGGGCACTGCGGGGCGACATGGCGATGACTGCCGAGGCGAACGGAAATTGGCGTCGCACTTTAGCAAAGGGGTGTTTCAGGCGTCGAACTGGCTTGGAAGGAGAATGGTTCCGGAAAGCCTCGCCGAGGTTCATCGGCGAGGCCCATGGGACGTCAGGCTCGTCGTACCCGCTCGAACGCTGCGTCGTACAAACCCGCCGCATCGTTCAGCAACAGATGAAACGCCGCGAACACCTCGCCGTTATCCAACTGCGGCTCGTTGCAGAACAGTACCAGCGCCAACTGCCGCGCGGCGTTCAGCCGTTCCTGGCCGGCTTCGAACAGTTCGTGAGCGCCGAGGCTGGCATTGGCGTAGAGCACGGGGCTGGCAGTGGTGCTGAGGGAAGGAAGAGGGAGGAAGTCAGACATGGCGGGCCTCCGGAAAGCGGAGGCGAAAGGGAATGAATGAAATCGGCTTGATGAGCATCGATAGGACTCCTTCGTGAATGAGAAGCCGCCATCCAGCCGTTTCTGACGCGGTTGGAGGCGGACCGCACGGGGGTCAGAAACCGGCCCACGAAGGACAGCCGGCCAGGCCGAAGCCTGCCCCGCGCGGCCCGCCATAGAAATGCGGTAGCCAGACACAAAAATAGCGCCGGCTACTCAGCTATGGCGCTACCGCGCCTTCGTGTGGAATCGGGTTCTGACGCCCGGCCACGGGATTGACCGTGACGGGCCGGACTCTAGCGGCTTGGCGGAAGGGAGGCAAGCGCGCAGAAGGGTATGGAGGAAAAGCGTGAAGGGGTTCAGGGAGAGTAAGGTTTTTGGCCATCCATCGACTTACAGGCTACGTGCCATGCTTCATGGCGGCAGTTACTTCGACTAAGGGAGTCGATCAATGGCTCAGCTCTCTTTTCGGAGGTACGCAGGGGGTGATAGGCAAAAGGCAAGACCTGACCCTAATTTCCCCCACAATGTGAGCGCCGTTCTTACCATAGTGAATTTGCCCTCGTGTAACAGCCTGACCAGTTCTTTCCATCAACACCTATTGGCCGCCCAAACTCCACAATCGGATTTCCGCGTGCGCCTGCTCCAACAATCGAATACTTTCCGCTGTAGACTCCCGCCAGAAGCTCGGCTGGGTCTACACCATCATTGAAGTAGCTGCGCCCTTCAATGAAGTTGTTATGCCCTCCTATATGTTTACCTTGCTGCCCCATATGGATGTTCGTCGGAAGATCACTGGGGACAGGCAGGTAATCCCCCCGGCTTAGCCGGGGGCTCCTTTATCATTCAATATTTTTAGTTGCTCGCAGCTTGTAACCAGCAGACCTCATCTGAGCAAGTACCGCTTCATCAAACTCTTGATCAGATATGCCTCTAATCGATTTGGCACTCTTCCAGTGCCATATAATAGGAAGGATTCTGCTATCCAAACGATTATATTCCTCCAAAAAGATATCTGCTAAAGCATACTTGTCTAAACCATCAACGGCCTCCAGCATCGTATTCAGCACCATGCTTGGCGACTTTCCATCCAGTATTTGCGCTAACAAATGTCTATTTTCCGAAAGTGACATAGGTAACTTCGCCGATGGTTTCAATTTTCTCGACCTTCGTATATCCGTATTTTTGGGATATCTGGCCTGTCCAGGTATTCAAAGCAGCATTTTCCTTTGACATTCCACTGGCAATATTCTTCAGATATTGAGCGGTGTTAACGCTGTCAGTTCCCGTCACCCAAGCACCACGAATTTGATTGACCTGGATGCCTTCGTTGCTGAGGCGTTGCATTGCGCTGGCGAACATATCAGTGCCCGATGCGTCGTACAAAGGGTGGTTCTGTGCCGCGCGAATATCAAATCCCAGAACGCCTGCCTTATCCACATTCACAACCAATCCTGCTACACCATCAGGATTGCCATACCTGAGGGTGGTTCCTCCGTTGTTGGACACGCTCATCGTAAAGTCATTAGTGACATCAACTTTTGGAGTCGGTGGCTCAATTCTCCCTGCTCCACCTTTCGTCCCAACCACCCCCGGCTTACTCACCAGCGTCTGGTTCGCCAGGCGGATCTGCTCCGTCAGTTTAGCCTGCGCATTCAGCTTGAAGGGGGCCAGTTCCTCCACCGACGGTGCCTTGCCGGCCAGCAGGCCGTCAAGCTTGTCGGCGACTTTGGTCAGCTCCGTGGGAATCGTGGCGCCTGCCTTGCGCATGGCGGCGAACACCCCGGCCAGTTTGGCCGCCTTGGCGGCTGGCCCGAGGGCGTCGAGGATGCCGGGCTCCAGAACGTCCCCGACCGTCGACAGGCCCGACTTCATTTGCCCGGTCGTCTCGATGACCTGCTGGCGATATTCCCGCCAGCCGGGTGCCAAACGGTCCAGTTCGGCATCGCTCAGTTCGGCGAGGCGGGCCAGCTCGGTTTTCTTGAGCAGCTCCTCTTCCAGCGCAGCCTGGTAGCCGGCCCTCGCCATTTGCTCGGCGACGTATGCCTGCTCCTGCGGGTTTTGCCAAAAATGCTTGTCTTTTATATTTGATAAAAATCGTTACGCTATGATCATGGCAATATTGGTCGAGCCTCATATCTGTCTATAAAATTAACCTCTGCAACATTACAGTCCGGGTAAATCCATTTCTCCCAGTTGGATACAAGCCAATCCTTTCTTATCCCACCCCCTTCGGTAGACGAGCACTCTCTAGGTAGTTGGACCAGAATCAATCCGGCTTTATAGCCAGAAGTAACAATCAGCCCGTACGGTCTATCTTTATCTTGGGTTTCGTAAACCATGAAATCCACAAATTTTTCATAGGGATATTTTCCTGGCAGTCTAAGTACGTTTCCATGCCAAATGAAGTTTTCTTTCAGGTCAATTAGTCTTACCATGCTAACCATTACTTCACCTTTAGATCGTGGCCGCCGCTCTTGTCGGCAGGCTTTGTCTGCTTAAAATCAAGGTCAACTTCGCCGAGATGTTTTCCATTTTTAGGATTAATTACCTCAAGGCGACCATGCTGTGTATCCACAGCGTATAGATTTCCACCATTTGCTCTATAGACATCGCGCCCGTTAAGCTTGGGCAGTTTGTTATCTTTCATCATCCCGTTGGCTGTCATCACAATAGCTACCGCTGCTTTAATTTGAGCAACTCTTTCTCCCGGAGGGAGAGTGGATAAGCTTTTTTCAAACTGAGCGACAGTTTTGTTCCCTAGTATGGCCGATGAGCTATTGGATTTTGCCCCAACCGAAACTCCCGGCTTAACCCCTCCCACGCCGCTCGCGATGACCTGAGCCCCGGTCGCCATGGCACTAGCAGCCGGACCATCGCGCTGAGCGACGATGCTGCTGGTGATGAGGTCCTGCGCCATTTGGTTACTGCCAGGAACCAACCAGCCAATGACGCTCGCGGTATTTGCATCTCCGCTTCGGCGAATCTGATCGGCCAGCGCCTGGATCTTAGGCGCATCAGCCTGTAGTTGTGCAGAGAGAATCTCACAGCTCGTTATGTCTTGCTGGCATGTGGTAGCCAGCTCTTGATTCCGCTGTTCATCCAACTCCGCATAACGTGCCCTAACATCATCCCGGCATGCTGGCGTCGAGCATTTTTTCTGTTCCTCCAGCATATCCAGCACTTCCTGGTGCCGCAGGTAGTTGTACTGGGTGGCATTCGCCGCCACCGCAGATGCCGATTCGGCGTCGCCATCGGTCAGGACTGCCGCGAGCACGCCGATCAGTTGCGAGGTGGCCATCAGGTTGGCCACGCCTTGGCGGTATTCCGCGCTGTTCGGGTCTTTATCCTGGGGCAACAGCTTCTCGCCCAGGTAGTCCACCAGGGCTTCGTTGGCACCGGCGGCCAGGGCGCCGGTGCGGAAATCCCCGCCCGAGGCTTCCGCCAGCAGGCCGCCGAGGGCCGCATGCAGGATGAGTTTCTGTGGGCTGCCCTTCGGGACGTAGTCGCCAATGGCATCCGCCCCGATGGCGCCGGCAATCGCCACTGCATTGCCAACGGCAGCATCACCGAGGTTGTCCTTGAAGCTTCCCCCGTAGACCGCCGTCTTGATGCCCGCATCGACGACCGTCTTGGTCGCTACCTGGCCGACACTGCTCCAGTTCATGCCGAGTTCGGCCGGGTTGTATTGCACGAGCCCCGCCGTCGCGGCGCTGACCACGTACCCCTTCATGGCATCCGATGAGGTGACGTCCTTGGCCACTGCGCTGAGATTGCCCCGGTTATTGATGGTGCTCACCGTGGCTTGCGTGGCCACGCTCACGGTGACGGCTTGCCCTACGGCTCCCAGGCCGGCTGCCATCGGCCCGATGATGGCGGCCATGGCGATAGCGATGATCAACTGCGCCGCTGGGCCCAACCCGGAGTTGCTGTATTTGAAGGACTCATGAATCTCCTTCACCCGCCGCCAGTCCACATCGCCGCGGGCTTCGGCCTGTTTCAGCCAGGCCAGTTGCGGATCGGCTTTCACCATCGCATCGATGGTCTGGCTGACGGTCTGCTGGTTGACCTGCTTGACGTCGATGCGAATGCCTTCGGCAGCCTTGATGATCAGCTCGCCCTGGGCGATCAGTTCGGATTGGCGCAGGGTCTCGCCGGTGTTGCCCTTGCCCTTCGTCGCGTTCCAGGCCCAACTGTTCTTGCTCTTTTCGTGGACCTGCTGCTCGGTGTCCTTCACCCCTTCGAAGGCGATGGCGCTGCCGCTGTCCAGGGTCAGGTCGTTGCCGCTTTGCAGGTGGGCGGCCTGGTAGGTCTGGTTGCCTTCGCTGGCGAGGGTGAGGTCGTCGCCGCTGACGATCTCGCTGCCGACCTGGGTGGTGCGGGTGGTCTGGTCCTTGCGGCTTTCCTTGCTGCCCCAGGCGCCTTTCTTCTTTTTCTCGTCGAGGCGGTGGTCGAGGTTTTCCGCGGCCAGCAGGCTGAGGCCGTGCTGGGCATAGAGGTAGGCTTCGCCGCCCGCGTCCAGGCGGCTAGCGATGATGGTGAGGTTGTCGCCGGCCTTCACGTCCAGCTCGCCGCCGGCTTCGATTTCCGTCCCCTGCTGGGTTATCTGGCTGCGTTCCGTGTCGACTTTTTTGTGCCGGCTTTTGCGGTGGGCTTCGACGTGGCTTTCGTTGGCTGCCGCGGCGATGAGCACGTTGCCGGCCGCTTCGAGGGCGACATCGCCGTCGGCCTTGACCTTGCTGGCGCTCACCGCCAGGTCGTTGCCGGCTTGGGCGCTCAGGTGGCGGCCCGCGCGGATGTCCGAGCCGTGCTGTTCGAGGCGCTCGACCCGGCTGTTGCGCTGGCGCGCCTGGAGGGCGGTGCGGTCGTGTTCTTCGGCGGCGACGATCAGCAGATCGCGGCCGGCGTCCAATCGCAGGTCTCGCCCGGCCGTGACGGCGCTGCCGATATTCCGGATATCGCGGCCGGCGCCCAGCGTCAGGTCATTCGCGGCTTCGATGCGTGCGGCGCTGTCGGCGAAGTCTTCGCGGTGGTTGTAGCCGCGCGCGGCCGAGGTGTGGGTGGTGACGCTGCGTTCGTTGAGGATGTCGCCGGTCAAGGCGATGGCCGACACGTCGCGCCCGGCGATGATCCCGCCCTGGGCGTTGCGGATGCTGTCGGTGGCCAGCAGCGACAGGCGTTCGTTGGTTTCCATCAGGCCGCTGTTGGCGATGTTATTCGCCGTTGCATCCAGGTTGCGGCGGGCGCGCAGGGTGCCCTGGTTGCTCAGGTCCTGGCCGGCGATCAACGCCACGTCGCGGCCCTGGATCAGGGCACCGTTGGGCGCCACCCGGCCCTTGGCCTGGGCCAGGTAGAGCACCGGGACCAATACCTTCTCGCCCAGCACTTCGCGCTCTTCCAGCCAGACGATGTCGTGGGTCAGGGCGGCGACCTGTTCGGCGGTGAGGGTGACCCCCAGGCTGAGGTTGAGCGCCTCTTTGCTGGCGATGGCGTTGTCCATCAGGTAGCGGAACAGCGCTTCGTCGGAGGTCAGCCCATCGAGGAAGCGCTGGCCGGTACGGGCGACGAGGGCTTCGCGGATCAGGCGCTGCTCGTAGAAGCCGTCGCCCAGGCGCTTCTGCGTCCTGTCGATGTCGTAGCCCAGCCTGTCCAGCAGGTAGTCGGAGTTGAGGAACCGCTTGAGGTGGGTCAGCGCCGGGTGGGTTTCGATCAGGTATTGGTGCGAAGCGGCCGGACGGGTGGGTAGGTTGAGCCCCGGTAATGCCAGCGGGTCGATGCGCTGCTGACGCAGGTCGGCCGGCAGTTGCGCATCGAGGCTGACCGGGGTGGAAAAGCGCGAGCCGTCCGGGGCAGCGCCACGGCTGCCGCCGGCCACGTAGGTGAATTGCGGACGGATCACACCGTTGTCGATCCGCTCGCTGGCCGTGAGGCCGATAGTGCCTCCGGCCTGGATGATGCCGGCGTAGGTTTGGTCGCCCGACGCCAGCGATGTGAGGGTGCGGAAACGGGTCTGCTCCGATTCCATCCGGCCGATGAAGTGGCTCAGCGCGCTTTCCAGCCCACCCAGGTCGTTCGGGTCGTAGCCGGGGCTCAGGTGCCAGTAGCGCGCCGTGAAGCGTTCGGCTTCGTCCTGCCAGGCGTCGATGTGGCGTGTGCGTTCGGAGATGAAGACGCGGCGGGTTTCGATCTCGCCGGTTTCCACGCCCTGGTTTTCCAGCCGTTTCAACGTGCCGGCGATGCTGCCGCCGGCACTGATCCGGCTGCTGTGGTTGATCAGTGCATCCCCGTCCAGCGACAGCTTGCCACCGGCCTGCAGGCTGGACGCCGCGCTGGCCTCGGCCACCGCCAGCTTGTCGCGCTCGACGATTTCCCACACACCGTTGCGCTTGCCGCTGCAGTCGCCGGCACCATAGGCGCCGCTGCACGGCAGTTCGCTGATCCGGGCGGTGTACTTGCCGGTCTCGTCGATGACCAGAACCGCGCGCGCGTTGTTGATCACCGCGGCCTTGAGGCTGAAGTCGCCGCTGCTTTCCAGGGTGCCCGAGAGGTTGTCGAGACGTGCTGCCCGGTTGCCTTGGTCATCCTTGGCCAGGTCGATGGCACCCAGGCTGAAAACGTCCGCCAGGCGATTGGTGAAGGTGTCGACCCGCAGCGTCATATCGGCGCCGCTGAAGATCAGGCCGTTTTCGTTGACCAGCGTGGGAGCGTACAGGGTCAGCGCGTGACCGCTGCCCAGGGTGCCGTGGTTGTCCAGGGTCTGCGTACCCGTCACCGTCAGTTGCCGGCTGGCGATCACCGTGCCGCTGTTGCGCACGTTCTGGCCGGTCAGGCCGGCGTCACCTTTGGCATTGCGTGTGTTGTCCGGGTTGAGGCCCGCTTCGATCACGCCTTGGTTGGTCACCTGGGCGCCGCCCAGGCTCACCGTCTCGCCTGCTGCGAGGCTCTTCCTATTGACGACCTCGCCTTCGGCCTCGACCGAAGCGGTGCGGCCGGCGTAGGCGGTGTCGGTCAGTTCGATCCGTTCCGCCTCGAGATGCAGGTCCCGGCTGGCCGCCGCTCGCGCCAGGGTCAATTGGCCGCTCGCGAGGTCGATATGGATATCCCCGCCGCTGGCCGCCATGTCACCAGCCAGCTTCACCCCCACCCCAGCCTCGGTGCCGACCAGGCGGATCGCCCCGGCGTACATGCCGCCCAGCGCCGAGCTGTCGATGGCCAGGGCCGGCTTGTCGCTGCCGTCGTCGGCCTTGGCGGTGACGCTGAGGTCGCCGGCCTTGACCTCGTTGCGCCCGGTGATGACGTTGAGCTGCTTGGCGTGCAGCTCGGCGTTGAGCCTGGCACTGCGGGTGATCAGGTCGAACTGGTCGATGTTGCTGGCGTTGAGGCCGGCGCCCTCGATGGCGATCTCGCCGCCGTCGACGCTGAAGCGGTCCAGCCGGCCGTTCTCAACCACCGGTTTGCCGGTGCTGAACGTGACCCGCGGGGTGTTGAGGAAGCCGCAGCCATCGCAGGTGATGCCATGGGGGTTGGCCACGATGACGTGGGCGGACTGGCCCGCCACTTCGGTGTAGCCCTTGAGCTGGCTGGGGTTGCCGCCGGTGACTTCGTTGAGGATCAGGCCCGCCGCCTGGCCCTGGAGGTTCGCGTTGCCGAGGATGATGCCGCCAAGCTGGGT
>NZ_MUJY01000175.1 GCF_002286785.1 Pseudomonas sp. PIC25 | reverse complement strand
GTCAAACAACAGGGCGGAACTACCGTTTATACAACCGAAGAGACGGGCGCCGATTTGGGGAGCAATGCCACGGAGGGTGACGACGATGTACTGATCGGGGGCGGCGGAAACGATCATCTTCGCGGCAACGGCGGTAACGATCTGATCGATGGTGGGCGGGACAATGATATTGCCTTCGGCGATGCTGGTAATGACACCCTGCGGGGTGGTGCGGGCAATGATTTCCTGAGCGGCGACAACCTCGATACCGAAAGGCCAGATTCCAGCCTGATCGCGGCGTTGCACGGTAGGGATGTGCTGGATGGCGGAGAGGGTAATGATCGCCTGACCGGAAACAGCGGCGACGACGTGCTGTTCGGTGGAGCGGGCGACGATGAATTGAATGGGGACGACAATAGCCTCAAAGGCCGCTTCGGCAATGCCTACCAGTTTCATGGCAACGACTACCTGCACGGCGGCACAGGCAATGATTCGCTGTGGGGAGGTGGTGGCAACGATACCTTGCTGGGCGGCGAGAACAACGACTGGCTAGGAGGTGACTACGCTGATTTGCCGACCGAGTACCAGGGCGCCGACCTGTTGGACGGCGGTTCGGGCGATGACACGCTGCTTGGCGCCGGAGGCGACGATACGCTGATCGGTGGCGAGGGTTCCGATCAGTTATCGGGTGATGCCGAAGATATCGACCCTACAGCCCATGGCGATGACCTGCTGCAGGGCGGCAACGGCAACGACTCCCTCTGGGGGCAGGGTGGCGCGGATACCCTTCTGGGCGGCGATGGCAATGATTTCCTACGTGGCGATTCCTCTGACCTGCCCGATTGGGCCCAAGGCTCGGATTCCCTCGAAGGCGGCCTCGGCAGCGATACCCTGCTCGGCGATGGCGGCAACGACACCCTGCGCGGCGGCGATGGGATCGACTACCTCAGCGGCGGCACCGGCGACAACCTGCTGGATGGCGGTGCCGGCAACGATGTGCTGGAAGCTGACACCGGCAACGACCGTTACGTCTTCAACCGGGGCTATGGTTTTGACTCCATTCGCGACAAGGGCGGACGCAACGTCGTCGAGTTCGGCGCGGGATTCAGCCCGGATTCGTTGACCGCCGATGTCGTCAGCCAGTCCAGCGGCGATTGGCTCTATCTGTCCGCCAACGGCGACACCTTGCGTCTGCACGATTACCAGAAGTGGGCGAACTCCAGCTTCCGTTTCGCTGATGGGCGCGAGCTGAGCTTCGCGCAGATGATGAAGCGTGTTTCATCGCCGATCACGACCGCCGGCTCCGTCAGCGCCGATACGTTCTATGGCACCGACAACGGCGACACGCTGCGTGGCGGCCAGGGCGACGACCTGCTGACCGGCCAGGGCGGGACGGACATTCTCGCGGGAGGCGAGGGCAACGATACCTACGTGTTCGAGGTTGGCGACGGCGACGACATGCTGGCGGACGACCAGGGCGACAACGTGGTCCGTTTCGGCGAGGGTATCGAGCGCGGCAGCCTCAGCTTCGCCGAGCGCTACACCATTTCCGGCACGCCGGTGCTGGAGGTGAAGCACAGTAGCGGCTCGGTGTCGATTCTCAAGGGACTTACCGGTGCGGTGTCCCGTTTCGAGTTCGCCGACGGCTCGTCGCTATCCCTGGCCGAGGCGGTGCGCGGCCTCTCCGGACTCGATTTGCAGGCGGATGACAACGGCGCCCGCTTCTTTGGCAGCGATGCCGCTGACGTCCTGACGGGGGGCAATGGCCGCGATGTCATCGACGGCCAGGGCGGCGACGACCAGATTCGTGGCGGTGCCGGCGACGATCACCTGCTGGGAGGCGCCGGAGACGACACGCTGGTCGGCGGTCTCGGCAACGATACGTTGGATGGCGGAGCGGGGAACAACCTGTTCGTCTTCCGCCAGGGCTCGCTGAGCGACCTGCTGACCGCCGTGGCAGGTTCCGTCAACACCCTGCAACTCGACCCCACGCTGGATAGCGGCAGGTTGACCAGCCAGCGCCTGGGCGACGACCTGATCCTCGCCTACCGCGATAGCGACGACGCGGTGCGGATCGAGGGCTACTTCACCGGCTCCGCGCAATGGAACGTGCAGATGGGCGAGGGCCCGGTGCAGGGGCTGGAGACGTTCCGGCAGCAACTGGCTGCGGAGCGGGCCGTCCTGGATATCGCCCATTACGAGCGGTTGTTCAAGCGCGAAGTGCTTAATGAGTTCGGCAATCTCATGGCGGAACAAGGCTACGTCCTGGGGGACGACGGCCGTTACGTCAAGAAGTCGATCAATGAAAACTGGAAGGAGGTGGTCGAGACGCGTTCCATCCAGGAGGCCCACTTCAGCGATGTGCAGGTAACGCCCGAAGAGGGGACGGTTTCCGCCACGTGGGACACCCAGTCGTCGGAACGGTCCGTGGTCAAGCAAGTCAGCACCCTGTCCTCCACGGGCATGCGCAGCGGATTGGCACCCGGTAAGCCTGATTACCGTTCGTTCACGCCTGAAATGCTTGAACAGAACGATGACGGAAGCATCACGATCTACGTCAGCCGGTTCGCGGAAGGCAGCATCGAGTACAACCTGAGCGGCGGAGGCGGCGGATTGGTCGGATTCGTCATCTATCCCAAGGACTCCCTGAGCAGCGATTGGCTCGGCGCAAGCCGGGAGATGGAATACACCTGGCGGACGGATGTCACCCACACGGAATACAAGGTTGCCCACGGACACGACGAGGGCGGGCTGACCCGTGTCGCGCCTGGAAATATCTTCCATGCCGGCGTGGGGGACGACCTGATTGTTGGCCGCGATCGCCAGTATTGGTATGAGAGAAGCGAAGCCGTGATGCTCTCCGGAGGGGATGGCAACGATACGCTCAAGGGGGCGGCGGGCGATGACTTCCTGATCGGTGGTGCGGGTGTCGATATGCTGTATGGCCGCCAGGGACAGGATACCTACATCGTCACCGACGAAGCCGGGGAAGACATCATCGCCGACTTCCTGCCCGTGAAAAGCGCGAACTCCTACGACTACCGGACCGGCCAGCCGATCCCCTACACCGTCCAGTTCGACGAGAAGGACCAGACTGACTCGGATGTGGTGGTCCTGCCGGATGGCGTGACGCTCGATCAGCTGCATATGAGCTGGGGGCAAGTGCTGCTGGAGGCGCCCTACCTGGATGAGGTGAGGGCCGAGCGGGTACTGCCCGGATACTCAGGAGACAACGAGCGCGCCCGAATGGCCTATGCCACCTTGGACATTTCCTGGGGCAGCGGCCAGACAGTTCGTGTGGTGATGCCGCATGCCAACGACCCGCAAGGCACGGGCGTGGAACTGTTCCGCTTCGCCGATGGCACGACGCTCACGCTGGCGGAACTGCTGGTCCACGGCAGCCTGGGTGAAATGCCGGACCCGTATCTGCGCGGGGCCAACCTTGAGAGCGACGGGGAAGTCAATGATTTCGATCGGCACCTGGACAACGCCATTCCGCTGGCGGGCGGCATCGGCAACGACACCCTCACGGGCAGCGGCAAGCTGGAAGGCTGGGACGGCGATGATGTGCTGACGGGTCGGGACACCAACGACGTCCTCAACGGTGGCCGGGGTGCCGATACCCTGATTGGCGGCGGTGGCAACGATTATCTGGGCATGGTGTTCGACGAGTACTACAGCGAGGGCAACATCTATATCGGTGGGACGGGCAACGACACACTGTTCGGCAGCCAGGACGCGGATACCTACCGGTTCGCGCGGGGCGATGGACAGGACCTGATCACCGACCTGCATCATCTGGATAGCAGGAAGCACTACTACCAGGCGCTCAGCGACTATGGCGGCCCGGTATGGTCCGGCATGCCGGGCGAACTGGCCCAACGCTTGCGCACGAACCCACGCGCCCTGCTGGAAACGCCCCCCACCTACACCGGCCGGGACACCCTGGCGCTGGGCGAAGGTATCGCGCCAACCGACGTGACCTTCCGCTTCGAAGGGCGTGAGCTGCTGCTCGAATTTGGCCACGGCGACGGTCTCCGTTTCGAGAACTGGCTGCTGCACGAGGAAAAGCCGCTGAAGCAAGTGGTCTTCGCCGATGGCACGGTGTGGGGCGAGGACTGGATCGCACAGCTGTACCCCCACGGGACGGCGGGTAATGACCTGTTCTACCTGGATGGGCGGGACGACGCCCTGTCGGGTTTGAAGGGCAACGACACCCTGTACGGGTACGGAGGCAACGACTGGCTGGCGGGAGGCCCCGGCGATGACCGGCTGTATGGCGGCGTGGGCAACGACGACCTGCACGGTGCCTCGGGCGAAGACTGGCTTCGTGGCGAAGAGGGCAACGACACGCTGGTCGGCGGCGCCGGGGCCGATACCCTCGAAGGGGGGATTGGCGACGATCTTTACCATGCGGACTCGTTCGATACGCTGATCGAGTATGCCGACGGGGGGACGGACACTGTCATGACCTCCGAGAGTTGGAAGCTGGAGGAAAACTTCGAGAACCTCGTTCTCGTGGGGAGCGCGGCAGCCGAGATCACCGGTAACGACCTCGACAATCGGCTGCGGGGCAACGATGCCGACAACTACCTGACCGGTGGTCGCGGAGCGGACTTCCTCTGGGGGCTTGGCGGTAACGATGTTCTCGACGGCGGCGCGGGGAACGACACCCTTGTCGGCGGCCTGGGCAACGATGCCTATGTGTTCAGCCATGGCGACGGCAACGACGTCATCGTGGAGAACGACAGCACGACGGGTAATCAGGACGGCGTCATGTTCTATACGAGCATCGATGTCGAAAAGCTCTGGTTCCGCCAAGTGGACCAGGACCTGGAGATTCAACTGTCCGGCACCTCGGACAGCCTGCTGATCCGCGACTGGTACAAGGGCAACGCCCACCATGTGGAGCGATTCGACGCTGCCGATGGCCGGACCCTGCTGGACAGCCAAGTGCAAAACCTGGTGGATGCGATGGCGGCGTTCGGTGCGCCAGCGGGCGGGCTGTCCTCGCTGCCTGACACGCAACGGACGCAACTGGAGGCCGTGATCGCCGCCAACTGGCAATAAGCACGCCGGAAAGAGAAAGGCCCATCCTGGTGATGGGTCTTTTGTTTTTTGCAGGGCGGAGGCCACGTTATCGTGCGGGCTACGCCAGACCCGCTTTGCGTAGGAGCCAGCTTGCTGGCGAAGCTTTCATGGCGAAAGGGGGAGCGCTGTGGGGGGCGAATTCATTCGCGAAAAAGGTGCCGCCCGAACCCTCACCGGTGAGCCCGCCTGTCACCCATTACCGGCACCGTTGAATTCGCCGACGTGGCGTATGCTCAATCGCTCCGCGCCGCCCCGTAATAGGCGCAGCCGCGTTGTACTTGCCCATCCAGGCGCAGTTCGGCGGCGAGGGGGGTGATGGCGCCGGTCATGCTGTCGACGCAGCGTTGCGGGGCGATCCAGAGTTGCAGGCGTTGGCCGTTGGCTTCGCTGGTGATGTTGAACAGGCCGTCCGGCAGTTGCTCTTCGAGGTAGGGCAGGGCGAGGGGTGGTTGGCCTTGCCGTTCGAGGACCAGGCCCTTGCCGCTGACGTTCAGGTTCCACTCCGGTTCATGGCCGCTGGCGCGGACGATGAGGCGTTTGAAGTTCGGGTCGTCGCAGCCATGGCCTTCGTGTTGCACGCGGTAGAAACGCTTCACGGTGAGTTCGCCGTCGACGTCGGCGGCCTGGCTGCCGCCGAGGGTACCGCGCAGGTCAGCGAACAGTGGGGCGGGGTTTTCCGCGAAGAGCATGGCGGCTTCGCGGGTGAGGCCGCTATCGCCGCTATCCTTGACGGTGAAACGGCGTTGCTCCTGGCACGGGCGGAACAGCAGGTGACCGGCCTCGGCGCTCAGTTCGCCTTGCAGGCGAATCTGGCCGGCAGCCGGATTGGCAGGCTTGCCGTTGAACGTCTGGCAGGCGGCGAACAGGGGCAGCAGGGCGAACAGCAGAAAACGGGTGCTGGGCATCGGGGGTCTCCGGGCAAGTACGGCCACGTTACCCAGGCGCCTCGACGATCTCAAGGGTGGAGAGCGAATGATCCAATGCAAACGCGTTTATGAACCGGTGGCATCGTCGGATGGCTACCGAGTGCTGGTGGACCGGCTGTGGCCCCGCGGCTGCCGCAAGGAGACGCTTGCCCTGGATGGCTGGCTGCGTGAGCTGGCGCCGTCGGCGGAGTTGCGCAAGGCGTTCTGTCACGAGGCGGAGCGTTTCGAAGAGTTCCGACTGCTCTATCGCGGTGAGCTGGCGGCGCACCCGGAGCATTGGTGGGGGCTGCTGGACAAGGCTCGCCAGGGCACCCTGACGCTGCTCTATGCTGCCCGCGATGAGGCGCACAACAACGCCCGGGTGCTGGCGGAGTTTCTCGAAGATGAGCTGGAGCGCCAGGGAGAGGTCAGCTCGCCGGTGTGTTACGCCGGCGAGGGTTCGAGTTGACGCGTTACCAGACCTTGTAGACCTGCCCGGTCTGCAGGCCCTCGGCGCTCTTCGCGTAAGCGAGGGCAGCGTCGGCGGCGGGGATGGCTTTCCAGCCACGGAAGTACTCGCCCAGGGCCGGCAGCGATTCGCGCACGATGGTCGGGCTCACTGCGTTCAGGCGCAGGCCGCGTGGCAGTTCGATGGCGGCACCACGGACGAAGCCTTCGATGGCCGCGTTCACCATGCTCGCCGAGCTGCCGTAGCGGATCGGGTCTTCGCTGAGCACGCCGGAGGTGAGAGTGAAGGAGGCACCGTCGTTGGCGTAGTCGCGGCCGATCAGCACCAGGTTCACCTGTCCCATCAGTTTGTCGCGCAAACCGACCGTGAGCTCAGCATCGCCCATGTCCGCCAGGTCGGCGAAGTGCACCTTGCCGGTGGCGCTGATCAACGCATCGAAGGGGCCGGTCTGCTCGAACAGGCGGCGGATCGAGGCGGTGTCGGTGATGTCCACCTGGAAATCGCCGCTACTGTGGCCGATGCGGACGATTTCGTGGCGCTCGCGCAGTTCCTGGTCGATGGCCTTGCCGAGGGTGCCGCTGGCGCCGATCAGAAGAATTTTCATGTTGTGTCTCCTTGCGGGTGAATGTTTACGACAGCGCCAGTCTAGGGCGATGATTCATCGCGATAAGCCAGCCAATCGGCAACCTTTGGTTTTCATGAGGAAACAATCGTGAGCGAAATGGACGATCTGGCCGCCTTTGCCGTGCTGCTGGACGCCGGCAGTTTCACCCGCGCGGCGGAGCGGCTCGGGTGCAGCAAAGGACAGTTGTCCAAGCGCATCCGCCTGCTGGAAGAGGGCTTCGGCGTGAGCCTGCTGCACCGCACCACCCGGCGGCTCACGCTCACCGCAGCGGGTGCCGCACTGCTGCCGGAGGCCCAGGTACTGGTCGCCCAGGCCAGCCGTGCCCGGCAGGCGCTGGCGCGGCTGCGTGAGGAAGTGGCCGGGACGGTGCGCATCACGGTGCCGGTGTCGTTGGGCGAGACCTTCTTCGATGCGCTGCTGCTGGACTTCACCCAGCGTTATCCCGACGTGCGGGTGGAGCTGGACCTGCACAACGGCTACCGCGATCTGGTGGCCGAGGGCTTCGACCTGGCGATCCGCTCTGGCGTGCAGGGCGACGAGCGCCTGGTGGCGCGGCCGTTGTTCGCCATGCAGGAGCTGACCTGCGCCAGCCCGGCCTACCTGGAAGTCCACGGCGAACCCCAGACGCCGGCCGATCTGGCGAACCATCGCTGCCTGCTGAATACCCACTACAGCGGTTACGAGGAATGGCTTTACCACCGCCAGCACCGGCTGGAGCGGGTGAAGGTCTCCGGGGCGCTGGCGAGCAATCACTACAGTCTGCTGAAGAAGGCCGCGCTGGTCGGGGCCGGGGTGGCACGGCTGCCGTCGTACATGCTGCATGCGGAGCTGGCCGACGGTCGGTTGCGCTGGCTATTGCGCGATTACCAGACGCGCAGCACGCCGGTGTTTCTCGTCCACCCATACCAGGCGGGTTTACCCAAGCGGACCCAGGTGTTGGCCGATTACCTGCTGGCGTGGTTCGAACGCAGCCGGGTGGCGCTGGCGGCGTTGACGGTGTAGCGGGGCGGGGGCGAATGAATTCGTTCCACTGACCTTTTGTGTCGTAGGAGCGAGTTTGCTTGCGAAGGGGCACACAAAAGCTTCGCCAGCAAGCTGGCTCCTACGAAAGCGGGGCGAGCGACATTGCCAATGCCACCGCCCTCAACCCAACGTCCCGAGGATGTTCACGCCAACCCGCTCCGGGATCTCGTTCTGCGACAGCACGTGCAGGCCGGGGCTGAAGACACAGGCGTAGCGGGCCAGCAGCGGGCGCAGTTGCGGGATCACGGTGAGCACCGGCGGATGACCGGCCTGGCGCAGTTTTTCCTTCATCACCGGCATGGTGCTCTGCAACTGGTTGAGCAGGCTCGGCTCCACCGGAATGTTGTCCAGACTCACCGGGCCGGCCTGCTGGGCGATGCTGAGGGCGCTCAGCAGGGTGTTTTCCAGGGCGTTCTCCAGGATGAACACCGCCAGTTCGCTGCGTTCCCCGGCGATGGCCGAGACGATGCTGCGGCGCAGCGCGTAGCGCACGTCGGAGGCGAGCAGCACCGGGTCCTTGGTGGTCTCGCTGGACTCCAGCAGGGTGCTGGCGATGGTGACGATGTCGCGCAGCGGCACCTGCTCCTGCAGCAGTTGGCGATACACCCGGTGCTGCTGGCTGTAGCTGAGCTGGCTTTTCAGGTTCTCCGCCAGCTTGGGCGCCTGCAGGGCGAGGCGCTGCATCAGGTGCTCGACGTCGTCGTGCTTGAAGATGTCCGGCAGGTGATCGCGGATCACCTTGTTCAGGTGGGTCGCTATCACGCTGGCGCAGTCGATCACCTGGTAGCCGAGGTTGAGCGCACGTGCCTTGTCGGTCGGCAGAATCCACACCACCTGCATGCGGTAGGCCGGGTCAGTGCCAAGGATGCCGTCGATCTCGCCGTAGAGTTCCGGCGAGGGTATTGCCATCAGCCGGTCGGCATGGATTTCCGCACCGTCGATGCGTTCACCGTTGATGTAGATGCTGTACTGCGAGGCTTTCAGGCGCAGGCTGTCGCGAATCTGTACTTCCGGCAGGAGAAAGCCGAGGTTTTCCGAGAGGGTCTGGCGTACCCCGCGCACCCGTTGCGCCAGCGGTGCGCCGGCGGCTTCGTTGACCAGCCCGACCAGCTTGTAGCCGAGGGAGATGGACAGCCGCTCGACCAGCGGGATGTCTTCCCAGGCCAGGTTCTGCGCGCGGTCCTGCTCCATAGCCTTGTTGATCGCTTCCACCTGTTCCAGGCTGGCGGCTTCGTCCGGTGTCGGGTTGCGGCCCACGGCCCAGCCGACGAAGGCGATCAGCGCGGCGAAGGCAATGAAGGCGAAGTGCGGCATGCCCGGTACCAGCGCCAGCACGAAGAGGATGCCGGCCACGGTGTAGAGCAGCGATGGCGAGGCGAGGAGCTGGCGGCGGACCTGGCCGGTGATTTCCGCCGATTCGTTGATCCGGGTGACGATGATCGCCGCCGCAGTGGACAGCAGCAGCGCCGGAATCTGCGCCACCAGGCCGTCGCCGATGGTGAGCAGGGCGAACTGCTGGAACGCCTGGGCGGCCGGCAGGTTGTAGACGAACATGCCGATGGCGAAGCCGCCGAACAGGTTGATCAGCAGGATCAGGATGCCGGCGATGGCGTCGCCGCGGACGAATTTCGAGGCACCGTCCATGGCCCCGTAGAAGTCGGCTTCCTTGGCCACTTCTTGGCGCCGCGCCTTGGCTTCTTCCTGGGTGACCAGGCCGGCGTTGAGGTCGGCGTCGATGGCCATCTGCTTGCCGGGCAGGGCGTCCAGGGTGAAGCGCGCGGTGACTTCGGAGATCCGCTCGCCGCCCTTGGTGACCACCATGAAGTTGATGATCATCAGGATCACGAAGACGATCAGGCCGACGATGAAGTTGCCGCCGATCACCACCTGGCCGAAGGCTTCGATCACCTTGCCCGCCGCGCCGGTGCCGGTGTGGCCTTCCAACAGCACCACGCGGGTCGAGGCGACGTTGAGGGTCAGGCGCAGCAGCGTGGTGACCAGGATCACCGTGGGGAACAGCGAGAAGTCCAGCGGACTCTTCGACGAGACGCTGACCAGCAGCACCAGGATCGCCATGGCGATGTTGAAGGTGAACAGGATGTCCAGCAGCTGCGGCGGCAGCGGCAGGATGATCATCGCCAGGATCGAGAGGATGAGCACCGGAATCCCGATGCGTCCGCTGCGCAGGGTCGGCATGAGTTGCTGCATTACATTCATGGTTGGGACCTGTTCGCCATGCTGTCAGGAATGGGGAGGTTGGCCGCCAGTACCGGACGGCCCCTGCGGCCCTGGCGGTAGGCCTTGAGCTGCAGGATGTAGGTGAGGACATGGGCCACCGCCGTATAGAGCGGGGCCGGAATCTGCTGGTTGACCTGGGTGCTGAAGTAGATGGCCCGCGCCAGTGGCGGCAGCTCCAGCACTTCGAGCTGGCTGGCCTGGGCCATCTTGCGGATATACAGCGCGGTTTCGTCGACACCCTTGGCGATCACGTAGGGCGCCTGGGCCTTCTTCGGGTCGTACTTGAGGGCGACCGCGAAGTGTTGCGGGTTGACGATCACCACGTCGGCGTTCTTGATCACCCGGCTGATCTGCCGTTGCAGCAGTTGCCGCTGCAATTGCTTGATGCGCGCCTTCACCTCGGGGCGGCCTTCCTGGTTCTTATGTTCTTCCTTGCGCTCCTGCTTGGTCATGCGCAGCTTCTTGAGGAAGAAGAAGCGTTGCAGCGGGATGTCGATCAGCGAGAACAGAACGAATACCAGCAACAGGCTCAGGGTCATGTCGAAGGCCAGGGCGACGGCGCCGCCGATGGCGGTGCGGATGTCCGTGCGTTGCAGGGCGATCAGTTGCGGCGTGGCCTCCGCCAGCAGCCAGCCGGCGATGGCGAACAGCACCAGGATCTTCAGCACCGATTTGAGCAGCTCGCTCCAGTTCTGCATCGAGAACATCCGCCCCAGGCCGGTGATGGGGTTGAGCTTGCTCAGCTTGGGCGTGAAGTTCTTCGAGGAAAACACCCAGCCGCCCGGCACCAGCGAGAACACCACCACCAGCAAGGGCGTGATCAGCAGCGGGGCGAGCAGCTTGATGAAAATCAGCAGGTTGTGGCCGAGGATCAGGCTGAGGTCGTCCAGGCCGATCTCGCTGTGGGTGAAGTCGATGTAGGCGAGGCGGAAGCTCTCCTGCAGGCCTTCCTCGAAGAGACCGGCGCTGAACTTGAGGGCGAACAGGGTCACCAGCAGCGAGAGGGTGGTGGACAGGTCCTTGGAGCGCGCGACCTGGCCTTCCTCCCGGCTTTTCTTCAGTTTCTGCTGGGAGGCCTCTTCTGTTTTTTCCTGGGCGCTGTTCTGCTCAGACATGGCCGCCGCTCCGCAACAGGATGCCGATGTTGTCGAGCAGTTCGCGCGACAGGTGCAGGTAGTTTTCCGGCAGGTGCGGCAGGGTCAGCCAGATGCACAGCAACCCGCCGAGGATGGTCATGGGGAAGCCGAGGGAAAACAGGTTCATCGCCGGGGAGATGCGGTTCAGCAGGCCGAAGCAGAACTGCATCAGGGTCATGAAGAACACCACGGGTAAGGTGACCAGCACCGCCGCCGAGAGGACCCAACCGAGGGAGTAGATCAGGGTTTCGAAGCCGAGGTAGTGCAGGCCGCTGCCCACCGGCCAGTAGACGAAGCTCTGGTAGAGCACGCTGACGATCAGCAGATGGCCATCGGTGGCGAAGAACAGGAACACCAGCAGGATGAAGTACAGCTGCGACACGATGGAGGACGACGACACGCCGTTCACCGGGTCGTTGTAGCGCGCCATGCTCATGCCCATCTGGGTGGAAATCACTTCGCCGACCAGGCCGAACACAGTGAACACCAGTTGCAGCGCCAGGCCCATGAGCAGGCCGAAGGCGATCTGTTCGGCCGCGACCAGTACGCCGTGCAGCGAGAGGGCGTCGATGCGCGGCGGATCGGGGAGGGCCTTGGCCAAGGCGAAGGTCAGGGCCAGGGCGAGCAGCACGCGGATGCGGATCGACACCGCCTTGTGGCTGAACAGCGGCGCCAGGCTGAACAGGGCCAGGATGCGGCAGAACGGCCACCAGTAGCCCTGCAACTGATGCAGGTACTGACTGGCCTGGATGATCGGCTCGCTCGAGGGCATCGCGCTCAACCGACCAGCCGGCCGGCCTGCTTGAAGGTTTCGATGAACAGGTCGCCGAGGGTCCGCAGGATCCAGTTGCCGGCGAAGATCAGCATGCCCAGGGTGATCAGCAGGCGCGGCAGGAAGCTCAGCATCTGCTCGTTGATCTGGGTCGCCGCCTGGAAAATGCTCACCAGCAGGCCGCCGATCAGGCTGGGCACGATCAGCACGCAGACGATCAACGCCGTGATGTGCACGGCGTTGGAGACGATGGCGATGGCGGTCTCCGGGGTCAGCATGGGGCTACCTCGTGGTGGCACGGACGCGGAGCGTCCAGGGCTGCATTCCCACGCGGAGCGTGGGAACGATCGGGGCGCCAGGCGGCTTTTCGTAGGAGCGAGCTCTGCTCGCGAAAAAGTG
>NZ_MUJY01000174.1 GCF_002286785.1 Pseudomonas sp. PIC25 | reverse complement strand
CTGTTGGAGAGACATAAAAAATCCGATGCCAGAGACCTGGCATCGGATTTTCGGGGAAGCCCCGCCGGGGCTCAAATGCTTAAGTGAACAGCATTACGCGCAAAGGCGGGGCTTTTTTCGCACAGCAATCAGATGTTGCTGTCGAGGAAGGCAGCCAACTGGGATTTGGACAGAGCGCCCACCTTGGTGGCCTCGACGTTGCCGCTCTTGAACAGCATCAGCGTCGGAATACCGCGCACGCCGTACTTCGGCGGGGTTTCCTGGTTTTCGTCGATGTTCAGCTTGCAGACCTTCAGCTTGCCCTGGTAGTCCTTGGCGATTTCGTCCAGGACCGGGGCGATCATCTTGCACGGGCCACACCACTCAGCCCAGTAGTCGACCAGCACCGGACCATCGGCCTTGAGCACGTCCTGCTCGAAGCTGGCGTCGCTGACGTTGGTGATGAATTCGCTCATGGAAATTCTCCGTGGTTCGGATGCAAAAAAGTGAAAGCCATCATAGCCCGGCTTGATCCCGACCGAAAGCGTCGGGCGATTGAGCCTTTCTATCGTGTCATTAGAAGCCTGCCCGCCCCATTCAGTTTCCCAGGGTGCCGAACGCGATCCCGGTACGCAGCGCCGCAGCACGGATGTGCTCTTCCATGGCCTTGCGTGCCGTGCCTGCGGCGTGCCGTGCCAGGCCTCGCAGGATCCGGCGGTGCTCCTGCCAGGTCTCCATTGCCCGCTCCGGGCGAATGAACGGCAGTTTCTGGCTTTCCAGGAAGATATCCTCGCTGGCGGTGACGATCCCGAGGATTGCCTGGTTGCCGCCGGCCTGGAGAATCTGCCGGTGAAAAGCGAAATCCAGTTGCGCCGCTTTCTCGAAGTCTCCTCCGCGCAACTCCAGGCGCATCGCCTCGACGTTGTCTTCCAGGGCATCCAGGTCGTCGGCGGTCAGGGCCAACGCGGCGAGCCCGGCGGCGAAGCCCTCCAGGGCGAAGCGCAACTGGAAGGTATCGGCCGCGGATATCCGTTCGGCGAACGGCCAGGTGAAACCACCGGAGACGTCGCGGCGCGCCTCCTGCCCTTGAACGAATACACCCTTTCCGGGCTGGACGCTGATCACCCCCAAGGCGCTGAGGGAAGACAACGCCTCACGCAACGAAGCCCGGCTGACACCCAGCCGCTCCGCCAGCTCGCGCTGGGAAGGCAGTGCATCCCCGGCACGATAGCCGCCGTCGTCGATCAGCTTGCGGATCGCATGCAGCGCGTAGGCGGGGACGGCACGGGGGGCGGTTGGCAGCATCACTGTTCAGGCCAGTCAGTCCAGGGGCTGGCCCTTTTTAAGGCCAGGACGGGTTGCACGGCAAGTGACTCCCACTTTTGGCGCGCCGCCCGAGCCCCGCGCACCAGAGGCGGGCATCGCCTTGGCATGCCAGGTCTCCAACAACTCAACTGTTCAGACCAGTAAGACCTTGTTTAGCCGATAAAAAGCCGCCAGGACCTCGATTTTCCTGGCACTGGCATGCGACCTGCAAAATCTGGAACACGATTTTTCATCCCGATCGTTCTCCGGAGACGCGCCATGCTGAAAATCCGCAAAACCCTGTTCGCCGCCCTGCTGGTCACCCTGGGTCTCGGCCAGGCGCCGGCTCACGCCGATGCGCTGTCCGACGTGATCGAGCGCGGGGTGCTGAAGGTCGCCGTCCCGCAGGACTTCCCCCCGTTCGGCTCGGTCGGCCCGGACCTCAAGCCGCGCGGCCTGGACATCGACACCGCGCAACTGATCGCCGACAGGCTCAAGGTCAAGCTGGAACTGACTCCGGTGAATAGCACCAACCGCATCCCCTTCCTCACCACCGGCAAGGTGGACCTGGTGATCTCCAGCCTCGGCAAGAATCCCGAGCGCGAGCAGGTGATCGATTTCAGCACCGCCTACGCGCCTTTCTATCTCGGCGTGTTCGGCCCGGAAGACGCCGAGCTGAATGACATCGCCGACCTCGCCGGCAAAACAATCAGCGTCACTCGCGGATCGGTGGAAGACATCGAGCTGTCCAAGGTTGCCCCGCAAGGCGCCACCATCAAGCGCTTCGAGGACAACAACTCGACCATCGCCGCCTACCTTTCCGGCCAGGTCGACCTGATCGCCAGCGGCAACGTGGTGATGGCCGCCATCGCCGAGCGCAACCCGGCGCGCGTGCCGGCGATGAAGCTGAACCTGAAGAACTCGCCCGCCTACATCGGCCTGAACAAGAACCAGCCGGAACTGCAGGCCAGGCTCAACGAAATCCTCGCCACCGCCAAGACCGACGGCAGTCTCAACGGAATCGCCGAGAAATGGCTGAAGCAGCCGCTGCCGGCCGACCTCTGAGCGCGTGCCGACAATGGCTTACCAGTTCGACTTCACCCCAGTGCTGCAACAGGCCGACCTGCTGTTGCGCGGGGCTTGGTTCACCTTGGAACTGACGGTAATCGGCACCCTGTTCGGCGTCGGTCTCGGCGTGGTGGGCGCGGTGCTGCGTGCCTGGCGCATCCGTCCCTTCGACCGGTTGTTCGGCGTGTATGTCGAACTGATCCGCAACACACCGTTTCTGGTCCAACTGTTCTTCATCTTCTTCGGTCTGCCATCCCTGGGTATTCGCCTGAGCGAGTGGCAGGCGGCGGTATTGGCGATGGTGGTGAACCTCGGCGCCTACTCCACCGAGATCATCCGCGCCGGTATCCAAGCGATCCCCCGTGGCCAGTTGGAGGCGGCCGCCGCCCTGGCGATGAACCGCTTCGAGGCATTCCGCTATGTAGTCCTGCGCCCGGCCCTGGCCACCGTATGGCCGGCGCTGTCGAGCCAGATCGTGATCGTCATGCTGGGCTCGGCGGTGTGCTCGCAGATTGCTGCGGAAGAACTCAGCTTCGCCGCCAACTTCATCCAGTCGCGTAATTTCCGTGCCTTCGAGACCTACCTGCTGACCACCCTGCTCTACCTGTCGATGGCCTTGCTGCTGCGTCAGGTGCTGGCCTGGGCCGGACGGTACTTCGTCGTAAGGAGAGGCTGATGGATTTCACCCTCTGGGACATCACTCGCAACCTGCTGGTCGGCCTGCAATGGACCCTGCTTCTCTCGTTGCTGGCCTTCGTCTGCGGCGGCCTCATCGGTCTTCTGCTGCTCACCGCCCGGATCGCTCCGCAACCCGCCCTGCGGGGCTTCGCCCGGCTCTATATCGAGGTATTCCAGGGCACGCCGCTACTGATGCAGTTGTTTCTGGTCTTCTTCGGCATCGCCCTGCTTGGCATCGACGTCTCGCCCTGGCTGGCCGCCGCCCTGTCACTGACACTGTTCACCAGCGCCTTTCTCGCCGAAATCTGGCGCGGCTGCGTGGAAGCGATCCCGCGCGGGCAATGGGAAGCCTCGGCCAGTCTGGCGTTGAACCGCTTCGAGCAGTTGCGCTATGTGATCCTGCCGCAGGCGCTGCGTATCGCCGTGCCGCCCACCGTCGGGTTCTCCGTGCAGGTAGTGAAAGGCACGGCAGTCACCTCGATCATCGGCTTCGCCGAGCTGACCAAGACCGGCGGCATGCTGGCCAACGCCACCTTCAAGCCGTTCCTGGTCTACGGCCTGGTGGCCCTCGGCTATTTCCTCCTCTGCTATCCCCTCTCGCTCAGTGCGCGCTATCTGGAAAGGAGGCTGCATGTTACTGCTTAGGATTTCTGCCCTGCACAAGTACTACGGCGAGCATCACGTGCTCAAAGGCATCGACCTCGAGATCGAGGAAGGCGAAGTGGTCGCCATCATTGGCCGCAGCGGTTCGGGCAAAAGCACCTTGTTGCGCACCCTCAACGGTCTGGAGGGGATCGACGACGGAGTGATCGAAGTCGACGGCGAATACCTCGATGCCCAGCGCGCCGACCTGCGCAGCCTGCGGCAGAAGGTCGGCATGGTGTTCCAGCAGTTCAACCTGTTCCCGCACCTGTCTGTGGGCGAGAACGTCATGCTCGCGCCACAGGTGGTGAAGAAGATGTCCCGCGATGAAGCCCAGCGCCTCGCCCGGTGCATGCTGGAGCGGGTTGGCCTGGCGGAGAAGTTCGACGCCTTTCCCGACCGCCTCTCCGGCGGCCAGCAACAGCGCGTGGCGATTGCCCGTGCCCTGGCCATGTCGCCGAAGATGCTGCTCTGCGACGAAATCACTTCGGCACTCGATCCCGAGTTGGTCAACGAGGTACTGACGGTGGTGCGTCAGCTCGCCGACGAAGGCATGACCCTGGTGATGGTCACCCACGAGATGCGCTTCGCCCGCGAAGTCGGCGACAAGCTGGTGTTCATGCACCAGGGCAAGGTGCACGAGTCCGGACCGCCCGGGGAGCTGTTCGCCAATCCGAGGACACCCGAGCTGGCGCAGTTCATCGGCTCGGTGAACTGAGCCTCAGGCCGAGGCCCCGCCTGCCAGCGGTGCGCTCGGCGACGGAAGGTCTTCGCGCAGGGCCTTGTTCAGGCTGAACAGCATCATCCAGAGGATCGCGGCGAACGGCAGGCCGGTGCTGATCGCCGCCGTCTGCAAGGCACTCAACCCGCCGCCCAGCAGCAGGACGGCCGCCACACCACCCGCACAAGACGACCAGAACACCCGCTGCCCGACCGGTGAATCCAGCCGGCCGCCCGCCGTGATGGTGTCGATCACCAGCGCCCCGGAGTCGGCGCTGGTAACGAAGAACACCACCACTAGCAGCATGGCCAGCACACTGCTGATGCTGGCCAAGGGGTAATGCGCCAGCAGTGCGAAGAATGCCGTGGAGACATCGGCCTGCACCGCCACCTCGATACCGCCGGCCCCGAACAGCTCCTCGTACAAAGCCGTGCCGCCGAATGCGGTGATCCACAGGAAGGTCAGCAGCGTCGGGACCAGCAGGACGCCGAGCACGAACTCGCGCACCGTCCGACCACGGGAAATCCGTGCGATGAACAAGCCGACGAAGGGCGACCAGGAAATCCACCAGGCCCAGTAGAACACCGTCCAGCCGGACTGCCAGGTGGAGTCGGGACGGTAGGTCTCGGTCCAGGAACCGAGGCTCAGCAGGTTCTGCAGATAATCGCCGGTGTTCTGCACGACGCCGGACAGGATGAACAGCGTCGGGCCAAGGGCAATGATAAACAGCAGCAGGCCGAGAGCCGCCCAGAGGTTGATCTGCGACAGCCACTTGATGCCCTTATCCAGGCCGAGGGCCACCGACAGCGTCGCCAGCGCCGTGATGCCGGCCACCAGCCAAAGATGTACGGCGGTATCCGGGACGAAGCCCAGCAGCCCACCCAGGCCGGCCGCCACCTGACTGACGCCGAGCCCCAGCGAGGTGGCGACACCGAACAGCGTGGCGACCACCGCGACGATATCGATCAGATGCCCCAGCGGGCCCTGGATACGATCGCCGAGCAACGGCTGGAAGGCGGAGCGGATAGTCAGTGGCAAGCCTCGGTTATAGCTGAAATAGGCCAGCGTCAGCCCCACCAGGGCATAGACACCCCAGGCATGCAGCCCCCAGTGGAGGAAACTCAGTTCCATCGCTCCCTTGGCCGCCTCGATGCTGTGCCCCTCGATGCGCGGCGGCGAGGCAAAGTGATAGACCGGCTCGGCCACGCTCCAGAAAACCAGGCCGATCCCCATGCCGGCCGAAAACAGCATGGCGAACCAGGCGGCAAACCCGTAGTCCGGCCTGGCCTGGCTACCGCCCAGGCGAATGTGGGCGAAACGACTCAAGGCGAGGTAGAGCGAGAACAGCAAAAACGCCTGCACACTGAGAATGAAGAACCAGCCGAAGTTATGCGTGATTCCTTCCTTGATGGCGGCGAACGCCGCTTCGCTGGCGTGCAAGTTGGTGAGTGTGACCACTACGAAAATCGTGACGACCAGCAGTGAACCGAAGAAAACCGGTGGATTCACAGTCTTAAAAGAACGAGACCCGAGGGCCTGCATGGATTGAACGGACAAATCAACCTCCTTCATCCAATTGCGGCGCTCTATTATGACACAGGAAATCATAGGTTGCTGGTACGCCAGTACCACACTCCGCGTTGGCGTAAACGCCCTATCGTGGCAGGATGGCGCGGTTCCCAGCGAGACGCCGATATGCCCAAAGCAGCCGAGAGTTTTCCCCTGATTGCCGCCATTGACCTTGGCTCGAACAGCTTCCACATGGTGCTGGCCAAACCCGATCAGAGCGAAATCCGAATCTTGGAGCGGCTCGGCGATAAGGTTCAGTTGGCGGCAGGCATCGACGAAGCACGCATGCTCAGTGAAGAAGCCATGCAGCGCGGGCTCGACTGCCTGCGCCGCTTCGCCCAACTGATCAACGGCATGCCTCAGGGTTCGGTACGCATCGTCGGCACCAATGCCCTGCGCGAAGCGCGCAACCGCAGCGCATTCATCCGCCGGGCGGAGGAACTCCTCGGCCACCCCGTCGAAGTCATATCCGGTCGCGAAGAGGCACGCCTGATCTACCTGGGCGTGTCCCATACCTACCCCAACACGCCCGGCAAGCGCCTGGTGGTGGACATCGGCGGCGGCAGCACCGAGTTCATCATCGGCCAGCGCTTCGAATCGCTGCTGCGCGAGAGCCTGCAGATGGGCTGTGTCAGCTACACCCAGCGCTACTTCCGCGACGGCAAGATCACCGCCGCGCGCTATGCCCAGGCCTATACCGCGGCCCGTCTCGAGCTGATGGGCATCGAGCAGAGCCTGCGCCGCCTCGGCTGGCAGGAATCGGTGGGGGCGTCCGGCACCATCCGCGCCGTCGGGCTGGCCATCAAGAGCGGCGGCTACGGCAACGGCGAAGTCAACGCCGAAGGCCTGGCCTGGCTGAAGCGCAAGCTGCTCAAGCTGGGCGAAGTCGAAAAGCTGGACATGGAGGGTATCAAGCCCGACCGTCGCGCCATCTTCCCGGCCGGCCTGGCGATTCTCGAGGCGATCTTCGATGCACTGGAGCTGCAACAGATGGCACATTCCGAAGGCGCCCTGCGCGAAGGCGTGCTCTATGACCTGCTCGGACGCCATCACCACGAAGATGTCCGCGAGCGCACCCTGAGTTCGTTCATGGAGCGCTACCACGTAGACGTCGAGCAGGCGGCGCGGGTCGAGGCAAAGGCGCTGTCCGCCCTGGACAAGGTCGCCGATGCCTGGGAACTGAACGAAGACTGGCACCGCGAGCTGCTGAGCTGGGCGGCACGGGTCCACGAGGTGGGCCTGGATATCGCCCACTACCACTACCACAAGCACGGCGCCTACCTGATCGAGCACTCCGATCTGGCCGGCTTCTCGCGCCAGGACCAACAGATGCTGTCACTGCTGGTACGCGGCCACCGACGCAACATTCCTCAGGACAAACTCGCCGAGTTCGGCGCCGACGGCATCAAACTGGTGCGTCTCTGCGTCCTGCTGCGCTTCGCCATCCTGTTCCATCACATCCGCGGCACCCAGGAAATGCCCCAGGTGCAACTGAAGGCCGGACCGCAAAGCCTGGACATCCAGTTTCCCGAAGGCTGGCTGGCCGCCAACCCGCTGACCCAGGCCGACTTCGAGCAGGAAGCCGAGTGGCTCAAGCGGATCGACTTCACCCTCAGCGTACGCTGATCACCGGGTTGGTCAGCTTCTCCAGCAGGCCGGCCTGCGCATTGCGCGGGTTCTGGTTGCCGGTCGGGCTGACCCGCACATAGCGGCCGTCGGGCTGCAGGATCCAGCTCTGGGTGTTGTCGGTCAGGTACGACTCCAGCTCTTTCTTCACCCGCGACACCAGCTTCTTGCCTTCCACCGGGAAGCAGGTCTCGACGCGCTTGTCGAGGTTACGTTCCATCCAGTCGGCACTGGAGAGGTAGAGCTTCTCGTCGCCGCCGTTGAGGAAGTAGTAGATGCGGCTGTGCTCGAGGAACCGGCCGATGATCGAGCGGACCTGGATGTTGTGCGAAACGCCGGGAATACCCGGACGCAGGCAGCACATGCCGCGCACTACCAAGTCGATCTTCACCCCCGCCTGGCTGGCCTTGTACAGCGCACGGATGATCTTCGGATCGGTCAGCGCGTTGACCTTGGCCATGATCTGCGCCGGCTTGCCGTCGCTGGCGTGCTGGGTCTCGCGGGCAATCATGTCGAGGATGCCCTTCTTCAGAGTGAAGGGCGCGTGCAGCAGCTTCTTCATGCGCAGCGTCTTGCCCATGCCGATCAACTGGCTGAACAGCTTGGATACGTCCTCGCAGAGCGCATCGTCCGAAGTCAGCATGCTGTAGTCGGTATACAGGCGGGCATTGGCGGCGTGGTAGTTGCCGGTGCCCAGATGGGCGTAGCGCACCAGCTCGCCGTTCTCGCGCCGCAGGATGAGCATCATCTTGGCGTGGGTCTTGAAGCCCACCACGCCATAGATCACCACCGCGCCGGCCTGTTGCAGGCGGCTGGCCAGTTGCAGGTTGGATTCCTCGTCGAAGCGCGCGCGCAGCTCGATCACCGCGGTGACCTCCTTGCCGTTGCGTGCCGCTTCCACCAGCGCGTCGACAATCTCCGAGTTGGCGCCGGAGCGGTACAGCGTCTGCTTGATCGCCAGCACGTGCGGGTCCTTGGCGGCCTGGCGCAGGAGGTCCACCACCGGAGTGAACGACTCGAACGGGTGCAACAGCAGCACGTCCTGCTTGCCCACCACGTTGAACAGGTTGTCGCTGTTCTGCAGCAGCTTGGGGATGACCGGGGTGAAGGGTGCGTTCTGCAGCTCCGGGTGGCTGTCCAGGCCGGTGATACTGAACAGGCGCGTCAGGTTGACCGGCCCGTTGACCTGATACAGCTCGCTCTCGCTCAGGTTGAACTGTTTGAGCAGGTAGTCCGAGAGGTGCTTCGGACAGGTATCGGCTACTTCCAGGCGCACCGCATCACCGTAGCGACGCGAGAACAGCTCGCCGCGCAGGGCACGGGCCAGGTCCTCGACGTCTTCGGTGTCCACCGACAGGTCGGCGTTGCGGGTCAGACGGAACTGGTAGCAGCCCTTCACCTTCATGCCCTGGAACAGGTCGTCCGCATGGGCATGGATCATCGACGAGAGGAATACGTAGTTGTCGCCCGGCCCGGCAATGTCTTCCGGCACACGGATGATCCGTGGCAACAGGCGCGGCGCCGGAATGATGGCGAGGCCCGAGTCGCGACCGAACGCATCGACGCCTTCCAGCTCGACGATGAAGTTGAGGCTCTTGTTCACCAGCAACGGGAACGGGTGCGTCGGGTCGAGACCGATGGGGGTGATGATCGGCACAATCTCGTCGCGGAAGTAGCGGCGCACCCAGGTCTTCAGCTTGGGCGTCCAGTGGCGGCGGCGGATGAAGTTGATCTGGTGCTTGGCCAGCTCGGGTAACAGCACATCATTGAGAATGGCGTACTGACGGCTGACCTGCTCGTGCACCAGCTCGCTGATCCGCGCCAGCGCCTGGTGCGGCTGCAGACCGTCGGCGCCAGCCTGCTCGCGGGCGAAGTTGATCTGCTTCTTGAGGCCGGCGACGCGGATTTCGAAGAACTCGTCCAGGTTGCTGGAGAAGATCAGCAGGAACTTCAACCGCTCCAGCAACGGATAGGATTCGTCCAGCGCCTGCTCCAGCACACGGATGTTGAACTGGAGCTGGGACAGCTCGCGATGGATGTACAGGCTGCTGTCATCCAGGCTCGGCACCGGCGGTGGGGGGGGCGGCACCTCCACCGGTGGGGGCGTTTCCACGATCGGCTCGTCGATCGGTTGCGCGTCGAGCACTTCGCTGTTGGTGAATCCTTCGGTGTTCATCGAGTCGTCCCGGGGCAGTTACCCCTGTTTTAACAGTTCTGCGGCACGTTTGGCGAAATAGGTGAGGATGCCATCGGCGCCAGCGCGCTTGAAGGCGGTCAGCGATTCGAGAATGACCGCTTCGCTCAACCAGCCGTTCTGTATCGCCGCCATGTGCATGGCGTACTCGCCGCTGACCTGGTAGGCGAAGGTGGGCACGCGGAAGGTGTCCTTCACCCGGCGCACCACATCCAGGTACGGCATGCCCGGCTTGACCATGACCATGTCCGCGCCCTCGGCCAGGTCCGTCGCCACTTCATGCAGCGCCTCGTCGCCGTTGGCCGGGTCCATCTGGTAGGTGTTCTTGCTGCCCTTGCCGAGGTTCGCCGCCGAGCCCACCGCATCGCGGAATGGCCCGTAGTAGGCGCTGGCGTACTTGGCCGAATAGGCCATGATGCGCACGTTGGGGTATTCGGCCAGTTCGAGCGCTTCGCGGATCGCCTGGATGCGGCCGTCCATCATGTCCGACGGCGCCACCACCTGGGCACCGGCCTCGGCATGGGACAGCGCCTGCTTGACCAATGCATCGATGGTCACGTCGTTCATTACATAGCCGTCGTCGTCGAGGATGCCATCCTGGCCGTGGGTGGTGAACGGGTCGAGGGCGACGTCGGTGATCACGCCAAGCTCAGGGAACTGCGCCCGCAGGGCGCGTGTGGCGCGCTGGGCGATGCCTTCCGGGTTCCAGGCTTCGGCGGCGTCGAGGGATTTCTTCTCCAGCGGAGTCACCGGGAACAGCGCCAGGGCCGGGATTCCCAAGGCCACCCACTGCGCCGCCTCTTCCAGCAGCAGGTCGATGGACAGGCGCTCGACGCCCGGCATCGATGGCACCGCTTCGCGGCGGTTCTCGCCGTCAAGGACGAACACCGGCAGGATCAGATCGTTAGTGGTCAGCACGTTCTCGCGCACCAGGCGCCGGGAAAATTCGTCGCGGCGGTTACGGCGCAGGCGGGTGGCGGGGAACAGGCGGTCGGCGGGAGTAAAGCTCACGGAGGACTCCAGTGCCCACGGCGGGGCGCAATGTGACAGTTATAAGCCGGCATTATGAACAAATCATGACGCACGAGACGCCACTGCGACCGGTTGCCGCATGAGCGCGTCCGACACCAAGGCCGGCCAATGCCGACCATTCTCCCCAGCCTCGCCGTGCATCGCCAGTGCTTTTCCGCCGGCGGCCGAAGGCGTAGGCTCCGCTCCTTTCGACAGCCTTCCGCTCATCATGCTCGAAACTTTCTTACATCAGTTCGGTTACCCGGCGCTGTTCATCGGCACTTTCTTCGAAGGCGAAACGATCCTGGTGCTCGCCGCCTTCCTCGCCCATCGCGGCCTCCTGCAACTCGACCTGGTGCTGGTCTGCGCCTTTCTCGGCAGCTACAGCGGCGATCAGCTCTGGTACTACCTCGGCCGCAGCCGCGGGCGGCGGCTGTTGCAGCGCAAGGCGGAATGGGCGGCGCTGGGCGACAAGGCGCTGGCTCATATTCGTCGACATCCCGACCTATGGGTGCTGGGCTTTCGCTTCGTCTACGGGATGCGCACGGTCATGCCGGTGGCCATTGGCCTCTCCGGCTATCCGCCCCTGCGCTATCTGTTGCTGAACGGCGCGGGAGCGGTGATTTGGGCCCTGGGCCTGGGACTCGCCTCGTACCATTTCGGTACGTTGATGGAGCAGGTGCTCGGCGACCTGAAGCGCTATGAGCTCTGGGTTCTCGGCGGGCTGGCACTACTCGGGGCAGCGCTCTGGCTGCGGCGTCGTCTGCAGGCCAAACGCAAGCTGTCGTGACCGGATTCAGCCACGCGCGGCGGTTCTGCCGAACCTTGCCACATTACCTGCCATCCGCCACAGGGCGACCGCACTAAGCAACGTGTAGCCCAGTAAGATCGGCCAGGTCATCGGTCCGGTCGCGAACAGTCCGGCATGCTCCGCCAGCCAGAGCACAGGCGGAATCGACAACAGCCGCAGACACTCGATAGCCGGCGCCCAAGGCCGGTTTTCCAACCAGGCACCGATCGCATACAACCCGAAAGCCATCCAGGCCCAGGCGACCAGCAGGTACGGCAACGCCAACGTCTCTCCGACCGCCAACAACCCGCTCCCCACCGCGACATACAGTGCGAACTGCACCGCCGCGTAGACCTTACGCCCCGGCGCCAGCGGCACCTCGAACTTCACGAAATGGGCCAGATCCGGCTTGGCCAGCGGATAGCGGGCCACCACATCCGCCGGTCGCCAGCCGGTGGGCATGAACCAAATGCGCAGACGGTCCCACCAGGAGGCCGTCCGCGCCGCATCGCGCCAAAGCTGCACGTAGAACTGCAAGTTGGCCCACAGCGGGTTCCAGCTGGCCAGCGGCGTGGTCACGCCGAAGACCACCGGGTGCTCATCCAGCTCCTCCTGAAAGGTGCCGAACAGACGGTCCCAGAGGATGAACACTCCGCCGTAGTTGCGATCCATATAGATAGGATTTTGCGCATGGTGTACCCGGTGGTTGGAGGGCGTGATCAACAGCCACTCCAGCCAGCCCAGCTTGGGAATGTGACGGGTATGCACCCAGAACTGATAGAGCAGGTTCAGCGCGGCGACGGTCAGGAACATCTGGGGCGGCACCCCGGCCACGGCCATCGGCAGGTAGAACAGCCAGCCCAGGAGAAAGCCACTGCTGGTCTGGCGCAACGCCGTGCTGAGGTTGTACTCCTCGCTCTGGTGATGCACCGAATGCGCCGCCCAGAAGATGTTCCGCTCATGGCCGAAACGGTGGTTCCAGTAGTAGCAGAGGTCGTAGAACACGAACGCGAAGAGCCAGACCCACAGGCTCCGCCCGGACAACTCGAACATCGCCAGGTGCTGCCAGGCGAAGGCATAGGTGAGCACGCCCACCCCCTTGGTCAGCAGGCCGCTGGTGGTGGACAGCACACCGGCACTGAGGCTGTTGACCGCATCGGCCAGTCGGTAGCTGTTGCGCCCGCGCCAGCGGTCGGCAAGCAACTCCAGGGCGATCAGCAGAAGAAAGAAAGGCACTGCGTAGAGAACGTAATCCATGACCGGCTCGACTAGGCTTATCGATAGCGATGCTAGCCCCGGAACGGCTCTGGAACAGGGCACGGGATGCCAGACGAAGGGGCATTTGGCGACAGCCATTGACGACCGCCGGACCGCCCCGTGAAATACCGGCAAGAATACGGCAGCCACGCGCTGGGGCCGTCTGAATGACCAACAGGAGTATCTCGATGCACAAAAAAGTCGCCGTCATCCTTTCCGGCTGTGGTGTCTACGACGGCTCGGAGATTTACGAGAGCGTGATCACCCTGCTGCGCCTCGACCAGCGGGGCGCCGAAGTCCAGTGCTTTGCGCCGAACGTCATGCAACTGCATGTCGTCGATCACTACAGCGGCGACGAAATGCCGGAATCGCGCAACGTGCTGGTGGAATCGGCGCGTATCGCCCGTGGCAACATCAAGGATGTTCGAGAGGCCAAGGTCGAGGACTTCGATGCCCTGATCCTGCCCGGCGGCTTCGGCGCAGCGAAGAATCTCTCCGACTTCGCCATCAGCGGAGCCCAGTGCACCGTCCAGCCCGACGTGCTGGCCTTCGCCCAAGCCTTCGCCCAGGCCGGCAAGCCGATCGGCCTGATCTGCATCGCGCCGGCACTGGCCGCGAAAATCTATGGGCCGGGGGTGGTCTGCACCATCGGCACCGACCACGAGACCGCCGCCACCCTGGCGCAGATGGGCGCGCAACACGAGGAATGCGAGGTCAGCGACATCATCGAGGACAAGCAGCGCAAGCTGGTGACCACGCCGGCGTATATGCTGGCCAAATCCATCAGCGAAGCCGCGTCCGGCATCAACAAACTGGTCGACCGCGTGCTGGAACTGACTGCGAGCTGATCCGCCCTTCCCCGGCGCGCCTGCGCCGGGGTCATGCCGTCAACGGCTGAGCCGGGTCAGTATCCGGTCCAACGCATTGGCGAACGCCTGCCGGTCGCGCTCGCCATAGGCCGCCTGGCCACCGCCCACCTGGCCCTGGTCGCGCAGGTCGGTGAACAGGTTGCGCACCGCCAAGCGTTCGCCCATGTTGCGCTCATCGAATTCCTTGCCGCGCGGGTCCAGCGCCGCGACGCCCTTCTTCACCAGACGATCGGCCAAAGGCACGTCACTGCAGATCACCAGATCGCCGGGCTGCGCGTGCTCCACCAGGTAATCGTCCGCCGCATCCATGCCGCTCGGCACGACGATCAGATGGACGCAGGCAAAGGCCGGCTTGACCTGGCTCTGCCCGGCCACCAGCCAGACCTCGAAGCGCCGCTTGAGGGCGAACTTGACCACCTGATCCTTGGCCGCCCGGGGGCAGGCGTCGGCATCGATCCACACACGCATCGGCATCGTTCCTGAAGAGAGGCACTCAGTATGCCACCGGGCACCCCTGCGACCTAAGCCTCTGCCGTATGGCGCTGGGCCAGCCAACTGCGTCCGTAAAGAACCGCGATGGCGGCCAGCGCCAGGCCCTGCGCGGACAACGACCAGGCATCGGCGTGTATGCCCAGCCAGTCGAACTCGAAGAACGGCACCGGCCGCGTGCCCAGCACACCAGCCTCCTGCAATGCCGCCACGCCATGCCCGGCGAAGACCACCGAGAGCACGCAGAGCAGGATGGCGTTGGCGCTGAAGAAGGTGGCCAGCGGCAGCTTCGCCGAGCCCTTGAGAATCACCCAGGCCAAGCCGACCAGCAGCACCAGCGCCGCCGCCGCGCCGGCCAGTACCAGGCCGTGCCCGGCCGGGCCGGCCTGCAGCCACAGGGTTTCATAGAACAGAATGACTTCGAACAGTTCGCGGTAGACCGAGAAGAACGCCAGCACCGCGAAACCCAGCCGGCCACCGCCACCGACCAGGCTGCTCTTGATGTACTGCTGCCAGGCCGCCGCATGGCGACGGTCGTGCATCCACACCCCGACCCACAGCAGCACCACGCTGGCGAACAGCGCGGTAGCGCCTTCGAGGAACTCGCGCTGGGCACCGCTCACGTCGATCACGTAGGCCGCCAGCGCCCAGGTGGCGACCCCGGCCAGCAGCGCCAGCCCCCAGCCGGCGTGCACGCTGCGCGCCGCCTGCTGCTGCCCGGTATTGCGCAGGTAGGCGAGGATCGCCGCCAGCACCAGGATCGCCTCCAGCCCTTCGCGCAACAGGATTAGCAGGCTGGAGAAGAAACTCAGGGAGCCGCTCAGGCCATCCCCATCGAGCAACCGGGCCGAGCGCTCCAGCTCCGCCTTGGCCTGCTCCAGGCTTTGCGCCGCACGGGCTACGGACTGGCCGTCCTGGACCGCCTGCCGGTAAGCCATCAGCGCTCTCTCGGTGGTCTTGCGCTGCGCCGCGTCGAGGTTGTCCAGGGCGCTTTCCACCAACTCGAAGCCCTCCAGATAGGCTGCCACCGACAGGTCGTAGGCCTGGTCGCGATCGCCGGCGCGATAAGCCGCCAGACTGCTGTCCAACGTTTCGCGGGTGTAGTCGATCAACTGCTGCGGACCGCGTTGGACCTGCGGCGGCTGGGCACGCTGGGCCCGGAACGCGGCTGCGGCGGCCTCACCTTTGGCCTGGACGATTTCTTCCGGCGCCCGCCCGGCCAGTTCGGCAAGGGTAAAGGTCGCCGCCCCGGCCTGGGCCGGCGCAGCGGACAGGCCGGCGATATAGCTCGCCAAGTCCCAGCGTTGCCGCTCGTCCAGTTGATCGGCGAAGGCCGGCATATCGGTGCCTTCGATGCCCAGGCTCAGCGTATTGAACAGGTCGTACAGACTCAGCCGATCGAGCTGCGTCCGGTCCGTCAGGTCCGTCGGTGGCGGCTCCATGCCCAGACCGGCCGGCCCGTCGCCGTGGCCGGCATCGCCATGGCAGACGGCGCAATTCTGCGCATAGAGCGGCGCTCCCCGGGAGGGATCGGGCGTGATCAGCGGCGTCCGGGCGATCTGATAGACCTCCGCCAGACGTGCGCCGAGCCGACGGGCCTGCTGGGCAACCCGGTCGCCGTCCTGGCGCTGGGTGACGGCTTCGCGCAGACCGGCCACGCCCTGCTCCAGTTCGTGGCGCTCGGCACGGGCCGGCAGCGCACCGACCAAGCCTTGGAGCACGGCAAGAAATTCCAGTTGTTCGCGGTATTCGGCGTCATCGACGATCTGTCCGGCGGCGACCGTGGCCGGGTAGTCCGCACCGATATAGCCCAGCAAGTGCAGGGCCTGGGCGGCACCGTCGAGGGGTTCGGCAACGGCCGAAAGGCTGCCCAGCGCCAGCAGCGAAAGCAGCAGCGCGGCAAGAAGACGGAGGGGAGAAAACATGAGCGGATCCCAAATGCAAATGGGTGGCATTAGATTGTTGCCTTCCTAATGAATTCGCTCAAGCCCTCGACCAGGGGTTAGCCGCGACGATTTGTCGCAGCAAACGGCAAGGAAAACGGAAAACGGTCCGCAGGCAATACGGACCGGTGGGCGGGCGATCAGGCCTGATAGAACGCCTGGCAGCGTTCCCGCACAGCGTGCGACAGGCTGTCGTCCGCCAGTTCGATGAGGTCGAGTTCGAGTTCGTCCGGCAGCAGTTCGGCAACCCGCGCGGCCAACCGGCGCTGCATGCGCTGATCGGCGCCGGACACCGCCAGCAGCAGACGCGGTTGGGGCCCGAGCGCAGTATCGCGCACTGCGGCCAGATAGGCTTCGCGCACCGCCAGTTCGGCGCAGGCTCCGGCGATGGCTTGTTCCAACGGCGGGTGGCGCAGCGGCGCGATGGCCATCTCGCCGCTGTCGGCATAAGAGGTGGTCTGGATCGGAGTGGACATGCTCGGCTCCTGAAAAAAGGACCGAGGCAGCCTAGGCGGAGGACACCGCGCTGTCGCGGCGCCCCGTCACATTCGTCGTTATACCGGCACGCGGCGGACGCTGGCGAGCAACGCGGCGGCGCCGACGAACAGCCCGGCGAACGTGCGGTTGACCATGCGCTGCTGGCGTGGGGTATGGAGCAGACTGAGGACCTTGGAGGCCAATCCGGTGTAGCCGGCCATGACGATCAGGTCCACCACGATCATGCTCGCACCCATGATCAGGTACTGCGGCATCAGCGGCTGGTGCGGATCGATGAACTGCGGCAGTACGGCGAGCATGAACACCACCGCCTTGGGGTTGCTGGCGTTCACCAGAAAACCCCGTAGAACCAGGCTCAGCGGCCGCCCGATGGAACGCTCCTGCGCAGCGGCCATGTCGCCGGGCAGCGCCTGCCATTGCTTGATCGCCAGGTAGACCAGATAGGCGACGCCGAACCACTTGATCAGGCTGAACGCCAGCGCCGATGCAGCGAGGATGGCCCCGACCCCGGCGGCGACAATGGCGATCTGCAAGGCCAGGCCGAGTTGCAGGCCGATGGCGTTCCAATAGCCGCGCCAGAAGCCGTATTGCAGGCCGCAGGACATGGAAGCAATGGCGCCCGCGCCGGGTGACAGGCTGATCACCCAGCAGGCGACGAAGAAGGCGAGCCAGGTTTCGAGCGCCATGGCGATACTCCGCGCGAGGAAAGCCCTGAGCTTACGCCGCCCCGCCCACGCTGCCTAGCGGCCTGGGGCGGAGCGACAGGCAATCATGCATCCGGCGCGTTCTTGCGCAGGTGAACCGGCTCGCTGCGCTTGGCCGCCTTGGTCCGCATGCGAATGTTGACCGCCTCCACCGCCAGCGAGAAGGCCATGGCGAAGTAAATGTAGCCCTTCGGCACGTGCACATCGAAGGCCTCGGCCACCAGCACCGTTCCCACCACGGTGAGAAAGCTCAGCGCCAGCATCTTCAGGCTCGGGTGGCGATCGATGTAGGCGCTGATGGTACCGGAGGCGAGCATCATCACGCCGACCGAAATGACGATCGCAGCGATCATCACCGGCACGTTCTGTACCAGGCCCACCGCAGTGATCACCGAGTCGAGGGAGAACACGATGTCGATGATCGCGATCTGGATGATGATGGCCAGGAAGCCACGGGTTTTGCCGCCGGCTCCTTGCTCTTCTTCCTCGCCTTCCAGGCCGTGATAGATCTCCATGGTGCTCTTGAACAGCAGGAACAGACCGCCGAAGAACAGGATCAGGTCGCGCCCGGACACACCTTCGCCGAACACGGTGAAAAGGTCATTGGTCAGGCGCATCACCCAGGTGATCGAAAGCAGCAGGAGGATTCGCGTCCCCATGGCCAACCCCAGGCCGAAAATCCGTGCCCGCGGTTGCTGTGCGGCCGGCAGACGGCCAACCAGGATCGAGATGAAGATGATGTTGTCGATGCCAAGGACGATTTCCAGGGCAGTCAGGGTCAGAAACGCAACCCAGATTTCCGGGTTAGCCAGCCATTCCATAAGGGATCAATGCTCTTTCTGGTGGGTGAAGAATTGGAGCTCGGCTCCCCGCCAGCGCCGTATCGGCTTCTGAAAGAACAGGCTGTTGGGGATCTGCACCGTCGCCGAAACACCGGATTCGCTGCTTTCCTCGAGGGTGGTGTACAGCAGGTTGATCGCCGTAACCCGGCCCTTGATGCCAGGCTTGTCGGGGCTATCGATGATTTCCAGTTGGTCGCCGAGGCGGAAAGGCCCGACGGTGAAGATCAGCACGGCGCAGAACAGGTTGGACAGCACGCTCCAGATGGCGAAGAACGCCACCGCCGCGACCGCGACGAAACCGGACAGCGCGGTCCACAACACAGCAGCGGACACGCCGAAGCGCTCCAGCACCAGCAGGACGGCGCTGCCCATGATCAGCCAGCGCAGGCCGCCACGCAGGGGCAGCAACAGCTCCAGGGGAAGCTGGTAGCGAAAACCCAGGCGGGTGAGGCCTCGGGTCACCAGACGCTGCAAGGTGAACGCGACCACCAGGATCAGCAGTACCTGCCCGAATAGCAGGACCGTGCTGCCCCAATCGCCGGCCCATCGCTCCAGCCAGGCGTTCATTGTTGTGCGGCCTCCAGTTCGCGCTGCAGGCTTTCGAGGATTTCCAGGGCGCTCAGCCAGGCTTCTTCCAGCTCGGCTTCGCGCCCCTTCAGGCGTGCCTGCTCAGCGAGCAGGTCGCGCAGTTCGTCTTTGCGCGCTGACTCATATAGAGCACTGTCGGCCAGCCGGGTTTCAACGCCGGCGAGTTTCTCGTGCAGCGCACCCAGCTCCTTCTCCAGCTTTTCCGCCTCGCGCTTATGCGGCGCCAATTGCTGACGCAGCGCGGCGGCGGCCTGGCGCTGGGCGCGCTTGTCAGTCTTGTCCACGGCGCTTTCGTTGCTGGCTACCGGCGCTTGGCGGGCGCGGTAATCCACCAGCCAGCGGGCATAATCGTCGAGGTCGCCATCGAAATCCTGGACCCGGCCATCGGCCACCAGCAGGAACTCGTCGGTGGTGCTCTTGAGCAGATGGCGGTCGTGGGAAACCACCAGCACCGCCCCCTCGAAGTCCTGCAAGGCCATGGTCAGGGCCAGGCGCATTTCCAGGTCGAGGTGGTTGGTCGGTTCGTCGAGCAGCAACAGGTTCGGCTTGCCCCAGGCAATCAACGCCAGGGCCAGGCGCGCTTTTTCGCCGCCGGAGAAATTCAGCACCGGCTCGTCGCAGCGATCGCCACGGAAATCGAAACCGCCGAGGAAATCGCGCAGGGTCTGCTCGCGTTCGCCGGGCGCGATGCGTTGCAGATGCAGCAACGGACTGGCCTTGGCATCCAGTGCATCCAACTGGTGCTGGGCGAAGTAGCCGACGACCAGATTCTCTCCACGCGTGAGACGGCCGCCGAGGGACGGGAGATCGCCGGCCAGGGTCTTGATCAGCGTCGATTTGCCCGCCCCATTGGGACCGAGCAGGCCGATCCGCGCACCCGGCGCGAGCTGCAACTTGACCTTCTCCAGCACGGCCTTGTCGCCGTAGCCGAGCCGGCCTTCGGCAAGATCCAGCAACGGACTGGACACCTTGTCCGCCTCACGGAAGCGGAAATCGAACGGCGAATCCACGTGGGCCGGCGCCAGCTCTCCCAGCTTCTCCAACGCCTTGATCCGGCTCTGCGCCTGACGGGCCTTGCTCGCCTTGGCCTTGAAGCGGCGAATGAAGCTTTCCATATGCGCACGCTGCGCCTGCTGCCGCTCGTACGCCTGCTGCTGCTGCGCCAGGCGCTCGGCACGGGTACGCTCGAAGGCCGAGTAGCCGCCGCGGTAGAGCGTCAGTTTGCGCTGTTCCAGATGCACCACGTGATCGACCACCGCATCGAGAAAATCCCGGTCATGTGAAATGAGCAACAGGGTGCCGGGATAACCTTTCAGCCAGCTTTCCAGCCAGAGGATCGCGTCCAGGTCCAGGTGGTTGGTCGGTTCGTCGAGGAGCAGCAGGTCCGAGGGACACATGAGGGCCTGGGCCAGATTGAGGCGCATCCGCCAGCCGCCGGAGAAATCGCCGACGCGCTTTTCCATCTGCTCGTTGGAGAACCCCAGCCCGGCCAGCAGTTTGCGGGCACGGGCATCGGCGGTGTAGCCGTCGAGGTTGTCCAGCTCGGTATGCAGGCGAGCCACGGCGGCGCCATCGTGGGCCGCTTCGGCGACGGCCAGCTCGCCCTGGACGCGACGCAGCTCGACATCACCGTCGAGCACGCAATCCACCGCCAGGCGTTCCAGGGTATCCACCTCCTGGCGCATGTGAGCGATGCGCCAGTCGGCGGGGAGCTGACAGTCCCCGGCATCGGGACCGATCTCGCCGCGCAGCAGGGCGAACAGGCTGGATTTACCGGCGCCGTTGGCGCCGACCAGACCGGCCTTCTGGCCGGGGTGCAGGGTCAGTTCGGCGCCTTCGAGAAGACGCAGCGGACCGCGCTGTAGGGTAAGGTTTTGCAGTCTGATCATAATGGCGGCGAAGTCTATCAGCTTCGCCCACCGACCGCCCGGGGAGCCGCATGCTATCTGATCTGTGGAGTTTCGCCGTCGACCTTTACGCCCGCCCGGGCGTAGAGCCGGCCTGCCTGTCGTTGCAGGACGCCGGCGCGGATGTCTGTTTGCTGCTGTGCGGCGCCTGGCTGGAAGCCCGTGGCGTTCTCTGCACTGCGGAACGAGCGGAACAGTTGAAAGACTGCGCGACGCCCTGGCAGCGCGAGGTGATCGAGCCACTGCGCAGCATTCGCCGGGCCTGGCGCGACGGGTCGGCTCAGGACGAAGCCCTGGCCACCCTGCGCACGCGCGTCAAGCAATTGGAGTTGGATGCCGAACGGCAGTTGCTGCAACGCTTGGAAAGCCTCTGCGTTACTTGGGAGGAAGAACAGGGGAACTGGCCCTGGCTGGAGATATTGGCAGGCGATGCGGCAGAGAAGTGCCGCGACGCGCTGTTGGAACTGCGCGTCGCAGCCACTTGACCTTAGCGTTAAGAGACGCTGGTCGGTGCGGTCCCACTGTTGCCGGTGGCGGCTGCCGGTGTGGCCGGCGCAGAAGGCGTGGCCGGCGCGGGCTGGGCCGCTGGCGCGGCGGTGGCCGGTTTGGTAGCTACCGGCTTCGCCTTGGGCGCGGTCGTCTTCTTCACAGCGGGTTTCTTCGCTGAAGCCGGTTTCGCCGCGGCAGTCGCCGTGGCCGGCTTGGCTTCCGGTTTGGCCTTGGCTGCGGCAGCCTTAGGTGCCGCGGCCTTCTTCGCAGCCGGCTTCTTCGCCGGCTGGGCAGCGGCCGTTGTAGCTGGCTTGGCGGCTGGTTTCGCGGCAGAGGCAGGCTTGCTGGCGGTCTTGGCAGCCGGCTTGCTGGCGGGCTTCGCCGCAGTTTTCGCCGGTGCTGGCTTGGCGGCCGGAGTGGTCACATTCTTCGCGGCAGGCTTGCTCGCGGCGGCCTTAGCGGCTGTCGGTTTGGCGGCAGGCTTGGCCGGAGCCTTGGCAGCCGGGGTAGCAGCCTTGGCAGCCGGCTTCGCGGCAGCGGACTTGGCCGGAGTCGACTTGGCAGGGGCGGCTTTGGCCGGGGCCTTCTTGGCGACCGGTTTGGCGGCAGCTTTCGTCACAGGCTTCGCAGCAGCAGCCGGCTTGTCCTTGGCCTCACGAGTCGTCAGGGCCTTGCTGGCCGCTTCCTTCACCTTGCCGACGCCCTGGGCGATTTTCAGGCTTTCCTGGGAGTCGCGCTTGAGCTGGACGATGTAGTCGCGGGTTTCGCTCTGGCGGGTCTTGAGGCTGTCGAGCGCCTCTTCGAGTTCAGCGATGGCTTCCTTGGCCTTCGCCTGGGCCTTGGCCTTTCCCGCCGCGGCGGAGGCCTGCAGCTTGGCGCGGGCATCGTGCAGTTTTTCCTGCGCCTTGCCTCGCTGCTTTTCCAGCTTGGCGAGCAGTTTCTCTGCGTCCACCAATGCCTGCGAGCAGGCTTTTTCCAAATGTTCGAGCAGGCTCTGGGAAAGCTGCTGCAACAGGTGAAGCGGAGTGTTGACTGTCTTCTTATTAGCCGGCATGGCGCGCTCCTGGCGGACGTTGATGCGCCTCATACTAGACCCGTGACCCTACGGTCGCCAACTCCGCACATTGAGCCCCCTCACACGGCTGGCATAATCCCCGGCATGCCGATTGGAGAAATGCCATGTCGCGATACCCTGCCCTGCTGATCTGCTTGTTCGCCGCCACGCTCCAGGCGGAGGAAAGCCCTACCACCGAAGAGCGGGATCTCGCCTACAGCCTCGGCGTCCGTCTTGGCGAGCGACTGCGCGAAGAGGTCCCGGACCTGCAACTCGACGCGCTGCTCGAAGGCGTCCGCCAGGCCTACCGTGGCGAACCGCTGAGGCTCGATCCGGCGCGCATCGACGCGCTACTCACGGACCACGAAGCACGGCTGCTGTCCGAGGCGCCGCTCGATGTCGAACGAGCCCGCGCCGCCGAAGGGCGATTCCTGGCACGAGAAAAAGCCAAGGCCGGTATCCGCGAATTGCCGGGAGGTGTGCTGGTGGAAACGCTGCGCCCCGGACGCGGTACGGGCTCGTCCGCTTGGAGCCGGGTACAGGTTCGCTATATCGGCCGCCTCGCCGATGGCAGCGTCTTCGACGAGAACAAGGAAGCACAATGGTTCAGGCTGGACAGCGTGATTGCCGGCTGGCGCACGGCACTGCGGGAAATGCCCCTGGAGGCGACATGGAGGCTGGTGATTCCGTCGAGCCAGGCCTATGGCGCGGAAGGTGCCGGGGACTTGATCCCGCCCTATGCACCGTTGGTATTCGAAGTGGAACTGCTGAACGCCGAGTGACGCGCTACCGCCGACACGAGCCGGCGGCAACGAAACCCAGGCCGGTCAGACGGCGGCAGCCGATTGCCGGTGGGCGTTGTGCAGCACTTCGATCAGGCAGTCTTCCAGCTCGAAGCGTTCGTGCAGCAACTGGCCGAGGCGCTTGAGTTCCAGGGTCAGTCCGCAGCTATCGGAACAATCGCCATTGTCGCAGCGGTCGTTGAACGACAGCGCCGCCTCGGTAATGGCTTCGATGCGCGGGTAGATCTGCTTGGCCAGTTCCAGGCCACGCTGGTCGCCGAACGCCTTGGCTTCGCCGGTGAGCTGTTCGTAGACCTCGAAATGGCCTGCCGACACGTAGTCGACCAGGATCTGACAGAATTTCTGAACATCCTCCGCGTTGGCGGCGGGCGCCTGCGGTTTGGTGTTGAGGGCGTCGAAGGCACGGACCAGTTCGTGGCGCTCCTGCAACCAGCGGTCGATCAGCTGGTGTACCCCACCCCAGCGTTCCTGGGCGTTTTGACAGCTCTCGAGCATGATGTCCTCGCTTCCCTAATATCCAAATGCTGTTGTACGTCCGCTCCGAGACGGTTTTTTGTCGATCGGTGCTTGAGCATGGGAAGGCGACGATGGAATGGCAATTTCCCGTCGTCACGTGCGGGCCAGATTATGCCCCCCTGCCGCTCGCTTCAAGCCACGCCGGTCGAAAAATTCATACAAACGTTTCAATCGCCAGCTACGCCGCCCGGAACAGACGGGCGTGCCGATTTCGAGCCCATCACGTGCTCGCCGGCATGCCATCCAGAGGACGGAAACATCGCCCCGCCTGGGTGGCGGGGTTAGCAAGGAAAGTCAGTCGCGACGGAACAACTGGAACAGGGAGAAGAGGATCATGCCGACGAAGGCCAGCAGGCTCCATTCCGGAATGCTCATGCCGAACAGGGTCCAGGTGACCTCGGCGCAGTCGGCAGTGCCGTGCAGCACCAGCCGGACGATGTCCTGGAACGGCAGGGCTTCCATCATGTAGTCCAGGCTCGGCAGGCACGCCGGCAATTGGTCCGCCGGGATGTTCTGCAACCAGACCTGGCGACCCGCCGTCGCCGCCCCACCCGCGGCGAACAACAATGCCAGCACTGCATAAATGCGACGGCCACGGGTGGCGGGCGCATGGATGGCCGCGATCAGGCATACCAAGCCGAACGCGATGACGAAAATCCGCTGCACGATGCAGAGCGGGCAAGGTTCGAGCCCTACGGCATGCTCCAGATAAAGCGCCCCGCCCATCAACAGGACGCAGGCGATGAATGCCAGGAAGAACAGGGAACGCGGGCTGGCCAGCGGCATGGCGGCTCCGAGGGGAAGAAAAGAGGCCGATACGGTAGAGGAAAGCGCCCGCGCCTTTCAAGGCACGGGCTCAATCTATCGAACCTGCCGCACAGCTTTCCGCCTCAGACCGGCACGAGCGGCAGGCTCCCCGGCACTCGGTCAGCCGTTGCGGCCGGCCCCGGCAGGCTCTGGCCGAACAACTCGAGCGCTTCCTGGAACAGCTCGTTACTACGCTCCACCGCCCCCAGTTGCGCCAAAAGGCGCGCCAGCTCGGTACAGGCCTCGACGCTGCGCCGGAAGCTCAGGCTGGCTTCCAGGTACTCCCGCGCCTTGCCCCACAACTGATTGAGCAGACACAGGCGCCCCAGCGTCAGCAACAGCACCGGATCGTTGGGATGCGCTTTCAGCCAGGACTCGCCCGTCTGCAACTGACGCGCCGGGTCACGGCCACGGACCAGGCCATAGCGATACACCAGGCGCTCCACGTAGTCCCGCTTGAGGGCGCCCCGCAGGATTTCCTCGGCTTCCTCCGGCGCCCCCAGACGGGACAGTTGCTCGGCGTAGCCATCGATGAGCACGGGATCGCTGCGTAACGCAGAGGGCATCCGCTGCCAGAGGCCGGTCAGCGGTTGCAGCGCTGTCTCGCCTTCATTCAACCCCTGATTCCCGGCCTCGGCCAGGGCGGCCAGCCAGGCATGCCGTTCCAGCGCCAGCAACGGTTCCTCGGCCATGACCCGCTGCTTGCGCAGCTCCGGCAGCAGCGCGCACAACGCGCTCCAGTTCTGCTGCTCGACGTAGATCTGCTGTTGCAGCTTCAAGGCTTCGCGCTGGCGCGGATGCTGGTCACGGATACGCTGCAGGGTTTCCTGGGCCTGCTGCGCCTCACCCCGGGCCAGTTGCAACTGGGCGCGGGTGAGATCGATCGCCACCTCGGCCTGGGGCTCCTGTTCCTGGGCCTGCCGCAGCAAACTGTCGCTCTCCTCGTATTCGCCCAGCTCGTTGGCGGCCCGGGCGGCCCCGAGGTAATGCACCAGAGGTTGCGGGTCCTGGCTGGCGGCCCGGCGAAGATGGCGCAGGGCACGGGCCCAGCGCCCCTCGGCCAGATCGAGCAGGCCACGGCGCGCAGCCAGGCGCACCCGACGGTTGCGGTGACGACGCGACCAGGGATTGATCAGCCCACCGGACACTCCCAACAAGCGGAGCAGCGTGCGCAAGCCCAGGACCGCCAGCCAGAGCGCGACGATGACCGCCACGAACACCCAGAAGCTGGATTGATAGCGGAACCGGTCGTAGCGGATCAGCACGTATCCGGCGTCCGCGGCAATGGCCAGGCCGAGCAGCGCGGCACCGGCGATCACCAGAACACACAGCAGGTAGAGGCGGCTCATGGGCTGCCCTCCTCGCCGGCTCCGGCGGACGGCTCGGGAACGGCTTCGGTGGCCACTTGGCGACGTTGTACGTAAGCCTGCAATGCGCTCAGGGAAGCGGAGAGATCCGGCACCTCGACCTCTACCGGCTGCGTCGCCAGTTCGTCGATACGCGCCAGCACCGCGCGGCTTTCCGGGTTCTCCTGATTGAACTGCCCCTTCAGCACCGCGCCCGCCTGTTCCAGCGCCTTGTGGAAAATCTCGCTCTCGCCATGCAGCGCGGCCCATTGGGCCTGTTCCAGCGCCAGGCTCAAGGCCAGGCGCACCTGCTGCAGGCTTTGCCCGGTCAACAGCGGGCGGACTTCATCGTCAGCATCGAAATCGACGCGAACATAGCGGGACAACTTTTCCCACCACTGATCCCAGCGGCTGCTGCCATCGCCTTCGGCCACGGCCGGTGCAAAGCCTTGGCCTTCCGCCGAGACGAACTCCGGCGCCATCGGCGTCAGGCGCTCCGCCTGCTCGCGCAGAGCGGCCAGTTGCAGGAACAGACCAGTGCGATCCGGCTGCGGCAGGCTGCGCAGCGCTTCCAGGCTTTTCGCCAGTTGCTCGCGGGCCGCGAAGGCGGCGGGATCGTCCTGCTCGCGCAGGATTTCATCGGCACCCTGCACCAGGGCCCTGGCGCTGTTCACATCCTGCAACGCGGAGAGACGCAGGCTGGCCAGGCGCAGCAGGTGTTCGGCTTCGGCCAGTCGCCAATCCTGGCGGCTGGCGCCGAGGACGGTTTCCACCCGCTGGCTCAGGCGCTGCTGTTCGCCCTGCAGATCGGCCAGCAGGCGGCGGCGCTGCTCGAGTTCATCGATGCTCGGCAGACGGTCGAGGCGCTCCGTGAGGCGCTGTTCGCGCTGTGCCTGGGCCTGCGCCTGGGCCCGAACATCTTCCAGTTGGCCCAGCTGCTGGCGGTCGCGGGCATCGAGCCCTCGCAGTTGCCAGAGGCCCAAGCCGCCGACCGCGACACCCGCAGCGCCGAGCAGCAGCGCCAGCAATGCCAGGCCGTTACCTCGCCTGGAGGCCGTCGGAGAAGCGGGTGGAGTGGGCGCCTCGGGCGCGGGTTGGGCATCGTCTTTCAGGGAAGCTGCTTCGCTCACGTATCCATCCTTACGTATCGTTTTCTGCTGGCCACGATGCGCACGCGCGGTGGGGCACAGCCGCCTAAGATGCGGGAGCCTCCCGCAACGCCGCCAGCAACGCGGAGGCGCTGGCGCCGTGACAATCGATCACATGCCCGGCGCCGGCGTCACGCGCCAGGCCAGCGACTCTCGCACTCGGCACGAACAAGGGTAGCCGAGCCAGCTCAGGCCATGCCGGTCCTGCCAGGTCGCGCAAATGCTCGAATCCTTGCCCACTGCTGACCACCAGGCCATTCAGGCGTTCCGAACGTACCCGCTCGGCGAGCGCGCCGGCCGGATACGCCGGCAAGCGGCGACGGTACAGTGGCAGATACTCGACCGCCACGCCTTGGCCGCGCAGACGCTCGGCGAGGAACTCCCGGCCACCCTCGCCGCGCATGATCAGCACACGCGGCTCAGGCACTTCCAGGGCTTCGGTCAGTGCCGGGAGATCGAGCAGGGCCTCGCTGTCGTCGCCGGACTCCGGCCAAGTCACGTCGAGACCATAGGCGGCCAGGATTTCCCCCGTGGCCGCGCCGACGCTGAACCAGTGCTGCCGCGCGGGCGGTTGCGGCCAGTAGCGGTCGAGCCGTTCCAGGCCGATACGGGCCGCCGGCTTGCTGACCACGATGACCGCGCAGTAGCGATCCAGGTCGAGCATGAGGGTACGTTGTTCGGGCGTTTCGGCCAGCGGCTCGATGTCCAGCAGGGGCAGGCTGCTGCTGTGGATGCCTTGCTCCGCCAGCGTCGCGGCCAGCGCCTCGCACTCCTCGCGGGGGCGGGTCAGCAGCAGCCGCCAGTCACTCATGGATGGCCGGCCTCGCCATAAACCGCCTTGAGAATGTCAGCGGCGCCCTGCGCCAGCAACGCCTCGGCCACCTCGACCCCAAGCCGCTCGGCCTCGGCGGCCGGCGCGCGGCTTTCGGCGCGCAGCAACTGGCTGCCGTCGGGGTTGCCGACCAAGCCACGCAGCCAGAGCTGGTCGTTTTCCAGCTCGGCGTAGCAGGCGATGGGCACCTGGCAGCCGCCGTTGAGGCGTTTGTTCAAGGCCCGCTCGGCATGGACCCGCAGCGCGGTGGGCTGGTCATGCAGTGGCGCCAGCAAGGCGTGGACGTCCGCATCGGCGCTGCGGCACTCGATGCCCACCGCGCCCTGCCCTCCGGCCGGCAGGCTGTCGGTAACGCTGATGAAGGAGCGGATACGTGCCTCGAAACCCAGGCGGATCAAGCCCGCCGCCGCGAGGATGATGGCGTCGTATTCACCGGCGTCCAGCTTGGCCAGACGGGTGTTGACGTTGCCGCGCAGGAAATGGATTTTCAGGTCGGGCCGGCGCGCCAGCAGTTGCGCCTGACGACGCAGACTGGAGGTACCGACCACGCTGCCGGCGGGCAGCTCGTCGAGGCTGGCGAAGGTGTTGGAAACGAAGGCGTCGCGCGGGTCCTCGCGCTCGCAGATGCAGTAGAGGCCGAGCCCCTCCGGGAAGTCCATCGGTACGTCCTTCATGGAGTGAACGGCGATGTCCGCCTCATTCTCCAGCAGGGCGGTTTCCAGCTCCTTGACGAACAAGCCCTTGCCGCCGATCTTCGCCAGCGGCGCGTCGAGCAGCTTGTCGCCGCGGCTGACCATCGGCACCAGGCTGACCCTGAGCCCCGGGTGCGCCGCTTCCAGACGGGCTTTGACATATTCGGCCTGCCACAGGGCCAGGGCACTCTTGCGGGTGGCGATGCGGATTTCGGAGCGCATGGACAATTCCAGAAAGTGAATTGCCACCGATGATAACAGGCTCATAAGCCTCAGGCCTTAAGCCCAAGGCTGATTCTCAAGCTCTGCTTGCAGCTTGCCGCTTGAAGCTGCAACTGCTTTCAAAGGTTATGCATCAGCTTGCGCACACCGGCGACGTGCCGCCGGCTGACGGTAAGGGCATCGCCGTTGAGCCCTTTCAGGAACAACTGGAAGTGCCCGAGCGGGGTCCGCTGCAAGCGTTCGATACGTTCGCGGGCCACCAGAGCGTTGCGGTGGATACGCACGAAGCGCTCACCGAACTCGTCCTCCAATGCCTTCAGCGGCTCGTCCAACAACACCTCGCCGGCTTCATGGCGAAGCGTCACGTACTTGTGGTCGGCAATGAAGAAGATCACCTGGTCCAGCGGGATCAGCTCGATTCCCTTGCGGGTCCGCGCACTGATATGGCTGCGCGGGCCAGCGCCGGTTTCCGTCGGGGCGCGGGTCAGCGCGGCGAGTTGGACGCGGTTGGGACGCTCGGCCTTTTTCAGGGCTTCGAGCAGGTCCTCCTTGCGCACCGGTTTGACCAGATAGCCCACGGCGCTGACCTGGAAGGCTTCCAGGGCGAACTCGTCATGGGCGGTGCAGAAGATCACAGCCGGAGGGGCCTCCCGCTCACAGAGCCTGGCGGCCACCTGGAGGCCGTCGAGACCGGGCATGCGGATGTCGAGCAGCACGATATCGGGCTTCAGGCTGTCGATCAGGGCCAGGGCCTCTTCGCCATTGCTGGCGGAAGGCTCCAGGACCCGATAGCCATCCAGCTCGCCTACCAGCCGGCTCAGGCGCTCACGGGCAAGAGGTTCGTCATCGACAATCAGGACATTCATATTGCTCTGGCTTCCTGCGTGAGTCTCGCACAAGGATAGCGTAGACAGGTGAAGTGACGCCCGTCACGGCGATCCACGCTGAGACTCGCACGAGGACCGAAAAGTGCCGCAAGTCGTGCATCGATATTCACCAATGCCTGCCGGGTGCCACGCGACGTCGTCGCCGTGGCGCCCTCGTCATAGGGGTTGCTGACACGCAGCTGGAACACCCCGTCCATGTAACTCGCTTCGACCCGTACCAGGCCCCCCTCGATGCGCGGTTGTATGCCGTAGATCAGCGCGTTCTCCAGCAGCGGCTGCAAGGTGAGCTGCGGAATCGGCAGGTCGTCGGGCACGTCGTCTATTTGCCACTCTAGCTGCAAACGGTCGCCTAGTCGGTACTGTTCTATGGATAGATACCGTTTAGCCAGTTCCAGTTCATCCCGCCAGCTCACCAGGGTGCCGGGCTTGGCCAGGCTGGCGCGGAAAAGATCGGAAAGATCCAGCACCGCTTGCTCGGCTTTTTCCGGCGCGAGGGCGATCAGGCTGGCGATGCTGTTGAGGCTGTTGAACAGGAAGTGCGGGCGGATGCGCGCCTGCAGCGACTCGATCCGCGCGCGCAACTCAGCCTGCTGCTGGCGGCGCCATTGGCTCTGCAGGTAGAAGTAGCGCAGCAGCAGCGCCGACATGATCAGGCCGATCAACGCATGGCGGAGATAGAGGTTCACTTCGCCGCTGCGCTGCAACGGGCCAGCCAGCTGGAAGTAGTCGGCCACCGCCGTACAGGCCAGCGTCAGGCCGACCACGATGGCACTGCAACAGGCTCCCGCCAGCCAGGGACGCAGACGCGCCAGTTGTGGCCGCAGGCGGCAGAGCAACGCTGCCGAGAGCAGCACGATCCACTGCACGAAGAGCGAGGTCAGGGCCAGCCGCACCCAGTTGAAGTCCGGCTGCATCGGCTCGGAGAGCACCAGCACCAGCACCAGCAACTCGGCGAGCAGGACCATGCTCAGCAGGGCCTCGGGCAGGCACAGCTCGGGCAGGAAGAAGTCGTCGTCCAGCAACGGGACGTGTTTGTTCTTGAACCAATCGATACGCATCGGCGCAGTTTCCGCATGGCCCGTACGGGCGGCAAGCCGGCCAGCTCCGGCCGGGCAAAATAAAGCACTGAAATGCCGAACGAATTTGAAAACTGTGATCCGGGCGACATTGCAGTGTCGGCTACCGCCCGGCAAACCGCTGCGGCGGATCGGCCCGCGACCCTGTTATTATCGGCAGACTTTGTCCGCCATGCTGGCCGCTCCCTCGCGGCCCGCCGTTTTGCGCACCAGCCGAGAGAGTTCCATGAGCGTAGAGAAGACCAATCAGTCCTGGGGCGGCCGCTTCAGCGAGCCCGTCGACGCCTTCGTCGCCCGCTTCACCGCTTCCGTCGATTTCGACAAGCGCCTCTACCGCCACGACATCATGGGCTCCATCGCCCACGCCAGCATGCTCGCCGAAGTCGGCGTGCTGACCCGCGAAGAGCGCGACGCCATCGAAGCCGGTCTGAAGGAAATCCAGGCCGAGATCGAGGCCGGCACCTTCGACTGGCGCGTCGACCTGGAAGACGTGCACATGAACATCGAGGCACGCCTGACCGACCGCATCGGCATCACCGGCAAGAAGCTGCACACCGGCCGCAGCCGCAACGACCAGGTGGCCACCGACATCCGCCTGTGGCTGCGCGACGAGATCGACATCATCCTCGGCGAGATCACCCGCCTGCAGCAGGGCCTGCTCGGCCTCGCCGAAGCGGAAGCCGATACCATCATGCCCGGCTTCACCCACCTGCAGACCGCCCAGCCGGTCACCTTCGGCCACCACCTGCTGGCCTGGTTCGAAATGCTCAGCCGCGACCATGAACGTCTGGTCGACTGCCGCAAGCGGGTCAATCGCATGCCGCTGGGCAGCGCCGCCCTGGCCGGCACCACCTACCCGATCCAGCGTGAGATCACCTGCCGCCTGCTCGGTTTCGAGGCGGTGTCCGGCAACTCCCTGGACGGCGTGTCCGACCGTGACTTCGCCATTGAATTCTGTGCCGCCGCCAGTCTGGCGATGATGCACCTGTCGCGCTTCTCCGAAGAGCTGGTGCTCTGGACCAGCGCGCAATTCCAGTTCATCGACCTGCCGGATCGCTTCTGCACCGGTTCCTCGATCATGCCGCAGAAAAAGAACCCCGACGTGCCCGAGCTGGTGCGCGGCAAGTCCGGCCGGGTGTTCGGCGCACTGGCCGGTCTGCTGACCCTGATGAAAGGCCAGCCGCTGGCCTATAACAAGGACAATCAGGAAGACAAGGAACCGCTGTTCGACGCCGCCGACACCCTGCGCGACTCGTTGCGCGCCTTCGCCGACATGGTTCCGGCGATCAAGCCGAAGCGCGACGTCATGCGCGAAGCGGCCCGCCGTGGCTTCTCCACTGCCACCGACCTCGCCGACTACTTGGTGCGCAAGGGCCTGCCGTTCCGCGACTGCCACGAAATCGTCGGCCATGCGGTGAAATACGGCGTCGACAGCGGCAAGGACCTGGCCGAGATGAGCCTGGACGAACTGCGCCGGTTCAGCGACCAGATCGAAGACGACGTGTTCGCCGTGCTGACCCTGGAAGGCTCGGTCAACGCCCGCAACCACATCGGTGGCACGGCGCCAGCCCAGGTGCGCGCCGCGGTCGAGCGTGGCAAGACGCTGCTGGCGGCACGCTGACAGATTTGTCGGGGCTCGGGGCGGCTCCGCCCCCAGCCCAGAACCTTGTTTACGATCCCGCGAGCTAGAGCCAGTCCTTGAACTTGAACCAGGCATAGGACAGCGCCGCCGAACCGACCATCATCCCCAGCGCCATCGGGTAGCCGAACGCCCACTCCAGCTCCGGCATGGCCTTGAAGTTCATGCCGTAGACGGTGCCCACCAGGGTCGGCGGCAGGAACAGCACGGCGGCGATGGAAAACACCTTGATGATGCTGTTCTGCTCGATGTTGATCAGCCCCAGGGTCGCATCGAGCAGGAAGGTGATCTCACCGGACATCTTCGCCTGGAACTCGCTGAGCGAGCGCACGTCGCGCTCCACCGACTTGAGCCAACCCTTCGCCGGTTCGCCCAGCCAGCCATTGGCGCCCTGACGTACGTAGGTATTCTGCCGGCTGATGCTGAGCAGGCTGCCGCTCAGCTTGGCCATCAGCGAGTTGTTCCGCCCCAGGTGCTTGAGGATTTTCTGCAGGTCGGACTTTTCGCGGCGGTTTTCGGACTCGCTGAAAATCCGCTGCGCCAGGCTATTCAGCTCCGCCTGGGCATCTTCCAGAATATCGGCGATGCGGCCGACGATGCCCTCGTTCAGCGAGACGAAGATCATGTCGCTGGAACGGTGCAGTTCCGGCTGCCGGGCGCTCTTGGTCTCGAAGCTGCGGAACGAGGTCAGCTCGGCATAACGCACCGTGACCAGCCACTGCGGCGTGAGCACGAAGGAAACGTCTGCCATCACCGGATGCCGCTCGCTGACGCCGCTGACCACGCTGGTGGTCAGGTAGAGCGCACCGTCCTTCTCGAACAGCCGCGAAGAATCCTCGATGGCGGCCATTTCCTCGCGAGTCGGGACGTCCAGACCGAGGGCGTTTTCGATAAAGCGTTCCTCCTCGGCGCTAGGATGCAGCAGGTCGATCCACAGCGTGCCCTGGGGAATGGCGTCGAGCTGTGTCGGTACCCGGCGCTGCAACTTGTCATCCTGCAAGGTGTAATAACTGATCATGCGTATCGGCTTCCTGATCGAACGGCCCAGGGTCGGCCATCGCTCCCGGCGATGCAACCGGCCAACCGGAGCTTATAGCCGCTGCGCGTGAACCGGGCGGCCGAATCGGACACAGAAATGGTGCCGTGGCACACTGCCCGACGGAATGAGGAGAACACGCATGAGCGAAACCCACGACTACGAAAACGACGAAGCCTTCGCCGAAGCGACGCTGATCCAGGCGATCGAGAACCAGCTGGAAGCCAACGACCCGCCGGCGGCCCAGGCCTCGCTGAACAAGCTGACCCTGGTCGGCTATCCGCGCGAAGAAAGCGTGCGTCTGATGGCGCTGGTGCTGGCCCATGAAATCCGCGCCATGCTCAGCGACAACCGCCCCTTCGACGGCGAATGGTACGATCAGGCCCTGCGCGCACTGCCGGAATTGCCGGGCGGCGCCGAGGAAGAGCCGGAAGCGTGATCGCCGCGACATCCCGGACCACGCACACCGGACGATGTCTCGCTACACTGAGCAGACTTGGCGGCATGCACCGGCATGCCTCCTTCCATCAGCAGTCGGAGCGGACCATGGCTTTTAACCCCGAGCTTGTCGCCGAAATGGAAATCCTCGCCCTGTTCAACCTGGCGAATCTCCAGGAAGGGCTGAAAATCCACCACACCGCCGCCCCCCAGGCAATCGCCGCCGCCAGGCGCTTGCATGAGAAAGGCCTGATCAGCCTGCCCGACGGCGGCTACCTGACCAGTCTCGGCCTGGATGCCGCCGAACACGCCCAGTCGCTGCTGACCATCCTGGCCGAAGAAGAGACGGTGCAGTAACCTCCCGTCACGGACGTCCCGCCGAGCTGCTCGCCGCAGACGTCCGCCCCCACGACGAAAGGCGCTCAAGCCCGCCACGGAACGGGCGATAACCTGATGCCTGTCGTTCGGCGGCGGCACCCGCCCCGAATATTCAACCGAGCCGGCAAGACACCTGGCCGACTGATAGTCTTATGCCAGTAGCCGTTCCGAGCAGACCATGACGCGCAGCCAGGAAATCCGTCCGGACATCGACGAAGGCATCGACCGCAAGGTCCTCAGCCAGTTGCGCGCACGCTTCCTGAAAGTCAACGACGGCCGCCTGGAGCGTGCCATGCAGGCCCTGTCGACGCGCCAGCAACTGGTGCTGCGCCTGCTGCCGCTGCTCTTCCACGTGAACCATCCGCTGCTGCCCGGCTATGTCTCCGGGCGCACGCCGGCGGGCGTCTCCAACTTCGAGCCGGACGACGCCCTGCTGTCCGAAGCGCAACGCCTCACCCGCTCATTCGCCTACAAGGCCCAGCGCGGCAGCTCCCTGGGCGGCAAGCCGGTGGCGCCGATCCACGGCCTGTTCCTGATGGGCAGCCTGGGCACGGTGGCACAGGCCGAGCAGAGCGACATGGACGTCTGGGTCTGCCATACCCCGGCGCTATCCGTCGACGAAACGGCCGAGCTGCGCCGCAAGTGCGACCTGCTGGAAGCCTGGGCCGCGACCCAGGGCGCCGAGGCGCACTTCTTCCTCATCGATCCGTCCCGCTTCACCCTCGGCGAGCGCGAGGCGAAGCTGACCTCCGACGACTGCGGTACCACCCAGCACTACTTGCTGTTGGATGAGTTTTACCGCACCGCGATCTGGCTGGCAGGCCGCACGCCACTGTGGTGGCTGGTGCCGATATACGAAGAGGCCCGCTACGTCGAATTCACCAATACCCTGCTGAGCAAGCGTTTCATCCGTGCCGACGAGGTGCTCGATCTCGGCCACCTGGCGCACATCCCGCCGGGCGAATTCGTCGGCGCCGGCATGTGGCAGCTCTACAAGGGCATCGAGTCGCCGTACAAGTCGGTGCTCAAGCTGCTGCTCACCGAGGTCTACGCCAGCGAGCATCCCCAGGTGGAATGCCTGAGCCTGCGCTTCAAGCAGGCGGTCTATGCCAACCGGCTCGACCTCGACGAGCTGGACCCGTACATCGTGGTCTACCGCCGCCTGGAGGAATACCTCTCGGCACGCGGCGAGTGGGAGCGCCTGGAACTGATCCGCCGCTGCCTGTACCTGAAGGTGAACAAAAAGATCAGCCGCCCGCCGCGCAACCGAGCCAAGAGCTGGCAGCGCCTGCTGCTCGAACGCCTGACCGGCGAATGGCGCTGGGACCCGCGCCAACTGGCGACCCTGGACAGCCGCAGTCAATGGAAGGTCCGCCAGGTGAGCCGCGAGCGCCGCGCCCTGGTCAATGAGCTGACCTACAGCTACCGCTTCCTCACCCAGTTCGCCCGCACCCAGCAGGCCGCCAGCTCGCTGAACAGCCGCGACCTGGGCATCCTCGGCCGGCGCCTGTACGCCGCCTTCGAGCGCAAGGCCGGCAAGGTGGAGTTCATCAACCCCGGGATCGCCCCCGACCTGGCCGAAGACACCCTGACCCTGGTCCAGTGCCCGAGCCCGGACGCTCCCGGCGAAACCCAGTGGGCGCTGTTCTCCGGCAGCCTGAATGCCCAGGAGTGGGCGGACTTCGCCCCGCTCAAGCGCGCCCGCGAGCTGATCGAACTGCTTGCCTGGTGCCACCGTAACGGCGTGATCGACGCCAGCACCCGGCTGTCGCTGCACCCCGGCAGCAGCGACCTGACCGAATTCGAACTGTCCAACCTGCTCGCCTGCCTGCGCCAGACCGTGCCGCTGCCTCTGCCCCCCGTGGCGGAAACCGCCCTGCTCCAGGCCAGCATGCCCAGCGAGGTGCTGCTGCTGATCAATGTCGGCGTCGACCCGTTGAAACAGCACAGCCAGTTGAACGTGCACATGACCACCGAGCGCACCGACTCGCTGGGCTATTCGGGTGTGCGGGAAAACCTGGTGCAGACCATCGATCAGGTCAGCCTGAACAGCTGGAACGAGCTGCTAGTGCATCGCTACGACGGCCCCAACGCCCTGCTCGACTGCCTGCGCGATTTCCTCAACGCGCTGCCGGCCAGGGGACCGCGTCCGCAATTGCAGGTACGCTGCTTCTGCCGCAACCGCGCCCCGGCCATTGCCGAGCGGGTGGACGAGTTGTTCCGCGAAATCCTCACCAGCCTCGGCGGCGAGCACAACGCCCGCTACTTGGTCCAGGTCCAGCAGCAGTACCACGTGCTCGACCTGACGCCCGGGCACGTCAACCACACCGCGCTGCCCGATCTGCCGGCCCTGATCGAACACCTGGGCCAGGAACTGCCGGGCTACAGCCCGTTGCATCTGGACCGCCATGCCCTGGAGGAACAGGATCTGGCGCTGATCCTGCCGATGGGTCGGGCGGACTGCATCCAGGTCTTCTACCGGCTCGCCGATGGACGCGCCGAGTTGAACATCCTCGACGAACACAACGCGCTGTGGCGCCAGACCCTGCCGTTCCGCGACGAGCAGAGCCTGCTCACGCCCTTGCAGCGTTTCCTGCAATCGGTGCTCTACCGGCGTAATGCCCTGCTGCCGCTGAACGCTCCGGTGCCGCTGGCAACGCTGGAAATCCTCTACTACGAAGTGCTCCCGCCGCCGCCCCTGCGCCCGCGCAGCCTCGAGCGCCGGCCGGCTCCCCAGGCGCCGGTCAGCCATCCGTTCTATGATGTGCAGGCGATCATCGAGCCGGGCGAACACGGCCGGGTCCATGTGACCCTCTACTGCAACCACCGGGAGTTCTCGGAGCTGGAATACGGCGCCGACCTGTTCGCTGCGGTGGCCCGGCACATCCTCAGCCAGCGCCGCGAGGCCGAACGCTATCCGTGCTACATCACCGACCTCGATCTGTCCGGCGTGCTCGACGAAGGCCAGACCCAGACCATCCATTACCTGCGCTACAAGAGTCGCCTGGAAGATGCCTTGAACGCCGCGCTGCGCAACGCCTGAACAGATTCAGCCTTCGAGAGCGGCCAACGCTGCCGCCGCAGCATCCAACTCTTCTTCGCTGAACACCTGCACACCTTCGCGGCGAAGCAATGCCGCGGTGACACCTTCACCGGACACCTTCACCCCGGAGAAGCTACCGTCGTAATTCTCGCGATTGCCGCAGGACGGGCTGCGCGCCTTCAGCACAGCAATCCGGATGCCTTGCGCACGAACCAGCTCCAGCGCCTGGCGGGCACCGTCGAGGAAAGCCGCGCTGACATCCTCGCCGTCCACGGTCAGCACCGGCCGCTCGCCGTCCAGCACTTGGCCACCCTGGCCACCGGGAATTTCCGCCGGAGGACGCGGAGTCGACAGACCACCGGCCACCTCCGGACAGAGCGCCACCACGCGCCCCTCCCGCTGCCAGCGCTCCAGCAGGTCGAACGGCCCATGGGCGCCGCCGTCGTAGCGCACCCGGTGGCCCAGCAGGCAACGGCTGACCAAGATCTTCTGCATGGATTTGTCTCCCATTACGTGCCGGAAGCGGAGCGGCTTCCAGCACCGCAGCGTCAGAGCGGTGCCGCCGGACGCCGCCGGAACCAGCCGGTGAGCGACAGCCGGTCGCGGGTGGCCGGCAACACCTCGTGGGGAAAGTCGCCGGACAGGAAGCAGGCCAGGGTGCCGGCTTCCGGCAGGACGTCGCGCGTGCTGCCGTCGCCGAGGTAGAGGCGCAACGCACCGCCCTCCTCGGCCTGCCAGTCGTCGTTCAGGTACAGCACCACGGTCACGGTGCGCAGGTCGTCGTCGCGGAAACGATCCAGATGGCGCAGGTAGTAGGCACCGGGCGCATAAAACGCAAAATGGCACTCGAGGTCTTCGAGGCCGAGGAAAAACTGCCGATTGAGGGCCTGGCGCAGCACTTCCATGGCCGCCAGATACTGATCGCCGGCCTCGGACTGGCCGGGCTCCAGCCAGAGGATATGGTCGCCCCGTATGCCTTCGTTCACCACCTGCCCGGCGGCACGGCCGACCCCGGCCGGGTTGAGCTGGCCGGCAGATGCACGGGCGCGGCACTCTTCGGCCAGTCGGGCGGTCAGAGACTGCGGTAGGAAGCCCCTCTGCTGCGACCAGCCTCGCTCGGCGAGGTCATCGATCAGTTGCAGTAGCGGCGGGTATTCGGGGGTCAGGTTCATGGCGGCGGATTCTACAGCGGCGGAGCACCCCGCAGCAGGGGAATTTTCGCCCGGACGACCGGTCGCACGCTCGACAATCCCGCCCCGCGACGTCGACAATACGCCCCACGCTCGACAGGAGTCCCCATGCGCGTTTTTCTCAGCCTGGCCTTCGCCCTTTTCAGCCTGCCCGCTTTCGCCGACGACTACCTGCAGCTCTACCAGGCCGCCGGTTGGACGGAGCAGCGCGCACATTTCCGCGACGCCCTGAGCGCCGCCCAGCAGCGCTACCGCAGCAGCCTGCCGCCAGCGGTGTTCCAGGCCCTGGTGGACAACAGCAACCAGCGCTTCGCCGCGCAAGCCATCGACCAACGCGCCCAGGCCAGCCTGCGTCAGAATCTGCGCGACCCTCGCCCGGCCCTGGCATTCTTCCAGTCCGAACTGGGCCGCCGGATCACCGAAGCCGAGACCACCGCCACCCGCCCGGACCAATTGGCCAAGTACGCCAACGGCCTGCCGCGCACCGACGCCAGCGCCACCCGCCGCCTGCTGATCCGCCACCTGGCCCAGGCCCTGCCGGCCGCCGAGGCCGGCGCGGAAGTCAGTCTCGCCCTGGCCGGCGTGGCCGCCGACAGCCTCAGCCAGATGATTCCCGGCCTGCTCGGCGGCGATCAGGCCATGGCCCTGCTGGAGGGCCAGCGCCAGCGCCTGATCGGGCAGATCGAAGGCGACCTCGACAACACCTTGCTGCACGTCTACCGCGACCTGTCCGACCCGGAGCTGGAAGAGTTCGTCACCTTCGCCGAATCCGCCGAGGGCAAGGCTTACTATCAGGCCGCCCTGGCTGCCCTGCGCGCCGGGCTCGCAGTGGGCCAGAGCGGCGCGAACCTGGCGGAGCCGCAGCAGGGTATTTGAGAAGCTCTATGTGGGTGAATGAATTCGCCCCCTACAGCAGCTCATCAGGGTTTCAGACGCTCGCTGAGAAAGGCGAAATAGCGCTGACGCAGGTCTTCCGTCTCGTTCGCCAGATGATGCCGCGCCTCCGGCAGCAGCAGCAGTTCCGGCTCGCGGAACTTGTCCTTGAGCACATCCAGGTTATGCCGCCAGTCCACCGTCAGGTCGGCCTCGCCCTGCACGATCAGCGGACGCCGGTCGCTACGTGGCGCGCCTTCGATGCGCGGAATCCAGCGCGACAGCGCGCCCACCCAGGCAGTCGGCAGGATGCGCGGTTGCAGCGGGTCCTGCCGGTGGACGAAATCGATGAACGCCTCGTCGCCGGAATTGATGCTGAAGCGCCGAGGAATGGACTCCACGAAGGGGCGCAACATCTGGTAGCTGAACTTCGACCAGCCCCAGGCGCGGGGCCGTACCAACGGCGCCAGGAGGATGGTTTCGCCCAGTTCCGGACGCGGTTCGCCGGTGAGCAGGTAGTCCAGCAGGATCGCGCCGCCGGTGCTCTGTCCGAGCAGGTGCCAGGGCTGTGGCAGGCCAAGCGCCAGGGCCTGGTCGAACAAGCCGCGCAGGACCTGCTGGTACTCGGCGAAATCACCGATGCTGGCCGGCGCACCGCTGGACAGGCCGTGCCCCGGCAGGTCGCAGGCCAGCACCGCGAAACCCATGCTCAGCGCCCAATCCACCACGTGGCGATACAGCCCCATGTGATCGTAATAGCCATGCAGCATCAGCAGGGTCGCCACCGGCCGGGGCGGCAGCCAGACCTGGGTGGCGATCCGGTAAGCACCCGCCTCGAAACTGCCGAGGCGGGGT
>NZ_MUJY01000173.1 GCF_002286785.1 Pseudomonas sp. PIC25 | reverse complement strand
GAAGCAGGACGGCCGGTTCTCATATCGTTGCTCCGGTGCTTTTCTGATGCTGAAAGCCTAGACCAAAATATGAGCGCTACTTGCGAAACACCACACTAGCGGGTAGCGCCACCGAAGTAGGTGACACGAAACTCCTGCCGTAGCTTCCGCGCGCTTAGAACACATGGAAGCACAGGCACGGTTAGAATCTGGTCATCCGGCCACTTGAGCAACTGCTGATGCGCGATCCAAAACATAATTTCACGGAAAAAACCCGTACAAAACTTATGTTCAGGGCAGGTCATGTCTGCTCAAATCCCGAGTGCCGTGCACCTACTAGTGGGGCCAAAGAAGGGGACGATGAAGGCGTACTGAATATGGGCGTTGCAGCTCATATATGCGCTGCTTCGCCCAATGGGGCAAGATTTGATCCAAAAATGAAGCCCCAGCAAATAGCTGCTTACAAGAACGGTGTCTGGCTATGCAACCCTTGCTCAATCATGATTGACAGGGACGAGGATGCGTATCCAGTTGCATTGCTTCACCAATGGCGACAGGCCGCGGAAAAGCGCAGTCGTAGCAAGCTGTGCAAACCCGCACTACCGGATACCGCTCCCCAAGACTTAGTGGCCACTGCCCTATATGGCGCCCCTTTGAGAACTGGGATCGCCCAAGCCATCGCGAATGCCCACGGAGGCGTCGAGAAGGCAATGGAGTCGATCGACAACCGCTTTAAGGTTTCGTCCCTGTACGCCGATGGTCAAACCACCTTCACACTTTCTGCGCGAGAGAACGTACCACTTTCTCTTGTGCTGAAGAATGCGTCAGCCTACGCCCAGGCCTATCGGTTGCTGGTCGATGAAGGGAAGACTTTGGTGATCAAAGCTGAGGATATCGAAGCCTCAGGCTCGGAGTTATTTGAGCGGATCGCCGCGGACGCGAAAGTACTAAAAATTGGAAATGCCGGCCGACCTCTTACCGCCAAGATATCCACCCATGACAAAGTGACCGGGAGTGTTTCCCCTTTTGATGACATGTCAGGTGAGTTCGTCTATGGCAGAGTACGTGGCACTTTCACTGGTTACTCAATGAATAAGATGCTCAAGCTTGAGCTCTCAACCGACATCACCTTTAGGGGGGACCTCCGAATGTCCATAACCCCCAATATGGAGGTGTGGCGCGGAGCCCCTGTGACCGAACTCCCCTATTACGCAAAGCTGCGGTCACTGCTCCGCAACCTCAACGAAGGACATACGCTCAATATCACGCTGGAATACCAGGGTGAACATGGTTTGTCCGGCGGCACCGAAGGATCATCTTTCAAGGGAAAGTTCGAAAATGCGGAGTCCCTTTTCCTCTACGTCGATGCCGCACGTGAAATTTCTCGTTTCACGGGGCAATCAATTCTGTTTGACGATACGGAAACCATTGGAGGTGGTGAAATCGAACAACTGATCGATATCGCATCGATGGCTCGGAGGGAATACACCAAAGTGGCGAATCAGGTTACCTGGCCGATCGCCTTCAATATTGAGTTCTATGATGACGCCAAGAAGCAGGCCGCCCTGCTTCAAGCCAAGGAGTCATTGGACTTGCAGATCGTCCAGGCTGGCGGGGATGTCATTCAAGTATTCAGGCAGGATGTGCAGATGCCGCCAAAGGTAGTCAGACTACTTGGGGTCTCACAGAAGATAACTGAGTTAGAAGCGAACAACGGAGAGCCCAATTACATGTGCGAGGTCTTCCCTAAGGACGAGTTCAGCATGGAGATCTTTTACCGCACTACTGATGATGATATAGAGGAAGGCCGCTGACATGCTTGCAGACTTCGGAGTTTGGCGACTGACTCACTCTTGGATGCTCCCTGTTGTTACCTGGAGATATCCGATTTAGTGGAGGCGCTGTCTCCCCGTTCAGGAGTTTGGTCACGAGCTCACTGACGAGATGCTTCTAGCTCAGGTCTATCCGTATACAAATAAAAAAGCAGCTCTCGATAGCTGCTTTCGATTCACTACTCCCCCTTTTTATGCTTATGGGTTTTCAGGTCTGGATGATCCTTTTGCTTTTCGGGTGTGACTCTCTGCCTCTTGTCCGGTGTACCATCTTCGTTTTTTCTTTTAGGGCCAGGCTTGATACTCATGGTCGACTTCCTTTATCGCTTGGGTTGTTAAATCCTGCTTTTTAATTAGCCCAGCCCCGTACAGCTGTCAAACATGAAACGGGCAAGAATTGCGTAGCCATATTGTAGGCGTTCGGTAGTCAATCGCCGACTTGGTCACGTCTCAGAAGTCCCAACTTCGGGGGCTTTCGTCAGCTTCGCCTTCATCCCCTGGAAGATCGAGCATCGACATGCCGTTGCATGATCGACAACACCATGGTGTTGAGGGCGAGAATCTTCATTGCACGGGTTACGGCCACGTATAGCAGATTCAACTCGTCGTCCCGTCGGCCTCGCTCCAAATCAGGCGCAAGTGGATCAGCGGTGAAGTCGTCATATAGGCCGACGAAATCCCACTCCAGCCCCTTGGCTTTGTGTCCCGTCGTGAGTGTGACAGTGGCGTCCAGCTCGTTGTCCACGGTACAGGATCGCAACGCCAGTATCCGCTGGGGGAGATCCGGATACGCCTCGATGATCTTGATCGAACGCAGCATCTCCGAATCCTGGCTGACTTCGGCGATCTCCACGTATTGGGCGTAATCCCGATAGTCTCGCAGCAGCTTGCGGTTCTGCACCTCTTGGCGACGGCCGCGGCTGAAGAGGAAGAGGTCCTCGAGGTCACGCAGCGAATAGCTGTCGATCCCGCCGACCCAGTAGATCCTGGGCTGTGTTGGCACCAAGCTGAGCGCGTTCTCGATGACGCCGATCACGGTCCGGTGGATGAATGTGCGGTGGGGAAGCTCCTCTGGAAGCGAGCGCTTGACCAGGGTTTTCGGTCCGAGTCCTTGCAGTGCCCGGGTTTCGCCCTTGTAGGACAGGATGATGTTGGCCACGTGCGCCACGGCAGGTCCGAAACGGAAGGACTGAGTCAGGTAATGCGCCTCGGCACCCCTCATCCAGGGGGCGTTCAAGGCGTCCTCGGCGCCCCTGAACCGGTAGATTTGCTGGTGACGATCGCCCACCGCGACTTTGCGGATGCGTTGGATGCGAACGATGTCCGCGATGACTGGGTTCACGTCCTGGGCTTCGTCCAATAGGATGCAGTCGAAGCGTTGGCTCAGGTCCGGCTTGCTCAACTGATACAGCTTCAGGTACCCGTCATGGGTGATCGGCATGCCGGTATCCGCCAAGTCTTTCATCCGGTTCCAGACCGAGCGGGCAACGGAGAGGCCCTGCTTCAGGAAGCGCTCCTGGGCGCTGGTGAGCATGTTCCTGTCACGAAATCGAGGGAAGTGAGTGCGATGGATGTCATCGTCCGCACTGGCCATAAAGTTATTCAGGGTAGCCACCACGTCCCTGACCAGCTCCCAATCCTGGCTGTCGATGGCGCGAGCGATATCGGTCAGCCGCAGGTTGTTGGTCTGTTTATGGCTGTATTGGGAGCCATAGACCGCGTAGGCGAGGCCATGAGCGGTCTTGTTGATCACATTCCTGGGAAAGCGTCCGCGGGCGGCGATCTCCACCGACTTGTTGTAGCAGAGGTAGAGAATGCGCAGCGTCGAGTGGTGCGTGGCATAGCCAACGAGCGTGGTGGTTTTGCCACTGCCGGCGCCGGCCTGGATCAGCAGCTTCTCGGCTGTGGAGGTGATGATCGGCTGCTGCTCATAGGTCCACTGCATGGGGCGCTCCTTCCTGAATTTTCTTGAGTAGCTGGCGTTCTCGGAGTCGGACTTTCTCGGCGATGCTCAGGTTTCCGGCCTTGTCGTTGCAGTCCTTGTGGGCGATTACCAGGTTCTTCGTGCTGTCGCTACCTTTGAGGCTTTTGGATAGCAGGTGCTCAAGCGTCATCTCCTCACGTGACAGTCTCTCCAGACAGTAAAAGCAGTCATCTCCGTCGCGTCGGCGGATGGCCGCGATGGTCTTTCGGCGCCACTTCGCCCGTGTGCCACTTCTTCGGATCGGTACTTTCGTTGGCTGTGGGGTATACCGTAGCTGCAGCCAGACCCGGCCCTCGGTGTCCCGCTGTAGGCCGCCTTTGCCTTTCGCAGCGATCTGGGCGGCTCGCTCGGGTGAGGTAGGGGATTGCGGAGCGCCATCCAGGCCTATGACAGGAATCTGATCCATCGAGGGCACCTAGATGTACTTCTTGAAACTGGACGCGGTGATGCTGATGGCAAGGCCGAGCAGCACCGCGCACGGCAACAAGATCAGGAGGGGGCTGACGCTGATTGGAAGTGCCAGGTAGAGCGTCCAAGGCAGAATCGCCAGCGGGGCGATCGTCGCGCGTGCCTTGTGGTAGAGGTAGCTGGATTCGCGACCGGCGCCGAACTTGCGCAGATCACGTCGAACCAAGCCATCCACCAGCCCGGTGAACGCGGCCATGCCGAACAGGGGAAGGGTAAGCGCCAGGACCACCAGGCGCACACAGAACGTCAGGACAGTGAAGAGCGCGGCCAGTGCGTAGTTCTGCATCGTCGTGATGCCCTGGGCTACCAGATACCGGACATCGAACTGGACCTGTGGCCCGGCCTGGGCGGTGGCTCCCATGCCCTGCACCCAACCGATCATGCCAGTCTTCACCACCAGCCCGTCGTAGACCCAGCTGACCAGCCAGGTCGCGGTCCGTCCTGGTTCCTGAATGACCGCGCTGCGAAGCAGATCCTGGGACACCCAACTGAGCTCATGTTCGAACATCTGCTGGGCATGCCGCCAACCGGCATCCGGCCAGAAGACATACAAGCAGACCCATTCGACCAGGATGGCGCCCAGCAGGGAGCCGAACATCACGCCCAAGAAATGGAAGGGGGCGGTGAACAGCATGCCGAGGAAGGTCTTCTGGCCTTCTTGCTGTTGCTGGGCCTTTTCCGCGATATCTGCCATGGCTTACCTCTACGCGGCCTGTTCGTCGCTGGCGAGGTGGCGGAAGTCGTCGACCAGATCTGCTGGGAGCGACTCGTTGAGTGCCTGGTAGCCGGGTGCTTGCCACCAGTCGGTATTGGTGGGCTGACCCTTGCGCATGCTGTCGGCCAGGGCCTGCAGATCCTTTGGCATGACCTCGTCGGGGTCACTCGCCGGCAGCGGCATACGGATTTTCCAGAGGTTGCCACCTTCGATGAGCGCGAAGCATTGTCCCTTCGGCAGGCCGACCACGTGCGCCGGTTCGATCATCGGGACGCTGACGCTTTGGATCTGATCGTGGGTGTTGGAGGTAAAGGCCGTCTTGCCGTTGACGGCATCATTCGCACTGCTTGCCGGCGTGCTGGTGAACACCTGGACCTTCGGCAACTGATGGGTGAGCAGCTCTGCCGTCGCGGTTTCGCGCACGCGCAGCATGAACAGGTTGTTGAAGTTACCGATCACCTGGCCGGCCTTGGCGCGGTTGCCGATCTTCGCCTCGATGTCGCTCATGGTCTGGGTGTAGGCGGTGACTTGCATGCCGGCACCGCCGCCCTTGTTGATCATCGGAATGAATTCTTCACCCATCAGCTCGTTGAACTCGTCGGCGTGCACGTTGATGGCCACCTTGCCGCTGCTGGCGCCGGGCAGCCCATCGTCGATGCCGAACTTGTAGATGTGGCCTGCGACCGACACCAGGTCACTGAACATCGAGTTGCCCACGGCAGCGGCCACTTCGGTATCGGAGAGGGCATCGAGCCCGACATAGACCACGGCGCGTTTGCGGATGACCTGCATCCAATCGAAGATCGGCCGTGGATCTTCCAGGTCTTGATAGTTGGGCGAAAGCAGCTCGGCGATCCGGCCGGTGGTGAGTTTCTCCAGCAGCGGCAAGAGCGAGGCCACGATCTTGTCGAAGTACGTCTTGTCGTATCGCACCGCCGAGCGCAGCCCGTCCATGACCGGATCGGAGATGCGTTGCTGGGTGAGGTACATGTCGATGGCCACCACGCGCAGCGGCCGGTCCTTCATGGCGAAGCTGAGATTCTTGCGATCGATCTTGCCCTCGATCGCCACGATGGTGTCCCAGGCCTTGGGGTCGTGCTCGGCGAAGTATTTCTGGGCGTACTCGACGAACAGCGCGTCGATGTTGATCACGTGCTTGAGGATCTGTTCGTAGTCCGGGCGGCGACCGAGCGCGACCAGGGCGCGGGCGATGATGTTGACGAAGCGCCAGGCAAACTCGCGGAACGCGGCGCTGTTGCCTTCGCCGGAGAGCTGCCCCGCGATGCGTGTGGCAACCTCGGAGATACGCCCAAACCGGCCTACGGCGTTGTAGCGTGCCGAGTGATCCGGCCAGCCCAGATGGAAAACGTAGAACTCGTCCAACCGCCCGGCGCGCTTGCACTCGACGTACATGCGTTTGAGGAGGTCGGCGTCGCCTTTCGGGTCGAACACAATGACTACTTCATGGTCTGGGCGCTCTTCCTGGCCTCGACGGCGAGCCCAGCGATGCGGCACCTGGGTTTTACGTCCCATGTGGACGCGCTGCCGGCGCCGATGGGTTCGGCGGATGTCCTGGGTGATGAACAGCTCCGCTAAGCGGGTTTTCCCCACGCGGGTGGTGCCCAGCACAAGAGTGTGGCCGACCCGCTCGCCCAGCGGCAGGCTCACATCGTGCTCATCAGGCTCGATGCCATGGAGGCGCGGCAGGCCTCCAACGGGGGGAAGCGGGCGTGCTGGGTTGAGGGGGACATCCCAGGCCGTTGCCTTGGCCAGCAGCGTCAGCGGAAAAGGGGCGAACTCCAAGCGCTCCTCCAGGCGCCGGGCACGCTGATACAGCGCGGTGGGCTCGACGTAAGGCGCGAATTTGGGCAGGTACGTGTCCATGAGGCGTTGGGTGTGCTTCTGGGTCCAGCGGAAGCCTTTGCCTATGAACAGTCGCTCATTGCTGACCGGGATGTTCTTGCTGGTCATGGTGTAGCGGGGCAGCCGGCGGATGTTGCGGCGGTAGCGCAGCACAAGCAGGGCCTGTTTCAGCCGAATGCTTCCGAGGGCCAGGAAGCCGAGCGCTGCGACCAAGCCGAACAGCGGTGTCAGGGCCAGTGCCCAGGGGGCGAGCACGCACAGTGCGGCCGCTGTGAAGCAGACCGCTGTGGTGTAGAGCTCGACGGCGGGCCGGAGTAGCGTCTCGATGGTATAGGTATTGGCCATGGGCTACGCCTTGAGGGTTCCATGCCCCTGCTTGCGCGCCCTGCGTGGTGGCTCTGCATGCAGGGCAGCCACTTCTTCCCGGGCCTGCTCGACCTCATGGTCGGGAAGCCGTTCCTGCAGCCGCTCGCAGAGGGTCATTTCGTCCTCGAGCGACATGCCCGAGACGCTGCCGCCGTAAAGGCTGATGACATGCGTCAGTTGATTGTGCATCAGTTGCCGCGCACGTGGATCGGACGGCTGCTGGATCACCAGGGTGATGAAAGACGCTGTCACAGCGATCTCCTATTGCTGGATGGCGGTGGGTGTGAGCAAGACCGGGTAGTGACGAAGGCCAAGACGTGTGGCCAGGTCGTCCGCCGATGCGGGCAGCACTTGCAGATCACCTGCCCAACGCCGAATCTCTGCCAGGCGCTCTTCACTGGCGACGTTGATGGCCAGACCCACCGCTTGTAACTGCTGTAACTGGTCTCGCCGTTGCAACAGCCAGGCGCGGGACAGTGGGTCGTCGCCGACCAGGAACAGCGGCTGCAGACCCGGTGCATGGATGACTCGGCCTTGAACCGTTCCAGGGCTCAACTGAGCGGATCGGACCGGAAAGACATCCACCCGGTGTATCCCCGTAACGGGAGAAGGGCTGCCGGCCGGAAGCTCTGGCTCCAGGCCCTGGTAGTAGGGCAGGGCCGAGGTACCGCCGCGGTCCTCGACAACGATCAGGTTTCCGGCTGAAGCGCCGGCCAACCAACTGCTGAGCAGTAGGGAAGTAAGGACGTGCAGGGCATTCATGGATTGACCGCCAATAGCTTGATGCCGGTGACCCGGCTGAGGTGTTTCGCGAAGGCCTTGCGGTAGTTGGCGGCGGGTACGCCTCCGGCTGGCCGGTGGTAGTGCCCGGCTGCGGTGATCCAGTCGCCGCCACGGGCCTTCTGTTCCGCCAGGATCTGTGCGGTGACAGTGAGGTTCTTGTACGGATCGAGGCCTTCACAGGGACTGCTGTAGCGATGCCCGTTAGCCCCCATGTTCGTTTGCCCCAGGCCGACGTCGACGCGGCTTGGTCCGGCGGTCACGAGAGCGACCATGAGGGCTTTGCAGGCATCGTCGCGGGTGGCGAAGCGATAACCGCTGCCGGCGACATTCAGCGTCCAGGGCCAAGGCACCAGTTGTCCTCGAATGCGAGTTCCGCTTTCTTGCAGCGCTACGGAGTAGAGGACCTCCGACGGAACGCCGTGGGGCAATGCGATCAGTTGGTAGGCCGGAGGCGGAATCTCCGCTGCCTGCGCAAGCGCGCCCATCAGTCCCAGAGTGGCGGCCACCACTGTCGTGACTATTGGCGCTGCCATTGCCCATTCACCTCGCGCACCACCGCAGGCAAGTCGCCGCCGAGGCCGAGTCCCATCCAGCGACCCTGGTCATGGTTCAGGGTGATCTGGCGGCTACGCACGTTCTTCGGCTCAACGCCGGCGAGAATCGCCCAGCGACGGATGTGTTCGTCCTCACCCTGGCTGCCGACGAAATACAGGTCGAAGGCTTGCCCTTGGTTTTGCAGGTCCTGCACCCTGGCGATGCAAGGGGGGCAGTTGTCCTTCACGAATATGGCGAGGCGGTCACTTCCCAACAGCGCGGGCTTGCCGGTATTCGAGCCGGCAGAGGGACTGGAAAGCTGAATCACCTTCTCGCCAGGGAACAGGCGGGCGTGAGCCTCATCGTAGGCCCGCTGGTAAGCCAACTCCTTGTCTACCCGTTGCCGTTCCGCCTGGACCTGCAGCTCGGCATAGCGGCGTCGTTCTTCCGCGCTACGCGCCTCGATCCCGAGCGCGGTGAGTGGGTCCAGGCCTGGGGAGTAGACGCCTCGCGGCCCCTGCATCAAGGCTTGGTAACGGCTGAACTCTTGAGGCGTCAGCCCCCATGCCCGTGCCTGCTCCTCGTTGACGTCTGCTTGCTGCAGCCCCTGGACGGCGGTGCTGCTCTGCCGAGTGTTGGTCTCTTGCGTTGGCTGTGCCTGGGCGAGGACCTGCGGTGAGCAGGCGACCCAGAAGGCGATCATGCCGCTGACGACCAAGGCGTGGGCGATACAGTGTCTGCTCCCGTTGAATGGCTCGAACATGTGGGGTCTCTACGGCTGGATACGGATGGTTCGCGGCGTACCGGCCACATCGAAATGGGCCGAACGATCGTCAAGGGCGTTGAGGTGCCAGGTCGTGCCTGCAACGGCATCACCGGGGCGAATCAGATAGATCTGGCTCAGACGGGTGCTGCCCGGCGGCGCCACCGAGAGAAAGCGTTCGCCGCCGCGGTACTCCACGCCGACGATATGAAAGGGTGGAGGTTCTGGCGCTACGGGCTTCGGCTTGGCCTTCTGTGCAGGCGGGCTTTTCGCGACGGTTCGCTTCGGGATGATCAGAGGTGGTGCTTTGGACTGGGACTTACGCAGTTCCTGGACGCTCCCGTCCAAGGATTCCACGGTAGCCTTCAGGAGCAATAACTCTCCGCTCGAAGCGACATTTCGGGAAAGGTCTTCGACTGTTTCGTTCACCTGCTTGGCGAACGCCTGCGCGGCGTCGATGCGATTTGACAGCGCCTGTTGGCTTGCGCGGAAATCTTCATTGGAGACCAGGTGTTTGCTATCGACGGCATCCAGGCGCTCATCGATGTTGTTCAACCTGGTCAGGATGGCATCGATCGAAGTCTTCTCGGCGGCACCATCCACCGAGCCTCGAAGCTGGGTAATCAGGACGTGCTGATAGCCCATCCCTGCTGCCATCAGGACCATGCACAGGCTGAGTAGCAGGGTTGAGCGGGAAGGGCGTGATAGGGGCATGGAGGTCCTCGCGCGAAGCCGGGGACACCCTCTCAGACCAGACCGTTCTAATGCAGCAAGAAATACGTTTTTAGAGTGGCGGGTATTTTCTCAATGCTCACGGAGACTTGTCCAAGATTATGTCCTAGGAAACAATCGCCATGCGAGGTCTGAAACCTGAATGGCATCAATACATTGGTGATCTCTTCGAGCATTAGATCTAACCCTGCGGCATTGACAGTGGCCTTCATCGGCGTGCCGGCGCGTAGGTGGGTATAGCAGTTGAGGTAGGCATTGGCCGTGTGACCGGCAAAACCGTGTTGGTCTACCAGTTGCTGGTAGGCAGCCTGTCGGCTGAGTTCGCCCTGCTCGACTCTCTTGGCGAGATCGAGGGCGATGGTCACCAGCTCCAGCGGGACGATATAGCGCATGAGTTACCTCGGCCTTCAGCTTTCCGGCGTGAATTATGGCTCGTTGATATTTAGGGGCGGTTGCCTCCCAGAAGAAAAGGCCACCCGAAGGTGGCCATGAATTACGCGGCAATCAGTTGTCTGGCAAGCGCCATCTCGACCGAATCCCCATCCTGGTTCAACGAGTCAAGACCTGACTCCGGCACGTCTCCCGACGTACTCTGCGCCACGGCGATTTTCTTGGCCATGAGCTGCAGGCAGGTGATCTGCGAGCTGCCGGCATAGCCGAAGAACACCACCCGCACCGGGTGCTTCTGCCCGATCCGCCATGACCGCCGGGCCGCCTGCTGCAGGGTGTAGCAGTTGTACCCCGTCTGCAGGAACGCGATGGTCGGGAAGTCGAGTAGATCCAGCCCGGTCTTGACCAGCTCCGGGTTGGTGATCAGCACATCGATGCCACGATCGACCTGGTCGAGGATCCAATCCTCGCGCCGGGCCGTATCCACCGAAGCCCTCAGCACCGCCACCTTCAAGCCGACCTGTTCCAGCATCCGCTTGAGGCGGCCGGTGGTGTCTCGCGTCCCGCTGTACACGGTGTAGGCCAGGACCTTGCGGTTCTTGGCTTTCTCTGCGAGGCAGAGGTCCACCAGCGCCTGCTCCTTGGGCATCGGTTCTTCTTCCCCGAAAATCGATGGCACGAAGGCCAGGGTGTTCCGGGTACGAGGATGCTTGACCACCTCCGGCCTGAAGCAGCAGTCCGGCCAGGCCAGCAGCACGTTGAGGACCACGCCCAGCAGGGTGGTGTCTCGTCGGGCCAGGGCCTGGCGAAGCTCCGCTGTCAGCGTGGCCGCCAGGCGCTGGTAGGCCGAGGCCTGCTCCGGCGCCATGGGCACGTCGACGAACTCCTCTTGGTAGTCGGGCAACACATTGCCGCCGATGTCCTTCAGCTTGAGGAACACGGTGAACGGCAGCACGAAACGATGGATGCCCTTGGGGCCGAAGCCCGGCGCTTTCACCGTCCGCACCGAGAGCTTCTTGCCCTTGGCGGTCTTGTGCGAATTGCCATCGCGCTCGGTGTAGATGTCCTTCAGCACGCCGTGGTCGCGCATGAACGACATGGCTGCAGGAGCCATGGAGCCACGTGCATTCGGCCGGTAGCCGTCCTCGATCATGCGTCGGGTGAGGATGCGGAACAGGAGGAAGAACAGGTCGTCGGCGTAGCCCCCCATCAGCGTGCCGGTCAGCAACACGGTCTTCCGTGCCTTCGCCGCCAGCACGCCCATGGCCTGGCCCTGGGCCGAACCGCTGTTGTCGGGTAGGGACCGGCCATTGCTGGCCCATCCCCCCCTAAGAACCGTACATGAGAGTTTCCCCTCATACGGCTCAAGCCTTTCAAAGCCCATGTTCATGAGCCGGCCTCGCTACGTGTTGTCGGTGAGCTTGCCTGTGACATTGGGGATGCAGCATGACCAGATTGGCAACAATGTCCTTACCGCCGTGAACGCGCTGAACACGGCGATGGACATTCCACCCCGTTTCCTTGGTAATGCGTCGTTGGCAATCTGGACATTGACCTCCCTGGCTAAGCCAGAGCCTGAGCAGCTTGCGCCAACCTTGTAGGTTCGCCTTCATCTTGGCGTCATCACGCCCCTCGAAATAGGCTTCCCAGCTTGGGTCGAACGGGTTCGCTGCGGCCTTGATCTTGCCGTACCGCCTGATTGGCGTTTCACCGGCATACACCAGCGTCACCAACTTTGGCTTCCCATTGGGCGCGTAGTCGTCTTGTTCCGCTGCAAACACCCAAGTACGGGTGCCTACGTGCTTGAAGTAACGGTCCTTGATCCAGTACCGGTTCTTCTTCGGATGGCGACGTTTCGCCCATTGCCACAATGCACGCCAAATCTCGTAGTCCACTCTTTGAAAAGCATCCTTGGCGACAACATGCCGGTGATAGTTGACCCATCCCCGAATAACCGGGTTGAGCTGCTTGATCACCTGGGCTTGCCTTGCCTGTTTGTTGCTTTTCACGATCTCCCGGACCTTCTGCATGAACGCGGAGGTGTTCTTCCGTGACGGCTTGATCAATAGCTTGCCGTCGTACTTGCGTACGTTCTGCCCGAGAAAATCGAACCCATCCTCGATGTGCGTGACCTTCGTCTTCTCTGCTGACAAGGTGAGCCCCCGTTCAGCCAGGAATGACTCGATCAACGGCTTGACTTCGGTTTCCAGCAGTTCTTTCGAGACACCGGTAATGATGAAGTCATCCGCGTAGCGCACCAGATTGACCTTGACCTTCTGACCGCGGCGGGTACTCCAAGGGAATGCCTTTTCAAGCACTGCCTGGATTCCGTCCAATGTCATGTTGGCTAGGGTCGGCGAGATGATTCCGCCTTGCGGCGTACCCGCTTCTGTCGGGAAGAGTTGACCGTCTTCCATGAACCCAGTTTTCAACCATTTATGGAGGATCACCTTGTCCATAGGGATGTTGGTGAGCATCCATTCGTGGCTGATGTTGTCGAAACAGCCCTTGATGTCGGCTTCCAGAATCCACTGCGGGGAATTGCCTCGCGATAAAGCCTTGAAGCAGTGCTCAATCGCATCCGCAGTGCACCGCTGTGACCAGAACCCATAGGAGTTCGGGTCAGCGGTGGTTTCCGCGACGGGCTCCAGTGCCAGTAGATGCAATGCCTGCATGGCACGGTCTGTCATCGTCGGGATTCCGAGTGGCCTCATCTTTCCGTTGCTTTTGGGGATGTACATCCGGCGTAACGGACGCGGCGAGTAGCCGCGACGGCTGAGTGACAACACGGCTTGAGATTTGGCCTTCGGTGTTGACCAGATAATCTTGTCCACGCCCGAAGTGCTCTTGCCTTGATTTTCCGTCACTCGCTTGACGGCCATTGCCTTGCCGCTAAACGAGTGGGTCAGCAGCCATTGCAAGGCTTTCACCTTGCCCCAGCGGCCTTCCAGCGTTGCCTTCGCGATACGCGCTTGCAGCCTCCTGACTTCCCGATGACAGCCGGCCCAGTCGATGCTGTGCCAGCCGCCCGAGTTGCCGGAGAGCGCACCCGCGCAAGCAGCTTGCGTAGTCATTTGCTTTCTCTCCTTCAAAGGTTCTCCAAACAATCTCGTGAAGAAAGACCTCGCGGAAGTCTGCCCGCTTTCGCGTGGGGTGATGTCGTGTCGCCACTCAACCCCTATCTGGCCCATTACAGGCCAGCCTTCGCTTTCTCCGCTTTCCTCTACCCGCACTCCCAACAGCGTTCCTTACGGTTCGCCTGCCTGACGGCAGGAGTACGGGCTTACCCTGTTTCACTTGAATGACAGCGACGGGTTAGACCCTGCCTATCCACCGGTAGCGTTGGTTATCCGTGTACTCCCATACAAAAGGGGAGTAACTCGCTACATTGCCTTTTTGGCCAAGCCTGTCAGCATCTTTGGCTTGTTCGCACGTGACGATGTTTATCGGCAGTTCACATATGTTGGTCATACCGTCGAGCCTAGCCCCGCGCCCACCTTGATGCTGGTAGACGTCGCATTGCCTCACGGCTCTGCTTACCCTGTTGGGCAGGTACATTGTCTCGGCAGCTTCAGACATCCTCGTTACCAAGAGTGCCCGTGCCGATAGGCTACTGTTGACGGAACAACAGGTCTCCTCGCGTTTCCGCTGAGACAATCACTCAAGCGACTTCAGGTCGCACCTTGTACTCATGCCCCTCGTCCACTACCAGCAGGTCGAAGAACCCATCGGGAAGTTGCCTCTTGATGAATTCCGTCGGTTGGTAGCCGCCCTCGCCGAAGCCGAACTCGATGTTCGCCATGGCGCGCTCCATGCGCTTGGCCTGGCGGTCGCTGAAGACGAAGTTGCCTTTGGCATCCATCAGGTTGATGAACTCCGAGACGTTGTCGACCAGCATCGAGGCCAGGAAGTCCTCGCCGAAGTCAGACAGCAGCCGCTCCGCCCGGACTGGGCCGATGGTGGGGATCCGGCACATCGATTTCAGGATCGTCGTGCGTCGGTCTCCGCCATCCGCTTTGCCCGGCCGTATCAACGTCCAGAGTGCGCCGTGGCAGCGCGTGCAGTTCCGTCGGCGGTCTCCGCGATAGAACGCCTCCGCTGTGACCAGGTTGCCGTCCAGGTCCTCGAGGACCCGGCCGCAATCCGGGCAGGCGGCGAGTAGCTGTCCGCCGGCGGCACGCTTCTTCCAGCAAGCCAGCCTCCAGTGAAAACCCATCCGCATCCGCACGCGGCCGAGAATGAAGAACTCCGGACGGCCGTCGTAGGGCAGTCCCATCTGGTCACGCAGCTTGAGCAGCTTGACCAGGGTGTCGGGGCCGTTGAGGACCCAGACACGGGCGTTCGGAAGGGTTTCGAGGATCTCGCGCCGCCACTTGTAGGTTAGATGAGGTGGCGAGACGACCAGGGTGCGGCGGTAGCCGGCGGCGTGCATCACGGCCGCCACGGCGATGGCCATCATGGTCTTCCCGGTTCCCATCTCGGCGTTGATGATGGCGGCCTGTTCGTTGCGGTCGAGCAGCAAGGCTGCAACCGCCTGAACGACCTCCGCCTGGGCCGGAAAGGGCTTCCTGTGAAGAGCTTCCATCACCGCCTGGCGGGCCTGGTTGGCATTGCCGGCGTAGACCGGTGGGTTGGATTGGTTCAAGGAATCGAGCAGCTCGTCGCCGAACTCGTCGATGAAGTCGGTGAGGTTGATGGCGAGCGGTGTGGCGGTGGCCGGGATGGCCTGGGTCAGTGCGTTCATGGTGCTTCTCCGAGGAAAAGCAGGGCATGCGCGCTCCCTTCAGGGTATCGGCATACCCTGCAGGGTGGTGTGGAAGGTGAGTCGCCTTGGCGGCGGTTGGGTCAGTAATCGCTGGGTAGCAGAAGGGTCGTCACGCTGCGGTCGGCCTCGGTGATGATCCAGAGCTTGGACTCATCGCCGACATCGACGTCGTAGCTGGAAAACAACCTGACGCTGTCGTTCAGCGCCCGTTGGTTCGCATTCCAGTCGTGGTCGTTCAGGTTGCCCCAGTCGCCCCGTAGATGGCGCTGCAGGTACGGCATGGGGTTCAGTTCACCGCTTTCCACCCGCTCGTGAACGGATTGGGTCATGACAATCTGCCCCGGAGCGAACAACGGCGCTGATGACATACCCGGCTCCTGATCCGGTGCTGGCGTCGGCGATGCCTCCTGTGGCGGGGTAGAGGAGCTGATAGTCAGCACCCTGCCGAGGTTCGGTGAGCCCGGAGTCATCTCCCAGGCGCGGATGATCGGCACGAAGCGGTCGGTGAGAATCCTCACCTCGGCGACATTGCCGTCCTCGTCCTCGGTGAATTCGGTCTTGCGGACCTTGTCCTTGTAGGTATCCCCCTTCAGGACCAGGACCCGTCCGGACTTCGAGGTCACCACGCCGGAAATCGCGCCGGCGGCCAGCGCAAGCGCCAGATGCCAGCGAGACAGCTCGCGCACCGGTGGCCGGGGCTGTACCCCGGCCTGACCGAAGTGCAGGGTAAAGTCCGGCCACAAGCCACGCAGACGCTGAACCTCCTGGGCGAACTGCTCGGGTTCGAGCGACACGCGAAAGAAGTGTTCCAGGTCGCCTGTCGCCGACAGCACCGCATAGGGCTCCCATGGCCAGACGGCCGGCAGTTCCTCTGCCGCCTCTTGACCCGCACCGATCGCCTGCAGGCGATCCCGCACCTGGGATACCTCCCGTGGTTTGGCCAAGTCCTGCCGACGTACCCGGATGCCGAAGATGACCACCTGCTTGAAGGTCGGATCGGCGGCCCGGTAGATCCGCAGCGCGGTGTAGTGGTTGCAGAGCCAGCCGGTCAGTTCATCGTCCAGCACATAGTGCGGCACGATGAGGACCAGCACACCACCGTACTGCAACAGCGGCAACGTTCGTTGGTAGAACAGCTTCTCCAACCGCGGCCGTCCGTTGCCCTGGTACTGGGAAGCGCCGGCATGGTCGGCCACCAGGTCGCCATAGGGTGGATTGAGCCAGAGCAGCCCGAAGGCCTGCCGGCTGATCATGGTGTCCATCAGGTCGCTGTGCAGCACCCGGTCGAGCAATGTCCGGGCATGCTCGGCACGCTCGCGGTCGTATTCGACGCCGAAGGCCTCGACCTGGTCGCGTCCCAGTGAGTGCGCCGCCTCGGCCAGGGCCACCCCTTCGCCGGCACAGGGATCGAGGATCCGCATCGTGCCGGAGGAAGCGGGAGCCAGGGCCTGCAGTACGCGCTCCAGGGTGGTTTCGTCGGTAGGGTAATAGCCGTTGCGGGCGAAGTTGCGCGCCAGGCGCGGGAACATCAAGGCCATGGTGGCTCCTTGGTTTGAGAAAAATGAACCGCTCAGGCCGGAGCCCGAGCGGTGGAGGTTGAGGTGGTCAGGTATCCCTGTCGGATCAGTTCGCCGAGGACGGGCTCAAGCACATCGAGCTGCAACGACAGGCGCCAGGCGCCAACCGAGCCGAGTGCCCCGGGTAACGGCTGCAACATCTGGTGCTCGGCCAACACCTGCATGACGGGTTCGCGCCAGTGTTGCAGGAGCGGCAGAGGGCACAGGTCGACGACCAGTGGCCATAACTGCACAAGTGGGTTCTCGTCTGCCTGCCGAAGGGCGTAGGCGAAGTGGTTGGCATAGTCGGGTTGGGCGCAGCGCCGGTCGAACAGCCAGAGATGCAGCAGGCTGCCGAACAAGGTGCCGCGGAACTGCCGGGTGGTGCGTTTCTCCAGCAGATCGACGTTGGGGAACACGGGCATGCTCCGGCCGTCGACGACGATGCTGAACTGGTCCAGCCCCTGTTCGGCGTCGCCCAGGGTCAGCCTGGCCAGGAACTCCTGGATCACGGTGTCGCGGCCCCAGGCAGAGAGAAAGACCAGGTTGCGCTGCTCGTCGCAGACACAGGCATCGACGTAGAGGTCAGGACATTCGTCCAGGGGGTAGAGCGGCATGGCGTTCTCCGAAAATGGAGGGGGCCACGCCTTGGGGCGCATGCACCCCGTGGTGGAAGGGAAGAGAGGGGCACAACGCTGGAAGCGTGTGCCCCGGTGGGGTGAGATCAGGCCGAACGCTGTAAGCGCGCTTGTTCCTGGTGGTGCAGTCGAACGTACCGGCGCCACTCTTCGTTGATGCCGTCCGGTGCCAGGTCGAGGAAGTGCAGCGGGCAGTTGTAGAAGTACGGGTGAACCTGCTCGGAGAGGGACTTATAGCCCCACTGGCCCTGATAGGAATCGATCAGGTCGCAGCCGATGAAGGTATAGCTCTGGCCGGCGGCAACGCCGGAGATCAGCCCGTCCTGCTTCGGTACCAGGCGGATGACGGACCACAGAATGTGGCGGTATCCGTCATCGTCGCACAGTGCGTGCTCCAGAACCTCGCGCGAGGCGTCGGGGCGATCGTACTGCTCCAGTAGATCGTTCAGCAGGTGGTCCAGGGTTCGGTTGGAGTAAAGCCATCCCATGATGATGTCCTCATGTGGTGGCCGGGGTCCCTGTCGGGTTTCCCCGGCAGGGTGGTGTGTTCAGTTGATCAATCGTTCCAGGCGCTGAAGCATCCAGAATGCGGTTTGCCTTGCCTGCCAATCATCCTGCGACCAGGGCAATGCCTGGTCCGAGGCGGAGAGGTTGGAAGGGTGTCGCACCCGGTCCCGGAGCGCCTGGATGGCGACATCGGACTGTGCTCGATCGAACAGCGCGTCGCGGAAGCGATCGGCGACGTCATCGATGCCGATCTCACGAAGCGCGCCGCAGGCGAGCAGCAGCTCGGCGGTGAAGTGGGGTGTTTCATACAACGGGTTCATGTCGGGCTCCTAGGCGTGGCGCTCCCAGACCTGGCGTTTGAAATCCAGCCTGTAACCGAGCTCGCCGAGGCGCGTGCACTGTGCGCGCAGGCGCTGCCGATCCACCGTGGTGTCCAGACGGACCTCATCGCCCAAGGGCCAGATGGTGCCGAACAGTGCGGCATCCTCGTGGTCATCGGGTTGTGGAGGGCTTGCGACTGGCTGGTCGAAACCGAAAGGCGCGTCCTCATCGGCTGCCTGGCGGCGGCTGGGTGAGGTTCGTGCCTTGCGGGGTTCCGGCGTTGGAGCCTTGGTCGGTTCCTCGTCCAGGGGATCGGGTTCAGTGGCCGCCAGTTGGGCGTTGTCTTCGGCCGTGAGCACGTCGACGTCGTCGAGCGTCATGCTGTCCAGCTTGGCGCGGATCTCCACGACCAGGCGGCCGCCCGTGGAGTAGTAGGACGGGCGAATTTCCGCGATGACGAAATCGCCGCGGTACTTTCCCTCGGTGTACTGATCGAGGAGAGCATCCTTGATCACGAACTCACCGATGGACGTCGCCAGGCGGCCGACGTTGAAATCGCCGTTGCGCCCAGAGATGGTTCGAATGGCCAGTTGGCCGGGTATGGTGATCATCGAGAATCCTGTGGAAGGGCAGGGGCGCGGTCAAAGACCGCGCCCCTGGTGGGTGAGATACCGGTGAGGTCGTCGTCTCAGTGAGTCGACGGCCGTTCACCCTGCAAGGCGATATGCAGGTAGGGTGGTTCGCACCCGGGCGTCACCACGGACAACTCCAGAGCAATGCAGGCCTCCGGGTCATGGGACATCAGGCTGAGGTCGAGCGTGAAACGCACACGCGTTTCATCGGGATGGTTCATCAGCTCCTGGTAGGCGGCCTGGACAAGAAACGCCAGGCGCTTACCGAAGGCATCGAGCGGGTAGGTGGGGTCTTGGTGGAGCGCTCTGTTCCACGCCGCGCTCGATAGCACGACGGGATAGGCGAACCGACGAAGTTGGAACAAGCCTGAAGCGAAGCGCGGCAGGGAAGTCATGATCGATCTCCATTTCAAAAGCGGAACTCCCTGTCCACGCGGGATAGAAAGCCCGCGTGGGTAGTTCAACGTGCACTCCATCGCCGAGGCGATGCGGTCGCGCTGCCGAGTGCTTGGCGACCTTGGGCGAGTCAGCGCTTGCGCGCCGGAGCCTTGAGACTCGGGCTCCCTGGGATGGTCTGCTGTCGACGACAGCAAGCCCAATCAGCATTCGTGGCCCGGCGGGACATCCCGCCGGCCAGATCGATCAGTCGGTAAAGACCGGAAGGCCTTCCAGAACCGACGCAAACGGATCGAAGACCAGAAAGCGCGCTTCGGCCTCTGCGGCGAGATGCAGCACGTCCACCAGCGCCTCCGGTATCCCCGTGGCCAGTTGCTCCTGTCGAAGTTCGCCTGCGGTAAGGTCCAGAACCTCCAGGTTCTGGTTGGACCAGGGCGTATGGAACAACTGACATCCCACGGCATGCCGGTCGGGAAGCTGGAAGAACTCGACGAAACAGCCCGTGGGCCTGGCGTGGTAAGCCAGACCGAAGAAGCGGCGGATGTTGAGCAATGCGTCGAAGGGCAGGTGTGCCGTACTGATTTCCCAGCTTCGATTGCAATGTTCGGACGAGAGCCTCAGTTGCTCGACGAGGCGTTGAGCCATCTCGGGACTGTGAGTGTCGGCAATATGCTGGTCGCCAACGCCGCCGAATACCGAGTGGATCACGCTGCGGACAATGCCGTCGCTCTTGCACGAGTTGAGTACATCCTCGGCGACCTCTTGCCCTTCGGTGATCAATGCCACGTCATCGTCGAAGATGCAGGGGAAGCACTCGATCTCATCGTCTCGAAGATGGATTTGGCTTTCATGCAGTACGCGATAACAGGGAGGGCAATCGTTCTCGTAGGTGATCAGTAACTGGCGCTCGATGCGGTAGGTCAGGTGTCCCGGGACGAAAGGGTTGGTGGGGTGGGGCATGGTGGTTTCTCCTGTGATGAAGGAGAAACCGCCCGCTGGGAGATGACTCCCAGGTGTGGGTATGAAAGGCGCAAGCGCGCCCAGCAGGTGTTTTGAGAATCCGGAAGGCAGTGCCTTCCGGGTGAAGAGGTTGGGTCTATCAGCACACGGTGCTTTGGGTGTTCTCCAGCTTCGCCAAATGTGCGAGCACATGGGGCCGCCACTGGGGAGAAACGAGCCGGCGTTCCAGGCAACTGGCGTGTTCACGCAGCCCCTGGGCCGTGCTGTAGTTGTCCCAGCCGCTTTCGAAGGCGGCTTCGGCATACAGCGCGTCGATACTTTTTCGCAGCGCAGACTCGGCTTCGCCTTCCACGGGCTTCAGCCACCCGAGGGTGCCGTTGTTGACCGTCCCGTAAAGCACTTGGTTACCGAACCTATCGTTGATAACGATCCGACGCGGGGCGAAGCGCAGGGGACGCCCAGGGTCTTGGTGGAATGGGACGCTCCTGTTCAGCATGTGCCTGACCGCAGCCTCTGCCAGGGTCGTGGCATCATCCAGCAAGCCGCATTGTCCGACCAGAGACGCTTCGTTCATCCAGTAGGTACCCTCAAGAGGATCGTCATCGACGTATTCCGTCTGGCTAAAGAGCCGGACTTGGAACTGCCTGACGAACAGATCCTGGCGCAGGAACTGGCTCGTTGCGTAAGGGTTCAGAACGAAGGCAATGCCATTGAACTGCTGAGTCACGAGTTGCATGGTGATTCTCCTGTTTCAGGGCGAATCACCAGCCCCAGGAGGGAGTGATTCCCCTCGGGGTGGACAAGGGCACCGGGAGGTGCCCATCAGTTCAGGCCGCCAGGGCAGCCGCTTGCTCGATGTCCGCAGACGCGAAGACGATCCAGGCGAGGTCGCAGAACCGGCTGCTGGACAGCAGCTCGGACTCCACGTCATGCAGGGATATCTCTTCCACCTGCGGCAGAGCGGGCAGTTCAACGGCTTGGTTGGCTTGTGCTTGCATGATGATCTCCAAAATTGATTGGAGAACACCAAGCCCTTGAGGGAACTGGTGCCCCCCGATGGGTACGCGATGACAAGTAGCGCATTGCGTAGGTGGTGGAAGGCACCCCGAAGGGCGCCTTGTTTTGCAATCAACCAAACTGGCGCTCGGGCTCAGCGGGTTGTTCGGCAGCGAAATCGTCGGGCTCGGGCTCAGCGGATGCTTGGGCATCTTGCTGGTTCGAGCTGGCGTCACGCGGCTTGGCTTCGTATACGGTTTCGCCGTCCACCCTGATCCAGCCGAGGAAGAGCAGCCGACCCTTGAGGCTTGCGCCGGGTTGGCCTTTCTTCTCGCCTTTCTCGTAGGTGAAGGCGTCCGCCCAGATATCACCGATGCGGAAGGACACAAGGACCTTCTTATCGGCCTCGACGGCTTGCTCGCAGCGGCGGACCAGCTTTTCAGCTTCGGCGCCGACCACGTTGCAGTCGATGTAGGTGTACTCCACTTCCTCGGACGAGCCATGGAGCGCCGCGACAGTGACAGCCAGGAAAGGCTTGCCTTTGCCGCGAGGTTTCACGTTGCGGATGCGGTTGAGGTAACCGATACCGGTGGTGTGCAGGTCGAAGAACTTGGTTTCGTTGGATTGTGTGTTGCTCATGGTGATTCTCCCGTTTCAATGTCGAAAGCGGAGAAACACTTCGCCCTGGGGGGAAAGTATTCCCCGCGAGGGTTAGAGCTTGGAAAGGCGTGTGCTGGAACAGCTGGGTGAGGATGCTTCCATCAATCGTTTCCGACTGACCGATCGCGCTACCGGAAGCTGGGCGATCTTGGGGTTCGATCAACACGGTAAACCGTGTCGCAGTCTCACGGATCGTGACTGCTTGGGCATGTTGCTGACGACGTCAGCAGAACATGGCCTGAAATATGTTGTAGGCCGGAATGAGTTGTCAAGCCTCGTGAAAGAAAAAGCCCCTCATTCGAGGGGCTGGGTGTGGTGCGGTGGAGTCATGGTTTTCCTCGCAGGGATCGCCGGGAAACCTTCCTGCCGAGAGAGTTTCCCGACAGGGTGAGGAAGGATCAGCAGCTCATGGAAGGTTCAACCGGAGCGATCAGCTCGTTGAGAGAACCCAGGCGTAGCGGATGGGTGGTGACCTGAGCCGGTTTGGCCTTGGGTTTGCGAGTGCGCGGTTTTTTCACCTTCACCGGTACTTCACGGGTGTTGGCTTCATACCAGGCGTTGAGATCGACCTGTTTCAGGCGAACGATCGAGGGCATCTGGCATATGTGCTCCACGACCTGACCAGAAAGGTGAGAGGCTGCTGCCGGCATGACCATGAGAGGCTTGTCGGGTGCAGTTGGCTTGGGCTGTTTGGCCGCACGCAGGAACTCCCGGGTAACAGTACCGAGGGCATAACCTACTTGATAGCTGAACGTGGACATGGTGTTTCTCCTGCAGGGTGAAAATGCGGAGAAAACACTCTCCCCAGCGGGGAAGTGAATTCCCCGCTGGGTTGGCGGAAGGTGCTTCTATCGACCGAGGTCGAGCGGCCGCGCTACCAGAAGCTAAGCGGCCTTGGGTGGATCAACATGAAAGCCATGTCGCAGCCTTTCGGATCCAAGCTGCATGGGCATGTGCTGACGACGTCAGCAAAGCACGTTTCTATCATCGGAGCGAGGTTGGGAGGGTGTCAAGCAGAAGGGGGCCGGCAGGAGGACGGCGGATAGGTTGGAACGCAAAAGGGCAATCGAACAGCGATTGCCCCAATTGCCAAGTAAGCGCTTAACAAAAAGTCAGTAGGTATTGTTTTCCGAATCCAGCCTGGATTCCATCGAGGGCATCCACCAGTTCCGAACGGGTGTACTTGCGGAAAGGTAGCCACTCGTACTTGATTTTGTGCCAGAGGATTTCGATCCGATTCAGCTCTGGCGAATACGGCGGCAAGAAATAGAGGGTCAACCGCTTGAACTCCGGGAGTCGGAACAGGGCGCTCACTGCCTTCGCGGCATGGATGGAGGCGTTGTCCACCACGACGACCAAGGGTTTTGATGTCTGCAATAGCAGCCGACTCAGAAAGCCTGCAAAGGTGAGTGCCGTCATCGTGCCCCAGGTGCCCGACAGGTACAGACCGCCCGAGCTGAACAGCGCGCCCATGACGTTGAGCCGGCCGGATTTCTGTGGCTCAGCCTTATGCGTCTTGCCGCGCAAGGTCCAGGCACTGCGCACCGGCGGTGCCAGTGAAAAGCCTGCCTCATCCACATACGCCAATTCGATTTCCCCATCCTGCGCCTGCCGGGACAACTGCTCCAACTCTTCACGGCTTCTGGCAAAAGCCAGTGAGTCACGTTTTTTTTAAGCTGTATCGGGTTCTTTTCCAAACAAACCCTAGCTGTTTCAGCGCACTCCTAACCGTGTTCGCATGTACGACAACGTCGAACTCTTCTTCCAGGCGCTTCTGCACATCGCTGACTGTCATTGGCATAGCTTGTGCCCACGCCTCAATGGCCAGTAAGTAGGCCGACAGCTTGCTGGGAGCACCTGTTCTATGCGCATCGACCAAGCTGGCAAAGCCTTTATCCAGCCACGACTGACGACGCTCATAGACCGTTTTCTTGCAGATACCCTGTTCTTCGGCCACTGCCCAAGCGGAGACACCGCGAGACAGCAGCAGCAAGGTTTTCGCACGGTCACGGCTGCGCCAATCGGCACCCTTGCGGATGATTTCTTCCAGTTTGAGGACTTCGTCCTCGGTCAATGGCAAGGGTTTGTGTTTCATCTGAAGTTGGCTTTTTACCGGGATTTTATGCGAGGCGGAATAGTAACCTGATTTCCTGTGGACCGCTTACGCTGTATCCCAACCACTTGGGAACGGGAGTCAAGCAACACGAAGTATGGCGTACTCTATCTAGCCGGTGGACTATTCATAGTATCGTGCTCCCCCTTTTTTCATTAGCTCTAGCTGATGTTGCAGCTCCGTGTAATCATAAACGTCTTCCAATATGTCTTGTTTCATACATACAACGCCGTATTCGTAGGCATCTTTTCCAGAACCCCAAATCCCTTTTTCAAAATATTCCTGAGCAGATTGGAAGTATAGCGACCCATCACTCCCTAGCAGATCTTGCCCTAGGTAAACATATGTTCCGATTTTTGGGATTAGAAGCTCTTCATCGTAATAGTCGGTCATGAAGTATACGTGGCCGATTTGAAGGTCTTCTAGTTTCATCATTCGTCTCCGACAGGACAAGACTCTTCTTCGCATGAGCAACTCATGCTATCAGGAAGTGAGCCGATTTCGGGGACCACTTGTCCTTCCTTGATTCCTGGGCCTACTTTTTTTCTGGTCCGGCAGGATTGCATTTCTCTGCCAGTGCTAGCGCAGTAGTCTCTGCATATATTTGTTTCTTCCATAGTGCAGCGCCGCCAAACGAAACGGGTAGCTGGGACGGATAGGCTTGGAGAGCTTGTGGCGTTATCTGATGGGGTTGAATTATACCAAGTTGGTATTACGCCATGCGGGTCTCCAGAGTCTTGGCTGCCGTTCTGCGCTGCATTATTTCCACTATTGACAACGGCTGCTCCTGCGGCGACAACTGCGACTACTACAACGGCCTGTAGAGCTATGTTCTCTCCTGTTGGATCTATATATCTAAGTGGGTTTGATCCGACATAACCGTATGTGTTGATCCCCCCCTCAAGCCCAATCGGATCACTCTCCACATACCGCCCGGTCTCCGGATCGTAATCCCGGAAGTAGTTGTAATGCAGCGCACTGTGCGCATCGTAGAGCTGGCCGGGGAAGCGCAGGGGGATGTCGGTGGCGATGCCGTCGCCGTCCACGTCGGGGTTGGCGGGGCCGACG
>NZ_MUJY01000172.1 GCF_002286785.1 Pseudomonas sp. PIC25 | reverse complement strand
CCCACGCAGAGCATGGGGACGATCAGTTTTTTCGTGAGCCCGAGCATTCGATCGTTCCCACGCTCCGCGTGGGAATGCAGGCCCAGACGCTCCGCGTCTGTGGGACGCGGAGCGTCCCGGGAGACGTACCCACGCAGAGCATGGGTATGACCGGCTCCTTCGAGAACCCGAACATATTGGTGCACGTTCGGGCGCGTTCGGCTCATCTTCGCACTGCAGCGGTGCAACTCAAGCAGAACGGGAAAGCGCCGGCGCCATCAGTTTATCGAGCAATTTGAGGATGTGCCGGCGGGTGATCACACCGATCACCTTGCCGCCGGCATCCACCACTGGGTAGCTCTTCGGCTTGTCGCCGAGCATCTGCTGCGCCAGGGTCATCGGGTCGGTTTCGGGCGTCACACTGAGCACGTCGGTGCGCATGATGTCGCGCACCGTGGCCACGCGCTGGTTGTAGTAAGCCACCTGGATAGCCACTTGCAGGCACTCCTGCTCGGAAATCCAGCCCAGCAGCTTGCCCTGCGCATCGGTCACCGGTCCACCGAGAATGCGGTAGCGCGCCAACCTGCGCGCCGCCTGCACGACCGGCATGTCGGGGCGGATGGTGGCGAAATCCTTGGTCATGAAATCGGCGATGCTGGCAGTGTTCATCGAAAGGGCTCCCGTTGGGCTATCGGTCTATGTCTCCGGGGCACGCACCCGGACGATCAAGGCGATAGCAAGGAACGGGCCCTGTTTGCCGGGGCCGGTGATAACGAGGCGGGATCGTTCCCACGCGGAGCGTGGGAACCATCGTCAAAGCTACATCAATACTTATTGCTTCAACGAAACCTGACCGGCCTCGATGTTCAGCGCACTGAGGCGCTTGAGCAGCGCGGCGATGTTTTCACGCGCCGACCCTTCGTTGGCCAGGCGCAGGCGGGTGACGCCAACGAAGGCATCGCTGACCGTGGCGGTGTACGGCGTGCTCAGCACTTCACGGAAGATTTCCTTGCCGCTGGCGTTATCGATCAGGCTGTACTCGACATCGCTGGTGACTTTGAAATCCATGCCGAACACCGGCTGGTCGACACGCACCAGCTTGGCCTTGAGCGTGTAGGGAGCATTGCCGGCAGTGCTCAGCAGGCCCGCCTTGTTCAGCGAATCCGACAGCGCTGCCTTGAAGTCGGGACCGTCGATCTCAGAGGTCCACATCGGGTTGGTTTTCTTCCCACCTTCCACGTCGCTGACCTGAACATTCTCTTTCAGTGCCGGGGAATAGGTTTGGCTTTGGGCCTGGGTGTCCGCCACGGTCATGCCACCGATATTGGCCGACGAAGCACAGCCGGTAAGGACAAGGGCGAACAGTGAAAGGCAGAGCAGGTGACGCATGGAAAAGTCCTTTTGCAGAAGGGAGGAACCGGAACGTCCGGACAGGCCGCCGGGACGGCAGACGCGGTTCCATCGATGCGTTCGTCCCTGAGCAGCGATAGCATAGTAATGGCGCCGCGATCGATAGCTCAAGCCGGAGCGGACAAACCGCTACGCTTGTCGCAGCGATACTGAGCACTACCACCGGTTCGTTGATCGTTCCCGCGCTCCGCGTGGGATGCAGGCTCAGACGCTCCGCGTCTGTGGGACGCAGAGCGTCCCCTGGAGGGGTTCCCACGCGGAGCGTGGGAACCATCGTCTTATCGCCCCGTCGTCATTCGCACTGAATGATCGTTCCCGCGCTCCGCGTGGGAATGCAGGTCCAGACGCTCTGCGTCTGTGGGACGCGGAGCGTCCCCGGAGGGGTCCCCATGCAGAGCGTGGGAACCATCGTCGTATCGCCCCGTCGTCATTCGCACTGAATGATCGTTCCCACGCTCCGCGTGGGAATGCAGGTTCAGACGCTCCGCGTCTGTGGGACGCGGAGCGTCCCCGGAGGGGTCCCCACGCGGAGCGTGGAACCATCGCCCAACGAAAAAGGCCAATCTCCCGACTGGCCTTTTCCTACCACCCTATCTCAACCATTACTCGGAAACGCAAATTGCGCGGCCTCGTGGCTGGCACGTTGTGGCCAGCGCTGGGTGATGGCCTTGCGGCGGGTGTAGAAGCGCACGCCGTCCGGCCCGTAGGCGTGGAGATCGCCGAACAGGGAACGCTTCCAGCCGCCGAAGCTGTGGTAGGCCACCGGCACCGGCAAGGGGACGTTGATGCCGACCATGCCGACTTCGATTTCGTCGCAGAACAACCGGGCCGCTTCGCCGTCGCGGGTGAAGAGGCAGGTGCCGTTGCCGTATTCGTGGTCGTTGATCAGTTGCATGGCCTGTTCGAGGCTGTCGACGCGGACGATGCAGAGCACCGGGCCGAAGATTTCCTCCTGGTAGATGCGCATGCCCGGGGTGACGTGGTCGAACAGGGTACCGCCGACGAAGTAGCCATCCTCATGGCCGGCGACGCGATAGTCGCGGCCATCCACCACCAGCTTCGCGCCAGCGGCAACGCCGTCGTCGATATAACCGACCACCTTGTCGCGAGCGGCGGCGGTGACCAACGGGCCCATGTCCAGGCCGTTACAGGTGCCGGCACCGACTTTCAGGGCCTGGATCTGCGGGACGATCTTCTCGACCAGCGCATCGGCGATCCGGTCACCCACGCAAACGGCCACGGAGATCGCCATGCAGCGCTCGCCACAGGAGCCGTAGGCCGCGCCCATCAGCGCGCTGACGGCGTTGTCCAGGTCGGCGTCGGGCATCAGCACGGCATGGTTCTTGGCGCCTCCCAGGGCCTGGACGCGCTTGCCGCGCTTGGCGCCCTCGGCATAGATGTATTCGGCGATGGGGGTGGAACCGACGAAGCTGAGGGCCTTGACCTCCGGCGCTTCGATCAGCGCGTCCACCGCTTCCTTGTCGCCGTGCACGACGTTGAGCACGCCCTTGGGCAGGCCGGCCTGGTGCAGCAGTTCGGCGATGAGCAGGGTAGAGCTGGGGTCGCGCTCGGACGGCTTGAGGATGAAGCAGTTGCCGCAGGCGATGGCCAGCGGGTACATCCACAGCGGGACCATGGCCGGGAAGTTGAACGGGGTGATTCCGGCAACGATGCCCAGCGGCTGGAAGTCGCTCCAGGCGTCGATGTTGGGGCCGACGTTGCGGTTGTATTCGCCCTTGAGCAACTCCGGCACGCCGCAGGCGTACTCGACGTTTTCGATACCGCGCTTGAGCTCCCCGGCCGCATCTTCGAGGGTTTTGCCGTGTTCTTCGCTGATCAGCCGGGCGATTTGCGCTTCGTTCTGCTCCAGCAGTTGCTTGAAACGGAACATGACCTGGGCACGCTTGGCCGGCGGGGTGTTGCGCCAAGACGGGAAGGCGGCCTTGGCCGAGTCGATGGCCTGTTGGACGGTGGCGCGATCTGCCAGGGCGACCTGGTGGATGGCCTGCCCGGTGGACGGGTTGTAGACGTCGGCGTGGCGGCCGCTGCCGGGGATTCGTTCGCCGTGGATCAGGTGCGGAATCTGGGACATGAGGTGGCTCCGTTGTGGTTGTCGGTGTTCGCCTTGGTGACTGAGGGGCGTTTCCACAGGCGGCGACGTGGTCAATCTGTGCGCATCAGGCGAATAAATTCGCCCCTACAGGTATCAACTCAACCCGTTCAATACTTCCCCCACCGCATCGAACACGCGGTCGAGGTCTTCCGGCTTGGCGTTGAAGGTCGGGCCGAATTGCAGGGTGTCGCCACCGAAGCGCACGTAGAAGCCGGCCTTCCACAGGGCGATGCCGGCCTCGTAGGGGCGGACGATGGCGTCGCCGTCGCGCGGGGCGAGCTGGAGAGCGCCGGCCAGGCCGCAGTTGCGGATGTCCACCACGTGCCTGGTGCCCTTCAGGCCGTGGATGGCCTTCTCGAAGTGCGGGGCCAGGGCGGCGGCCTGCTGCACGAGGTTGTCCTTCTCCAGCAGCTCCAGCGCGGCGAGGCCCGCGGCACAAGCCACGGGGTGGGCGGAGTAGGTGTAGCCGTGGGTGAATTCCACCGCGTAGTCCGGCGTCGCCTGGTTCATGAAGGTCTGGTAGATCTCACGGCTGGCGATCACCGCCCCCATGGGGACGGCGCCGTTGGTGATCTGCTTGGCGACGTTGAGCAGGTCCGGGACGACGCCGAAGTATTCCGCGCCGCTGTAGGCGCCCATACGGCCGAAACCGGTGATCACTTCGTCGAAGATCAGCAGGATGTTGTGCTGGTCGCAAATCTCGCGCAAACGCTGCAAGTAGCCCTTGGGCGGCACGATGACGCCGGCGGAGCCGGACATGGGCTCGACGATCACCGCGGCGATGTTGGAAGCGTCGTGCAACTCGATCAGTTTGAGCAGTTCGTTGGCCAGCTCCACGCCGCCGGTCTCGGCCATGCCCTTGGTGAAAGCCAAGCCGGGTTGCAAGGTGTGCGGCAGGTGGTCGACGTCCATCAGCGCGCCAAACATCTTGCGGTTGCCGCCGATGCCGCCGAGGGAGGTGCCGGCGACGTTGACGCCGTGGTAGCCACGGGCACGGCCGATCAGCTTGGTCTTCGCCGGCTGGCCTTTCAGGCGCCAGTAGGCACGGGCCATCTTGATGGCGGTGTCGGCGCATTCGGAGCCGGAATCGGTAAAGAACACATGGTTCAGGTCGCCCGGCAGCAGGTCGGCGATCTTCTCGGCGAGCTTGAAGGACAGCGGATGGCCGTATTGGAAGGCCGGGGCGTAGTCGAGGGTGCCGAGCTGCTTGGCCACGGCCTCCTGGATTTCCTTGCGGCTGTGCCCGGCGCCACAGGTCCACAGACCGGAGAGGCTGTCATAGACGCGTCGGCCCTGGTCGTCGATCAGCCAGCTGCCTTCGGCGCCGACGATGATCCGCGGGTCGCGCTGGAAGGCGCGGTTGGCGGTGAAGGGCATCCAGTGGGCGTCCAGCTTGAGCTGGCTGGCGATCGACGGAGCGTTGGTCTGCGGCATGTTCATCGGCGGCCTCGCAAGGTGCGGTTCATTGTTCTTTGAGGGAGCGAACTCATTCGCTTCCCGCAGGAGGTGTTGCCGAGGACAGTGCCACGGACATAAAGTCGGTAAAACCTGACTTTTCCGATCTTTTGTTCACTGATTACTAAACTTATGAGCACACGCCGCGCCGATCCGCTGGCCCAGGTCAGCGATTTCGATATCCGTCTGCTGAAGCTGTTCCGCACTGTGGTGGACTGCGGGGGCTTTTCAGCCGCCGAGAGCGTGCTGGGCATCGGCCGCTCGGCCATCAGCCAGCAGATGAGCGATCTGGAGCAGCGCGTCGGCTTGCGTCTGTGCCAGCGCGGGCGTGCCGGCTTCGCCCTGACCGAGGAAGGCCGAGAGGTGTATCAGGCCTCGCAGCAGTTGCTCAGTGCGCTGGAGACCTTCCGTACCGAGGTGAACGGCCTGCACCGGCAACTGCGCGGCGAGCTGAACATCGGCCTCACCGACAACTTGGTGACCGTGCCGCACATGCGCATCACCCATGCCCTGGCGCGGCTGAAGGAGCGCGGACCGGAGGTGCGCATCCAGATCCGCATGATTCCACCCAGCGAAGTGGAACAGGGTGTACTCGACGGCCGTCTGCACGTCGGCGTGGTGCCGCAGGCAGGAGCGCTCTCCGGGCTGGAATACGCGCCGCTGTACGACGAGCGCTCGCAGCTCTACTGCGCGGTGGGCCATCCGCTGTTCTATGCGGACGAAGCGCAGCTCGGCGACGAACGCCTGAACGGCCAGGACGCCATCGCCCCGACCTTCCGCCTGCCGGCGGAGATCCAGGCTCATTACCAGGCACTGAACTGCACGGCCAGCGCCTCGGACCGCGAAGGCATGGCCTTCCTGATCCTCACTGGGCGTTACATCGGCTACCTGCCGGACCACTATGCCCGTCAATGGGTGCAGGAAGGCCGCCTGCGCGCATTGAAGCCGGCGACACGCTTCTATGACCTCAGCCTGGCCTCGGTGACCCGCAAGGGACGGCGACCGCATCTGGTGCTGGAGAGCTTTCTCGAGGCGCTGGCGGAGACGGGATGAGCGGGCGGCTCGATTACCCTCTCCCGTGAACGGAAGAGAGGAGCGATGACGTGCATCGGCATCACGTCCAGGTTCGGACTGCCCCCTCTTCCATTTATGGGAGAGGGCTGGGGAGAGGGCATCTCACGCCCCCACCCGCCGCCGCAACTCCAGCACGGCCTCCCGCGCCCGAGCGCCGAGTTCCTGCAGATCGAGGCCCGGAATACGGTCGTCTTCCACCACCCGCCGCCCCCCCACCAGTAAAGCTCGCAGGTGCGGTCGGCCAGCGCCGATCACCGGGCCCAGCGCCGGATCGTGCAGGCCGAAGTAACGGGGATCGCCCAAGTGGAATACGGCGATGTCCGCCGCCTGGCCGATCTCCAGCGTGCCCAGGGCGTCCAGGCCGAGCACCCGGGCGCCGCCGGCCGTGGCCCAGCGCACCACGTCCTCCGCCGCCACCGCCTGAGCGCCGCCCTCTTCCGTGCCGCCATCACAGCGCGGCCGTGCGCGCTCGCCGGCCTTGGCGCGCTGTAGCAGCCAGGCGGCGTGGGTCTCGCTGATCATGTCGCAGGCCTCGTTGGACGCCGCGCCATCTACGCCGAGGGAAACGCGCACGCCGGCCGCTTCCAGCGCCGCCACGTCGGCGATGCCGCTGCCCAGGCGGGCATTGCTCTGCGGGCAATGGGCGATACCGGTGCGGGTGGCGCCGAGCAATTCGATTTCCTCCGGCAGCAGCTTGACCAGATGGGCGAACCAGACGTCCTCGCCCAGCCACCCGTGCTCGGCGCAATAAGCCACCGGCGTCATGCCGTGGCGCTCCGGCACCTCGTCCAGGTAATCGACCGTTTCCGACAGGTGACTGTGCAGTCGGATGCCCAGGCGCCGCGCGGTATCGGCGGCTTCGCGCAGGCCGGCGGAGGTCATGGAGTACGGTGGGCTGGTGGGCGCCATGACCACCCGGCGCCGGGCGTCGGCGGACGGGTCGTGGTAGGCGGCCACCAGCCGTTCGACGTCGGCCAGGTAGGCGTCGAGGTGTTCCAGGCGCCAGCCCTGGGGCGAGTCCGGGCGCGGCGGGCGCACATGGGTCGCGCCGCCACGGCAGAGCACGAAGCGCAGGCCCAGCCGCTCGGCCTCTTCGAAGAGGATGGCGGCGCCGTCGAAAGGCATGCCGGACCAGTACAGGTAGTGATGGTCGGCCACCGTGGCGCAGCCGGAGCGCGCCAGCTCGATCAGTCCAATACGCGCGGCGAGGCGGAAGCTGCGCTCGTCGAAGGCACCGTGGAAACGTTGCGGCACCGCCGGCAGCCAGTCGCCGAGGTTGCAGTCGAGCCCGCCGGGTACGCCCTTGAGCAACGACTGGAAGAGGTGGTGATGAGTGTTGATCCAGGCGGGATAGATCACGCAATCGCGGGCCTCGATGATCGTCTCGTCGGGCTGCGGCTCGAGCTGGCCGAAGGCGGCGATGCGCCCATCGACGATACGCATGTCCGGCCCGGCATTACGCGCCGCACTGCCGGAAAGCCCGGTGAGGATGGCGCTGGCGCCTCGGATCAGCCAGTTGTGGGTCACGTCATTACTCCTGTTGCGAATGGCCGCTCTCCCCTGTCGCGCGGCGAGGCATTCGGCAACGCCGTTGCGCTTTAGTGCCCGACCGACACGACCTCTTTTGGTGCACGAACGCGCCGGTTCACGCATCGACAGTGCGGTTGGTCCGCTGCTGGGCTTTTTATCCCCTACAACGCTTGTGTCATCGCCAGCAGTGCGCTATCAGTGCACACGCTCCGCTTCATCAACCGTCCGGAAAGCCCATGACCGTAGAAGTGCCCGCGAAGACCCTTCCCGCCAGCAAGCCCGCCGGCCGCATCCGCCAGAAGAACGAAGAAGCCATTCTTGCCGCTGCCACCGAGGAGTTCGCCCGCCACGGCTTCAAAGGCACCAGCATGAACACCATCGCCCTGCGCGTGGGGCTGCCCAAGGCCAATCTGCATTACTACTTCAATAACAAGCTGGGCCTATACGTCGAAGTGATGCGCAACATCCTCGATCTCTGGGACAGCGCTTTCAGCCATCTGAACGCCGACAGCGACCCCGCCGCGGCCTTGGCGAACTACATCCGCGCCAAGATGGAATTCTCCCGCCGCCAGCCGCTGGCCTCGAAGCTCTTCGCTATGGAAGTCATTAGCGGCGGCGAATGCCTGTCCGAACATTTCAGCCAGGACTACCGCGACTGGTTCCGTGGCCGCGCCGCGGTGTTCGAAGCCTGGATCGCCGCTGGCAAGATGGACCCCATCGATCCGGTGCACCTGATTTTCCTGCTCTGGGGCAGCACCCAGCATTACGCCGACTTTTCCAGCCAGATCTGCCGCCTGACCGGCCGCAAGAAGCTGACCAAGGAAGATTTCGCCGTCGCCACGGACAACCTGATCCACATCATCCTCAAGGGCTGCGGGCTGACGCCTCCGGCCAAGTAGCCGCGTGCGGGGCGCACGCCCCGTTCCGATGCGGGTACACTGCGCCTCCAGCCGCCACGCCCGCTTCGCCCATGGCCGTCACCCTCGCCGCTCCCGCCGATTACCGCGAAGAGATTCGCAAGAGCCGCTTCCTCGCCCAAGCCGCTGCCGTGGCCAGTGCCGAGGAGGCCCAGGCGTTCATCGCCCGCGTCAGCGACCCCGCCGCGACGCATAACTGCTGGGCCTGGAAAATCGGCAACCAATACCGCTTCAATGACGATGGCGAGCCCGGCGGCACCGCTGGGCGACCGATCCTGGCCGCCATCGAAGGGCAGGGTTTCGACCAGGTAGCCGTGGTGGTCACCCGCTGGTACGGCGGCATCCAACTCGGTACCGGCGGCCTGGCCCGCGCCTACGGCGGCAGCGCCGCCAAGTGCTTGCAGGGCGGTGTGGCGGTGGAACTGGTACAGCGTACGCGCTGTGCCTGCCACTGCGGATTCGCCGAGCTGGCCCTGTTGAAATCCCGCCTCGCCGACTTCGAGGCCCTGATCGAAACGGAAACCTTCGGCGCCGACGGCGCCCGGCTCACCCTGGCGCTCCCGGAACGTCATGTCGCCGGCCTGGAGCGATTGCTGGCCGACATCAGCCGTGGGCGGGAGCAGTTGCGACGGCTTTAGGTTGGATTTCATTGGGCGATGAGCCCGTGAAAGCATCAACCATAGCCCGGATAAGCGAAGCGCAATCCGGGAGTTCAGCGTCCCGGCTTGCGCCAAGGCTTATCCGGGCTACAGACCAGATTGTCGCCGTCTTGTAGAGGGAGGATGAATTTGCCCGTCGAAGCCTCGCCACACGTTATCCCTCATAAAAAAACGCACCGATTTTGCCCACAAAAGGTGTGGACAGTTTTGTGGACAAGACGGGGATGGCTGCCGGAAAGGCCGGCCCAATCGGGGCTCCGGGCCGTTGTATGCAAATTATCCAACCCACTGCGGGACCCGGTTTTTCAAGATAAGCAACTGATTTCCTGTAATTTTTCCTTTGCGGAAATCTTTTCGACGTGGTAGTGGCATTGCGCCGCGATTGTCCACGCGATCCGGGGATAAGGTTGTGGATAAACCGGGGACGCCTGAACGGAAGCCAGGGCTGACGGCGCCTGACGCGCACTGATCATTTTCTGTACAGCTCTTCGTCAGACCGGAGCCCTCCGCTTCGCACCAGCCTTGTGCGCTGGCGAGAACCGATTTGGGCCAGAGCTCACCAAAACAGGCACTTCACAGGTGTGAAGCCTTCAGTGAGTAGAAGCTTACCCGCCCGCCTTCGCTGGACGGCCCCGAATTGTCCTGCACGTAGGCGCCGGCCTTGAAATAGAGCGATTGCGACGCCCAGCTCGAATCGATAGGCAGGTTCAGGCTGGATGACTTGTCGCCATAGCTGGCGCTGACGGTCAGCTTGCCTCTACTGTCCAGCACCGCCTTGTAGCTGAAGCGCTTGCCCAGGGGTACCTTGCTCACCAGCAGCACCGGCTCGTTCGGCGTCTTACCGAACACCGGGCGTACCCGCGCTTCGATGTCGCCCTTGTTGTAGTAAACGATCAGCAGCGGCGTGCTGCGTTGAAAGACATGGATCTGGCCGATGGCGATGCGCCCGCTGCTCGGGATTTGCTCGACGGATACCCGGGCCTCCAGGGTGTTCACCGCGTCCCGGTAGTTCCAGTTGCGCAACCGGCCGTCCTTGTAGGCTTCGCGCAGTTCCGCACGGGGGAAGCCGCTGCTGTCGGTAGTAGCGCCGGTCACTGGCGCCCAGAACTGGATGCGTTCGTCGTTGGCACTGAAATACTCGGAGCTGTACCCGGGCAGGCTTGGCGTGTCGATGGTAGCGGCGAAACCTTCGGCGCCCTTCACCGGCACGGTCAGGTTCCACATAGCGGGATTGTAGGGGGCCGCCCAAAGAACGGCAGGCAGCCAGAACAGGCACAGTGGCAGCATCGGTTTGAACGGATTCATGAGCGGTTACCTCGGCGGCTCTCGTCTCCATTCGAGCCGCCCGCATCCGCCTCCTCTCGGCGCCAGGGGACGAATGGCACGCCGCCGGTCGGCGGCACCGCCTGGTCCAGACGCTATGCTGAGTCTTTTCACCAGACGAAGGAGCAAAGCGAGATGGCAGACACCAAGACGGCTTTGGTGGTCGGAGCCTCCCGAGGGCTCGGCCTGGGCCTGGTCAAGCAACTGAGCGCCGAGGGCTGGCAGGTGATCGCCACGGTGCGCGAACCGCAGCGCGCCAGCCAACTCACCGCGATCGCCGGCGTGCGCATCGAGAAACTGGATATGAACGACCGCGTGTCGCTGGAGGCCCTGGCGCAGAACCTGGCCGGCACCTCCCTGGACCTGCTGTTCATCAACGCCGGTGTGTCCGGCCCGGCGCACCAGTCGGCCAGCCATGCCACGACGGCCGAAGTGGCGGAGCTGTTCATGACCAACGCGGTGGCGCCGATACGCCTCGCGGAGCGGCTGGTCGAGCGAGTGGAGCCGACCAAGGGCGTGTTGGTTTTCATGACCTCGGCCCTCGGCAGCGTCGGCGCCCATGCCGGCGACCTGCCGCTGTACAGCGCCAGCAAGGCCGCGCTCAACTCGCTGACGCGCAGTTTCGTGGCCGAGCTGGGCGAGACGCCGCTGACCGTGCTATCGATGCACCCCGGCTGGGTACGCACCGACATGGGCGGCGAGGAAGCACCGCTGGATGTGGAAACCAGTTGCCGAGGCATGGTGGAGCAGATCGACCGCGCCCGGGGGAGCGGTGGCCATCGTTATATCGATTACCAGGGCGAGAGCATTCCCTGGTGACCTGTGCTGGTACTGGATTCCCGGATTGCGCTTCGCTTATCCGGGCTACGATCGACGGCCCGACGACAATTCCCTCTACAACCCCAGGCACGACAGCATGACGAAGGTGGCGAACAGCACGAAGTGGGTCATCCCCTCGATGGCGTTGGTTTCGCCATCGCCGAGATTGATTGCCGCCGCGATCAGGGTGATGAACATCATCACCGTCTGCACCGGGCTCATCGCCATCTGGAACGGTTGGCCGCTGTAGAGGGCCAGGCCTTCCATCACCGGCACGGTGAGGATCACGGTGGACAGCGAGGCGCCGAGGGCGATGTTGACCACCGACTGCATACGGTTGGCCAGGGCCGCGCGCAGAGCGGTGAGGATTTCCGGGCTGGCGGAAATCGCCGCCACCAGAATGGCCGCCAGCACCGGAGGGGCGGCGATGCCTTCCAGGCCGGCGTCGAGGGACTTGGACATCACCTCGGCCAGCACGCCGATGAGCACGATGCCCGCCACCAGCAGAGCGATGGACTGGCCGCGGCTGCCCTCGTGGTGCGGCGCGGTCACGGTCTTTTTCTTCTTCTCCGGGTAGCTGTAGCTGAAAAAGTAACTGTGCGGCCCCACCTGCATGCGCAGGAACACGCCGTAAAGCATCAGCATGGCGCCGATGGTGAATACCGAGTAAGCCTCCCAATACCGACGCGGAATGAACTCCGGCACCACCATGGAAATTCCCATGGCGGTGAGGATCATCACCACGTAGGTGCGCCCGGAGTCGTTGTTGTACGGCTGCTCGCCGTGCTTGAAGCCGCCGATCAGCGCGGCCAGGCCGAGGATGCCGTTGAGGTCGAGCATGACCGCCGCGTAGATGGTGTCGCGCACCAGCGTCGGCGAAGGCGCATGACTGATCATGATGCCGAGGATCACCACCTCCACCAGCACCGCCGAGAGGGTGAGGATCATGCTGCCGTAGGGGTCGCCGACCTTCTCGGCGAGGATTTCCGCGTGATGGGCGACGCGCATGGACGCCAGGACAATGGTCAACACCAGTACGCCGGCAGTGGCCAGGGCAGCCATTCGCCCCGCCGCCAGCAGGCTATGCTCGAGCGGATAGGTGAGCAGCGCCACGGCCAGCGCGATCAGCAGGAAGCGCTCCTGTTTCAGTAGGGCCAGCATGGGTGCCGTTTCACCTCCGCAGTCGTCCGCGCCCCGTCGATGGCGCCGTTCACGCCTCCCGCCGGAAGGGCCGTCAGCTTCTTTCCGGCTCTATGAACCCGACCGCCCGGATCGCCGGGCAGTTCCGTCGGGCACGTAGCCGGCGCTTGCAGCCCAAGGCTTGTCGCTTGAAGCTATGCTCTTTTCGAAACAGGGGACGCGATCATGTACGACTGGCTCAACGCCCTGCCCAAGGCCGAACTGCACCTGCACCTGGAAGGCTCGCTGGAGCCCGAGCTGCTGTTCGCCCTGGCCGAGCGCAATGGCATCGCCTTGCCCTGGCCGGACGTGGACAGCCTGCGCAGCGCCTATGCCTTCAACAACCTGCAGGAGTTCCTCGACCTCTACTACCGGGGCGCGGATGTGCTGCGCACCGAGCAGGATTTCTACGACCTGACCTGGGCCTACCTGCAGAAATGCAAGGCACAGAACGTCATCCACACCGAACCGTTCTTCGACCCGCAGACCCACACCGACCGCGGCATCCCCTTCGAGGTGGTGCTGGCCGGCATCAGCCAGGCGCTCAAGGACGGCCGCGAGCGCCTCGGCATCAGCAGCGGGCTGATCCTCAGCTTTCTCCGCCACCTCAGCGAAGAGGAAGCACAGAAGACCCTCGACCAGGCGCTGGTCTACCGCAACGCCTTCATCGCCGTCGGCCTGGACAGCTCGGAGAAGGGCCATCCGCCGAGCAAGTTCCAGCGCGTGTTCGACCGGGCTCGTGCGGAAGGCTTCCTCACCGTTGCCCATGCCGGCGAGGAAGGCCCGCCGGAATACATCTGGGAAGCCCTGGACCTGCTCAAGGTCAGTCGCATCGACCATGGCGTGCGCGCGGCGGAAGACCCCAGGCTGCTCGACCGGTTGATCGAAGAGCAAATCCCGCTGACCGTCTGCCCGCTGTCCAACGTGAAGCTCTGCGTGTTCGAAGACATGTCCCGGCACAACATCCTCGAGCTGCTGGAAATGGGCGTGAAAGTGACAGTGAATTCGGACGACCCGGCGTATTTCGGCGGTTATGTCACGGAGAACTTCGCCGCGCTGCACGACAGCCTGGGCATGAGCCAGGATCAGGCCAGACGGCTGGCGCAGAACAGCCTGGACGCACGCCTGGTCTGAGGTCGTGGTACGGCCGCGCCGTCAGTCCAGGCGGCGGCGCTTGCCGGTAATCATCGACAGCGGCAGGTTTTCCCGCAGGCGGACGCTTTCGTAGAGAGCGGCGGCCAGGTGTATGCAGACCAGCGCCAGCAACGTGTTGGCAAAGAAGGCATGGATCTCCAGCGGCAGGTCTTCGCCCCAGAAGTAATCGACTTCCTGCATCAGGAAGCCGGTGACACCGAGCCCCAGGAGCAGCAGCATCATCAGGATCATCACCAGCCCGCCGATGGGCGAATGCCCGAGGCGATGGTAAGGGCGCCCGGTGAGCAGCGCCCGGGCATGTTCGGCAAGGCGCGCCGGGGTCGGCCAGAAGTCCGACCAGCGCGCCGCCGGCGAACCGACGAAACCCCACACCAGCCGCACCACCAGGCAGACCACGGCGTAGTAGCCGATCCAGTTGTGCCAGTCGTCGCCTTCTTCGGTGAAGAAGTAGTTAGCGATGAAGGCACCGGCGAAGGACCAGTGACACAGGCGTACCAGCGGGTCCCACAGGCGCAGGGTTTCACGACTCACGGGATCAGTCCTCGATCTCTTCCTTCACAGCCTTGCCGCTGACCGGATCGAAGTAGATCTCGACCTTGCGCTTGTCCTTGTCCCAGCCGTAGATCTCGTAGCAGTTGCCGCCGGTGACCTTGAATTTCTTGATCTCGTAGCCCTGGGCCTTGAGGTCTTCCTGGAACTTGGCCTGGTCCTGCCACTCGGCTTTATCGGCTTTGGTGCATTCGGGGCCGGCGAAGGCCAGGGGGCTGGACAGAGCGAGGGAGAGCAGCAGCAGTTTGCGCATGGATGTCATCCTTTCGTTTGTTGTCATGGCCATGGGCGGCCCGATCGATGGCGCCCGCCTGAGCGGTGCCAGGCGGGCAATGCATCCTGCCGCACTCGGGAATCCGTCACAAGCCCGCTGAGAATGCGTATCAGCGCCTTGATGCCCGGGCTTGACCTGGATCATTTCCTGGTCACGAAGCGGTCCTACACTGGGGCGGCCCTGTGCGACCCCGCATGCAGGAGAACCGTCATGAAAATTCTCATCCAGCCGCTCTCACCCGCGCCGAACAGCCCCTGGCAGGTCCGTATCGACCAGCATAGCGTGCGCTTTTCCAGCGAAACCGAAGCCCGGCGCTTCGTCGCTACCCTGGAAGCACGCCTGCAGGCCCCACATCCCTGGCCTTCGCCGCGCCGCGAAGCGGGGTGATCGACCTACCCTCTGTGGGCGAATGCGTTCGCCCGCGCAGGGCTTTTTGTGGGAGCGAATTCATTCGCGATGCGCTCCACCTTCCTTGCGAATGAATTCGCTCCCACCGGGTTATCGCCCGGCGCAGCTCAGCGGGCAACCGAACTCATCCCGGCAGGAACCTTGAACGCACGCAACACCTCGGCGATTTCATCGAGGATCGCCGGATCGTCGATGGTCGGCGGCACGCTGTAGGCTTCTCCGTCGGCGATCTTGCGCAGCACGGCGCGGAGAATCTTGCCGGAGCGGGTCTTGGGCAGGCGCTTGACCACCGCCACCTTCTGGAAGCACGCCAGCGCGCCGATCTGCTCGCGGACCGTCGCCACCAGTTCGCTTTGCAGGCGATCGGCCGCGAGACCGGCGCCATCCTTGAGCACCACCAGACCCAGCGGAACCTGCCCCTTCAGCTCGTCGTGCACACCGATCACGGCGCACTCCGCTACTGCCGGGTGCCGGGCCACCAAGTCCTCCATCTCGCCGGTGGAGAGCCGGTGGCCGGACACATTGATCACGTCGTCGGTGCGCCCCATGATGTAGACGAACCCCTCGTCGTCCAGATAGCCGCCGTCGCCGGTGTGGTAGTAGCCGGGGTAGGTACGCAGGTAGGCGTCCAAGTAGCGCTCGTGGTTGTTCCAGAGGGTCTGGGCGCAACCGGGCGGCAGCGGCAGGGCGATGACGATGGCGCCCTGCTGGTTAGGCCCGAGCGGCTTGCCTTCGTCGTCCAGCACCTGCACGTCATAACCGGGCACTGCACGGTTGCTCGATCCCGCCCGCGCGGCGAAATCTTCCATGCCGGTGCAAGGCGCGGTCACCGGCCATCCGGTTTCGGTCTGCCACCAGTGGTCATGCACCGGCTTGCCGGTGAGCGCTTCGAGCCACTGATGGGTACTGGAATCGAGCTTCTCACCGGCGAGGAACAATTGTTTCAGCGAACGCTGGTCGTAGCGCCGCAGCAACTCGCCTTGCGGGTCTTCCTTGCGAATCGCGCGCATGGCGGTAGGCGCGCAGAACAGCGCGTTGACCCCATACTCCTCCACCACCCGCCAATAAGCGCCGGCGTCCGGCGTGCGGATCGGCTTGCCCTCGTAGAACACCGTGGTACAGCCGTTCATCAGCGGCCCGTAGACGATCAGCGAGTGACCCACCACCCAGCCCACGTCGGAGATACCCCACCAGGTCTCGCCTGGCTGCATGCCGTAGACGTGGCGCATGGCGAACAGCAGGGCGACGGCGTGGCCACCGTTCTCGCGAACGATGCCCTTGGGCTTACCGGTGGTTCCCGAGGTGTACATGATGTAGAGCGGATCGCCGCTGGCCACTGGCACCGGGTCCGCCGGGCTGGCATCGGCGACGGTGGCCTGCCAGTCGAGATCGCGGCCTTCGCGCATCGCCGCCGTGGCCTGCGGCCGTTGCAGCACCAACACATGCTCCGGCTGATGGCCGGCCTGCTCCAGGGCCTTGTCCACCAGCGGCTTGTATTCGATCACCCGCTCGAACTCCAGCCCGCAGGAAGCGGTGAGCAGCAGCTTGGGCCGGGCGTCGTCGATACGCACCGCCAGTTCATGGGGCGCGAAACCGCCGAACACCACCGAGTGCACCGCGCCGATCCGCGCGCAGGCGAGCATGGCCATGGCCGCCTCGGGCACCATGGGCATGTAGATGATCACCCCGTCGCCCTTCCCCACCCCCAGGTCGCGCAACGCGCCGGCCAGCCGCGCCACCTCGTCGCGTAATTGACGGAAGCTGTAGCGGGCCTTACGGCCGGTCACCGGGGAGTCGTAGATCAGCGCATCCTGCTCACCGCGGCCTTGCTCGATCTGGTGATCCAGGGCCAGGTAGCAACTGTTCAGCTCACCGTCCGGAAACCACTGGTGCGTGCCGTCCGGACGCTCGATAAGGGCCTGGGTGGGCGTACGATACCAGGCGACGCTGGCGGCCTGCTCGGCCCAGAATGCGGCGGGCTCGCGAAGAGAGCGCGCGTGGCTGTGCGGGTAGTTCATGGTCCTGCCTTCTCATTGTTGTTATGGAGGATGGAACCAGTATGGGCGAGTCTGGCCGGTCGGCCATGCCCCTTTGGTCGTAGCGGTGCACCGCAATGGGGCGACCGCCGGTCGGGGAAAAAGTTCTGAGCGGAGCGGCTGCGGGAGACGGGGCTAGACTCCTATTCCCCCTTTTCGCGCTCTGGAGGATTACTCCATGGAGATTCAAGTGCGTTCCCTGAAGACCGCCAAAGGCGAAACCTGGCAAGTGAGCCTGGGCCGGAATAGCGTCACCTTCCGCAGCGAAGCCGAAGCCCGCGACTTCGTCCGCACCCTCGAAGCCCGCCTGCACGCCCCGCATCCACTGCCCAGACGGGACCAGCACGTCGCCTGATCCACAACTCGACTGCAGGGGGAGAATGAATTCGCCCCTACGGCGGGCTGGGTACGTGGCAATGCACCTACCCCTCCAAAATCAGGCCGTCCGGCTCACCTGTCCGCTGTACCACGCCAGCAGCGTCGCCAGTCCGCCGCAGAGGGTGATCACTGCCGCCATAGGCACCGCGCTGCCGTCGTGCAGCACGCCGACCAGACTGGAAGCACCCGCCGCCACACAGAACTGCAGACTGCCCATCAGGGCCGAGGCGCTGCCGGCCTGGGCGCCCTGGTGGGCCATGGCGCAGGCCGAGGCGTTGGGGAGGATGCAGCCGAGGCTGGCGATGGCGATGAACAGCGGGATCAGCAACGGCCAGAGTTGCGCCGGCCGCGCCAGGGCCAGACCGAGCAGCACCACGCCGCTGAGGAAAAACACCCACACCATGCGCCGCAGCCAGAAACCCGGGCCACGATAGCGCAGCAGCCGGGCGTTGACCTGCGCCGCCAGGATAAAGCCCGCCGCGTTACTGCCGAACAGCCAGCCGTAATGCTCCGCCGGTACGCCGTAGAGTTCGATGAAGACAAACGGCGACCCGGCGATATAGGCGAACATGCCCGCCATAGCCACCCCACCGGCCAGGCCGCAGGCAATGAATTCCCGGTCGCGCAGCAGCGCGGCGTAGCGCCCCAGGCTGCCGCGCAGCGGCGCTCGCGGTTGGGCGTCGGACAGCGTTTCCGGCAGCCAGGCGGCGAGACCGGCACCAACCAGGGCGCTGAACAGCGCCAGGCAGAAGAAGATCGACTGCCAGCCGAAGACATCCAGCAACAACCCGCCGGCGAGCGGCGCAAGGATCGGCGCCAGCCCCATGACCAGCATGAGCTGCGAAAACACCTTGGCCGAGGCCAGCGGATCGCAGAGATCGCGCACCACTGCGCGGGAAATCACCATGCCGGCGCAGCCGCCCAGGGCCTGGACGAACCGCGCGGCGATCAGCCATTCCAGGTTCGGCGCCAGGGCGCAGCCCAGCGAGGCCAAGGTGAACAGCACCACGCCGAACAACAGCGGCCGACGCCGGCCATAGCGGTCGGCCATGGGCCCGTAGCCCAGTTGGCCGATGGCAAGGCCGGCGAAGTAGGCGGCCAGGGAGAGCTGCACGTGTTCGACATCGGTGGCGAATGCCCGTGCCAGGGTCGGGAAGCTGGGCAGGTAGAAGTCGATGGCCAGGGGGCCGAAGGCACTGAGAGCACCGAGGATCAACAGGATTCGCAGATTCATCGTAGGTTCGTTCTTGGGCTCATTTGTTCAACCTCTCTGAGACGACGAAACGCCGCCGCCCTTACGGACGGCGGCGTTTCCCGGCGGCCAAGTCACTCGGCCTGGGCGGGCACCGCCTGCTTCCTGCGACTCCGGCCCAGGCGCTCGGCCCCAGCCTCCACCAGCAGGTAGAACATCGGGATGACGAACGTCGCCAGCAGGGTGGCGGCGAGCATCCCGCCGATCACCCCGGTGCCGATCGAGTGCCGGCTGGCCGAACCGGCCCCGGTGCTGATCGCCAGCGGCACGCAACCGAGAATGAAGGCCAGCGAGGTCATCACGATCGGGCGGAAGCGCAGCTTGGCCGCCTCCAGCGCCGATTCGAAGATTCCCATGCCCTGCTCGCGGCAGAGCACGGCGAACTCGACGATCAGAATGGCGTTCTTCGCCCCCAGGCCGATCAGGGTCACCAAGCCGACCTGGAAATACACGTCGTTCTGGATACCGCGCAGCCACACCGCGAGAATCGCGCCGAACACCGCGAAGGGCACCGCGGTGACCACCGCCAGCGGCAGGGTCCAGCGCTCGTACTGGGCGGCGAGGATCAGGAACACCATGATCAGGCCGAAGATGAATGCTGTGCTGCCCGAGCCCTGGCTGGCCAGTTCCTGGTAGGCCGAACCGATCCAGCCAATGCTGTAGTTCTCGCCGAGCACCTCGTCGGCGATCTCCTGCATCGCCGCCAGGGCCTGGCCGGAGCTGTAGCCGGGCGCCGGGCCGCCGAGGATCTTCGCCGCCGGGTAGACGTTGAAGCGCGCATAGCTGTCCGGTCCGAGGATGCGCCGCACCTTCACCAGGGTGGAAAGCGGCACCAGTTCGCCGGAGGCGGAGCGCACGTAGACCTGCGACAGGTCCTCCGGCTTGCGGCGGAACTCCGACTCCGACTGCAGGCTGACCTGCCAGGTCCGCCCGTAGAGGGTGAAGTCATTGACGTAATAGCTGCCGAAGGTGGCCTGCATCGCGGTGAACACATCGTTGATCGGCACGCCCAGGGCGCGGGCCTTGGTGCGGTCGAGGTCGATGTAGTACTGCGGCACGTTGGCGCTGAAGGTGGTGTTCACCCCGGCCAGTTCCGGCCGCTTGGCTGCCGCTGCGAGGAACGCCTGGACCTTCTCGCCGAGGGCTTCGGTGGTGCCGCCGCTGCGGTCCTGGATGTACGCCTCGAAGCCGCCGGTGGTGCTCATGCCAGTGATCGGCGGCGGATTGAAGGACAGCACCACACCATCCTTCTGCGCCGCGCCCATGCCCATGAATTCACGGGTGAGGTTGCGTGCGTCCAGTTCCGCCGTCTTGCGCTCGCTCCAGTCCTTGAGCGGCACGAAGGACACCCCGGCGTTGCTGCGCTGGCCGAAGGTGAGTACGTCGAAACCGGCGAAGGTGACCACATCCTGCACCGCTGGGTGCTTCATCATCTGCCGGGTGACATCGCTGGTCAGCGCGTCGGTGCGGGTCAGCGAGGCCGCTGGCGGCAGGAAGTAGGCATTGATCACGTATCCCTGGTCTTCGTCCGGCACCAGCGAGCCGGGCACGCGGTTGAACAGCAGCACCATGATGGCGATCATCCCGCCGAACAGCAGCAAGCCGATTACCGAGCGCTTGAGGAAGAACAGCACGCCGGCGGCATAGCCCGCGGTGAACCGGTCGAAGGCACGATTGAACCAGCGGAACGGCGCCGCCGGCTCCTTGTGTTCCATCTTCAGCAGCAACGCGCAGAGCGCCGGCGACAGGGTCAGGGCGACGATGCCGGAGATCACCACCGAAACCGCAATGGTGATGGCGAACTGTTTGTACATCTGCCCCGCCAGGCCGCCGAGGAAGCCCACCGGGATGAACACCGCGCAGAGCACCAGGACAATGGCCACGATAGGCCCAGTGACCTCCTCCATCGCCTTGATCGACGCCTCGCGGGCGCTGAGCCGCTGGGTGCGCATCACCCGCTCGACGTTCTCGATCACCACGATGGCGTCGTCCACCACGATACCGATGGCCAGCACCATGCCGAACAACGTGAGCAGGTTGATGGAGAAGCCGAGCATGTACATGCCGGCGAAGGTGCCGATCAGAGAGACCGGGATCGCCAGCACCGGGATCAGCGTGGCGCGCCAGTTCTGCAGGAAGATGAAGACCACCAGCACCACCAGCACCAGGGCCTCGAAGAAGGTCTTCACCACCTCCTCGATGGAGACCTTGACGAATTTGGTGGTGTCGTAGGGGATTTTGTAGGCGATGCCGTCGGGGAAGCGCTTGGACAACCGCTCCATGGTGTTACGGACGGCCTCGGCGGTGTCCAGGGCGTTGGCGCCCGGTTGCAGGTAGATACCGAACGCCGCGTTCTGCTGGCCGTTGAGGGTGGTCACCAGGGAGTAGTCCTGGGCGCCCAGTTCGATCCTCGCCACATCCCTCAGCAGCAGGCTGGCGCCAGTCTCGTCGGTGCGCAGAATGACGCTGCCGAACTCCTTCGGGTCGGTGAAACGGCCCTGGGTGGTCACCGTGTAGGTGAAATCCTGCTCCTCCTTCATCGGTTGCTGGCCGAAGCTGCCGGCGGCGAACTGGGAGTTCTGCTCGCGGATCGCATTGACCACGTCGGTGGGCGTCAGGTCGTACTGCGCCAGCTTGTCCGGGCGCAGCCAAATGCGCATGGAATAATCCTTGGAGCCGAACTGGCTGGCATCGCCGACGCCGTCCAGGCGCTTCAGCTCGTCGATCACGTTGATCAACGCGTAGTTGCTGATGTAGACGGGATCGCGCGAGTTGTCCGGCGAGTAGAGCGTCACCACCTGCAGAATGTCCGAGGACTTCTTCTGCACCTTGACGCCCTGCCGGCGCACTTCCTCCGGCAGCTTGGCCAGGGCCGCCTGGACCCGGTTGTTGACGTCGATGGTGGCCTGGTCCGGGTCGGTGCCGACCTGGAAATAGACGGTGAGCGACATCTGTCCGCTGCTGGAGGAGTTGGACAACTGGTAGATCATCCCCTCCACGCCATTGATCTGTTGCTCCAGCGGCGCGGCGACGGTTTCCGCGATCACCTGCGAGCTGGCGCCCGGGTAGTTGGCGGTCACCGAGACCTGCGGCGGCAGGATCTGCGGGTATTGGGCGATGGGCAGCGCGCGCATGGCGGCGAGGCCGGCGAGCACGATGACGATGGAAATGACCGCGGCGAATACCGGGCGGTCGATGAAGAAGCGTGAGATCACGGGAACGCTCCTCAGGACTGCTTGGGCTGGGCGGCGGGGGTTTCGGCGATCTTCACCGGCGTATCCGGGCGGACCTTGGGCAGCCCTTCGACGATCACCCGGTCACCGGCATCGACCCCGGATTCGATTACCCAGCGGCCGTTGGCGGTGCGCCCGGTGCTCACTTGGCGCACGCGCGCCACGCCCTGCTCGTCCACCACGTAGACGAAGGTACCGCGCGGCCCCTGGGAAACCGCACGCTCGGGCACGGTCACGGTATCCGGACGGGTCAGGCCCTTGACCAGCACCCGCACGAACTGGCCGGGCAGCAGCTTCTGCGCCGGATTGGGCACCACCGCACGGGCACTGACGGTACCGGTGCCGCGGTCGATCAGACTGTCGGTGAAGTCGACCTGGCCTTCCATGGGGTAGCTGGAGCCGTCGCCGAACTTCACCTCGACGTTCAGTTTTCCGCTCTCCGGCAGGGTCAGCTTGCCGGTCTGCATTTCCTGGCGCAGGCGCTCCGCCTCGGTGTCCGGGTAGGCGAAGTTGACGTAGATGGGGTCGAGCTGGGTCAGTTGGGTGAGCAGGCTGGAGTTCGGATCGCTGGCCACCACCAGGCTGCCTTCGGAACGGGTCTCGCGGCTGGTAATGCCGGAGATCGGCGCTTCCACGGTGGTGTAGTCGAGATCGATCTGGCGCGACTTCACCTCGGCTTCGGCGGCCTCGACGTTGGCCTTGCTCTGCTCGAAGTTGGACACCGCGTTATCCAGCTCGCTTTCGCTGGCGAAGCCTTTCTTCTGTAGCTCGCGGATGCGCTTGAGGTCACGCTCGGTCTGCCGATAGCGCGCCTGTTCCTGGGCCAGCGCACCCTTGGCGCGGGCCAACGCCGCCTCGTAGGTACGCGGATCGATGCGGAACAGCACCTGCCCCTTCTGCACTCGGCTGCCTTCCTGGTAGGTGCGCTCCTGCAGGATGCCGCTGACCTGGGCACGTACTTCCACTTCGCGGTAGCCGGCGGTGCGACCGGAATATTCCAGCACCAGCGGCATGGCTTCGGACTTGGCCGTTTCGACCACTACCTCCGGCGGCGGAGGAGCTGGCTGGGCATCGGCAGCTTGGGCGGAGGTTGCCGTCATAAGAGCGCTGAGCGCGCACAGCGGAACGAGGGATAGGCGACGGACTGAAGGCATAACGGGCTCCAAGGCACGACGGAAGCGAGTGAAATTTGAATACGATTCGCAGGAAAGGTGCCGATGCTGTTACATACATTCACGTTTGTAAACAGACCATTGGCGGCAAAATCGTTACACTCTGTTCCCTCGACAGAGCCTAGCCGTGAATCGCCGCCTCGTATGCGTAGAACCAAGGAACAAGCCGAACAGACTCGCGTCGCCATCCTGGCGGCGGCCGAAGTTCTGTTCCTGAAAAATGGCGTGGCTCACACCACCCTCGAACAGGTGGCGCGGGAAGCGGGGGTGACCCGAGGCGCGGTCTATTGGCACTTCCAGAACAAGGCCCATCTGTTCCACGAAATGCTCAACCAGGTACGCCTGCCGCCGGAGCAACTCGCCGAACGCCTGTGCGGCTGCGACGGCCAGAATCCACTGATGGCGTTGCGTGACCTGTGTGTGGAGGCGGTGGAAAACCTGGCGCGGGACGAGCAGAAACGGCGCATCTTCACCATCCTGCTGCACCGCTGCGAATTCACCGACGAACTGCGCGACGCCGAAGAGCGACACAATGCCTTCGTCAATCAGTTCATTTCATTGTGCGAGCAATTGTTCGAACGCTCCGCCGAACGTCTTCATCAGGGACTGACGCCACGCCTGGCCGCACGTACCCTGCATGCCGGCATCGTTGGTCTGTTCACCGACTGGACGCGCGACCCGCTGCTGTTCGATCCGTTGCAGGAAACCGCCGCGCTGATCGACGCCCTGTTCCGCGGCCTGGTGCGCGACTGGAGCGCCACGGCCAACCCACACTGAAGGCAGTCAGAGCGGAACGGCGGTGATCCGCCAATCGTCGCCGACCGCGCGGATATCGGTGATCTTCAATTCCTTCGCCTCGGCCATCCGCACCAGCGGCAGGTCGAGCAGCGGGCGGGCGCTGGAACCGAGGAATTTCGGCGCGACGAAGAGCTGGTACTCGTCGACCAGCCCGAGGCGGGCGAAAGCCCCGGCCAGCCGTGGTCCCGCTTCCACCAGCACCTCGTTGGCGCCGCGCGCGGCCAGTTCGACCAGCAGCCGGTTCAGGTCCACGTGCCCGTTACTGCCTGGCACGGCGAGCAGCTCGTGGCCATCCTCGAGAAAACGATCACGTGCCGATGCCGCCGCGCACGTCGCCACCAACGCCGGTCCGACCTGGAAGAACGGCGCACTCAGAGGTACCCGCAGGCGGCCGTCGACCAATACGCGCAACGGCGGACGCATCAGCGCCAGGGCGGTCAGCTCGGCATTGAGGCCCAGCTCCTCGGGGCGCACCGTCAGCCGCGCCTGATCGGCGAGCACCGTGTCCGCCCCGGTCAGCACCACACTGGCCCGGGCCCGCAAGCGCTGCACTGCGGCACGTGCGGCCGGGCCGGTAATCCACTGGCTTTCGCCGCTGGCCATCGCCGTGCGGCCGTCCAGGCTCATGGCCAGCTTGACCCGGACGAAGGGCAAGCCCTTCTCCATGCGTTTGATGAAGCCGGCGTTCAGCGCCCGTGCTTCCGCCTCCAGCATGCCGCTCTGCACGGCGATGCCGACATCGGCCAGACGCTGCAAGCCACGGCCGGATACCTGTGGATTGGGGTCCTGCATGGCTGCCACCACGCGGGCAACTCCCGCGTTCACCAACGCATCCGCACAGGGCGGGGTACGGCCGTGGTGGCTGCAAGGCTCCAGCGTCACGTAGGCGGTCGCGCCTTTTGCCTTGTCGCCGGCCTGGCGCAAGGCATGCACTTCGGCGTGGGGCTCGCCGGCGCGGGCATGCCAGCCCTCACCAACGATGCGGCCGTCGCGCACGATCACGCAGCCGACACGGGGATTGGGGTGGGTGGAGTAAAGCCCTTTGCGCGCCAGCTCCAGGGCTCGGGCCATGTAGGCCTGATCGGGAAGTGCCGGCATCAGTCTTTCGACGGCTCGCGGGCCAGGCGCTCGATTTCCTCGCGGAATTCGTTGAGATCCTGGAAACGCCGGTAGACCGAGGCGAAGCGGATGTAGGCCACTTCGTCGAGTTTCTGCAATTCGGCCATCACCAGTTCGCCCAGCACTCGCGACTTGACCTCGCGCTCGCCGGTGGCACGTAGCTTGTGCTTGATATGGGCGATGGCCTCTTCCAGGCGCTCGACGCTGACCGGCCGCTTTTCCAGCGCCCGCTGCATGCCGGCGCGGAGTTTTTCCTCGTCGAACGGCTGGCGGCTGCCGTCCTGCTTGATCAGCCGGGGCATGACCAGCTCGGCGGTTTCGAAGGTGGTGAAGCGCTCGCCGCAGGCCAGGCATTCGCGGCGGCGGCGCACGTGCTCGCCCTCGGCGACCAGGCGGGAATCGATGACCTTGGTGTCGTGGGCACCGCAGAAAGGACAGTGCATGATGAAGGCAGTACGGATGAAAGGAGGCCCATGGTAGCGCATCCCGCCGGCAAGACAAGCCGAGGCTTTTGCGCTATACAGGCGCCCCGTTCGCAGGGCCGCGGCCCTGCCATACTGTCGTGGTTGCGATGGATGCTTCCCATGCCGATACGCCTGCGCCTACTGGCCCTTACCCTCCTGCTCAGCGCCTGCGCCAGCGCGCCCGACTCAACGCCGGTGACGCCCGCCACGCCGCCCGCGGCGGCTCCCAGTGTTAGCCCGGCGCCGCCTGTCGATACTCCGATGCCGTTGCCGGCACATTTGCGCGAGATCAGCGGACGGCTGCTCGGTGCCCCCAGCGGCGCCGAGGTGGAGCTGGCCTTGCTGCAAGTGGATGAGCGCGGCCGCCCGCGCAAGCTGCTGGCCAGCCTGAGCCGACGGGCCGATGGCACGCCGCTGGCGTTCGCCCTGCGCTTCAACCCGGAAGCCTTTCCCGGCGCCGCGCGCGTCGAACTGCGTGGCCGCGCCAGCCATTCCGGGCGCCTGATCCTGCGCCTGCCGCCCCGCACCATCCCCACGCCCACCAACCAAGTGCTCGGCGACCTCTCGCTGGTGCCCGCCCCATGAATGCACCCGACAACCTGCAACGCGCGCTGAGCGAACTGCTGGGCGACGCCCGCCTGGTGGCCGAGTCCCTGCCCGGCACTGACCTGCATCTCTGGCTGATCGACGCGGCAAACATGGACCGCGCGTTCAGCCCCGAAGAAACCCGCCGTATTTTGGAAGAGCCGCCGTACTGGAGCTTCTGCTGGGCCAGCGGTCTGGCCCTGGCGCGCTGGTTGGCGGAACGGCCGGAATGGGTGCGCGGCAAGCGTGTGCTGGATTTCGGCGCCGGCTCCGGCGTGGCGGCCATCGCAGCGGCCAAGGCCGGCGCGCTGGAGGTGGTGGCCTGCGATCTCGACCCGCTGGCGTTGGATTCCTGCCGGGCCAACGCCGCGCTGAACGGTGTCGCCCTGCAGTATTCGGAGGACTTCTTTGCCGAGGCCGACCGCTTCGACCTGATCCTGGTGGCCGACGTACTCTACGACCGGGCCAACTTGCCGCTGCTCGACCAGTTCCTCAGCCGGGGCCGCGAAGCGTTGGTGGCCGACTCGCGGGTACGCGATTTCCAGCATCCGCTATACCGGCGCCTGGCCGTGCTCGACGCCTGCACCTGGCCGGACCTGGCGGAGCCGGCGGAATTCCGTAGCGTCAGCCTCTACCATGCCAAGCGGCAATAGCGGCAAGTGGGGTCAGTGTGAGATAGCCTGCGCTTTTCCTTGAAGCTTGCGGCTCGAAGCTGGAAGCTATCCCCTTTTCAATGCGAAAGCCCTTCCCATGAGCGATACCCCCTACATCTTCGACGTGTCCGGTGCCGCCAGCTTCGAACGGCTGGTGATCGAAAACTCCTTCCACAAGCCAGTACTGGTGGACTTCTGGGCCGAATGGTGCGCGCCGTGCAAAGCGCTGATGCCGCTGCTGGCGCAGATCGCCGAGAGCTACCAGGGCGAGCTGCTGCTGGCCAAGGTCAACTGCGATGTCGAGCAGGACATCGTCATGCGCTTCGGCATCCGCAGCCTGCCGACCGTGGTGCTGTTCAAGGATGGCCAGCCGGTGGACGGCTTCGCTGGCGCCCAGCCGGAATCGGCGATCCGCGCCATGCTCGAGCCGCATGTGGCGGAACCGGCCACGCCCCAGGCCAACCTGCTGGAGAGCGCCCAGGCCGCCTTCGCCGAAGGTCGTATCGGCGAGGCGGAGAGCCTGCTCAAGCAACTGCTGACCGAAGACAACGAGAACGCCGCCGCGCTCATCCTCTATGCCCGCTGCCTGGCCGAGCGCGGCGAACTGGGCGAAGCCGAGACCGTGCTGAACGCCGTGAAAGGCGACGAGCACAAGCAGGCGCTGGCCGGCGCCAAGGCCCAGTTGACCTTCCTGCGCCGCGCCGCCGACCTGCCGGAAGTGGCGCTGCTGAAATCGCGCCTGGCGCAGAACGCTGAGGACGACGAGGCCGCTTACCAACTGGCGATCCAGCAACTGGCCCGCCAGCAATACGAAGCCGCCCTGGACGCTCTGCTCAAGCTGTTCGTGCGCAACCGCGGCTACGACAACGGCGCCCCTCACTCGACCCTGCTGCAAGTGTTCGACCTGCTGGGCAACGACCATCCGCTGGTAACCCTGTATCGCCGCAAGCTGTACCAGGCGATCTACTAAAAAGCAGCGGCAAGTCCCGGCTTTCCTTGTGGCTTGCCGCTGGAAGCTTATAGCTGCTCTTATGTCTGCCAGCGATAGAGCGGTGTATCGGCGCCGCTCTCCAGCTTCACCTGCGGGCAATGGCGCAAGCGCACCAGCAGGCGCTTGCCGGCGTCGGCGCTGCCGGCCAGGGCTTGCAACTGGGCCAGCAGATCGGGGCCTTCCATCTGACCGGCGGTGCGCAGCAGGTCCTGGGCGCTCTGCCAGATAGCGTCGACCGGCTGGCTGCGCGCTGGAGCGGGCCTGGCCTCCTCCGGTACGATCGCCTGAACGCAGGCCAGTCGTGCCCAATCCTCATCGTCCAGTTCCACCGTCAGGTCCACCGGCCACGTACCGATGGTTCCGCGAATTCTCAGCATCTCCCGCTCCTCATCCCACAAGAATGCGAAGCATGCTCCCATGCCCTCCACCGGCACACCAGACGCTGGCCAGACCGCAATGAAAGTTGTTATAACGTAACAACTTCAAGTCGTACCCCTCTGGAGAACACCATGCGCCGCCTGCTGCTCGCCCTGCCCTTCGCCCTCCTGCCCCTGGCCATCGCACAGGCCAACGAAGACGACCATCACCACGATCACGACCATGCGCACGAAGAGCATGGTAGCCTGGGCGCCCACGAACACGGTGTCGCCCGGCTGAACGCGGTACTCGACGGCAACTCGCTGGAGATCGAACTGGAAAGCCCGTCGATGAACCTGGTCGGCTTCGAACACGAAGCCCACAGCGAGGAAGACAAGGCCAAGGTTGCCGCTACCCGCGACCAACTGGAAAAACCCGCCGCTCTGTTCGGGCTCCCGGCCGCCGCCGGTTGCGAGCTGGCCAAGCAGGAGCTGGAAAGCCCGCTGTTCGGCGACGAAGACGAACACCACGAAGCAGAAGCCGGGCACGATCACGAAGAAGAGCACAGCGAGATTCACGCCCACTACCGGTTCACCTGCAACGCACCCGAGGCGCTCGAGGGCTTGAACCTGTCCGGACTGTTCGGCACATTCCCCGCCACCCAGAAAATTCAGGTACAACTGATCGGCCCCAATGGTCAGCAAGGTGCCGAAGCCAACGCGCAGAACGCCCGCCTGAATTTCTGACCTGAGTACATTCCGGGGCGGGCATGGGCTCGCCCCTTTTGCCATTCTGTTTTCCGGCGAACGGACTCGCCCCACAGCCGAAGAACGATGAACGCGCCCCTGATCGAACTCCATGAACTCGGCTTCGCCTGGCCCGGCCAGGACGAACTGCTGGATATTCCTGCGTTCCGCCTGGAAGCCGGCGAGACCCTGTTTCTCAAAGGGCCATCCGGCAGCGGCAAGACCACCCTCCTCGGCCTGCTCGGCGGGGTGCAGAAGCCCGGACGCGGCAGCATCCGCCTGCTCGGCACCGATCTCGGCGCACTCTCCGCCAGCGCCCGCGACCACTTCCGCGTCGACCACACCGGCTACATTTTCCAGCAGTTCAACCTGCTGCCGTTCCTCTCGGTGCGCGAAAACGTCGAGCTGCCCTGTCACTTTTCCCGCCTGCGGGCGCAGCGCGCCGAACAACGTCACGGCAGCGTGGACAAGGCCGCCGCCAGCCTGCTCGCACACCTGGGGCTGAAGGAAGAACTGCTGATGCGCCGTGCCGACTCGCTGTCCATCGGCCAGCAGCAACGCGTCGCCGCCGCCCGCGCCCTGATCGGCCAGCCGGAACTGGTGATCGCCGACGAGCCCACCTCGGCGCTTGATGCCGATGCCCGCGAGGCATTCCTGCGCCTGCTCTTCGCCGAATGCCGCGAAGCCGGCGCCAGCCTGCTGTTCGTCAGCCATGACCAGAGCCTCGCCCCGCTTTTCGATCGCAGCCTGTCCCTGGCCGAACTCAATCGCGCCAGCCGTCCCGTCGAGGCCTGATCCATGTACCTATTGCGCCTGGCCCTGGCCAGTCTGGCCAACCGCCGTTTTACCGCGCTGCTCACCGTATTCGCCATCGCCCTGTCGGTCACCCTGCTGCTGGCCGTGGAGCGGGTACGCACTGAAGCGCGCGCCAGCTTCGCCAGCACCATCAGCGGCACCGACCTGATCGTCGGCGCCCGTTCCGGCTCGGTGAACCTGCTGCTGTATTCGGTGTTCCGCATCGGCAATGCCACCAACAACATCCGCTGGGACAGCTTCGAGCACTTCGCCCAGCATCGTCAGGTGAAATGGGCGATCCCGATCTCCCTCGGCGACTCCCACCGCGGCTACCGGGTGATGGGAACCAGCGCTGCCTACTTCGAACACTACCGCTACGGTCGCGGCCAGCCGCTGGAAATCGCCCAGGGCCGCCCCTTCGAACAGGACCCGTTCGAAGTGGTGCTCGGTGCCGAAGTGGCCGACACCCTCGGCTACGGGTTGGGCGAGGAAATCGTCCTGGCCCACGGCGTGGCCACCGTAAGCCTGGTCAAGCACGACGACAAGCCGTTCAAGGTGGTGGGCATCCTCAAGCGCACCGGCACCCCAGTGGACCGCACCCTGCATATCAGCCTGGCCGGTATGGAAGCCCTGCACGTCGACTGGCAGAACGGCGTGCCTGCCCGAGGCGCCGGCAAGGTGAGCGCCGAGCAGGCCCGTCACATGGACCTGCAACCGAAGGCGATCACCGCTTTCATGCTCGGCCTGAACAGCAAGATCGCCACCTTCGCCGTACAACGCGAGATCAACGACTACCGGGGCGAACCGCTGCTGGCGATCCTCCCCGGCGTCGCCCTGCAGGAACTCTGGGGTTTGATGGGCACGGCGGAAAAGGCGCTGCTGGTGGTGTCCTGGTTCGTCGTGCTGACCGGATTGATCGGCATGCTCACTGCCATCCTCACCAGCCTCAACGAACGGCGCCGGGAGATGGCCATCCTCCGCTCGGTGGGCGCACGGCCCTGGCATATCGCCGGGCTGCTGGTGCTGGAAGCCTTCGCCCTGGCCCTGGCCGGCGTGCTGCTCGGTCTGGCGCTGCTGTACCTCGGCATCGCCCTGGCCCAGGGCTATGTGCAGGTGCAGTACGGCCTGTACCTGCCGCTGGCGGTACCCAGCCGCTATGAGTGGGGCCTGCTCGGCGCTATTCTGGGCGCCGCCCTGCTGATCGGCAGCGTGCCGGCCTGGCGCGCCTATCGGCAGTCGCTGGCCGATGGTCTGTCGATCCGTCTATGAGGATGTCGTTGATGTTGCGTTCCCTGCTGGCCCTGCTGTTGTTGACCGCCCTGCCCGTCTGGGCCGGCGACGTGCGCGAACTGAACTGGTCGGAGCTGATCCCGGCGGATGCCCCGCCGCCGCCCCCTCCGGTCGCCGTGCACGATCTATCGCAACTGGCCAACGCGCTGGAAGCCGAAGCCGGCCCGGCCGCTACCCAGCAATCGCCCGCCGCACCGGTGGTCAAAGCGTTGGATGGTCAGGAAGTGAAACTGCCGGGGTACATCGTGCCGCTGGACGTGACCGACGAAGGCCGGGTGACCGAATTCCTGCTGGTCCCCTACTTCGGCGCGTGCATCCACGTACCGCCGCCGCCGTCGAACCAGATCGTGCATGTCCGCAGCGAATTGGGCGTGTTGATGGATGCGCTGTACCAGCCGTTCTGGGTCGAAGGGCCACTGAAAGTGGAACACACCAGCAGCGAACTGGCCGATGCCGGCTACCAGATCGAGGCGAGCAAGATCTATCCCTACGAATTGCCGGATAGTTGAGAGGCGGGCGAACTTATTCGCCCATAATCACCGCACCTACGCCGAACACTCAGCGCGTGTATCCGTTGACGCTGGCCACACGGTTTTCCCGCTCGAAGCTCAGCTCGCCTTCTGCCCACTCGCGCCAGGCACGTACCTTGCCGCGGTCGACACCGGCGCGCTCGGCCTGCTTGAGCGCTTCCAGGCCCGCCTGCCAGCGCGATTGCTCCAGCTCCAGTTGGGCGACGTTCATCCACAGTTTGCCGCTGCCGGATTTGTTCGCCAGGGCCCGGTAGATCTTCGCCGCTTCCCCACGCTCGCGGGCCTGCCACCAAAGCATGCCGAGTCGCTCTTCACGCGCCGGAGTACGCGCCAGCAGCCCGTTTTCCAGCATACCGTCGAGCAGCTTCGCGCCCTGCCAGGGCTGGCCAGCAGCGCTGGCCAGCAGTACCAGGTTGTCCAACTCGCTTTCGCTGAAGCGCAACCCCTTGCGATAGGCGGCACGCAGGGTCGCCAGGGCCTTGTCGTGACGGTCGGCCATCTGTTGCAACGCGGCGAGCTGACGCCAGTTGCGTGGCTCATCGGGCTTGCGCGCCAGCAACTGGCGCTGCCAGCGCTCGGCTACCGCATAGCGTTTCAATTCGGCATTACCCGCGACGAGGAACTGCAGCCAGGTATCCGCCGCAGCCGGATTGGTCTGGACGTAACGCTCGGCCAACGGTAGCGCTTTCTCATGCTGGCCAAGCCCCTGGTAGGCCTGCACCAGCAATTGCAGCACCTCTTCGCTGGCATTGGCCGGCGCCGGCGCGATCAGTTGCACCACCTTGGCATAGCGCCCTTCGACCAGGTTGAGCCTGGCCAGGTTGAGGCGTTCGAGGGGCAGTTGTTCCTTATCCAGCTTGCCGCTGGATACGGCCTTGTCGAGCCATTCGATGGCCTTGCCGTTCTGCCCTTCGGCCCAGGCCAGATAGCCCTGGCTGCGCCAGACCAACGCTTCTTCCAGGCTGCCCGGCTTGGCCTTGGCATCCGCCAAGGCGCGGCGCGCGGCGGAATAATCCCCCTTCTGCTGTGCCGCGCGCGCCGTTTCCAGCGCGCGGAAGACAGCCGGGTCGATGCTCTGCGCCGCATGGGCGGAACCGGTCAACAGAACCAGCAGGAGCAACAGGCGATGCATCTCAGCTTCCCTCCTTCAGACGGAAGAACAGGGTTTTCACCGCTTCGCGATTCACCGCCAAGCCATTCTCGGTACGCGGGGCGAAACGCCAGCGCGCCGCGGCACGGCGGGCTTCGCGGTCGAAGACGTTCTTCGGCGACGCCTCGACCACGCGAATGTTTTCCACATTACCGGCACGGTTGATGGTGAAGGCCAGCTTGACGTGCCCTTCGATCCCTCTTTGCAAGGCGAAACGCGGGTACTCGGGGCTGATGTCGTTTAGCGGCATGACTTCGCTTTCCGGGCCACCAGGCTGTCCGGCGCTTTCCACCGGATCGCTCGGCACGCTGGGCGCGGCACCAGCAGTGAGGCCGGCCAGGCTCGGGGTCGGCGCACTCGCCACACTGACATTGCTGTTCAGGCTCGGCAGGGCCAGGTCCAGCGACGGCAGGTTGGCGCTCGGCGTGGCGGCCACCGGCGTGGGCGGAGTCGGCGGTTGCGGCGTCTTGGGCTGCGGTGGTTGCGGTGCCTGCTGCCGGGTCCGGGTGGCGGTGGAGCTGGTGTTGCCATCCAGGCGGACGAAGTTGGCAACGGTCACCGGCTCGTCGATCGCCTTGCTGCGCGGCGGCGCCACCATGCTCAGCATGAGGGCGAACAGCGCCAGGGCCATCAGGCAGGCGGCGGCGAAGGACAGCGGCAGACGCATTCAGAGCGCTCCCGAGCTGGCTGCCAGGGCCACGTCCTGCACACCCGCCTGGCGCGCCTGGTCCATCACCTGCACCACCAGACCGGTGCGGGCATCACGGTCGGCCTGCACCACCACGGCGCCCTCCGGCTGGTCGACGCGCATGCGCTCGACGTGGGCGCGTACGCTGCGCACATCGACCACCTGCTTGTCCATCCAGATCTGCCCATCGGCGGTGATGGCAATCAGGATGTTGCCCTTGTCCTGCGGGCTGGCGGTGTCGGCCTGGGGCCGCTGCACTTCGACGCCGGACTCCTTGATGAAGGAGCTGGTGACGATGAAAAAGATCAGCATGATGAACACTACGTCCAGCATCGGGGTGAGGTCGATGCCGGTGTCTTCGTCCTGCTGGTAATGATGGCGACGCATTCTCATCGCAATGACCTCAATCGTGACGCAGCTGGTCGGCCAGCCGGTCGAGTGCCTGGCGCGCGTTGCGTTCGAGACGCGCCAAGCTGAACAGTCCAGGGATCGCCAGCACCATGCCGGCCATGGTCGGCAGGGTCGCCTGCCAGACGCCAGCGGCCATGCCGCGCGGGTTACCGGTGCCGTTGACGGCAAGCACGTCGAACACGGCGACCATGCCGCAGACAGTGCCGAGCAGGCCAAGCAGCGGGTACAGCGCCACCAGCGTCTTGCTCAGCCGCAACGGGCCGGCCAGTTGCTGTTGCGCCTGTGCCAGCCAGGCGTTGCGCACCGCGCGCTGCCAGTTGCCGGGCTCGTCGCCGAGGTGCTGCCACGCCTGGCGGCGCTCGGCGACCCACTGCGGAAAAATCCGCCGCATGAACCAGAAGCGCTCGAACACCAACGTCCAATAGATCACGCAGAGCGCAGCGAGTGCCCACATCACGAACCCGCCGGCGGCCATGAAGTCGAGCAGCGCATAGGCGCTGTCGACCAGGCGCAGCCAGGTGGCGTGCAGATCAGTCACGGCGCGGCGCCCCCGACAGGTGCAGGGCGATCAGCCCGGCGCTCTGCTGCTCGAGCAGTTGGATCAGGCTCTTGCTGCGGCTGGCCAGCAGGCTATGCAGGAACAGCAGCGGAATCGCCACCACCAGACCCAGCACCGTGGTCACCAGGGCCTGGGAGATGCCGTCGGCCATCAGCCGCGAATCGCCGCCACCGCTCTGGGTGATAGCCTGGAAGGTGACGATCATGCCGGTCACGGTACCCAGCAGGCCGAGCAGCGGTGCGACCGCGCTAAGCAGCTTGAGCAGCCCCTGGCCACGCTCCAGCGGCGGGGTTTCCTGAAGGATGGCCTCGTCCAGCTTGAGTTCGAGAGTTTCCAAGTCGGAAAGCTGGGGCTTCGGCCCCAATACGCCGATGACACGGCCCAGCGGGTTGTCCTCGCGCGGCGCGCCGAGCGACTGCATCTGGCTGTTGACCTTGCGCTGGACCCCGGCCAAGTAGGTCATGCGCCAGAGAGCGAGGAACAGGCCGAGCGCGCCGAGCACCAGGATTACGCCACCAACCAGCCCGCCCTGCTGAACGCGATCCCACAGGCCGGGTTGCCGCTGCAACTGCGCCAACAGGGTACCGCGGCTGGGGTCGACGGGCAGCGTGGCCAACGGCTCCTTGCTGCTCACGAAGTCTTCCACCAAACCCAGGCCGGACGGCTGGCGTGGCGGCGCCAGCAGCTCGCCAGCATCGGCGTCGTAGCGCAGGAAGGCGTCGTCGCTGTAGGCGGAGAAGGTGCCGACGCGCAGCACCGGACGCGGCTCGCGATGGCCGTCGGTTCCCACTACCGGCAATTCGACACGCTCCACCCGGCCACTGGCGGCGAGGTCGTCGAGCAGCAGCATCCAGTAGCCGTCGAGGTCGTCGGCGGACGGCAGGCTGCGACTTTCGGCCAGGGCCTTGAGGCGCTTGAGACGATCCGGGTACTGGGCGTTGAGCAGGCTGTCCTGCCACTGACCGGCGACATCGCCGGCGCTCTGGCGGACTACACCGAAGAGTTCGCCGAGATGGCCGACACGCTGGGCCAGCAGTTTTTCCTGCTCGGCCAGCTCGGCTTCCTGACGGTCGAACTCGGCCTTGAGCCGCTCGGCTTCGGCCTTCTGCTGATTCAGAGCGGCACGCGCGCTGGCCAGCAACTGGGCCTGTTCGCTGCGGCGGGCGATGAAGGCTTGCTCGCGCTCCTGCATGGCACTGGCTTCGGCGGCTCGTTCGTTGCGAATGCGTTGCAGCAGTTGGTCGGGAGTCAGGGTTTCAGCGGCCTGTGCAAGGCACGGCAAGAGGCCGAAGATGAAAACGGGGAGCAGACGGCGGCTCATTGTGCGGTCTCCTGGGCCGGGGTCTTCACGGGCAGTTCCAGATAGGCCGGAGCCTGCTGCTGGCGAGCGATGGCGATGGCCTGCGCGAGCGGACGGCGGGCGTCGCCGCCGAGCACCTTCCAGCTACGGCTCTGCGGGTCCCACCAGCCGCTCTCGTGACCGTCGAGGGTCTGGTAATAGAGCATCACCCGGCCGAGGCGGAGGAATTCCACGCTGCGCGGGCCGCCTTCGTCCGGCAGCTCGCCACGCCAGGCCTCGAGGGTGCGGCCATAGTCACTCTCGATCTGGTAGGCCTCGAGAATGCGGCGATATTTCTCCGCCAGGCTGACGTCGGCGCGCGGCAACAGCTCCTGCAACTGTGCCAGGCGATCGGCGCGCTCCTCGGGGAGGAACGGCAGATCGGCGGCAATGAACTCGCCCAGTACTTCCACCATTCGGCGCATCTGCGGGGTGACCGCCTCCTGGGTGCGCTCGATGCCGTCGAGTTGCTGCTGGTAGCTGGCCAGCTCCTTGCGCTGCGCGGCGGTCAGCTCGCGCAACTGGGCGTTGTAGCCCTTCAGAGCCTCGGCTTGCTGCAAGGCACTTCGGTACTCGTCGAGCATCTGCCGACTAGCATCATCCAGTTGTTCGATGCGGGCCTGGGAGGCCTTGGCCTCTTCGGCCAGGCGTTGGCTTTCTTCCAGTGCGGAATCCAGCGGGGCGGCGGCCAGCGGCAGACTACCCGCCAACAGCGCGGCAGCCAGCAGGCGGGAGGGGTAAGGCATCATGCGGAGAAGTCCTCGACAGACAGGGCTTGCTTCAAAAGAGAAACATTATCATCCGCAAACACGTTCGAAGCAATGGACAAAAAGCCGCATCGCCCATAGGGGTATTTATTGAGCTACGTCAAACCACGCGTTCCATTAGCTCCCTAACATCGCCATCAGCCAAAACCACTGATGACTCAACGGAGCCTTCACTATGCGCAAGTCCCTGTTCACCGCGTCCGTACTGGCCATGGCGCTGGCCGCCCCCTTCGCCCAGGCCCACCAGGCTGGCGACATCATCGTTCGCGCGGGCGCCGCAACCGTTGACCCGCACGAAGACAGCAGCACCATTTCCACCGCTGCCACCGGCTCCCTGGCCGGCACCAAAGCGACCCTGGACAGCGACACCCAACTGGGCCTGACCGGCACCTACATGCTGACCGATCACGTCGGTATCGAACTGCTGGCCGCCACTCCGTTCCAGCACCAAGTGAGCATCAAGGGCATGCCGCTGGGCCTGGACGGCAAGCTGGCCGACGTCAAGCATCTGCCGCCGACCCTCTCCGTGCAGTACTACCCGCTGGACGCCAGCTCCCAGATCCAGCCCTATGTCGGCGCCGGCCTGAACTACACCATGTTCTTCGATGAAGAACTGACCGGCCAGCGCAAGGACCAGGGCTTCAGCAACCTGGAGCTGGACGACTCCTGGGGCCTGGCCCTGCAAGCCGGCGTGGACTTCATGCTGACCGACAACGTGCTGCTGAACGCCGCTGTCTGGTACATCGACATCGATACCACCGCCACCGCCGACTCCGCCTTCGGCAAAGTGAAAGTGGATGTGGACGTCGATCCGTGGGTCTACATGGTCGGCCTGGGCTACAAGTTCTGATCGACCGACGTTTCTGCGGGGAACTCTCCGCTCAAGGCGCCTTCGGGCGCCTTTTTTATTGCCCGCGGAACGGCACGAGAGGCAGGGGTCAGCGCCCCAGGAGACGCGCGATACCGACCCGGAGCGGCGTCGGTTCGGGGAAGCGATAACGGCCCAGCAGACACTGGTTGTTGGCACGCGAGTGACGAATATCGCCCGGACGCGCCTCGGCATGACTCACCGGCGGCAGCCCGCCCAGCACCTCGCCGATAGCGGCCAACAGCTGATTGAGGCTGGTGGTCTGCCCGAGCCCCACGTTCGCCGCGCCCGGCTCGGCGCCCGACAGCTCCAGCGCCTGCACCAGCACCTCCACCAGATCGGCGACATAGACGAAGTCACGGGTCTGCTCGCCATCGCCGAACACCGTGATCGGCTGCCCTTTCAAGGCACGCTCGGTGAAGATGCTGATCACCCCGGAGTATGGCGAGGACGGATCCTGGCGCGGCCCGTAGATGTTGAAGAAACGGAAGATCGCCGGCTCCAGCCCATGCTGGCGGCGATAGAAATCGAGGTAATACTCGCTGGCCAGCTTGTCCGACGCATAGGGCGTCAGCGGTGCCTTCGGCGTGTCCTCATCGATCGCCATGCCCTCGCCGTTGTTCCCGTAGACCGCCGCACTGGAGGCGAACAGCACACGGCGAATACCCAGCCGGCGCATGGCCTCGCAGATATTCAGCGTACCGACGAAATTGCTTTGGTGCGTACTCACCGGATCGTCCACCGAGGCCTGCACCGAGGCTACCGCCGCCAGATGCACGACGCTCCGACATCCTTCGACAACGCGCAGCACGAGGTCAGCATCGGCCACGTCGCCCGTCACCAGCTCGCACTTCGGATTATCCAGCGGCAGGTTCTCGCGCTTGCCGCTGGACAGGTTGTCCAGCACGCGAACGCTGTAACCCTTGGCCAGCAGAGCGTCGACCAAGTGGGAGCCGATAAAACCGGCCCCGCCGGTCACCAGGATGGGGGAATCAGACATGGCGGTAATAGCGATCCAGCAGAGTCGGCAAGGCAGCGCGCCAGGCGCGGGGCTTGATACCGAAGGTATGGAGGATTTTCTTGCAGGCCAGCACGGCATGCTGGGGTTCGTCCGACGCATCGGGACGGGCCGCATGCGCCTGCGGGGTGATCTGTTCGACCGCCACGGAACGCAAGGTGCGCACCTCGGCGAGGATCGCCTGGCCCAAGGCCAGCGGCGTGGTCGCCTCATGCCCACCGTAGTGGTAGGTGCCCCACAGCGGCGCCTGGCAGTCCAGTTGTTTCAGCACGGCCAGGATCACCCGCGCGGCATCGTCCACCGGCGTCGGGTTGCCGCGTCGGTCATCGGCGAGGAGCAGCTCGGACTCGCGCTCGGCACGGGCGAGGAAGCGGCCCAACTGGCCCTCATGGCTCTCGTCGAGCACCCAGCCGAAGCGCAGCAGCACATGCCGTGGGCAGAGCGCGCGCACGGATTGTTCGCAACGCCAGAGCACCTGTCCACGCAGGCCGAGCGGTACCGGCTCGTCCTTCTCGCTATAGGCAGTGGCGCGCGAGCCGTCGAACACCCGGTAGCTGGAAGGCTGCAAGAGAACGATGTCGTGGTACTGGCAAAGCTCGGCCAGACGCTCCACCGCCCGTTCCTGGGCGGCAAAACGCGACGCGTCCACCGCTTCGGCCTGGAACCAGTCGAAGTAGTAGGCGAGATTGATGACGGCTTCCGGACGGGTCTCGTCCAGCAACTGGGTCAGGCTGGTGGCATCCCAGCCCTGATCGGGCGGGCGCGGCGCAAGGAAACTGATGTCCTCTTCGGCCCCGAGACGGATCAGCGCCTGTCCCAGGGCACTACCGCCGCCCAGCAGCATCAGGCGCATGTGCATGGTGATGCGAGCGGCTCCAGATCAGAACGGAATGTCGTCGTCGAAGCTGTCGTAGTCCGGAGCCGGCTGGGCCTGCTGCGGTGCCGGACGCGATTCGCGCGGGGCCTGCTGCTGCGGCTCGCGCTGCGGACGCGGCGCGCGCGGGGCGTCGTCGGAATTGCCGCCACGGCCGCCGAGCAGCTGCATGGTGCCGTTCATGTCGACGACGATTTCAGTGGTATAGCGCTTGACGCCATCCTTTTCCCACTCGCGGGTCTGCAGGCGACCCTCGACGTAACACTGCGAACCCTTGCGCAGGTATTCGCCGGCGATTTCCGCCACCTTGCCGAAGAACACCACGCGGTGCCACTCGGTACGTTCCTGCAGTTGACCGGTCTGCTTGTCTTTCCAGCTATCGGTAGTCGCCAGAGTGACGTTGGTCACCGCATTGCCGTTGGGCAGATAGCGGGTTTCCGGGTCGCCGCCGACGTTGCCGATCAGAATGACTTTGTTAACCCCACGGGCCATGACGTTCTCCTAGGCTTCAGCACGCCGCGGGCGCCGGATCGATCAGGCGCTCCAGGGACGTGCGGTCCAATTGTTCGGTATCCACTTTGATATAGATGGCGCCTTCTTCGGCAACCACCACGGCATCCGCCACTCCGGGCAATGCCAGCAATCGCTCGGCCAATCCCGCGTCGCGCTGCGTTGCGGGCGACAACGGCAGGCGCAAGCTCGTTACATACGGAGGCTCGCGCATGGTAACAGCAATTGCCAGCCAGAGGGCACAGAGCACCGCGCAGCCGATGAACACCATGCCCAACCCTCCCTGAGCGAACAGCCAGCCTCCAAGGATGCCGCCCAGCGCCGCGCCGAGGAACTGACTGGTGGAGTAGACCCCCATCGCCGTGCCCTTCCCGCCGGCCGGCGCCACCTTGCTGATCAGCGACGGCAGACTGGCCTCGAGCAGGTTGAAGGCGGTGAAGAAAACCACCGCACCGATCACTAGGGCGCGCAGGCTGGTGCCGAGCTGCCAGAAGAACAGTTCGCACAGCAGCAGCACGGCGACTGCCCCGATCAGGACTCGCTTCATGCGGCGCTTCTTCTCGCCATAAATGATGAACGGGATCATCGCGAAGAAGCTGACCAGCAAGGCCGTGAGATAGACCCACCAATGCTCCTCCTTGGGCAATCCGCCACGCTCGACCAGCGCCAGCGGCAGCGCGACGAAGCTGGCCATGAGGATCGCGTGCAGCGCGAGGATGCCGAAATCCAGCCGCAGCAGATCGGGGTGGCGCAAGGTGGCGCCCAGCGCCTGCTTCGCCACACCGGACTCACGGTGCTGCAAGGGATGATCGGCCCTGGGCACCAGCCCGGCGATGATCAGCACACCGACCAACGCCATTGCCGCGGTCGCCCAGAACAAACCGGGCAACCCGAACGCACGGGTCAGCAGCGGGCCGACCACCATGGCCACGGCGAAGGAAATGCCGATGCTCATGCCGATCATGGCCATCGCCTTGGTCCGGTGTTGCTCACGGGTGAGGTCGGAAAGCAATGCCATCACCGCCGCCGAGATGGCGCCCGCGCCTTGCAATACGCGACCGGCGATCACGCCCCAAATCGAATCGGCGTTGGCCGCCAAGACACTGCCGGCGGCAAAGATCAGCAGCCCGACATAGATCACCGGCCGCCGGCCGATGCGATCGGAAATCACACCGAAGGGAATCTGCAGGATGGCCTGGGTCAGGCCGTAGGCGCCAATGGCCAAGCCGATCAGGGATGGAGTCGCACCGGCGAGATCCTGTCCGTAAGTCGCCAGCACCGGAAGCACCATGAACATGCCCAGCATGCGGAAGGCGAAAACCAGCGCCAGCCCTCCGGCGGCGCGTGTCTCACTGCGGCTCATGCGTTCGCTGTGCGGATCGTGCATCTATCTGGCTCTACCCTCTGAAACCGGCGGCGATTCTACCAGCCCGAATCGCCGAGGGCCCGCGTAAAAGCGTCACGCGGCAACCCCCGCCGCCCAGGGTGGTCGGAGAAAGACCAGCCGCGCTTTGCCGCGGCGTTGCGGCGGACCGTATACTCGCGGGTTTCCGCCCGTCATGCGAGGGTGTTCGTGGACAAGATCCTGATCCGTGGGGCACGCACCCACAACCTGAAGAACATCGACCTCACCCTGCCACGCGACAAGCTGATCGTGATCACCGGCCTGTCTGGCTCCGGCAAGTCGTCCCTGGCGTTCGATACACTGTATGCCGAAGGCCAGCGCCGCTATGTCGAGTCTCTTTCGGCCTATGCCCGGCAGTTCTTGTCGATGATGGAAAAGCCCGACGTGGACACCATCGAAGGGCTTTCCCCGGCCATTTCCATCGAGCAGAAGTCGACATCGCACAACCCGCGCTCGACCGTCGGCACCATCACCGAGATCTATGACTACCTGCGTCTGCTTTACGCGCGGGTCGGTACGCCGCGCTGCCCGGATCATGACATTCCCCTGGAAGCGCAGACGGTCAGCCAGATGGTCGACCAGGTCCTCGCCTTGCCGGAAGGCCGTCGGCTCATGCTGCTGGCGCCAATCGTTCGCGAGCGCAAGGGCGAGCACCTCGCTGTGTTCGATGAAATGCGCGCCCAGGGCTTCGTCCGCGCACGGGTCAACGGCAAGCTCTACGAACTCGATGAGCTGCCCAAGCTGGACAAGCAGAAGAAGCACTCCATCGATGTCGTGGTGGACCGCTTCAAGGTTCGCGAGGACCTGCAACAGCGCTTGGCGGAATCCTTCGAGACGGCGCTGAACCTGGCCGATGGCATCGCGCTGGTGGCCCCCATGGAGGACGATGAAGGCGAAGAGATGATTTTCTCCGCACGCTTCGCCTGCCCGGTGTGCGGCCACTCGATCAGCGAGCTGGAACCCAAGCTGTTCTCCTTCAACAACCCGGCCGGTGCCTGCCCCACCTGTGATGGTCTGGGCGTGAAGCAGTTCTTCGATGCGCGCCGGCTGGTCAATGGCGAGCTGACCCTGGCCGAAGGCGCGATTCGCGGCTGGGATCGACGCAACGTCTATTACTTCCAGATGCTCGGCTCGCTGGCGGCGCATTACGGCTTCAGCCTGGACAAACCGTTCGACGACCTGTCCGCCGAGGATCAGAAAGCGATCCTGTACGGTTCCGGGCGCGAGAACGTCGAATTCCGCTACCTCAACGACCGGGGCGACATCGTCAAGCGCGCCCACCCGTTCGAAGGCATCATCCCGAACCTCGAGCGCCGCTACCGCGAGACGGAATCCACCACGGTGCGCGAGGAGCTGGCCAAGTTCCTCAGCACCCAGCCCTGCCCCGACTGCCGTGGCACCCGCCTGCGCCGCGAGGCGCGCCATGTCTGGGTCGGCGAAAAGACGCTGCCGGCGGTCACCGGACTGCCGGTGGGCGATGCCTGCGATTACTTCGGCAATCTGCATCTCACCGGTCGCCGCGGCGAGATCGCCGAGAAGATCCTCAAGGAAATCCGCGAACGCCTGCAATTCCTCGTTAACGTCGGCCTCGACTACCTGACCCTGGACCGCAGCGCCGACACGCTTTCCGGCGGCGAGGCCCAGCGCATCCGCCTGGCCAGCCAGATCGGCGCCGGCCTGGTGGGGGTCATGTACATCCTCGACGAACCCAGCATCGGCCTGCACCAGCGCGACAACGAGCGCCTGCTGGCCACCCTCACCCACCTGCGCAACCTCGGCAACACGGTGATCGTGGTGGAGCACGACGAGGATGCCATCCGCCTTGCCGACTATGTCGTGGACATCGGTCCGGGCGCCGGCGTGCATGGCGGTCGGATCGTCGCCGAAGGCACGCCGGACGAGGTCATGCGTCACCCGGATTCACTGACTGGCAAATACCTGTCCGGCCGCGAGAAGATTCGCTACCCGGCCAAGCGCACCCCGCGCGACAAGAAGAAGCTGCTCAAGCTCAAGGGCGCTCGCGGCAATAACCTGCAGAGCGTCGACCTGGAAGTTCCGGTCGGCCTGCTGACCTGCATCACCGGCGTGTCCGGCTCGGGCAAGTCGACGCTGATCAATAACACCCTGTTCCCGATCACCGCGACGGCCCTGAACGGCGCCACCTCGTTGGAAGTCGCCGCGCACGACAGCTTTGACGGCCTGCAGCACCTGGACAAGGTGGTGGACATCGACCAGAGCCCGATCGGCCGCACCCCACGCTCCAACCCGGCCACCTACACGGGCCTGTTCACGCCGATCCGCGAATTGTTTGCCGGTGTGCCGGAAGCCCGCTCGCGCGGCTATGGCCCGGGGCGCTTCTCGTTCAACGTCAAGGGCGGCCGCTGCGAGGCCTGTCAGGGCGACGGGGTGATCAAGGTGGAAATGCACTTCCTGCCGGATATCTACGTTCCCTGCGACGTCTGCAAGGGCAAGCGCTACAACCGCGAAACCCTCGAGGTGAAGTACAAGGGCAAGAGCATCCATGAAGTGCTGGAAATGACCATCGAGGAAGCCCGCGAGTTCTTCGACCCGGTTCCTGCCGTGGCGCGCAAACTGCAAACGCTGATGGACGTGGGGCTTTCCTACATCAAGCTGGGACAGAGCGCGACTACCCTGTCCGGCGGCGAGGCGCAGCGGGTCAAGCTGTCCCGCGAGCTGTCCAAGCGGGATACCGGCAAGACGCTCTATATTCTCGACGAACCTACCACCGGCCTGCATTTCGCGGATATCCAGCAACTGCTCGACGTACTTCATCGCCTGCGCGACCACGGCAACACCGTGGTAGTGATCGAGCACAATCTGGACGTGATCAAGACCGCCGACTGGATCGTCGATCTAGGGCCGGAAGGTGGATCGCGCGGTGGGCAGATCATCGCTACCGGCACACCGGAAGAAATCGCCGGCATGCCGCAGTCCTATACCGGGCATTTCCTCAAACCGCTGCTGGAACGCGATCGCGCCGCCAGTTGACTCCAAGCGCAACGCAACCTTCCATGCCCGTGCCGGGTCCAATCAGGACCCCGCCGGGCCGTGTAAGGCGGGGCCTTCCCGTCTTGCACAAGGAGAGTTCCCATGCGTCTTCCGATTGCTGCCTTCCTCCTCGGCGCCGGCCTGCTGCCTGGCATCGCCACCGCCGCGGAACCCAATGGCCCCTGGGTCACCGACGAACAGAACGTCTCGCTCGAAGGCTTCATGAGCAACGAGCAGCTATACGATCAACTCGCTGCCCTGGCTCGACGCTCCAAGGGTGTACTGGCGCTGGAGCAGATCGGCACCAGCGGAAAAGGCCGGCCCATCTGGCTGGCACGGCTCGGCACTGCGGACAAGCCGACCGTAATGATCATGACCCAACAGCACGGCAACGAACCCCACGGTACCGAGGCCGCACTCGATCTGATCCGCAAGCTGGCCACCGGGGGCACGTTTTCCCGAAAGGTCCTGGATCATGTGCAGGTGCTGTTTATTCCCAGGGTCAATCCGGACGGGACCGCGCTGTTCACACGCGGAAACGCCGATTTCAGCGCACCGGAAACCAGCGCCAGTTGCCTGAAGGCCGATGGCACCGTCGACCCGGCCAAACTGAACCAGGGCCTCGGCGGCAACGTCACCGCCTACACGAACGCCGATGGCCAGCGCCACTGGAGCTATGACATCAACCGCTACCATTGGCCGGACTGGGGTCAGAGCACACAGATATTGTGCAACCCAGGGCTTGCCGATCAGCGCCATTTCAACCCCGCCCAGAACCCGGTCCCGGAAGCGACAGCAGTGCGCACGGCCTATGACCGCTATCAGCCCATCTGGCTGGTCGATGTGCACAACCAGAATCCAGCGGTCGTTCTCGAGGATGCCGACCCGGACATCAATCGCCCGGATCGCCAGGTCACCGGCTCCATTACCTGGCCGACCAACGACGATGTCGCCCAGGCCGCCGTAGACTTGTCGAAGCAGATGAGCGTGGTCATGAAGCGTCGCTCCATGGAGCTGGGCAACATGGAGATCACCAATTACTTCTATCAGTACCCGGACGGCAGCATTCGCCGTGGTGGCGGCGAGCCCGGCATCGCCCGCAACGCCTACGCCCTGTTGGCCACACAGCGGCTGAACAGTGGAACCAGCGGCCCCATGGGGGGTAGCGTTCTAATGGAGATCACCGGGTTGAACAGCCGTGGCCAGAAGTCCATCGGCATGCTGCGCAACAATGTCAGGGAAATGCTGGAAGCGCTCCTGTTGGCCAGCGCAGACGGCAGCCTGTATGCCATCGACCCGGCCGAAGCCGACCGTATCCTGCCTCCAGGCCAGGAAACCGACAAACCTCTGCCCAACCCGCACGACGAATAAATCCGCACGAATGGAAAAGGCCGCAAGCATGTGATGTGCTTGCGGCCATTTCGCGACGTCAATGCTTTACATCACTTCGCTGGCGGCAATCCCCAGTCCTTCGGCAATACCGTGGCCGTAGGCCGGGTCGGCTTTGAGGAAGTGGCCGATCTGACGCAACTGGACATCACGGGTTACCGTGTGCATCGCCCCGACGATGTTGCCGATCAGCAGGGCCTGCTGCTCGGGGGCCATGAGACGGAACAAGGCACCGGCCTGACTGTAGTAATCGCCGTCCTCCCGATGATCGTAACGATCCGCCACACCACTCAAGGCCAACGCCGGCTCGGCATACTGGGGCGCCTGCTCTGGCGCGTTGGTATAGCTATTCGGCTCATAGTTGGGCGCCGAGCCACCGTTACCGTCGAAGCGCATGGCGCCGTCGCGCTGATAGTTATGGTATGGACAACGCGGCGCGTTCACCGGCAACTGCTGATGGTTGGTGCCAACCCGGTAACGGTGCGCATCGGCATAGGCGAAGACTCGTCCTTGCAGCATCCGATCCGGGGATAGACCAACGCCGGGAATGACATTGCTCGGTGCAAAGGCTGCCTGCTCCACCTCGGCGAAATAGTTCAGCGGGTTACGGTTCAATTCGATGACACCGACCTCGATCAGCGGGAACTCTTTCTGCGACCAAGTCTTGGTCACATCGAACGGGTTCTCGTGATGCTGGGTAGCCTGCTCCTCGGACATCACCTGGATACACACACGCCATTTCGGAAACTCGCCCCGTTCGATGGCAGCGAAGAGATCGCGCTGGGCATAATCCGGATCGGTTCCGGCCAGACGTGCAGCCTCCTCTGGGCTCAAGTTCTTGATGCCTTGCATCGACTTGTAGTGCCACTTCACCCAATGCCGTACGCCTTGGGCATTGATCAGGCTGAAGGTATGGCTACCGAAGCCATGCATGAAGCGATACCCGTCCGGAATGCCACGATCCGAAAACAGAATGGTGATCTGGTGCAACGCCTCAGGCGACAATGACCAGAAGTCCCACATCATCTGCGGACTCTTCAGGTTGGTTTGCGGATCACGCTTCTGGGTATGGATGAAGTCCGGGAATTTCAGCGGGTCGCGAATGAAGAACACCGGCGTATTGTTCCCCACCACATCCCAGTTGCCTTCTTCGGTGTAGAACTTGATGGCAAAACCACGCGGGTCACGCTCGGTATCGGCCGAGCCACGTTCACCTCCAACGGTGGAGAAACGAAGGAACAAGGGGGTTTGCTTGCCCACGGACTCGAACAGTTTGGCACGGGTGTAACGCGTGATGTCCTGGGTCACGGTAAAGGTGCCATACGCGCCGGAGCCCTTGGCGTGAACTCGACGCTCCGGAATCACCTCACGATTGAAGTGGGCGAGCTTCTCGACCAGATGAAAATCATCGAGCAGCAACGGACCACGAGGCCCCGCCGAACGGGAATTCTGGTTGTCAGCGATCGGGCTGCCGCTGGCAGTGGTAAGTATCGGTTTCTGACTCATGCGCTCTCTCCTCTCAGCCTTACCGAAATCGGTTAGTACGGAAAGGGTATCGAGACGGCTAAAAGAGAGCTAATGCATTAGCCGTAACGGCCTGATAGATAATAGTAAAACAAGGACGGACTCGAGCGGCCCTACTGCGCACGCTAGTCACGGCTGTAAAGCCAATGGGAAATCGAGACACAGGACTTGAGCAGACATGGAGCCGGCCACCTTCGGAGGATCGTCGGGAGGCAACCAGAAACCTATCCGAGCCGTTCTTGCAAGGATGCCAAGTTCACTTGTAAAGGTCTGCCAATCCCAACCTGTCCCAGTTACTCGGCATAAAAAAACCGGGCATAGCCCGGTTTTCTAACAGCGTCCGAAGTTACTCGGCAGCAGCTTCTACCGCGCCGCCGACCGGACGGTCGACCAGCTCGACATAAGCCATCGGGGCATTGTCGCCAGCGCGGAAACCGCACTTGAGGATGCGCAGGTAGCCACCCTGACGGTTGGCGTAGCGCTTGCCCAGATCGTTGAACAGCTTGCCTACGGCAGCTTTCGAGCGAGTGCGGTCGAAAGCCAGACGACGGTTGGCGACGCTGTCTTCCTTGGCCAGGGTGATCAGCGGCTCGGCAACGCGACGCAGTTCCTTGGCCTTGGGCAGGGTGGTTTTGATCAGTTCGTGCTCGAACAGCGACACCGCCATGTTCTGGAACATGGCCTTGCGGTGGGCGCTGGTGCGGCTCAGATGACGGCCACTTTTACGATGACGCATGGTTCAATTCCTTACCAAACTTGTTCGTTCGGTGGTGATGACGATCAGGCCGTAGCCTTGTCGTCTTTCTTCAGACTTGCCGGCGGCCAGTTGTCGAGGCGCATACCGAGGGACAAACCACGGGAAGCCAGAACGTCCTTGATCTCGGTCAGGGACTTCTTGCCCAGGTTCGGAGTCTTCAACAGCTCTACTTCGGTGCGCTGAATCAGGTCGCCGATATAGTAGATGTTCTCCGCCTTCAGGCAGTTGGCCGAACGTACGGTCAGCTCGAGGTCGTCGACTGGACGCAGGAGGATCGGATCAATCTCATCTTCCTGCTCAACAACCACCGGCTCGCTGTCGCCCTTGAGGTCGACGAACGCGGCCAACTGCTGTTGCAGGATGGTCGCGGCACGACGGATGGCCTCTTCGGGATCCAGGGTACCGTTGGTTTCCAGATCGATAACCAGCTTGTCCAAGTTGGTGCGCTGCTCGACACGGGCGTTTTCGACCACGTAGGCAACACGACGGACCGGGCTGAAGGAAGCGTCCAGCTGCAAGCGACCGATGCTGCGGCTTTCGTCTTCGTCGCTCTGACGCGCGTCAGCCGGCTCGTAGCCGCGACCGCGAGCGATCTTGAGCTTCATGTTCAGGGCGCCGTTATCCGCCAAGTTGGCAATCACGTGATCGCCGTTGACGATTTCGACATCATGATCCAGCTGAATATCGGCAGCAGTGACCACGCCCGAACCTTTCTTGGAGAGGTTCAGCGTTACTTCGTCACGGCCGTGCAACTTGATAGCCAGACCTTTGAGGTTGAGCAGGATTTCGATGACATCTTCCTGCACGCCTTCGATAGCGCTGTACTCGTGGAGCACGCCATCAATTTCGGCCTCGACTACTGCACAGCCGGGCATGGAGGACAACAGGATGCGACGCAACGCGTTGCCCAGGGTATGGCCGAAACCACGCTCGAGAGGCTCGAGCGTGATCTTGGCGCGGGTCGGACTGACCACCTGCACATCGATATGGCGGGGGGTCAGGAACTCATTTACCGAACTCTGCATGGATACACCTATTTTCTAGCCCTTACTTGGAGTAGAGCTCGACAATCAGGTTTTCGTTGATGTCGGCGGACAGATCGCTACGAGCCGGTACGCTCTTGAACACACCGGATTTCTTCTCTGCGTCCACTTCCACCCACTCGACACGACCGCGCTGAGCGCACAGTTCGAGGGCTTGGGCGATGCGCAGCTGGTTCTTCGACTTTTCACGCACAGCAACCACGTCACCCGGCTGAATCTGGAACGACGGAACGTTCACGGTCTTGCCGTTGACACTGATGGCCTTGTGAGAAACCAACTGACGGGATTCGGCACGAGTGGCACCGAAACCCATGCGGTAGACGACGTTGTCCAGACGGCACTCGAGCAGCTGCAGCAGGTTCTCGCCGGTAGCGCCTTTCTTGCGGGCAGCTTCCTTGTAGTAACCGCTGAACTGACGCTCCAGTACACCGTAGATACGGCGGACTTTCTGCTTTTCACGCAGCTGGGTGCCGTAGTCGGACAGGCGACCACGGCGTTGGCCATGGATACCGGGAGCGGATTCGATGTTGCACTTGGATTCGAGCGCGCGAGCACCACTCTTCAGGAAGAGGTCGGTACCTTCACGACGAGACAGTTTGCACTTGGGACCAATGTAACGAGCCATTTCTCACTGTCTCCTATTACACGCGACGCTTCTTCGGCGGACGGCACCCGTTGTGCGGGATCGGCGTCACGTCGGTGATGCTGGCGATTTTGTAGCCGCAGGCGTTCAAAGCACGCACAGCGGACTCGCGACCCGGGCCCGGACCCTTGACGTTAACGTCGAGGTTCTTCAGACCGTATTCCAGAGCAGCCTGGCCGGCACGCTCGGCAGCCACCTGGGCAGCGAACGGAGTGCTCTTACGGGAACCGCGGAAGCCCGAGCCACCGGAGGTAGCCCAGGACAGGGCATTGCCCTGACGGTCAGTGATGGTCACGATGGTGTTGTTGAAAGACGCGTGGATATGGGCGATGCCATCAACCACCGTCTTTTTGACTTTCTTACGAGGACGAGCAGCAGGTTTTGCCATGACTAGATTCCTGTCGATTCGCGAATGCGATTACTTGCGGATCGGCTTACGCGGGCCCTTACGGGTGCGCGCGTTGGTCTTGGTACGCTGACCGCGGACCGGCAGGCCACGGCGATGACGCAGACCGCGGTAGCAGCCCAGATCCATCAAGCGCTTGATCTTCATGTTGACTTCGCGACGCAGGTCACCCTCAGTGGTGATCTTGGCCACTTCGCCACGCAGCAACTCGATCTGCTCGTCGGAGAGATCCTTGATTTTCGCCGCCGGATTTACGCCAGCAGCAGCGCAGATGCTCTGCGCAGTGGTGCGACCAACACCGTAGATGTAGGTCAGCGAGATAACAGTATGCTTGTTATCTGGAATGTTGACGCCTGCAATACGGGCCATTCAGTGGAACTCCAATTGACAGCTACCCACACCCTGGAAGCCAAGAAATAGGGCGCGGGATATTAGCGCTGTAATAACAAAGAATCAACCCGACAGCGCACTAGCTGCCGGGCTCATTACGCGTGAATCACAATCAGCCTTGGCGCTGCTTGTGACGCGGCTCCGCACTGCAGATCACGCGAACGACACCTTCGCGACGGATGATCTTGCAGTTACGGCACAGCTTCTTCACCGATGCACGAACTTTCATCACCAACTCCTCGAACCTTACGGACACGTCAGCGGAGCATGCCGCTGCCGTAACCCTTCAGGTTGGCTTTTTTCATCAGGGATTCGTACTGGTGGGAAACGAGGTGCGATTGTACTTGGGACATGAAGTCCATCACAACCACAACCACGATCAGCAACGAGGTCCCGCCAAGGTAGAACGGTACGTTGGCCGCCACCACCAGGAACTGGGGCAACAAGCATACGGCCGTCATGTACAGGGCACCGAACATGGTCAAGCGGGTCAACACGCCATCGATATAGCGCGCAGACTGCTCGCCCGGACGAATACCCGGAATAAAGGCACCGGACTTCTTCAGGTTTTCCGCTACGTCCTTCGGGTTGAACATCAGAGCCGTATAGAAGAAGCAGAAGAAAATGATCCCTGCACTAAACAGCAGAATGTTCAACGGCTGACCGGGAGCAATCGACTGAGCGATGTCCTGCAACCACCCCATGCCCTCACCCTGACCGAACCAGGACCCCAGAGAGGCCGGGAACAACAGGATGCTGCTGGCGAAAATAGCCGGAATGACACCAGCCATGTTCACCTTCAGAGGCAGGTGACTGGTTTGCGCAGCAAAAACCTTGCGGCCTTGCTGACGCTTGGCGTAATGCACCGCAATACGGCGTTGCCCACGCTCGATGAACACCACAAAACCGATGATCGCTACCGCCAGCAGACCGATGGCAAGCAAGGCGATGATGTTGATATCGCCTTGACGGGCAGACTCGAAAGACTTCCCGATTGCCGACGGCAAGCCAGCCACGATGCCTGCGAAAATCAGCATCGAGATACCGTTGCCGACACCGCGCTCGGTGATTTGCTCACCCAACCACATCATGAACATCGCCCCCGCCACGAAGGTGGTGACAGCTACGAAGTGGAAGCCGAAATCGGTAGTGAACGCTACGCCCTGGCTCGCCAGGCCGATCGACATGCCGATGGCCTGGACGAATGCCAGGACGAGAGTGCCGTAGCGGGTGTACTGGCTGATCTTGCGACGGCCAGCTTCCCCTTCCTTCTTCAACTGTTCCAACTGCGGGCTGACGGCTGTCATCAACTGCATGATGATCGATGCCGAGATGTACGGCATGATCCCCAGCGCGAAGATACTCATCCGTTCCAGCGCACCGCCGGAAAACATGTTGAATAGGCTAAGAATGGTCCCCTCGTTCTGCCGGAACAGGTCGGCCAGCCGGTCAGGGTTGATACCTGGTACTGGGATATGCGCTCCAATCCGGTAGACGATGATCGCCAGGAAAAGGAAACGCAGTCGAGCCCAGAGTTCGGACAACCCGCCATTGCTGAGCGCGGAGAGAGCACCTTGCTTAGCCATTTATTCCTCGATTTTGCCGCCAGCTGCTTCGATGGCCGCACGCGCACCCTTGGTGGCGGCGATGCCTTTCAGGGTGACCGCACGACCAACCTCGCCCGAGAGCATGATTTTCACACGCTGCACGTTCTGGTTAATGACGTTGGCATCCTTCAGCGCCTGCACAGTAACGATGTCGCCTTCCACCTTCGCCAGCTCGGAAGTACGCACTTCAGCGCGATCCATAGCCTTCAGGGAAACGAAACCGAACTTGGGCAGACGGCGGTGCAGAGGCTGCTGACCGCCCTCGAAACCGGGAGCAATCTTGCCGCCGGAACGGGAGGTCTGGCCTTTATGGCCACGGCCGCCGGTCTTGCCCAGACCGCTACCGATACCACGGCCCGGACGCAGCTTTTCGCGACGGGCACCCGGCGCGGAACGCAGATCGTTCAGTTGCATGGATTAACCCTCCACACGCAGAAGGTAATAGGCCTTGTTGATCATGCCGCGGTTTTCAGGAGTATCCTGAACTTCAACGGTATGACCGATGCGACGCAGGCCGAGACCCTTGACGCAAGCCTTGTGATTGGCCAGACGGCCGTTCAGGCTCTTGACCAAGGTGACCTTAACAGTTGCGTTAGCCATGATCAGAGAATCTCCTCGACGCTCTTGCCACGCTTGGCCGCGACCGATTCCGGAGACTGCATGTTCTTCAGCCCTTTGAAAGTGGCGTAAACCACGTTCACCGGATTGGTCGAGCCGTAGCACTTGGCCAGGACGTTTTGAACACCAGCCACTTCCAGAACGGCACGCATGGCACCGCCGGCGATGATACCGGTACCTTCGGAAGCCGGCTGCATGAACACCTTAGAGGCGCCATGAGCGGACTTGATCGGGTACTGCAGAGTGGTGCCGTTCAGATCGACCTGGATCATGTTGCGGCGAGCCGCTTCCATAGCCTTCTGGATGGCGGCGGGGACTTCGCGGGACTTACCGCGACCGAAACCGACACGACCCTTGCCATCACCAACCACGGTCAGCGCGGTGAAGGTGAAAATACGGCCACCCTTAACGGTTTTGGCGACGCGATTAACCTGAACCAGCTTCTCGATGTAGCCTTCGTCGCGCTTTTGCTCGTTATTTGCCATAACTTAGAACTCCAGCCCGCCTTCACGAGCAGCATCGGCCAATGCCTTAACACGACCGTGGTACTTGAAGCCAGAACGATCGAACGCCACCTGAGTGACACCGGCGGCTTTCGCACGCTCAGCCACCAGCTGACCAACCTTCTTGGCCGCGTCGACGTTGCCGGTGGCACCATCACGCAGTTCTTTGTCCAAGGTCGAGGCGCTGGCCAGGACCTTGCCGCCGTCGGCCGAAATGACCTGGGCGTAAATGTGCTGGGAAGAGCGGTACACGCAAAGGCGTACGGTTTCCAGCTCGCGCATTTTCAGGCGTGCCTTGCGAGCGCGACGCAGACGAGTTTCTTTCTTTACGCTCATTTGCTATGCCCTACTTCTTCTTAGCTTCTTTACGACGGACGACTTCGTCCGAGTAACGTACGCCCTTGCCTTTATAAGGCTCCGGCCGGCGGAAGTCGCGGATCTCAGCAGCCACCTGACCTACCAGCTGCTTGTCGATACCCTTGATCAGGATGTCGGTCTGGCTGGGAGTCTCGGCAGTGACACCTTGCGGCAACTCGTAATCCACCGGATGAGAGAAGCCAAGAGCCAGAGACAGCACCTGACCTTTGGCCTGAGCCTTGTAACCAACGCCAACCAGCTGAAGCTTGCGCTCGAAGCCCTGGCTGACACCGATAACCATGTTGTTGACCAAGGCACGAGTAGTGCCAGCCATGGCCTTGTTCTGCTGATCGCCATTACGAGCAGCGAAACGCAGCTCGCCCGCCTCATGGGTGACTTCCACGGACGGATGTACGTTCAGATCCAGCGCACCCTTGGCACCTTTCACCGAAAGGACCTGGCCGACCAGTTTCACTTCCACGCCGGCGGGCAGCTTGACGGGGTTCTTAGCAACGCGAGACATGCTTATCCCCCCTTAGAACACTGTGCAGAGCACTTCGCCGCCAACGCCAGCAGCGCGAGCAGCACGATCAGTCATCACACCCTTGTTGGTGGAAACGATCGAAACGCCCAGGCCACCGCGAACTTTCGGCAACTGGTCGACGGACTTGTACTGGCGCAGGCCAGGACGACTAACGCGCTTGAGCTCTTCAATGACCGGACGGCCTTCGAAATACTTAAGCTCGATGGACAGCAACGGCTTGGCGTCGCTGCTGACTTGGTATCCGGTGATATAACCTTCGCTCTTCAGAACGTTGGCGACTGCCACCTTCAGCTTGGAAGACGGCATGCTAACCACGGTCTTCTCAGCCATCTGGGCATTACGGATACGAGTTAGCATGTCCGCTAACGGGTCCTGCATACTCATGGGCTAGATGCTCCTGAAACAAAAAGAAAGCCTTGCGGCTGTATCCACCTGAGCGCCACGAAAACCCGGGCTCAGGAGAGCCGGTCATTCTAGAGACTGCTCAGAAATGAATCAAGCCCCAAAAGGGGCTTGATTCGATTCGCCGTGAACGGGGAGGCAAGCCTCCGACGCTCACTACGTACGCCTTACCAGCTGGCCTTGACCAGACCCGGTACGTCACCACGCATAGCGGCCTGACGCAGCATGTTACGGGCAAGCCCGAACTTGCGGTAAACGCCATGAGGACGACCGGTCAGGCGGCACCGATTGCGCAGACGGGAAGCGCTCGCATCACGCGGCTGCTTCTGCAGGGCAATTTGAGCCTCCCAACGCGCTTCCGGAGTGGAGTTCGGGTTGGCGATGATAGCTTTCAGCTCAGCACGCTTCTTGGCGTACTTGGCTACCGTTTGCTGACGCTTCAGCTCACGGTTCTTCATGCTCTGTTTGGCCATTTCCTACTCCAATCAGTTGCGGAACGGGAAGTTGAAGGCGCGCAGCAGAGCACGACCTTCATCATCGGTACGGGCGGTAGTGGTCAGAGTGATATCCAGACCACGGAGCGCATCGATCTTGTCGTAATCGATTTCCGGGAAGATGATCTGCTCTTTCACGCCCATGCTGTAGTTGCCGCGTCCGTCGAAGGACTTGGCATTCAGGCCGCGAAAGTCACGTACGCGCGGCAGGGAGATGGAAAGCAGACGGTCCAGGAACTCGTACATCCGATCGCGACGCAGAGTGACCTTGACACCGATCGGCCAGCCTTCGCGGATCTTGAAACCAGCGATGGACTTGCGAGCGTAAGTCACAACCGGCTTCTGACCGGTGATCTTCTCCAGGTCGGCGACGGCGTTCTCGATGACCTTCTTGTCACCTACCGCTTCGCCAAGACCCATGTTCAGGGTGATTTTGGTAACGCGCGGAACTTCCATCACGTTGGCCAGCTGAAGTTGTTCTTTCAGCTTGGGCGCGATTTCCTTCCGATAAATCTCTTTTAGTCGTGCCATGGTGATCTACCTAGCAGTGCTCAAGCATCAACCGGCTTTTGGGTCGACTTGAAGACACGAATTTTTTTGCCTTCTTCTACCTTGAAACCAACGCGGTCAGCCTTGTTGGTTTCAGCATTGAAGATGGCCACGTTGGAGGCGTGCAGCGGCGCCTCTTTCTCGACGATCCCGCCCTGTACACCCAGCATCGGGTTCGGCTTGGTATGGCGCTTGACCAGGTTGATCCCGCCGACGACCAGACGGTCGTCCGCGAGAACCTTGAGCACCTTGCCACGCTTGCCCTTGTCTTTGCCGGCGATGACGATGATCTCGTCGTCACGACGAATCTTTTGCATGACGGCTTCTCCTTACAGCACTTCAGGGGCGAGCGAAACGATCTTCATGAACTTCTCAGAACGAAGCTCACGAGTCACAGGCCCGAAGATACGAGTGCCGATCGGCTCCTGCTTGTTGTTCAGCAGAACAGCAGCGTTGCCGTCGAAACGGATGATCGAGCCATCAGGACGACGAACGCCGTGCTTGGTGCGGACCACGACAGCGGTCATCACCTGGCCCTTCTTCACCTTACCGCGCGGAATCGCTTCCTTCACGGTGACCTTGATGATGTCGCCAATGCCGGCGTAACGACGGTGAGAACCGCCCAACACCTTGATGCACATGACGCGACGAGCGCCGCTGTTGTCGGCCACATCGAGCATGGATTGAGTCTGAATCATAACTTTCTCCGACCCTTAGTCTCTTAGACTTCCACCGCGCGCTCGACGACTTCCACCAGCATCCAGGACTTGGTCTTGGCCAGCGGACGGGTCTCGCGAATGGTGACCTTGTCGCCGATACGGCACTGGTTGGTTTCGTCGTGGGCGTGCAGCTTGGTCGAACGCTTCACGTATTTACCGTAGATCGGGTGCTTCACGCGGCGCTCGATCAGGACGGTGATGGTCTTGTCCATTTTGTCGCTGACGACACGGCCGGTCAGCGTACGGACGGTTTTCTGAGCTTCAGCCATGATTACTTACCTGCTTGCTGGTTGAGCACAGTTTTCACGCGAGCGATGTCGCGCTTCACTTGCGAGAGCAGGTGAGACTGCCCCAACTGGCCAGTTGCCTTCTGCATACGCAGATTGAACTGGTCGCGCAGCAGGCCGAGCAGTTGCTCGTTCAGCTGCTGTACGGATTTTTCACGAAGTTCATTCGCTTTCATCACATCACCGTCCGCTTAACAAAGGAGGTGGCGAGCGGCAGCTTTGCAGCGGCCAGGGCGAAAGCCTCACGCGCCAGCTCTTCGGAAACACCCTCGATCTCGTAGAGCACCTTGCCCGGTTGAATCTGGGCTACCCAGTACTCGACGTTACCCTTACCTTTACCCATACGTACTTCGAGGGGCTTCTTGGTGACGGGCTTATCGGGGAACACGCGGATCCAGATCTTGCCGCCACGCTTTACGTGACGGGTCAAGGCACGACGTGCGGCCTCGATCTGACGAGCAGTGAGACGACCACGGCTCACGGATTTCAGAGCAAATTCGCCGAAGCTGACTTTGCTACCGCGCTGAGCCAGACCACGGTTGTGGCCGGTCATCTGCTTACGGAACTTCGTACGCTTTGGTTGCAACATTTGGCGTACCCCTTACTTAGCAGCTTTTTTACGAGGAGCGGGCGCTTGCGGCTTGAGCTCTTCCTGGCGGCCACCGATGACCTCACCCTTGAAGATCCAGACCTTGACGCCAATCACACCGTAGGTGGTGTGCGCTTCATAGGTGGCGTAATCGATATCGGCACGCAGGGTGTGCAGGGGCACACGACCTTCGCGATACCACTCGGTACGGGCGATTTCCGCACCGCCGAGGCGACCGCTCACCTGAATCTTGATGCCCTTGGCACCAATACGCATGGCGTTCTGTACCGCGCGCTTCATGGCACGACGGAACATGACGCGACGCTCCAGCTGCTGGGCAACGCTCTGAGCAACCAACATTGCATCGAGCTCCGGCTTGCGGATCTCTTCGATGTTGATGTGCACCGGCACACCCATTTGCTTGGTCAGGTCCTGACGCAGCTTTTCGACATCCTCACCCTTCTTGCCGATCACGATGCCGGGACGGGCGGTATGGATGGTGACACGTGCGGTTTGGGCCGGACGTGCGATATCGATGCGGCTTACGGACGCGCTTTTTAGTTTGTCTTGGAGGTACTCACGAACCTTCAGGTCGGCCAGCAGATAGTCCGCATAGGTGCGCTTATCTGCATACCAGACCGAAGTGTGCTCCTTGACGATTCCCAGGCGGATGCCAACGGGATGTACTTTCTGACCCATCTGATCGACTCCGTTACTTGTCCGCAACCTTGACAGTGATATGGCAAGACCGCTTGACGATGCGATCAGCGCGGCCCTTGGCGCGCGGCATGATGCGCTTAAGCGAACGCCCTTCGTTGACGAAAACGGTGGAGACCTTGAGGTCATCCACGTCCGCGCCTTCGTTGTGCTCGGCGTTGGCCACGGCCGACTCCAGCACTTTCTTCATGATCTCGGCGGCTTTCTTACTGCTGAAAGCCAGGAGGTTGAGCGCTTCGCCCACCTTCTTCCCGCGGATCTGGTCGGCGACCAAGCGGGCTTTCTGGGCGGAGATTCGAGCGCCCGACAGCTTAGCGGCTACTTCCATCGTTCCTTACCCCTTAACGCTTGGCTTTCTTGTCCGCAGCGTGCCCGCGATAGGTGCGGGTAGCGGCGAACTCGCCCAGTTTGTGGCCGACCATGTCCTCGTTGATAAGAACCGGAACATGTTGACGACCGTTATGCACAGCGATGGTCAGACCAACCATCTGCGGCAGGATCATGGAGCGACGCGACCAGGTCTTAACCGGCTTGCGATCACCCTTTTCCACCGCCACTTCGACCTTCTTCAGTAGGTGAAGATCGATAAAAGGACCTTTTTTCAGAGAACGCGGCACTGTCGTATCCCTCTAGTTACTTACGGCGGCGGACGATCATGTTGTCGGTGCGCTTGTTCGCACGAGTCTTCGCGCCCTTGGTCGGGAAGCCCCATGGCGACACCGGATGACGACCACCCGAGGTACGACCTTCACCACCACCATGCGGGTGATCGACAGGGTTCATCGCCACACCGCGAACGGTCGGACGAATACCACGCCAGCGCTTGGCACCAGCCTTGCCCAACGAGCGCAGGCTGTGCTCGGAGTTCGAGACCTCACCCAGGGTCGCACGGCACTCTGCCAGGACCTTGCGCATCTCACCGGAGCGCAGACGCAGAGTTACGTATGCACCCTCGCGAGCCACCAGCTGAACGGAGGCACCTGCGGAGCGAGCGATCTGAGCGCCCTTACCAGGCTTCAGCTCAACACCGTGAATAGTGCTACCAACCGGAATGTTGCGCAGCGGAAGAGTGTTGCCCGCCTTGATAGGCGCGTTGACACCGGAAATCAGCTGATCACCAGCGCTAACACCCTTCGGAGCGATGATGTAGCGACGCTCACCGTCGGCATACTTCAGCAGTGCGATGTGGGCAGTACGGTTCGGATCGTATTCGATACGCTCAACGGTGGCAGGAATGCCATCCTTGTTGCGACGAAAATCGACCAGGCGGTAATGCTGTTTGTGACCACCACCTATGTGACGGGTAGTGATACGGCCATTGTTGTTACGGCCGCCAGACTTGGACTTCTTCTCGACCAGCGGAGCGTAAGGAGCGCCTTTGTGCAGCTCCTGACCAACCACTTTGACCACGAAACGGCGGCCAGCGGAAGTCGGTTTGCATTTAACGATTGCCATGATGCACCCCTTCCTTACTCAGCACTGCTGGCGAAATCGAGATCTTGGCCCGGTTGAAGGGCGATATACGCCTTCTTCCAGTCGTTACGCTTGCCCAGCCCGCGAACGGTACGCTTGGTCTTACCCTTCACATTCAGGGTGGTGACGCGCTGCACCTTCACGTTGAACAGGCTTTCGACGGCCTTCTTGATTTCCAGCTTGGTTGCATCGGTAGCAACCTTGAAAACGAATTGGCTCTTGCTGTCCGCCAGCACAGTGGCCTTCTCGGAGACGTGCGGACCAAGCAGCACTTTGAATACGCGTTCCTGGTTCATCCCAGCAGCTCCTCGAACTTTTTCACCGCGGACACGGTGATCAGCACCTTGTCATAGGCGATCAGGCTGACCGGATCGGAACCCTGTACGTCGCGAACGTCGACGTGCGGCAGGTTGCGCGCAGCCAGATAGAGATTCTGATCAACAGCATCGGACACGATCAGAACATCGTTCAGCCCCATGCCGTTCAACTTGCCCAGCAGAGCCTTAGTCTTCGGCGCATCGACACCGAACTCTTCGACGACAACCAGACGATCCTGACGCACCAGCTCGGAGAGGATGGAGCGCAGAGCTGCGCGATACATCTTCTTGTTGAGCTTCTGCTCATGATTCTGCGGACGAGCAGCGAAGGTAACACCACCGCCACGCCAGATCGGACCACGAGTGGTACCAGCACGAGCACGACCAGTGCCCTTCTGACGCCACGGACGTTTGCCGCCACCAGAGACATCGGAACGGCTCTTCTGTTGCTTGCTGCCCTGACGACCTCCGGCCATATAGGCCACGACTGCCTGGTGCACGAGGGTCTCGTTGAACTCGCCGCCAAAGGTGCGCTCGGAGACTTCGATCGCCTGAGCGCCATTTACATTCAATTGCATCTCAGCATTCCCCTCTTAACCGCGAGCCTTGGCTGCCGGACGCACGACGACATCACCACCGGTAGCGCCAGGAACGGCACCCTTGACCAGCAGCAGATTACGTTCAGCGTCGACACGCACAATTTCCAGGGACTGCACGGTCACGCGCTCAGCGCCCATATGACCGGACATCTTCTTGCCCTTGAACACACGACCAGGAGTCTGGCACTGGCCAATGGAACCAGGGACGCGGTGGGAAACAGAGTTACCGTGAGTGTTGTCCTGACCACGGAAGTTCCAGCGCTTGATGGTACCGGCAAAGCCCTTACCCTTGGACTGACCTGTGACATCCACCAACTGGCCTACCTGGAACAGCTCGACACTGAGTTGATCACCCGCCTGATACTCGCCTTCTTCCAGACGAAATTCCAAGACGCTACGACCAGCAGCGACATTGGCCTTGGCGAAGTGACCGGCCTGAGCCTTGGTCACGCGAGAAGCACGACGCTCACCGACAGTCACCTGTACGGCGCGATAGCCATCGCTCTCTTCAGTTTTGAACTGGGTGACGCGATTCGGCTCGACCTCAATGACCGTAACCGGAATGGAGACACCTTCTTCGGTGAAAATGCGGGTCATGCCGCACTTACGACCGACTACACCAATAGTCATTTTTAAAACCTCTTGAGTGTACGGGGCTTTCACCCGCTATGGCCGCCCATTTCAGAGCGTTACACGACCAAAACCTGGCAGGTTTTAGCCGAGGCTGATCTGCACTTCCACGCCAGCCGCAAGATCGAGCTTCATCAGCGCGTCGACCGTTTTATCGGTCGGCTGAACGATGTCCAGCACACGCTTATGGGTACGAATTTCATACTGATCGCGCGCGTCTTTGTTGACGTGCGGAGAGACCAGTACGGTGTACCGCTCTTTGCGGGTAGGCAGAGGAATCGGACCACGCACCTGAGCACCAGTACGTTTCGCGGTTTCCACGATTTCCTGGGTAGATTGATCGATCAGGCGATGGTCAAAAGCCTTCAACCGAATACGGATTTGTTGGTTTTGCATTTTGACCTCAGACTCCAAGTTGCCATCCCCACCGGACGCAATACGCCCGATAAAAGGAGGCGCAATTGTACGGATGAGCCCAGGGGGTGTCAATAAATGATCAATAATAGAAAAGGCCCCCGAAGGGGCCTTTCCATTACCGCGAGACCTTCGATTACTCGATGATCTTGGCAACCACGCCGGCGCCGACGGTACGACCACCTTCGCGGATCGCGAAGCGCAGGCCGTCTTCCATGGCGATCGGAGCGAT
>NZ_MUJY01000171.1 GCF_002286785.1 Pseudomonas sp. PIC25 | reverse complement strand
CTACGAGCACATCCGCAACAAGGATTACGGCCTGTCGCCGGAGATTCCGCCGGACAAGCGCACGCTGAGCCAGTTCCGCCGCTTCACCGGGCGCGCCGAAGGGCTGTCGATCAGCTTCGAAGCGCATCTGCTGGGTTCGAAGATCGAGTACGACGAGGCGCAGGACACGCTGATCATCCGTAACCTGCCGACCCAGTTGCGCGACCAGCTCAAGCGGCGCAAGGATTGAGCCGGACGCCCGCATGCGCGCCCTCATCGCCTTGATTGCCCTACTGCCGGAGCTGGTATCCGCCAGCCCGGAACAGACGCTGACACCGCAAGAACTCCGCTTCGTTACTGCCAACGCCGAGTTCACTCTGTTCCACGAAATGGGGCACCTGTTGATCAACGAGCTGCGCCTGCCGGTGCTCGGCCGCGAGGAAGACGCCGCCGATCAGTTGGGTTTCATGGGGCTGTTCCTGATCGACGAACGCCAGCGCGAGGCCGACTTCCCCGAACGGATGCTGGACATCGCCGACTACTGGCGGGTGGAGTGGCAGCGGCCGAAACGGCCGGATGAGGAAATCCGGGAGTGGGACAGCCACGCCCTGGATGCCCAGCGCTTCTACAACATCGCCTGCCTGGCCTACGGCAGCGATCCGGTGCGTCTGGAATGGATGATCGAAGCCACCGGCCTGCCGGACGAGCGCGCCTTCTTCTGCCCCGACGAATACCAGCAGGCCCGCCATGCGGTGAACTGGTTCCATGAACACTTCCGCCGCCCAGCGGAAGAGCCGGTGCGCCATCGCATCCAAGTCGTCTATGACCCGCCGCCGCCCAGCCTGGACGATGGCGAAGAGCTGCTGACCAGGGTGCGGGCCAGCGGCGAGTTGGAGAAGGTCGCCGAAAAGGCCAGCACCAGCTTCCCGCTGCCCCGCGACCTGACCCTGCGGCTGACCAGTTGCGGCGCCCCGGATGCCTGGTACAACCGCATCAGCGGCGAACTGACGCTCTGCTACGAGCGCATCGCCTATTTCCGTGAACTGGCGGCACAGGTGCCAAGGCTGCACCCGGCCGCCACCTCACCCTAGCGCGCTTCGATCCGGAAGCCCATGCGCGGGAAGTGCACGTGCACCACGCCCGCGCGTTCGTCCTCGCGACGCAGGATCAGTTCCTCGCTACCGGCGAACAGCAATTCGCCTTCCACCGGGTCGACGCCGTAGTCGATTGCGGAGATGGCCACGCGCTGGCCGATCTCGAAGCCATTGGGCTCGTGCAGTTGTTCCGTAGGCAATGCGGCCGGGGTCGCCGCACGGGCGATCTCAATAGCCTCCGCCGAGGCCAGCTCGCTGTGCGAGCCGTGACCGAACCCAAGCACCCGGCCGAGCCAGGCGGCTACAGCAGGATAGGCATCCACCAGCGGCGCGGTGATCGGCGTGCCCTTGAGGAACCACAGCGAATGCGCCAGGGAGATGTCGGCCAAAGATGGTTCGCCGAACAGGAAGTCGCCGGCCTCCCGCGACAACTGCTGCTCGACCCGGGCCATGATCGTAGGCCACTGGTGCTTGGCCTGCTCCAACGGCAGGCGGCTGGTGCTACCGCCGCTGAACAACGCGGCGCGGTCGGCGAGGAAGCCCTTGATCGCCTCCGGCGGCAGCTTGCCGAAGCGCAGGGCGATGGATTCCGGCTGGAACACCAGGCTCACCGCATGCTGGAACACCAGCGAGTCGGCCCATTGGGCGACAGTGGCGACATTGAATTCCTGCCCTTCCGGGAACAGGGCCGGGGTCGCCTTCTCTGCCTCCAGGCGACGGGCGATCAGCGCGGTGTCGCAGTAGATATCGGCGCCTACCTGCAACACGGGGGTCTTGCGGTAGCCGCCAGTCAACGCGGTGAGATCAGGCTTGGGCATCACTGGCGGGATCAGCACCGAACGCCAGGACAACTGCTTGAAGCCCAGCATCAGGCGGGCCTTTTCGGCGAACGGCGAGGTCGGGTAGTGGTGCAGGATCAGCTCGTGCATGGCGGGACTCCGCAGTGAAAGAGCTCCAGCTTAACCGTCGGGCCGCCGCCGGCCTACCCGTTCAGCCTGATACAGGACTATCAGCCAGGGCCATGACGCCACCGGCCAGCACCAGGGCTTCCTTGGCCTTCTTCGACAGTTGCTTGATCGCCCGCTCACGGCGCAAGGCATCGCCCTTGTCGGCGCAGGCCTCGACATAGACCAGCGCCTGGGCCGGGCTGGAATGGAAGAAACGCGCACCCTTGCCGCTGCGGTGCTGCTCGAAGCGTCGCAGCGGGTCGTCGCTGATACCGCAATAGAGCGCACTGTTCTCGGCCCGCACCAGATAGACGAACCAGGGTTTGGGCGGCGCGGCGGTCAACGGGGCGTCCTCATCGTCGGAACCCGCGGTGCCTTATTCGTGTCGGACATCGTCTTCAATCGGAACGCCAAGCTGCTCTTGCACGAAGAGCCGGGAATGGCCAGGGAGAAACCGGCCGGCAACTGAACCAGGGTGATCATGTAGCGCATCCTGCATGGAGTCGCCGGCGAGCTTAGGCAATAATCCGCGGCACGGCCACAAGCCGCTATCTGGGAAATGGGAGCCTCACATGAATATTCAGATCTTCACCACCGGCGGCACCTTCGACAAGGTGTATTACGACGCCCTTTCCGACTTCAAGATCGGCGATCCCATGGCACCGCAGATTCTCCAGGAAGCCGGCGTGACGTTCGACTTCCAGGTGGAGAGCCTGCTGAAGAAAGACAGCCTGGAGCTGACCGACGAAGATCGCGCCCTGATCCGCGAGAAAGTCGCCGCCTGCCCGGCCAGGCACATCCTGATCACCCACGGCACCGACACCATGACCAACACGGCCGAAGTGCTCAAGGACATTCCCGGCAAGGTGATCCTGTTCACAGGCGCCATGCAGCCGGCCCGCATGCGCCTCACCGACGCCCCGTTCAACCTCGGCGTGGCCATCGGTGCCCTGCAGTGCCTGCCCGACGGCATCTACGTGGCCATGAGCGGCCGCATCTTCGAAGCCGGCAAGGTCAAGAAGAACCGCGCCGCCGGCCGTTTCGAAGCCACCGCAGACTGAGTCAGCGCCCCGCCTTGAACGCCGCCAGACCTTGCTGAGCCTGGCGGCGGATCGCTGCCTGCACCGGCGGCAGCCAGCCCAGCAACCAGCCTTTCAGCCCCAGCGCCTGCCGCGCCCATCCCCACAAATCGAAGCTGTCGCGGTGTTCGACGATCTTTCCGTCGCGGAACACGAAACGCGCCTGTATGCGATTCACCACTGGACGCCCCGTCGCCGCAAAGGTGTAACGCGCCACCCAGCAAGCGCTGCCCTGGCGGCCGTCCGCCTGCACATCCTCGAAGCTCAGCGAGAACCCCTTCGCCCGGCGCGTCAGCATCCTCCACATATCGCCAGCGTCGCGCCCACGCAGGTCTTGGAATACCGGATCGCTGAAATGCACGTCCTCGTCATAACAAGCCGCCATGGCGTCGGCATCCAGACGCTGGAAAGCCTGGTAGAAACGGGTAATCAGCTCGGCATTGGGATGAGGCATGGCGGTATTCCTTCCAGTGGTGACGATGCCATTCTGGCGGACAGCCAGCGGCATCGCGATTGGCGCTATTGACAGCTTTGTGGCCATAATCGCCAAACACCGGAGATCGCCATGCTCGACGTCGCCCTGTATGTCTGCCCGCAAACCGTCTGCTCCAGCTTGAGTATGGCCGGCGATGCCTTCCTGCTGGCCAACCAGTTGGCGGGCCAGGCGCTCTTCCGGGTTCGCCGGTTCAGCCTGGACGGCCAGCCAGTGGAGTTGGGCTTCGCCACCATTCGGGTGGACGGCGGCCTGGAGATCGCCGAGCAGGCCGGCCTGGTGTTGATCCCAGCGACCGGCAGTGCTATCGCACGCGTCCTGGCGACCAACGCGACGCTGCTGACCTGGTTGGAAGGGCGCCCCGCCACTCAGCAGTTGGCCAGTCTGTGCAGCAGCGCATTCATCCTGGCGGCGGCAGGCCTGCTCGATGGCCGCCGCGCCACCACCCACTGGTCGCTGGCCGAACCCTTTCGGCGGTACTTTCCCCGGGTCCGGCTGGATATCGATGAGCTGCTGACCCACGACGGCCACCTGCTCTGCTCCGGCGGCGCCCAGGCCGGGCTCGATCTGTGCCTGTACCTGATCGGCCAGCACGGCGGCGACTGGCTGGCCCAGCAAGTGGCCAGCGCCCTGGTATTCGATACTCGGCGTGGCCGGCAGTCGCGCTTCGCGCCGCTGTTGCCGGAGCCGGCCGTGCAGGAAGGTCCACTGGCGTCGTTGCTGCACTGGTTGCAGAAGCACCACGCCGAACCGCTGGACCTGCACCGCCTGGCCGAACAGGCGCACTGCTCGCCACGCACGCTGCTGCGCCGCTTCAAGGCCGGCACCGGCCTGACGCCCAACGAATACCTCCAGCGCCTGCGCATCGAATCGGCGCGGATCGCCCTGCGTAACCCAGCCACGTCGCTGGAGCAGGTCGCCGCCCAGGTCGGCTACGCCGACCGCGCCACCTTCGCCAAGCTGTTCAAGCAACTCTGTGGGGAAACACCGGGAGCATTCAGGCGGCGGTTGCGTGAGGCAAAGGCGTAGGGTCCCTGCGGGCGAACAAATTCGTACAGTTTCTGTAGGAGCGAATTCATTCGCCCACGAACTCCAGCCAAGCAACGGCAGTGACAAAAAAGGGAGCCCGAAGGCTCCCTTTTTTCATGACCACCCGCCTCAGTGCAGGATCTGGCTGAGGAACAGCTTGGTGCGGTCGTTTTGCGGGTTGGTGAAGAACTCGTCCGGCGCGGCCTGCTCGACGATTTCCCCCTTGTCCATGAAGATCACCCGGTTCGCCACGGTGCGGGCGAAGCCCATTTCGTGGGTCACGCAGAGCATGGTCATGCCGTCCTGGGCCAGACCGATCATGGTGTCCAGCACTTCCTTGACCATTTCCGGGTCGAGTGCGGAAGTCGGTTCGTCGAACAGCATGATTTTCGGCTTCATGCACAGGGCTCGGGCGATCGCCACACGCTGCTGCTGGCCGCCGGAAAGCTGGCCCGGGTATTTATTGGCCTGCTCGGGAATGCGTACGCGCTCGAGAAAGTGCATGGCGATCTCTTCCGCCTTGCGCTTGGGCATCTTGCGCACCCACATCGGTGCCAGTGTGCAGTTCTGCAGCACGGTCAGGTGCGGGAACAGGTTGAAGTGCTGGAACACCATGCCCACTTCGCTGCGGATCGCCTCGATGTGCTTGAGGTCGCTGGTCAGCTCGACACCATCGACGACGATGCGGCCCTGCTGATGCTCTTCCAAACGGTTGAGGCAGCGGATGGTCGTGGATTTGCCCGAGCCGGACGGCCCGCAGAGCACGATGCGCTCGCCCTGCTTGACGTTCAGGTTGATGTCCTTGAGCACATGGAACTGGCCGTACCACTTGTGCACGCCCTGCATCTGGATGATGCCATCGCCGGCGACAGGCTGTTTGTTTGCTTCAGTCATTGGGGTAACTCCTAACGCTTGTGGCCGGTGTCCAGCTTGCGCTCCAGATGCTGGGAGTAGCGGGACATGCCGAAACAGAAGATCCAGAACACCAGGGCGGCGAAGACATAGCCTTCGGTGGCCATGCCCAGCCAGGCCGGGTCGGTGGTGGCTTGCTTGATGCTGTTGAGCAGGTCGAACAGGCCGATGATGATCACCAGGCTGGTGTCCTTGAACAGCGCGATGAAGGTGTTGACGATGCCGGGGATGACCAGCTTGAGCGCCTGCGGCAGGATCACCAGGCCCATCATCCGCCAATAGCCCAGGCCCATGGCCGCGGCCGCTTCGTACTGGCCTTTCGGGATGGCCTGCAGGCCGCCACGCACCACTTCGGCGATGTAGGCGGACTGGAACAGGATCACGCCGATCAGGGCTCGCATCAGCTTGTCGAAGCTGAGCCCCTCGGGCAGGAACAGCGGCAGCATCACCGAGGACATGAACAGCACGGTGATCAGCGGAACACCACGCCAGAACTCGATGAAGGTCACACTGATCACGCGGATCGCCGGCATGTTCGAACGGCGGCCGAGCGCCAGCAGGATGCCCAGCGGCAGCGCGCCGGCGATGCCCACGGAGGCGATCACCAGGGTCAGCATCAGGCCGCCCCAGCGACTGGTGGGCACGTCTTCCAGGCCCAGGAAGCCGCCATGCAGCAGCCAGAAGGCAACCAGCGGATAGACCACCAGGAAGCCCAGCCCGTAGACCGCCTTGCGCGGCATCTGCCGGATGAACAGCGGCGCGGCGCCGATCACCGCCAGCCAGGCAGCCATGTCGACGCGCCAGCGCAGTTCGGCCGGATAGAAGCCATACATGAACTGGCTGAAGCGCTGCTTGATGAAGACCCAGCAGGCGCCGTCGCTGGTGCAGTCGGCACGGGTGGTACCGGTCCAGTCGGCTTCGATGAAGGCCCACTTGAGCAGCGGCGGGACGATCAGCCAGATCAGGTAGATCGCCACCAGCGTCAGCAGGGTATTGAACCAGTTGGAAAACAGGTTGGCACGCAGCCAGCCCAGCACCCCGACGCTCATGGTCGGCGGCGGCAGGTCGGGTTTGAAAGTATGGGTCGTCATGCGCTTGTCCTCACCGCTCGATAAGCGCGATGCGCTTGTTGTACCAGTTCATCAGGATCGAGATGCTGATGCTGATGGCCAGATACACGCTCATGGTGATGGCGATGGTCTCGATGGCTTGGCCGGTCTGGTTGAGCACGGTACCGGCGAACAGCGACACCATGTCCGGGTAGCCGATGCCGGCAGCCAGCGAGGAGTTCTTCGCCAGGTTCAGGTACTGGCTGGTGAGCGGCGGAATGATCACCCGCATGGCCTGGGGAATGATCACCAGACGCAGCGCCTTGCCCGGGCGCAGGCCCAGGGAGCGTGCGGCCTCGGTCTGGCCATGGCTCACCGCCTGGATGCCGGAGCGGACGTTCTCGGCGATGAAGGCCGCGGTGTAGATGGTCAGTGCCAGGACCAGCGCCATCAGTTCGGGGATCACCACCCAGCCGCCGCGGAAGTTGAAGCCTTTCAGCTCCGGTACGCTCCAGGCGAAGGGGTTGCCCGCGATCAGCACCGTCAGGCCCGGAATCACCACCAGCATCGCCAGAGCGGTGATCAGGATCGGGAAGGTCTTGCCGGTCGCCTCGAAGCGGGCCATGGCCCAGCGGCGCATCAGGACGATGCCGACGATGGTCAGCACCAGCGCGATCGCGAACGGCCAGAACGCCCCGGTGGGATCGGGCGACGGCATGTTCAGGCCGCGGTTGCTGATGAAGAAGAGGTCACCGATGCTCACGCTCTGCCGTGGGCCCGGCAGGGGCAGCATGATGGCGAAGTACCAGAAGAAGATCTGCAGCAACGGCGGGATGTTACGGAAAATCTCGATGTAGATGGTGGCCAGCTTGCTCAGCAGCCAGTTCGGCGACAACCGGGCGATACCGACCAGGAAGCCGAGGATGGTTGCCATCACGATGCCGATCACCGAAACCAGCAAGGTGTTGAGCAGGCCGATGACGAATACCCGGCCGTAAGAGTTGCTCTCGTTATAGTCGATTAGGTGTTGGGAAATACCGAAGCCGGCACTGTTCTGCAGAAAGCCGAAGCCGGAGATGATCCCGCGCTTCTCCAGGTTGTACTGGGTGTTCTGAAACAGGAACCAACCGAGCGACACCACGGCGATCACCGCGATGATCTGGAAGAGCCACGCGCGTATCTGCGGATCGGTCCAGACCGAACCGCGTGGGCGCGGGGCATTGACACTAGTTTGCATGACAGCCCTCATGAAGAAATCCCCGGTGGCCAGTGACTGCAGGCCCCGGGGTTGTCTTTATTGGAACAGTCACCGCTCGAAAGCGGTGACTTACAACGGTCAGCGCACCGGCGGTGCGTACTGCAGACCACCCTTGTTCCAGAGGGCGTTGAGGCCGCGCTCGATCTTCAGCTCGCTGCCGCCGCCGACGTTACGCTCGAAGATCTCGCCGTAGTTGCCGACCTGCTTGACGATCTGAACGGCCCAGTCTTTCGGCAGTTTCAGGTCCTTGCCGTACTCGCCTTCCGCGCCGAGCAGACGGGCGATGTCCGGGTTCTTGGTGGTTTTGGCCTGCTCTTCGACGTTCTTCGAGTCGATGCCGAGTTCTTCGGCGTTGAGCATGGCGAAGAGGCTCCAGCGAACGATGTCGAACCACTCTTCGTCACCCTGGCGAACGGCTGGGCCCAGCGGTTCCTTGGAAATGACTTCCGGCAGAACGACGTAGTCGTCCGGCGCGGCCAGCTTGATGCGCTGGGCGTACAGTTGCGACTGGTCGGAGGTCAGCACGTCGCAACGGCCGGATTCCAGGGACTTGGCGCTTTCGTCGGAGGTGTCGTAGGTGATGGGGGTGTACTTCAGGCCGTTGGCGCGGAAGTAGTCGGCGAGGTTCAGCTCGGTGGTGGTACCGGCCTGGATGCAGACGGTGGCGCCGTCGAGTTCCTTGGCGCTGGATACGCCGAGCTTCTTGTTCACCAGGAAGCCCTGGCCGTCGTAGTAGGTCACGCCGGCGAAGTTCAGGCCCATGGCCGAATCGCGCGAGCTGGTCCAGGTGGTGTTGCGCGACAGCACATCGACTTCACCGGACTGCAGCGCGGTGAAACGCTCCTTGGCGGTCAACGGACTGAACTTGACCTTGCTGGCGTCGCCGAAGACCGCAGCGGCTACCGCACGGCAGACATCGACGTCGATCCCTTTGTAGTTGCCCTTGGCGTCGGCGTAGGAGAAGCCCGGCAGACCATCGCTGATACCGCACTGCACGAAGCCCTTCTTCTTCACCGCGTCCAGGGTCGCGCCCGCCTGCGCGAAGCTGCTGACGCCGAGCACTGCAGCAGTGGTCAGCACAGCCAGGGTGGTTTTCACCATTTTCATCAAAACCTCCAGTTGCTTTTGTTGTGTTGGAGTCTCGGCCCTTCCTCCGTACCTTTGTGGGGCACGTTCGATCCTATCGGCGCCAGCAGGATCGACCGGGGTGCAGGCCTAAGGCGGAGTCTAGTTGGCGGTTTTTCCGTCAGCCATAAAACCCGCCTCGCCCATTGGTCAAATGGGCTGGAGACGAATCGTTCACCTTGCGCCAGCCGCAGCGCTTAGCGAACCTATTGAAGCCGCCGGAACGGCTTCTGTCTGTTATATGGCGCATGCTCTGCGCGCTGTGTTACCGGCAAAGCGCCATATCTTCAGTCCGGTGCAGACATAGCAAAGCCCGTACCAGAGCGGCGTTCGAAATGCGATCGGAAGAGGTCAAGAGCAAAAGTTTTAGCCTTGCGACATCTTCTTCACGGATTCACCCACCCCCTGACAGCGAAGCGCACCAAAATGGTGCTCGCGCACTGCACTGGAGCCTCCGATGACCGAACCCTTGATTCTTCACCCCACACAGGAGGCCGATGCGTGCGTCATCTGGTTGCACGGACTGGGGGCGGACCGTTACGACTTCCTGCCGGTGGCCGAGGCCTTGCAGGAGCGTCTGGACACCACACGCTTCATTCTCCCCCAGGCGCCAACCCGCCCGGTGACCATCAATGGTGGCTGGGAAATGCCCAGTTGGTACGACATCCTGGCCATGAGCCCGGTGGCGCGCGCGGTGAATCTCGAGCAACTGGAGCAGTCGTCCCACCAGGTGATCGACCTGATCGAGCATCAGGTCGCCGCTGGCATCGCACCAGAACGGATCGTGCTCGCCGGCTTCTCCCAGGGTGGCGCGGTGGTCCTGCACACCGCCTACCTGCGCTGGCCGGGAGCGCTCGGCGGGGTGCTGGCGCTGTCCACCTACGCACCGACCTTCTCCGGCGAAGCGACACTCGCGGATACAAAACAACAACTGTCGGCGCTCTGTTTGCATGGCACCTTCGACGATGTGGTGCCCATGGCTCTCGGCCGTGCGGCGCACGACTATCTGGCCGCCCGCGGAGTGCCGGTGGGCTGGAAAGACTATCCGATGGGCCATGAGGTGTTGCCGGAAGAAGTACGCGATATCGCTGACTGGCTGAGCGAACGTCTCGGCTGACCTCGACTCGACAACAAGAAGGGACCATGAACGCGAACCGCATTCCCCCAATAGCCTCGCTGCGTGATGTCGAACGAATCGAAGAAACCCCGCTGGAAGCACGCGATATGCCTTCCAGCACCTATGACCTGCTGCGCCGCAGCGCACAGCGCAACCCGGATGCACCGGCGCTGACCTTCCTGCTCCAGGGCACGGCGGACGAAACGCCCTACCGCTTGACCTACGCCGAACTGTTCGCCCGGATAACCCAGACCGCCAACGCCTTCCACCGCCTGGGCATCCGCCCCGGCAAGGCAGTGTCCTTTCTCCTGCCGAATCTGCCGCACACGCACTTCACTCTCTGGGGCGGCGAAGCGGCCGGCATCGTCAATGCGATCAACCCGTTGCTCGAACCCGAACACATCGCCGAGCTGATCCGCGCCTCCGACTCCGAGGTACTGGTGACCCTGGCCCCTTTCCCCGGCACCGACCTGTGGGACAAGGTGGCCGGTCTGCGCGACCACCTGCCTGGCCTGAACGCCATCGTCACCGTGGACCTGGCGAACCTGCTGCCCGAGCCACAGCGCAATGCCATCAAGGCCCAGCGCGGCCCGTTGCCGGAAGGCGTGCTGGACTTCGACGAACTCATCGCCGCCTGCCCGGCCGACCGGCTGGAAAGCGGCCGGGATATCCAGCCGGACGATATCGCCTCCTATTTCCATACCGGCGGCACCACCGGCACGCCCAAGTTAGCGCCGCACAGCCACCGCAACGAAGTGGCGATGGCGATGATCCTGGCCTTCCTGCTGGATTTCGGTGAAAGCGACACCACCCTCTGCGGCCTGCCGCTGTTTCACGTCAATGGGGTGATGGTCACCGGGCTGGCGCCGTTCTTCCGCAATGCCCAGGTGCTCCTGGCCACGCCTCAGGGATACCGTAACCCGAGCCTGATCCAGAACTTCTGGAAGATCATCGAGCGCCACCGGGTCAGTTTCTTCAGCGGGGTTCCGACCATTTATGCCGGACTTTTGCAGGTCCCCAGCGAAGGTCACGACCTGTCCAGCCTGCGCTACGCCCTGTGCGGCGCCGCGCCGATGCCGGTGGAGCTGATCCGCCAGTTCGAAAGCAAGACCGGACTCAAGCTGATCGAAGGCTACGGCCTCACCGAAGGCACCTGCGGCAGTTGCGGCAACCCGCCGGCGGGCGAGCGGCGGCCGGGCTCCATCGGCCTGCGCATGCCCTACTGCCAGGTCGTCATCAAGGTCCTCGACGAACAGGGCAACTTCCTGCGCGATGCGGCGACCAACGAGATCGGCAACGTCTGCCTGCGCGGCGTCACGGTGTTCAAGGGCTACCTGCAAGCGGGCAAGAACAAGGACATCTGGGTCGACGGCGACTGGTTCAACACCGGCGACCTCGGTCGGATGGACGCCGACGGCTACATCTGGCTCACCGGCCGGAGCAAGGACCTGATCATCCGCGGCGGCCACAACATCGACCCGCAACTGATCGAGGAAGCCCTGCACAAGCACCCTGCTGTCGCCATGGCCGCGGCGGTCGGCAAGCCGGACGAGAAGGCCGGCGAACTGCCGGTGGTCTATGTGCAACTGAAGCCCGGCGCCCAAGCCAGCGAAGCGGAACTGCTCGAACACGCCGCCGCGCACATACCAGAGCGCGCGGCGATCCCCAAGGACGTGTGGATCATCGATGCCATTCCGGTCACCGCGGTGGGCAAGACCTTCAAGCCGGCACTGCGCTTCGACGCCATCCGTCGCGTCTTCGAAACCGTACTGCAATCGCTGGATGCGGGGATAAGCGTCGAGGTCCGCAACGACGACCGGCACGGTCAACGGGCGGACATCCGGGTGCCGGCGCTGGACGCGCAGCGGCGGATGGAAATCGAGCGGCGGCTGGCGCCCTTCCCGGTGAAATTTGAACTGATCGCCAGTTAGGAAAGAAAGGCCGACCGGTGGTCGGCCCAACTTTCGGCAAGCGTTGCCAGAACTTTGGCGCTGGAATAATGTCAAAGCCGGTATTCGCCACCCAGGGACGATATCGCGATGCCTATTTCCACCAGCCTCTGCACGTCCTCGCTGCGATGAAAACCGCCCACTGGCAGGAAAACCTGCAGCAGATCCGCCACCTGCGCCTTTTTCAGAACGTGGCGGCCAGCAGCCTGAAGCACCTGCTCAAGGAATTCCGCGCTTGCGAGCTCGAGGCAGGGGAAATCCTGCTCTCCCCGTTCAACCGCAACCAGTACCTATATCTGCTCCTCGAAGGGCAGCTCAAGGTCTACCTCGGCTCTCTCGACAACCAGCCGGTCAGCACGCTGGAACCGGGTGAGTGCGCGGGGGAAATCAGCTTCATCGACAACGACCGGCCCTCGGCCTACGTCGTGGCCAACGAGCGTTCGTTGGTCCTGCGCCTGCACCGGCAATCGCTGATGACGCTGTTCAACGAGTCCCCCCAGTTGATGCAAAACTTGTTGGAGCTACTCTGCGAACGGGTCCGCCAGGGCAACCGGATCATCCTCGATACCGAGCAGAACGCCAACGTCGATACCCTGACCGGCCTGTTCAACCGGCGCTGGCTGGAACATGTCTTCCAGCGCGAAAGCACCCGGTGCGCCTTCAACAACCAGCCGATGAGCATGCTGATGCTCGACGTGGACCACTTCAAGGCCTACAACGACCAGCACGGTCACCTGGCCGGAGACTATGCCCTCTGCCTGGTCGCGCACACCCTGCGCAACCAGCTCCGCCCGAAGGACAACATGACCCGCTACGGCGGCGAGGAATTCGTCATCCTCCTGCCGGAACTGGGCGCCGCCGAAGCGCGCAGCATTGGCGAACGGCTGCGCCAGAGCCTGGAGCAGGTCGGCACCTTCTATTCGCCGGTGGGCATGCTGCCGGGCGTTACCGTGTCCATCGGGCTGGCCCAGATGGAAGCGTCGGACAGCCTGGAAGACCTGATCGCCCGCGCCGATGCAGCGCTGTATCAGGCTAAACAGGAGGGTCGCAACCGACTCTGCGGTTGACCACGCGAACGCATCGCCCCCGGGCAGCCTGCTACAGTGCCGAGGACACCCGAAGCCGGATGCTTCCCATGCGCAAAGCTCTCGTCGTCCTGCTGATCCTGGCCGTGTCGGGATTGGCGATTTTCTTCAGTCTGCCGCCCCTGCTCGACCGCTTCCTGAACAGCGTCGAGAACGCTCCGCCCTACCCGGCCAGCGCTGCCGCCCGGCAAGTCCACCAGCGCCTGTTCATCGCAGACCTGCACAACGATGCCCTGCTCTGGGAACGCGACCTGCTGCAACGTCGGAACTACGGCCACTCCGACCTGCCGCGCCTGCTGGAGGGACACGTCGCGCTGCAGGTGTTCTCCACCGTCACCAAGACCCCACGTTGGATGAACTACCAGCGCAACGACAGCGACACCGACAACATCACCCTGCTGGCGATGGCCCAGCGCTGGCCACGGGAAACCTGGAACAGCCTGTTGCAGCGAGCTCTTTACCAGAGCCGCAAGCTGCACGAAGCCGCCGCGGCCAGCGACGGGCGCCTGGCAGTGGTGACGAATCGCCGCGAGTTGGACGCCTTCCTGGAGCGTTGGAACAGAGACCCACAGCGCGTCGCCGCTCTGTTGGCCACCGAAGGATTGCAACCGCTGGAAGGCAGGCTGGAAAACCTCGACCGACTCTACAATGCCGGCTTCCGCATCGCCGGGCTGACCCACTTCTTCGACAACGAGGTCGGCGGTTCGGCCCACGGTCTGAACAAAGGCGGGCTGACGCCCTTCGGACGCGACGTGATCGCCCGCCTGGAGCAGAAACATATGCTGGTGGACCTGGCCCACGCGTCGCCGGCCCTGATCGACGATGTCCTGGCCATCGCCCACCGGCCGCTACTGGTCTCCCACGGCGGCGTTGCCGGCACCTGTCCGGGCCCACGCAATCTCAGCGATGCCCATTTGAAAGGGATCGCCGCCACCGGCGGGCTAATCGGCATCGGCTATTGGGACGCGGCGGTCTGCGCCACTTCGGTGGCGGCCATCGTCAAGGCGATCCGCTACACCGCCGACCAGGTAGGCGTGGCCCACGTGGCCCTCGGCTCGGACTTCAATGGGACCGTGCGTACACCGTTCGACGCCAGTGGCCTGGCCCAACTCACCGACGGCCTGCTGGAAGCCGGTTTCAGCCGCGACGAAATCGCCGCGATCATGGGCGATAACGTGCGTCGCCTGCTGCGAGATAACTTGCCGGAGGACTGACCAACCGGTCACATTTGACCCTCAGGCCAGCGATTGAGCAATATTTCGCCGCGCCGGTTTATTGCTTTACACTGGCGGCCGTTCACTCCTTAACCAACTGATGAGATTACCGTGCTCAAAGCACTCAAAAAAATTTTTGGCAAGGGCGAAGCGCCCGTATCCGGCCCTGCACCTTCCCCCGCCTCTCCCCGCACCGCCGACGACGAAAAGCGCAGCACTCCCAAGTCGAAACCGCCACGCCCGGCTTCCGAAAAGCGTACTGGCGACGAGGCCCGCAAAGGCGAGAACAAAGCGGAACGCAAGGCGGACAAGCCGAAAGCGGATAAACCACGCCGTGAGCGCCCGGCCAAGCCAGTGGATAACTGGAAGCTGGAGGATTTCGCGGTCGAGCCGGCCGAAGGCAAGACCCGCTTCCACGACTTCGATCTCGACCCGCGGCTGATGCACGCCATCCATGACCTCGGCTTTCCCTACTGCACACCGATCCAAGCCCAGGTCCTCGGCCACACCCTGAAGGGACGCGACGCCATCGGCCGGGCCCAGACCGGCACCGGCAAGACCGCCGCCTTCCTCATCTCCACCATCACCCAACTGCTCACCACCCCGCCGCCGAAAGAGCGCTACATGGGCGAGCCGCGTGCGCTGATCATCGCGCCGACCCGGGAGCTGGTGGTGCAGATCGCCAAGGACGCCCTGGACCTGACCAAGTACAGCGGCCTCAACGTGATGAGCTTTGTCGGCGGCATGGACTTCGACAAGCAACTCAAGCAGCTCGAATCGCGCTACTGCGACATCCTGGTCGCCACGCCGGGCCGCCTGCTGGACTTCAACCAGCGCGGCGAAGTGCACCTGGACATGGTCGAGGTGCTGGTCCTCGACGAAGCCGACCGCATGCTCGACATGGGCTTTATCCCGCAGGTGCGCCAGATCATCCGCCAGACGCCGTACAAGGGCGAGCGCCAGACCCTGCTGTTTTCCGCCACCTTCACCGAAGACGTGATGAACCTGGCCAAGCAGTGGACGGTGGACCCGGCGATCGTCGAGATCGAGCCGGAGAACGTCGCCAGCGATACCGTCGAACAGCACGTCTATGCCGTGGCCAGCAGCGACAAGTACAAGCTGCTGTACAATCTGATCGTGCAGAACGACTGGACCCGGGTGATGGTTTTCGCCAACCGCCGCGACGAAGTGCGCCGCATCGAGGAGCGCCTGACCAAGGACGGCGTCAGCGCCGCCCAGATGTCCGGCGACGTCCCGCAGCAGAAGCGGATCAAGACCCTGGAAGGCTTCCGCGAAGGCAAGATTCGCGTGCTGGTCGCCACCGACGTGGCCGGCCGCGGCATCCACGTCGAAGGCATCAGCCATGTGATCAACTTCACCCTGCCGGAAGATCCGGACGACTACGTCCACCGCATCGGCCGGACCGGCCGTGCCGGAACCAGCGGTACCTCCATTAGCTTCGCCGGCGAGGACGATGCCTTCGCCCTGCCGCCCATCGAAGAACTGCTGGGGCGCAAGATCCATTGCGAAATGCCGCCCGCCGAGCTGCTCAAGCCGGTACCGCGCAAGCACTGAAGCGCAAGCGGAACGACAAAGGCGAAGCCCCGTGCTTCGCCTTTTTCGTTTCAGGAGCGCCCGGCACGGATAGAAAGGCGTCATCGGCTTAAGAGGATGAGCACAGCCTCTTGCCGATATAGACTATAAAATCCAATATGGACAAACAGTTCATACTGGAGTCGCCCGATGCGCCCTACCCCCTACGTGATCGAACAGGCCGAAGCGGAACGCCTGCTCGCCCGGATCGACGTCCACCAAGCCATGGTCGACATGTTCCGCGACCTCGCCGCCGGCCACGCCGTGCAACCGGCCCAGCAACTGGTCGAATTCCCCGACGCCGGCGGCGACTTCATCAATTACCTCGGCGTGCTGTCGCGCGAGGGTGTCTACGGGGTCAAGACATCGCCCTATATCAAGCGCGACCAGGGTGCGTTGGTCAGCGCCTGGACCTTGTTGATGTCCATGGAAACCGGCCAGCCGTTGCTGCTCTGCGACGCCGGCAGCCTGACCACCGCGCGTACCGCAGCAACCACGGCGGTGGCGGTGGAGGCCCTGGCACCCGCCGACGCACGCCGCCTGGCGGTGATCGGCAGCGGCCCGGTGGCCCGTGCGCACCTACGCTACGTCAAGGGCCTGCGCGATTGGCAGGACATCCGCCTGCATTCGCCCCGACTCGCGCAGGCCACTGCGGAGTCCCGCCAGGAGCTCCGCGCCCTCGACCCGCGCCTGGAGATCGTTGTCGATCTGGCGGATGCGGTGGACGGTGCCGACGTCATCCTGCTCTGCACCTCGTCCGCCACCCCGGTGCTCGACCCGCTCGCCCTGACCAAGCCGGCCCTGGTCACATCGATCAGCACCAACGCGCCCAGGGCACACGAAGTGCCGCCGAAGAGCCTGGCGGGTATGGACGTCTATTGCGACTACCGACCCACGACACCCGGTGCCGCCGGCGAAATGCTGCTGGCCGGCGAACGGCATGGCTGGAACCGCGCGGACATCCGCGGCGACCTGCCGGAGCTGCTGAGCGACAAGGCGCAGCGTCCCGATTACCGCCGCCCGGTATTCTTCCGCTCCATCGGCCTCGGCCTGGAAGACATCGCCTTGGCCAACGCCCTCCACCGCCTCCTGTGAGCCCACCATGATCGAAGCGGACTTCCTCATCATCGGCGCCGGTATCGCCGGCGCATCCACCGGCTACTTCCTGGCGCCCCATGGCCGTGTGCAGCTCATCGAACGCGAGCCCCAGCCCGGCTATCACTCGACCGGGCGCTCCGCCGCGCTCTACACCGTCGCCTACGGCACGCCTCAGGTACGGGCGCTGACGGCAGCCAGCCGGGCCTTCTTCGACAACCCGCCGGAGGGCTTCGCCGAACACCCGCTGCTGTCCCCGCGCGGCGAGCTGACCGTGGACTTCAGCGGCGACCGCGAGGAACTCGAACGCCAGTACCATAGCGCCTTGTCCAGCATGGCCCAGGTGCGCCTGCTCGATGCCGACCAGGCCTGTGCCCTGATTCCCGTACTGCGCCGGGAAAAGGTCCATGGCGCGCTGTACGACCCCACCGCCGCCGACATCGACACCGATGCCCTGCACCAAGGCTACCTGCGTGGAATCCGTCGGCACGGCGGCCGGATCGACTGCGCGACCGAAGCACTTGCTATCCAGCGCTGCGGCGACGCCTGGGAAGTGCGCAGCGCCGAGCGGACCTACCGCGCCCCGGTCCTGATCAATGCCGCCGGCGGCTGGTGCGACCTTATCGCCGACCTCGCCGGGGTTCGGCCGATCGGCCTCCAGCCGAAACGCCGCGCCGCTTTCATCTTCGCTGCGCCGGAGGGCATGGAGACCCACCGCTGGCCGATGCTGGTCAGCCTCGATGAATCCTTCTACATGAAGCCGGACGCCGGCATGTTGCTTGGCTCGCCGGCCAATGCCGACCCGGTCGAGCCCCACGACGTGCAGCCGGAGGAGCTGGACATCGCCATGGGCATCTACCAGATCGAAGAGGCCACCAGCCTGAGCATCCGTCGCCCCGCCCATACCTGGGCCGGGCTGCGCTCGTTCGTCGCCGATGGCGATCTGGTGGGCGGCTACGATCCGCAGGCACCCGGCTTCTTCTGGGTTGCAGCCCAGGGCGGCTACGGCATCCAGACCTCGCCGGCGATGGGCCAGGCCTGCGCCGCGCTGGTCCGTGGCGAGCCGCTGCCGGCCACGCTGGCTGACTTCGGCCTGAGCGCCGACGGCCTCTCGCCGACGCGCCTGTGGTGACGCCCCGGGTGCTTTGCGGCACACTCCTTGCGCCCGCCAGACACCGGCGGGCGTCAGCCCAGGAGCACGCAACCGCATGACGCCGCCCCGCCAAGATCCCGCCCTGGAGAACTACCGGGCCATCGCCGACGCCATCGCCACCCTGTTCTTCCCCCACGCCGAAGTGGTGCTGCACGACTTGCGCACGCAATCGGTGGACTACATCGCCAACAACCTCTCCAAGCGGCGCATCGGCGACGACGCCGCGCTGCTGGACCTGCTCAGCGACGACAACGGCGAGCGCAACATCGGCCCTTACGAGAAGCTCAACTGGGACGGACAGAAAATCCGCTCGGTGAGTACCGTCCTGCGCGATGAGGCGGGCACGCCAATCGCCATGCTGTGCATCAACCTGAACATCTCCCTGTTCGAAAGCGCCAAGGCGGCGCTTGACCTGTTCCTCTCGCCGACCCAGCTCATTCCGCAGCCGGACGCCCTGTTCCGCGACGACTGGCAGGAGCGCATCAACACCTTCCTGCACAGCTGGCTGCGCCAGCGCCAGTTGGGCCTGAACAGGCTCACCCGCGAGCACAAGCGCGAACTGGTGGAAGCCCTGCACGCGGAAGGCGCTTTCAAGGGCCGGAGCGCCGCGAACTATGTGGCCAACGTGCTGAACATGGGGCGCGCCACCGTGTACAAGCATCTGAAAGAGATCAAGGGCGAGGCCTGAGCCGTCAGAGCCCCTGCGCCTGCCACCAGGCGCAGAACTCGTCCAGCGCGGTCCAGACGCTGACCTGCGGGTCGTAGTCCAGATACTGCCGGGCCCGGGTGATATCGAGGGAGAAATCCTTGGCCATCACCGCCATCCCGAGGCGGAACAGCGTGGGCTCCGGTTGTCCGGGCAGCACCTTGCACACCGCTTCGTTAAGCGCAGCGACGGCATAGGCCAGCGGGTACGGCACGTGCCGGACGACCGGCGGCAGGCCGAGCTGGCGAAACACGTAGTTGACCACGTCCCACAATGGCACCGGTGCGCCATTACTGATGTTGTACACCTTGCCCAGCGCCTCGCCGCCGGCCAGCAGACCGCTGAACAGCACATCGTTGAGATTCTGCATGCTGGTGAAATCGACCTTGTTCAGACCGTTGCCGATGATCGACAGCCGCCCCTTGCGCTGCATCTGAATCAGCCTCGGGAAGATGCTGGTGTCCCCGGCGCCGGTGACGAAGCGCGGACGGAAGGCGATCACCTCCAAGCCGAACTCCTCGGCCCCGAAAACCTTCTGTTCAGCCAGATACTTGGTCGCGCCGTAATGGTCGGAAAAGTGCTTGGGCACCTGCTCCTCGCGCAGTCCCACATGAGATTGCCCGTCGAAGTAAATGGACGGCGACGACAAGTGCAGCAGCCGCCTCACGTGCTGCTTGAGGCAGGCTTCGACGATGTTCTCGGTGACCTGCACGTTGGCCTGATAGAAATGCGCGTACCGCCCCCAGACACCCACCGCGCCGGCGCAGTGCACCACCGCCTCGACATCCTGGCAGAGGCGCTGGGCCAGTTCGGGGTCGGACAGGTCGCCCTGGACGAACTCGGCACCGCGCCGCACCAAGTGCTCCACCGCTTCCGGCCGTCGCCCATTGACCCGCACGCTCAGGCCCTGCTCCAGGGCGAAGCGGGCGAAACGCCCACCGATGAAACCACTCGCTCCGGTCACCAGAATCTTCATCGTCGCTTCCTTCTCGTCAATCCCGCGACTCTAGCACCCGCACCGGCTCGCTGCCGTGGCGTAGCGAGCCAAGCGGATGGCCCTCAACGCACCAGCAATCGCTCAGCCGCACCAACGAGTCGACGGGTGAGTTCGCCGAGCAATTCGCCGCCGTTGCGCCAGTGATGCCAGTAGAGCGGCACATCCACCGGCCGCTCCGGCAGCAGCTCGACCAGCTCGCCACGGGCCAATTCGCCGGCCACCTGCAATTCCGGCACCAGCCCCCAGCCGAGTCCGCCCGAAGTCAGGCGGACAAAGCCTTCGGAGGACGGACAGAGGTGATAGGCGAATCCCCCCGCCACGCCCAGCGACTCCAGATAGCGATGCTGGAGGAAATCGTCCGGCCCGAACACGATGGCCGGGCTGCGCGCCAGCGCAGCGGGAGTCACCCCGGTGGGGAAATGCCGCGCGATGAACGCCGGACTGGCCAGCGCCCGATAGCGCATGGCGCCCAGCAAAAGGCTGCGCGCCCCGGCTACCGGACGTTCGGCAGCACAGACGCAGGCCGCCACCTCGCCGGCGCGCATGCGCTTGAGCCCGACCTCCTGGTCTTCCACCACCTGATCCAGCAACACCCGATACTCGGCACAGAAATCGGCCACCGCCGGCGCCCACCAGGTCGCCAGGCTATCGGCGTTGATCGCGACGCGCAGGCGCTCCGGCTGGCCGCCCTCGTCGAGCGCCGGAACCTGGCCCTGCAGGTCGCGCTCAAGCAGACGCACCTGCTGGACATGATTGAGCAGGCGCCGGCCCAGCTCGGTGGGTTGCGGCGGCGTCGCCCGCACCAGCACCGGCTGGCCGACCCGCGCCTCGAGCAGCTTGATCCGCTGCGACACCGCCGACTGCGACAGGCCCAGCACCAGAGCGGCCCGCTCGAAGCCGGCCTGCTCCACCACAGCAGCGAGCGCGGCGAGCAGCTTGTAATCGAACATCGATTTTCCTAATGAGCGATAACCAGGATTCGTTTTTCTTATACAACCATTCTCTTCAGACTCGCCAGTATGTTTTCACTGCCCGAGACACCGACCATGACTGGCGAAACCTCGCTATCCCTGCTGCTCCGAAATCTCAGCGCCCGGCTCAATCCCGGCGACTACGTGTTCTGCTCGCTGCCCGGCCGCAGACTGCCGACGGGCCTCGTGCCGCTCGGCAGCTTTCGCGAACAGGAAGGGCTGACCGTGATCCTCGAACGTCAGGACGCGCAGCGGCTCGGGCTCACCTTCGACTATGTCGCCGCCTGGATCACCCTGGACGTGCACTCCTCGCTGGCAGCCGTCGGCCTCACCGCCGCCTTTTCCAAGGCGCTGGCAGAAGCCGGAATCAGTTGCAATGTGATCGCTGGCTATTACCACGATCACCTGTTCGTTGCCCGCGACGACGCCGAACGCGCCCTCGCTGCCCTGCACCAACTGGCCCGTCTGGAGGAACACTGACATGTGGCAGAGCTATCTCAACGGATTGCTGGTGGCCGCCGGACTCATCGTCGCCATCGGCGCGCAGAACGCCTTCGTCCTGGCCCAGAGCCTGCGCCGCGAACACCACCTGCCGGTGGCCGCACTCTGCGTGCTGTGCGACGCGGTACTGGTCTCCGCCGGGGTGTTCGGCCTGGCCGCGGTGCTGCTGCAGAGCCCGGCTCTGCTGACCGTGGCACGCTGGGGCGGCTCGGCGTTCCTGCTCTGGTACGGGACCAAGGCGCTGCTTCGCGCCGCTCGCCCGCAAGGGCTGGAGCAGGCGGCGGATGCCGGGCCCCGCTCACGTCGCGCCGTGCTGCTCACGGCCCTGGCAGTGACGCTACTCAACCCGCACGTCTACCTGGACACCGTGCTGCTGATCGGCTCCCTCGGCGCCCAACAGGCCGAGCCGGGTGCCTACGCGCTGGGTGCCGCCAGCGCCTCGCTGGCCTGGTTCTTCGGCCTCGCCCTCGGTGCCGCCTGGCTCTCGCCCTGGCTGGCGCGTCCGGCAACCTGGCGCCTGCTCGATCTCGGCGTGGCGCTCATGATGTTCGCCGTGGCCGTGCAATTGCTGCTCGGCGATTGACCGGAACATTCGCAACAGCCCCGTTGTCCACGGAGGGAACGGGGCTTTCCAAAGGCCCTGGCGCAAGCCTTTCCCCTACAGATGCTGCGTGGATATGCCCCCCACCCGGTGCTATGATCCGGCCGTCGCGGAACAAAGGAGTCGAACTCCTGCCGCATATCGGGCCGACCCGTGACGGCCTGGCGCTTGCCGCACCCCTGCCTTGTCTGATGAATGAAGGAGATAACCATGGCTTTCGAATTGCCGCCGCTGCCGTACGAAAAGAACGCCCTTGAGCCGCACATTTCCGCCGAAACCCTGGAATACCACCACGACAAGCACCACAACACCTATGTGGTGAACCTGAACAACCTGATTCCGGGCACCGAATTCGAAGGCAAGAGCCTGGAAGACATCGTCAAGACCTCTTCCGGCGGCATCTTCAACAACGCCGCCCAGGTGTGGAACCACACCTTCTACTGGAATTGCATGAGCCCGAACGGCGGTGGCCAGCCCACCGGCGCCCTGGCCGACGCCATCAACGCTGCCTTCGGCTCTTTCGACAAATTCAAGGAAGAGTTCAGCAAGGTCTCCATCGGCACCTTCGGCTCCGGCTGGGGCTGGCTGGTGAAGAAGGCCGACGGTTCCCTGGCCCTGGCCAGCACCATTGGCGCGGGCAACCCGATGACCAGCGGCGACACCCCGTTGCTGACCTGCGACGTCTGGGAACACGCCTACTACATCGACTACCGCAACCTGCGTCCGAAGTACGTCGAAGCGTTCTGGAACCTGGTCAACTGGGACTTCGTGGCGAAGAACTTCGCTGCCTGAGTCTTACGCTGATGCAAAAGAAAACCCGGCGCCGCCGGGTTTTCTTTTTTGGTCCGTCTGCATCGAGGTTGGGAAGCCCCGAGACAAGCCGATTACTGCGTTCGACAGTTGCCCATCGCTAAAGCAACTTCTGCGGTGACATCGGCAACCCCAACCGCTCCACCTGCTGCACCGCACGGGTCAATGCCTGATCGGCCAGCACCGGGCCAAGCAGCTCGCAGAGCCCGATGTAGATCAGGTTGAGCAGCATCCTCAGGTGGTCCAGTTCCAACCCCGCCGCTCCCAGGCGGCCGTACTGGTCCAGCCAACTGCGCAGGCGCAGCCGCACGCCGGCATCGGTACGCAGGCTATTCAGGTTATTGGCCGCCTGCTGGCACAGTTGCGGCAGCCGCTCCGGGTCGATCAAGCCGAACAGGGCATCGGCGAGCGCCTCGAAGGTTTCCCGCGCCTGATCGTCAGGCGTCGCGTTCGCTGCACTCTTCGGCGCGACCACGCCATGCTTGCGTCGCCAAGCCTGCAGGCGGGCTTCGGGGTCCGGCAGCAATTGGCTGACGGGGCCGCTCAAGGCCCCGACCAGCTCGCGATACAACCGGGCGCGCTCCAGCTTGCGCTCGCTCAGCGCAGCGATCTCGGCGAGAAATCCATTGAGGGCAAAAGAGGGTTTTTCCGAATACTTGGTTTCCCACAACCAGAGCAACGGCAGCAGCTCCTCCTCGGAGAAGTGACCGGCGAGCCCGGTATAGATGGCACGCCGGCGGGTCGAAAGACTCATCTCACCCCCTCCGTGCCAGCTCGCTGCTATCGAACGTCACCGACAGGTTGAACTCGGGATACCCCACCTCGGCATGCTCGGAATAATCCAGGCCGCGCTGTTCGTGCAGTGGCGACGAACGCAGGCCGATGGTCTTGGCGATCACCAGATACATGATCAACGCCAGCGGGAATGCCCAGAGGAAGGCCGAGGCGATACCCAGCAACTGCACGCCGACCCGTGCCGGATCGAACAGGTCGCCCGCGTAGAACAACCCGGCGGCCAGCGTGCCCCAGGCACCGGCGATGCCGTGAACCGGCACCGCGCCGACCACGTCGTCGAGCCGCAGGCGCTCCATCAGGCGCATGCCGAACACCACCAGGAAGCCGGCGACCAAACCGGTCAGCAGGGCGAAGCACGGCTCCAGGGTGGCGCAGCCGGCCGTCACCGACACCAGGCCGCCGAGCGAACCGTTCACTGTGGTGGTCAGCAAAACCGGACTGGAGGAACTGCGCAGCGCCAGCACCGCGCCCAGCGCGCCGGCTGCGGCGGCCAGATGGGTGTTGAGGGCGATGAGCCCGAGGCTGACGTTCATTTCCAGAGCGCTACCGGCGTTGAAACCGAACCAGCCGAGCCAGAGCACGAAGCCACCCAGCGCGACCAGGCCCAGGTTATGGCCAGGGATGACCCGCGCTTCGCCGTCCGGCCCGAAGCGACCCAGGCGCGGGCCGAGCACCAGGATGCCGGCCAGGGCACACCAGGCGCCAATGCCGTGGACGACCGTGGAGCCGGCGAAATCGACGAAGCCGAGCCGCGCCAGCCAGCCCTGGCCACCATAGACCCCGCCCCAGGCCCAGCTACCGAACAGAGGATAGATGAAGCCGGAGATGAGGATCGCGCCGACCAGATAGGCACCGTACCGCGTCCGCTCGGCCATGGCGCCACTGGCGATGGTGGCTGCCGTGGCAGCGAACATCAGTTGGAACAGGAGGAAGGTGAAGTCCCAAGGCTCCCCTTCGCTGGTGGCGAAATGGCTCATGCCCAGCCAACCGCTGCGATTGACGCCGAACATCAGGCCGAAACCCACCAGCCAGAAGACGATGCCGCCCGCACAACTGTCGATATAGTTCTTCATCATCACATTGACGGCGTTCTTGGCCCGCGCCATGCCGCTCTCCAGCAGGGCGAAGCCAGCCTGCATGAAGAACACCAGGGCGCTGGCAATGACTACCCAACCCGTGTTGATGGCTTCGTCGGTAGCGGCGCTGGCCGGTAGGGCGAATCCCAGGGTGAGAAACAACAACAGAAATGCTCGCATCCCCATAGCCTCAGGCAGGTCCAGATAAAGGGCGCGCATCGTAGCCCCGAGGGATATCGCGAAACTGCCGAATACCCTTCACCCTTCCCGAGCGGTAGAACACAGTTTTGTCGAACGGTTACTGATCCTGGGAATGCAATAGCCTGGCAATTCCGTTCATCGGAAAAGGGCTTCTTCGGATGCGGCGGTCTACGTGCCAGGCGACGGCAGCATGCCCTGGCCTTGCGCAGAAACCGCCGAACGGCGCTCAAGACTGTCACCTGCCAACCGACATAGAAAGGTAGACCTACTGACTGTAGGGCAATGCGTTACCATCGGTCATTTCGTGCCGAAATCACCGGCAAGCAAAATGATGGCCCTTTGACGTCTATCCTACGTTTGCCAATACTCACACCCGACCGCCTTCGCCAGCATTAAGGAATCGCCATTGAAGCTGGACCAGAGAAACAGCCTGTCCTTGAAGTTGCTCCGCGTGGTGCTGCTGTCCGCGCTGGCTGTCGGGGTCGTACTGAGCTGCGCGCAGATCGTCTTCGATGTCTACAAGACGCGCCAGGCCGTGGCCAACGATGCACAACGTATCCTCGGCATGTTCCGCGATCCGTCGACCCAGGCGGTCTACAGCCTCGACAGGGAAATGGGCATGCAGGTCATCGAGGGCCTGTTCCAGCATGAATCCGTGCGCTTCGCCGCCATCGGCCATCCCAGCGAGCCCATGCTGGCGGAACGCTCACGCGATTTGTTGGACCTGCCGACCCGCGTCCTCACCGACCGCATCCTCGGCAAGGAAAAGAGCTTCACCACCCAACTGGTCGGCCGCGGTCCGTACAGCGAATACTACGGCGACCTCACCATCACCCTGGACACCGCGCCCTACGGCGAGGATTTCGTCGCCAGCTCGGTAATCATCTTCGTCTCCGGCGTACTGCGCGCCCTGGCCATGGGCCTGGTGCTGTACCTGGTCTACCACCTGATGCTGACCAAGCCGCTGTCGAAGATCATCGAGCACCTGACCAACATCAACCCCGACCGCCCCAGCGAACACAAGCTGCCCATGCTCAAGGGCCACGAAAAGAACGAGCTGGGCCTGTGGATCAACACGGCCAACCAGTTGCTCGCCTCCATCGAGCGCAACAGTCACCTGCGCCGCGAAGCGGAAGACAGCCTGCTGCGCATGTCGCAGTACGACTTCCTCACCGGCCTGCCGAATCGCCAGCAATTGCAGCAGCAGCTCGGCCAGATTCTCGACGATGCTGGCCGTTTGCAGCGTCGCGTGGCCGTACTGTGCGTCGGCCTGGACGACTTCAAGGGCATCAACGAGCAGTTCAGCTACCAGCTCGGCGACCAACTGCTGCTGGCCCTGGCCGACCGCCTGCGCAGCCACAGCGGCCGCCTCGGCGCCCTCGCCCGCCTCGGCGGCGACCAGTTCGCCCTGGTCCAGGCGAATATCGAGCAGCCCTACGAAGCCGCCGAGCTGGCGCAAAGCATTCTCGACGACCTGGAAACGCCATTCGGCCTCGATCTCCAGGAAGTCCGCCTACGCGCCACCATCGGCATCACGCTGTTCCCCGAAGACGGCGACAGCGCCGAGAAGCTGCTGCAGAAAGCCGAACAGACCATGACCCTGGCCAAGAGCCGCTCGCGCAATCGCTACCAGTTCTACATCGCCAGCGTCGACAGCGAGATGCGCCGCCGCCGCGAACTGGAAAAAGACCTGCGCGATGCCCTCGGCCGCAATGAACTGCACCTGGTCTATCAACCGCAGGTGGACTACCGCGACCACCATGTCAGCGGTGCCGAAGCGCTGCTGCGCTGGCAGCATCCACAGCATGGCCTGGTTCCGCCGGACCTGTTCATCCCGTTGGCCGAGCAGAACGGCAGTATCATCGCCATCGGCGAATGGGTGCTCGACCAGGCGTGCAAACAACTGCGCGAATGGCACGACCTGGGCTTCACCGAGTTGCGCATGGCGGTCAACCTGTCGACGGTGCAACTGCACCACACCGAACTGCCGCGCGTGGTCAGCAACCTGATGCAGGTCTACCGCCTGCCGCCGCGCAGCCTGGAGCTGGAAGTCACCGAAACCGGCCTGATGGAAGACATTTCCACCGCCGCCCAGCATCTGCTCAGCCTGCGCCGCTCCGGCGCGCTGATCGCCATCGACGACTTCGGCACCGGCTACTCTTCGCTGAGCTACCTGAAGAGCCTGCCGCTGGACAAGATCAAGATCGACAAGGGCTTCGTCCAGGATGTGCTGGAAGACGAAGACGACGCCACCATCGTCCGCGCCATCATCCAGTTAGCCAGAAGCCTGGGCATGCAGGTAATCGCCGAGGGCGTGGAAACCGTCGAGCAGGAGGCCTACATCATCGCCCAGGGCTGCAACGAAGGTCAGGGCTACCTTTACAGCAAACCCCTGCCGGCCCGCGAACTGACCGTATTTCTCAAACAGGCCCGGCGCCTGACGTCGGTCGCGAGCAACCCGGCGACGTTCTGAAGGGCTGCTTCACGCCCACCACCATGCCGCGCCAGAATGGCGCAAACACGTATTCCAGAGCCATTTCCTGCCCCTTCGCGGAGCACCCGGCCACCGTTTGTCGAAACCTTGCGCCAGTGCACAACCGAACAGCGGCAAGTCGCCGCACCGCTTGAACTTTGACCACCTACCATCGGTCAACCCTCGCAGACTCTTCTGATCAGGAATTAACCGATGGACAACCCCTTCAAGCGCATCAGCGATGTTTTCCAGGCCGACTACTTCGTCAACTTCAGCGTCGAGCGGCCCGACGGCAGTATCGTGCTCACTCTGTCCAACGCCAACGGCGTGGCGGTGAAGCGCTTCATCAGCGCCGAGCAACTGCGCGATCCGGAGAAGCTCGAGCGCTTCATCATGAGCGTCCGCTTCGGCCTGGCGATCGAGAATGGCGAGGCTTCCCCGGCCCTGCTGGCCTCGATGACCCAGGCCCGCGACGCGGTCCACGCCTGACCCCGGGCACGACGCGAGTTCGCGCCGCGCCCGGAACCCGGCCGCTAAGCCGCGCTTTCCGGCTCTTCCAGCGCCCGCACCAGTGCCTTGAGGAAGCGTGCCGCCTCGCCCCCGGTCACCGCCCGGTGATCGAAGGTCAGCGAGAGCGGCAGGATCGGGTGGACCACCACCTCGCCGTTCATCGCCACCGGTTCGTCACGGATGCCTCCCGCACCGAGGATCGCCACCTGCGGCGGCACCACCACGGGGTTGGCATAGCGCCCGAACAGGATGCCGAAGTTGGACAGGGTGATGGTCGCCCCCATCATTTCCTGCGGCGGAATGGAGCGCGCCTGGACATCCGCCCGCAAGCGCGCCATGCCTTGCCGGAGGTCTTCCGCCGAACGCGAACCGACATCGCGCAGCACCGGCACGAACAGGCCGTCCGGCGTATCCACGGCGATGCCCAAGTCCACCTTCTCGTGGGTCCGGATCGACAGGCTGCGGCCATCGAACCAACTGTTCAGCACCGGCTCCACCTGGATCGCCGCGGCGATCGCCTTGCCCAGGCGGATCAGCGGATCGCGCGCTTCCTTCCAGCGATACAGGTCGGCATCGGCATAGATGCTCACCGGCACCACTTCGGCATGGGACCTGGCCATGTTGATCGCCATGCTGCGCCGCACGCCGCGCAACCTCTCGCCGCCGAAGCGATCGCTGGACTGCCTGGCCGCCGCCTCCACGTCGCTTCGGGTGATCAAGCCGGCCGGCCCGGAACCGCTCAGCCCACTCAGTTCCACGCCCATCTGGCGGGCCAACTGGCGCACCGCCGGGGTGGCCCGCGGCGCCAAGTGCTCGCGAGTGGAAGGCGCTGCGCCGACGAAGAAGCTGTCCTGCTGGACTCCCTCGCCGCCCTCCAGCCGCCCCACCACGGTGCCGGCATCACCTTCGCCCTCGTAGGCCATCAACGGCTCGCCCACATGGAGGATGTCGCCTTCGTTGCCGAAAGTCTTCGCCACCAAGCCATCGTGCGGAGCGGGAATGTCCACCAGCGCCTTGGCCGTCTCCACCGACACCAGTAGCTGATCGGCCTTCACCGTGTCGCCGGCCTTGACGTGCCACTCGACGATCTCGGCTTCCTGCAACCCTTCGCCCAGATCGGGCAGTTTGAAATATTTCATATTCGTCTCCTCACGCCTGTCCCGGCCCGCTGACGGTGCCCGGCACAGGAAAGAACCTGTTCGACCGCGCCGCCCCGATCGCTCCCGGAGCAAGCGGTCCCTGCTCGATCACGCGTAGTTCAGCACCGTGTCGCACGCGGCCAGGATGTCGTCCGGCCCGGGCATGTAGAGCTGTTCCAGGCGGTACAGCGGCGGCGGGATGTCCGGCGCGGTGACCCGCTGGATCGGCGCCTGCAGATCGAGCAGCGCGCGTTCGTAGAGGCTGGCGGCGATCTCCGCGCCCACCGCGCAGCTCTTCGGCGCCTCATGCACGATCACGCAACGGCCGGTCTTGCGTACCGACGCCTCCAGGGTATCGAGGTCGAGCGGCTTGACGCAGGCGACGTCGATCACCTCCGCCGACACGCCACGCTCGGCCAGTTGCGTGGCCGCCTGCAGCGTCTCGTGGATGCTCGCGCCCCAACTGATGAGCGTCAGGTCGCTGCCTTCGCGCAGGGTGAAGCAAGTATCCAGCGGCAGGCGCTTGCCATCGTCGGCGACAACCTGGGGGTTCATCCGGTAGAGCCGGGTGGGTTCGAGGAAGATCACCGGATCGGGATCGTCGATGGCCGCCAGCAGCAACCCGTAGGCCCGCGCCGGCGAGGACGGGATGACCACGCGCACGCCGGGAATCTGGGCAAACATCGCCTCGGTGCTTTCGCTGTGATGCTCCGGTGCGCGGATACCGGCGCCCATCGGCGTGCGCAGCACCAGCGGGCAGGTCAGGCGGCCACGGGTGCGGTTGCGCAGGCGGCTGGCATGGGAAACGAGCTGCTCCATGGCCGCGTAGATGAAGCCCATGAACTGAATCTCCATCACCGGCTTGAGGCCCTGGGCGGCCATGCCCACCGCGAGGCCGCCGATCATGGTTTCGGCCAGCGGCGTGTCGATGACCCGCTTGAAGCCGAAGGTCTCGCGCAGGCCGAGGGTGGCACGGAACACCCCGCCATTGACCCCCACGTCCTCGCCGAGCACCACCACGTTCTCGTCTTCGGCCATGGCCCGGTGCAGGGCCAGGTTGACCGCTTCGAGCAGGCTGATCTTGTCACTCATGGCGCTCACCTCCCCGTCGTGCGGCGCGCTCCAGCAGCATTTCGCGCTGATCCGCCAGCACCGCCGGCCATTGCGCGTAGACATGCTCGAACACCGATTCCACCGGTTGGATACCAGCGGCTTCGAAGGCGTCCACCGAGGCCTGCACCTCGGCCTGGCATTCGGCGACCAGGGCCTGCTCGCGCCCCTCGTCCCATACTCCCTGGCTGGCGAGGAAGGTCTGCAAGCGCTTGATCGGTTCTTCCTGCCAGGCCTGTTTGACCTCCTCGGCCGGGCGGTAGCGGGTGGCATCGTCGGCAGTGGTGTGGTCGCCCAGGCGGTAGCTGATGCACTCCAGCAGCACCGGCCCCTTGCCGTGGCGGGCGCGCTCCAGGGCGACGCGCATGCGGTCGTACACCGCGAGAATGTCGTTGCCGTCGACCTGCTCACCGTGGAAGCCGGCGCCAATCGCCTTCTGCGCCAGGGTCGGCGCGCCGCACTGGATACGCCGTGGCACCGAGATCGCCCACTGGTTGTTATTGACCACGAAGACCACCGGCAACTGCCAGGCCCCGGCTACGTTCAGCGCTTCGAGGAAGTCGCCCTTGCTGGTGGCGCCGTCGCCGCAGGTGGTCACGGCGACCCGATGCTCGCCGCGGATCTTGAACGCACTGGCCACACCGCAGGCATGCAGGGCCTGGGTAGCGATCGGCACGCACAGCGGGAAATCCTCGCGCACCGCTGGGTCGACGTAGGCGCTGCCGCGCTCGTCGCCGCCCCAGTAGAGGAGGATTTCCTCCATCTTCACGCCGCGCATCAGTTGCACGGCAGTGTCGCGGTAATAGGGAATCAGCACGTCTTCGGGGTGCATCAGGCTGCCGATGGCGACGCCGATGGCTTCTTGCCCGAGGGTCGGCGCGTAGGTGCCGATCCGTCCGGTGCGCTGCAGCGCCACCGCCTTCTGGTCGAACAGGCGGGTCAGCACCATCTGCCGGTAGAGTCGGGTGAGCAGGTTGAAGTCATCGGCCCAGGCCGGGAGATCGCCGGTCAGGCGTCCGTCGGGGGCCAGATACCTCGTGTAGGGAAGGTCGATCTTGTTAGGCATTGCTTCACTCCTCGGCGCCTTGTGGGCGCGTGGTTCAGTCCGCCGCTTGTGGCAGCGGGTCCGAAGGGAGCGGGCAGCCGGTCACGCCGCCCGCTTCCGCCCTTCCAGCCGGAAGGAAAATTAGCCCTCGCCATAGAGCAGGCGCTCGGCCAGGGCATCGGCGACCCGCGCCGGCGACCGCTTGTCGGCCTGGGCGTGGGCGTAGATTTCGGTCAGGCGCAGGCCGATCCGCGACAGGTGCGCGGTGATCGCCGGCAGCGCGTCGCCGCGGTGGCGCAGCGCCACGTAGATCAGCCCACCGGAATTGATCACGTAGTCCGGTGCGTAGAGGATGCCGCGCGCTTCCAGCTCATCGGCGATCTCGGCACTGGCCAACTGGTTGTTCGCCGCCCCGGCCACCGCCGCGCAACGCAGCTGGCCGACGGTCTCCGCGTTGAGAATGCCACCCAGCCCGCACGGGGCGAGGATGTCGCAAGGGGTGGTGAGCAGCGCCTCGCTGGCCACCGGGCGCGCGCCGAGCTGCTCCACCGCGAGTTGCACGCGGCCGGGGTCGAGGTCGCTGACCAGCAGGTCGGCACCGGCAACCGCCAACTGCTCGGCCAACGCATAACCAACGTGACCGAGCCCCTGCACGGCGACCCGCAGCCCTTCCAGGTCATCGCTGCCGAGGCGTGCCTGCGCCGTGGCGCGGATGCCGGCGAACACGCCCATGGCCGTGTGCGGCGACGGATCGCCCTCGGCGGTGGTACTGGTCACGTGGCGGGTGTGCTGGGCGATGCAATCCATGTCGGCGCTGGAGGTGCCGCTGTCCACCGCGGTGATGTAGCGCCCGTTGAGGGTTTCGATGAAGCGCCCGAAGGCCTCGAACAGCGCACCCCGGTTATCCACATGCGACGGGCGGATGATCACCGCCTTGCCACCGCCATGCTCGATGCCGGCCAGGGCGGCCTTGTAGCTCATGCCCTGGGCCAGGCGGATGGCGTCGCGCAGGGCGCTGACGTGATCGGGATAGGCGAGATAGCGGCAACCGCCGAGCGCCGGGCCGAAGCGGGTGTTGTGTATGGCGATGATGGCCTTGAGGCCCGTGGCGGGGTCCTGGGCGAGATGCAGTGCCTCGAGCCGGGCGGCTTCCATCATGGCAAACATGGCTGGGGCTCCCTTGCTTGTCGTTATCAGGAGTATAGGCGGAGCCTCCGGCCTCGCCCGACGAAGCGGCGGGTGCAGCACTGGACGAAATTTGAGCAGGCGACTACAAACGAAGAGCCAGTGGAGAAACCGATGAACCCACGCCAAGCCTGCCTGACCTGCCTCGAACGAGATCCGCCGGACACCTTCGAAGCGGCCCTGTGGATCGCCGCCGAACACGACGATGCGCTGCGCCCGGCACAGGTGCTGCGCGAGTTCGCCGGCCTGCAGCAACTGCTCGCCGCCGGCCTGCCCAACCTGCCGGTCCGCGAGCTGGCGCAACCGCTGTTGCGCCAGCTCAACGCCCTGGACTTTCACGAAGACGAGGACAGCCCGCTGCGCCCGCAGGCCGCCCTGCTGCACCGGGTCCTGCAACGGCGCCGGGGGCAACCGTTGTCGCTGGCGCTGATTGCCCTGGAGCTGGCGCGGCGGCTGGAGATTCCCCTGGTTGGAGTGAACTTTCCCGGCCACTTCCTGCTGCGCGTGCCGGGTGCCGATCACCTGCTCGACCCGTGCGGCGGGCGTCGCCTGTACACCCGCGACTGCCGCGAACTGCTGGCCCGCCAATATGGCCCGCGCGCGGAGCTGGACGCCTCCCACCTGCGTACCTGCGGCGAGCGCGAACTGATCCAGCGGCTCTCCCGCAACCTGCGCCAATTGCATCTGCATGCCGAGGATTACCTGGCAGCGCTGAAGGACGCCGAGCGGGTCCTGCAACTCGGTCCGCCCAGCGTTGCCGACCACTTGGCCCGCGCCGATCTCTACCGGCATCTGGACTGTCCACAGGCCGAACGCTTCGACCTGGAACGCGCCTTGTTGCTCTGCGACGACGATACCCAGCGTCTCACCCTCAGCCAGCGCCTGCACAAGCTCCAGCGTGCGCCGGCGCTGCATTGAGGTTGGCCTCCGTCCCGGCTGACCTCTTGGGGGAATAAATTCGCCCCTACAAGGCAGTGATCTGTAGCCCGGATGAGCCCAGGCGAAATCCGGGGGCAAACGCTTCGCCAGCAGAGCTGGCTCCTACGAAAGCAGGCCCGGTGTGGTACTCGATCCGTGGGAGCGAATTCATTCGAGAAAATTCGTCAAAACTTCCCGTGTCGCCCCTGTCCCTCTGCGAAACGCCGGGCGCCGGTTTCGGTTTCGCCGCTTTCGATCACTGCCATGCCGCCGCGGAATTCGTTGCGCAGCGCCTCATCGAACGGCAATTCCCACTGCGCATACACACTGGCCCGGTCGGCCAGCAGGCAGCGCTGGGGAAAGGCAGCGATCTGCGCAGCCAGGGCTTCGGCCTCCTGCCGCGCCTCGCCCTGGGGCACCACGCGATTGGCCAACCCCATGCGCAGAGCCTCGTCGGCACCCACCGGGCGTCCGGTGAGGATCAGGTCCAGCGCCCGGCCCTGGCCGACGATGCGCGGCAGGCGCAGCGTGCCTCCGTCGATCAGCGGCACGCCGAAGCGCCGGCAGAACACCCCGAGCACCGCATCTTCGGCCAGCACCCGCAGATCGGCCAGCAACGCCAATTCCAGTCCACCCGCCACGGCATAGCCTTCGATGGCGGCAATCAGCGGCTTGGACAACTGCATGCGGCTCGGCCCCATAGGCCCGTCTCCGTCCGGTTCCAGGCGATTGCGCCGCTCACCGCCCTCGGCCACCGCCGTCAGGTCGGCACCGGCGCAGAAGGTCCCGCCGGCGCCGGTGAGCACCGCCACCCGGGCCTCCTCGTCCGCCTCGAAGTCCCGCAGCGCTGCCGCCAACGCCTCCGCAGTGGGCCGGTCGACGGCATTGCGCACCGCCGGGCGATCGATGATCAGGGTGATGACCGGGCCGTTCTTTTCGATGCGGATGCTCATGGGAACTCCTGAAAGAATGGACGAATGGGTTTATGGGGATGCTGCGCATCCCTTGGCGAATGAATTCGCCTCTACAAAACCGGCTTTTTCGTAGGAGCGAGCGCTGCTGGCGAAGCTCCCAACCGATTCGCGAGCAGAACTCGCTCCTACAAAGCACAGGACCGAAACGCCTGCAGAGCGATTCATTCGCCCATGAAAAAGGCCGGCAATGCTGCCGGCCTTCAACATAGTGCGTCTCGATGCGGTTGTTCAGTCCGTTGGCCGAATCCGCACCGGGACTGGCGGGATCAGAGGGTGTACTTCTGCAGATTCGCCATCATTTCCTTCAGCGCCTCGACGTTGTCCGCCGGGTGCGCCGCGCCCTCGAAGTCGCAGATGCGCTGCCAGTTGGCCGCCACGTCTTCCGGGCTGAACCCCTGGCGCGGGTCGAAACCGACGCCCAGGCTGCGCTCCCAGCGCACCTTGCCGACCCAGCCGCCGCCGACTTCGAACAGGCCGGAGGTTTCCTGGCACTGCTCGCTGCCGAGGTAAACCACCAGCGGGCTGACCAGTTCGGGCTTGAGCTGCTCGAACACCTGCGGCGGGATCAGCCCCTCGGTCATGCGGGTGCCGCCGGTGGGGGCGATGGCGTTGACCAGGATGTTGTTCTTGCGCCCTTCGATGGCCAGGGTGCGGGTCAGGCCGTAGAGGCCGAGCTTGGCCATGCCGTAGTTGGACTGGCCGAAGTTGCCGTAGATACCGGAGGTGGACGAGGTGAAGATCACCCGCCCGTAGCCCTGCTCGCGCAGGTGCGGCCAGGCCGCGCGAGTCACCTTGTAGGCGCCCTCGACGTGGACCTTGTAGACCAGGTCCCAGTCGGTGTCTTCCATCTTGTGGAAGGTCTTGTCGCGGAGAATGCCGGCGTTGTTCACCACCACGTCGACGCGGCCAAACTGGTCCAGCGCGCACTGGACGATCTTCTCGCCGTCGGTCACCGAGTCGTGGTTGGCCACGGCGGTGCCGCCGGCCTCGCGAATTTCCGCCACCACGCGGTCGGCCGCTGAGGCGTTGGCGCCTTCGCCATGGGTGCTGCCGCCCAGGTCGTTGACCACCACTTTGGCGCCATGCCGGGCGAACAGCAGCGCGTGAGCGCGGCCGAGACCGCCGCCGGCACCGGTGACTATCACTACTTTGTCGTCGAAGCGTACGGCATCACTCATGAAGCGGACTCCTGGCAGATTAGGCAGGCTTCGAGTGTCGAACAGCCGTCAGCCGGTCACAACGAAGACGGGTTGCGCTGAATGGTGCTCGATAAGGGACAGGGATGATCAAGCCGGACGAATCAGGCTCAAGTGGTTGTACAGGTGCAGTACGTGGGCCTGAGCGTAGTCGTCGTGATCGAGCACACCGTAGGCGAAGTGCGGTTGCAGCGCGCCGGTGTGCGCGGCGAAACGATCGAACGCGGCTTGCAGGCGTTGCAGTGCGGCATCCTGGCCGATCGGCTCGGCCAACGGAGCGGCCCCCGGGATGGCTTCCTGCAAAGGGTGACGCATCGCGCCACGGGCGCTGAACATCGCGAAGACCGCCGGACCGATGCTGTGGCGGAACCAGGCCGGTTTCAATTCGGGGTAGCCGTCCAGTGAGAACTCGATACTCTGGGCGCAATGGTTGAAGACCTCGGCCGGGCTCCAGCCCGCCACGCTGACCAGTGCACGACCGACCAGCCCATCCAGCACCCGCCGCGCGCCCTCCAGGCTGACCGGTGCCGGCGCCGTACCACCCAGCGCCCAGAAGCCGCCGGCCATCGCGGCCACACCGCCCAGCGCAGCCCCTTTCAACAACGTACGTCGGCGCATGCCTGGCTCTCCAATGCTTCGCGAAAATGCAAATAGTGTTCGAGCACCTGTTCCGGCGCCTCGGTCTGGGGGTAGTGGCCGATCCGCTCCAGCAGGACGCAGTCGGGCTCGGGGTTCAGCTCGCGGTAGCGCGCCACCATGTGCGCGCCGGAAATCGGGTCCAGCGCCCCATCGATCACCCGCAGCGGCACGCCGCCGCGCTGCATCGCCGCCACCCAGCGGTCACGCTGCACGCGGCGCTCGGGGATGTAGCGGATCAATCGGTGCATCACCGCCGGACCGTTGCCGGTCTTGATGAGATCGTAGAAATCGTCCAACTCGGCCTCGCCGGGCAGCGTGTCGGGGCCGAAGATGCGGGCGAAGCTTGCCGCCAGCTTGCGCCGCGAGAACAGCCGGCCGACCAGCGGACCGAGCGGCCCCAGCAATAGCTTCTGGACCCGCACCGGGTAATGCGTCTCGGGAAACAGGCCACCGTTGAGAAACACGCAGCTCGCCAGTTCGAACCGTCCTTCCTGGTGTCGCGCCAGCAACTCCTGGGCGACGCTGTCGCCATAGTCGTGGGCGAGCACGTGCACCGGTTCCCGGACATCCAGGTGAACCAGCAGCGCCTGCTGCAGGTCGGCCTGTTCCAGCAGGCGGTAGTCGTGCCCACGCGGCTTGGCCGAGTCGCCGAAGCCGAGCATGTCGCAGGCGATGACCCGGTAGCGCGCCGCCAGCGGTTCCCAGATGCGGTGCCAATCCCAGCTGGCGGTGGGGAAGCCATGGATCAGCAGCAACGGTTCGCCTTCTCCAGCCTGCCAATAACGAATGTGCTGGCCGCCAAAGCTGAAGTCCTGCCCCCTCGCCCGCCACTCGGCCAGGGGAATGCCGGTCAGCGCCGGCATCAGCTGCGGTATCCCGTGTCCTGCTGGTCCAGCTTGCGCAACAGGGCCGGCCAGGCCAGCTTGCCGCCCAACCCCTCGGCACTGCGGGTAACCCCGGCGGCCATGGCCTTGGCGCCGGCGAGGATCTGCGGCGGAATGCTCACCAGCTCGGCGCCGCCGCTCTGGGCCATGACCTGGATTTCGCAGGCACGCTGGAAGATGAACATCATCAGGAAGGTGTCCTGGATGGTCGGCGCGCAGGTCATCAGGCCGTGGTTGCGCAGGACCATGAAGTTGGTCGCGCCGAGGTCGGCTTGCAGGCGCGCCTTTTCTTCGTGATTCAGGGCCACGCCTTCGTAGTCGTGATAGCTCAGGCTGGAGAGAACGAACAGCGACTGCTGGCTGATCGGCAAGACGCCCTGCTTCTGCGCCGCCACCGCGACCCCGGCGGCGGTGTGGGTATGCAGGACGCAAGCGACGTCATGGCGCACCTCGTGCACGGCACTGTGGATGGTGTAGCCGGCCGGGTTGATCTCGTAGGGGCTGTCCATCAGCTTGTTGCCCGCCTGATCGACCTTCACCAGGCTGGACGCGGTGATCTCGTGGAACATCAGCCCATAAGGGTTGATCAGGAAGTCCTCGGTGCCGGGCACCTTGGCCGAGATGTGAGTGAAAATCAGGTCGTCCCAACCGTGCAGGGCCACCAGGCGGTAGCAGGCGGCCAAGTCGACCCGGGTCTGCCATTCGACGGCGGATACCTGATCCTTGACGTTCGGTTGAGACAGGGCGTGGGCTGTGGACACGGTGTCACCTCGGCATCTTGTTGTGGGTGTGCCGAGGAGTCTAGCGAGCCGACGCCAGGACGGTAGTTGCCCTGGCAGCCAGGATAATGGCCCAGCGGGTCAGCCGGGCCTTTCCGTGTCATTTGGGCTTGGGAATGCCGAACTGCTCCAGCGTCGGGTTCACGGTGCGGCTGAAAGCCTTGCGCTCCTTGCGCTCCTTCACCGCGTTGACGATCTCGCCGATGCCCATGCCGATCGCCATGATGCCGCTCACCGCCCAGCCCACCGGTCCCGCCGCAGCGCCGATGGCGGAAGCCGCCGCCGCACCCGCCGCCTCGCCAGCGATAGCGCCGACCACACGCCCTCCGACGGCTGCGGCGATGCGTCCACCCAGGCCAACGGCCACTTTTCCGCCCTGGCGTGTGAAGCTGTCGGAGCCGAAATTCAGCACCCGATGAACGGTATCCGCCGTAACCTTCAGCGTCTCTTTGCCCTCGTCGATCGGGCCTGCTCTTTTATCGGAGCCCGCCCCATTCGGGGCATGCAGTCCCGGTCCGCCATCGACCGTGCCCTTCGCGACCAGCTTGGCCAGGCGCGGGTCGCCATTGACGATGGACGTCGCCTGCTCGTCGAGGTTGAGCATCAAGAAGGACTGCACGTCGGGGTCGTTCTGCAACTGGGCGATCCGTTCCGCCAACGCTTCCTCGGTCTCGCGCGTGTCGCGAATGCCGCGTCCGGCCATGACCTGCTCCTGGGTCTGTTGCAGCTTGACCAGGACCGCCGCCTTCTGCTCGCCGGTGTAGCTGCCCGGATGCTCGAAAACGTCGCCGTTCAATCGGCTGGTATCCACCTTGGAGACGGCGCCGATGGTGGCGGCATCGAACAAGGTGCTGGCGAAATCATCACTGTTGGACGGTGCCTTGTCCTCGATCCATTTCATGATGTCCTTGCTGTTCGATTGCCCGTCCGGCCCCTTCTTCGCCAGCTTCTTGCCGCTGGCGGCGCCGCGGTCGAGCAGATCGAACATGCCGGGCTGGGACCAGGTGGTCGCAGCATTGCGCAGCACATCCGACAGCCCCTCGTTCTCCTGCAATGCCGTCAACCCGGCGGTGCTGATGCAACCGTTGACCTTGCGCTGGTTCGCCGCCCCCTGGGCGCTGGCCGGATCGGCCGCCTGGGTCAGCGGTTCGTTGGCCAGCAGCAGCGCGGCGGAACGCACCAGTTGCTTCGAGGCCGGGTCCGCATCCGGATGCTCCTTCTCGTATTTGCGCAGCGTCTTGCCGGCGTCATTGAGCCGGTCGTCCATGTGATTCGCAAACGCCTTGAGGTCTTTGTGGGTGATCTTGCCGTCGGCCCGGCCACCGTCCTTACCGACATCCACTGCCGTCTTCAACGATGGGTTGTCGTTGATGAAAGCCCAGGCTTTCTCCGCATCGGGCCCGCCTTCCGCGGCGATCCGCGCCGCTGCAATGGGGCGGTTCAGCTCCTTGGCGGCGGCCTCCCGCTCGGCGGGCGGCAGGTCGCCCAGCAGCGCTTCCCACTTCTTCAACTGCTCGGGCGAACTGTGGGGCGAATTGTCGAGAAAATCGTAGCGTCCCTCTTCTCGTACCGGCTCGCTGGCCAAGACCACCGGCGACGGCACGGAGGGCTCCGGCTTGGCCGAGGGCAGCAGGCGGTCGAGCAGGGAGGTGTTCTTTCCGCCAGCCGGCACGCGCGGCTCAGGACAGGAACTCGGCGCGGGACCGAACTCGATGCCCGTCGGCGAGACGGGCGGCCTGGCCTGCGGACGGGTGCTCGGTTCCGGTTGGGAATGAACGTCGAAAGCACCATAGGAATGACAGGCATCGGAAACGCGTAGGACCATGATGTGCTCTCTCGAATCCCGGACAGGACAACGGTTATTGGAAATCGGCTCGAGAGATGAGTGGAACCGTTTGCAAAACGGTTCCATGAACCTGCTTTAAAGAAACGCCTTGTCCAGCGCCGCCCACTCGCGCTGCGCCTGCTCGTCCTCGGCCAGCAGGCGGAAGCCGGAGAAATCGAACCCCGGCGACACCGTGCAGCCCACCAGGCTGTAATCGCCCAGCGGACGCGCCGCCTGCCAGGCATGGGCCGGCACCAGCCGTTGCGGCAAGCAATCCGGCCCTACCGGGCCGAGCCGCTCGCGGCGGGTCGCATCAGGAGTCGTGGCGATCAGCAGCTCCAGCGGTGCCCCCTCGTAGAAATGCCAGAGTTCGTCCGCGTCGACCCGATGCCAACGCCCGCACACGCCGGCCGGCAGCAGGAAGAAGATTGCCGTACAGCAGGGACGACCGTTGGCGAGGGTGCTGCTGGAATGGAAGACCCGGCGATAGAAGCCGCCCTCGGGGTGCGGCAGCAGCTCCAGCTCGCGGATCAGCTCGGCGGCGCGCGGGTGCATCAGACGCGCAACGCGTTGCCGAAACCGATGAGCCAAGGCTCGGCGTCGGTTTCCGGGGTCACGGTTTCGCTGGCATCCAGGCGCAGCATGTCCACCACCTCGCGGATGCCTAGTTCGGCATACAGCTCACGCACCTGCTCGCCACCGGCGCAGAAGGTGTCGCCGTAGCTGGAGTCGCCCAGGGCGATCACACCGCCGGGCAATCCATGCCAGGCCGGCAGATGGTCGCGGATGGCGTAGTACAGCGGCTGAAGGTTGTCCGGCAGCTCACCCATGCCGGTGGTCGAGGTCACCACCAGGAAAGCCTCGGGCGCGAAGGCCAGCAGGTCGGCCAGCTCCGCGCGGGGTTTGTGCCAGGCCTCGAAACCGGCGGCCTTGAGCAGGTGCTCGGCGTGCCGGGCGACTTCCTCGGCGGTGCCGTAGACCGAACCGGACAGGATGGCGATTTTCATGGACGCTCCGAAACAGACTGAAAACCCCGGCATTATGCCGCAACTGCCCGACCGTTCTAGAATGCGGCGACAGAGCCCGGGAGCAACACGATGATCAATTCCAAACTGCTGCAACTGGTGGTCGATGCTTCCAACGACGGCATCGTCGTCGCCGAGCGGGAGGGCGACGACCACATCCTGATCTACGCCAACCCCGCCTTCGAACGGCTGACCGGCTACGCGGTGGACGACATCCTTTACCAGGACTGCCGCTTCCTCCAGGGCAACGACCGCGACCAGCCCGGCCTGGCGGCCATTCGCGAAGCCCTGCGCAACCAGCAGGCCTGCCGCCAGGTCATCCGCAACTACCGCAAGGACGGCACGCCGTTCTGGAACGAGCTGTCGATTTCTCCCGTGCTCAACGACAGCGATCAATTGACCTACTACATTGGTATTCAGAAGGACGTGACCGAACAGGTCGAGGCACAGCAGCGCCTTCAGGCTTTGGAGGCCGAACTGGCGGCACTCAGGGCAGAACAGTCGAAAACATGAACCGTTGTTGAAACGAATCGCCGCATCTGCTGTCAAACGAACTCTGACGTACGCGGGTTCGCGATGTGGATACTCCATTACTGACCGAGGATGAACTGGCGTTTATCCAGACGTTGCAAGGCAAATCTTCCGGCTCCAAGGGATTGCCGGGCTCCAGCCTTTTGCTCGATGGCAGCGTCCAGGCCGAAGCGCTGATCGCACGCCTGGCCAAACAGGGCCAACTGACCCTCGAAGCGGATTTCCACAGCCAGCACCTGACCTTCCCCCTGCGCCTCGTGCAGGACGAATTCCAGACCCCGCATCTGGAAATCGAAGCCCCCGAAATATTCGAACAAGGCCCTACGCTCCGCCCCTGGCGCCTGCGCTTGCCGGAACCGGTCGCCCTGGTCGACGAACACGGAGCGGAAACCGCCCTCTGGGTGCATGAGCTGTCGCCGAATGGCGCACTGATCGAAGTCCGCGACCAGAAAGACACGCCGGAACTGTTCGCCCTCTGGCTGCCGCTACCGGAACAGGACCCCATCGCCCTGCTCGGCGCCCGGGTACGCAAGACCGAGCGCCAACTGGTCGCCTATCGCCTGACCATGGGCCACCCCGGCCACGGCGACCGCCTGCGCCAATACATCTTCCAGCAGCATCGCCTGCTGCATCCACTCCTGCACAAATGAGCTGAGCCGAAAGCCTCAGGTATCCAGGTGGCCCGCCAGGAACTGCTGCAGACGCCGCCGCATCAGGCGCCCTTCGCTCCCTAGGCAACCGACCGTGGAACCTACCAGGCTGTCCTGCGCCAGGTCCGCGGCATCACCCGCCAGCAATAATGGGCAATTCAACCCCAACGCCAGTTTGTCCAGTTGCCGAGGCAAGTCGGCGGCCGGGGGCTGGTTGGAAAACAGAACCAGAGCCTGGGGCTGGGTCTTTTCACAGATGAGGGTCAGTTCCGCCAACGGCTGCCCGAGGCCGAGCAGCATAGGCGCCAGTTCCGGGCCACTGAGCAACAGGCCGGCCACCAGCAACTCCAGCTCCCGACAGTGGCCGGGGATCGCCGCCAGCAGCACCCGCTCCGCCCCTGGCTCACGCGCCAGTTGCAGGCGTTGCAGCACCCGGCCACGCAGGAAGCTGTCCAGGAACAACCACTCACTGGTCTGCCCAAACGCTTCCTGGCTCACCAGCATTTCCTGCCAGAGCGGCATCAGGATGTCTTGGAACACCACTGGCAATGGGTAGCTGGAAAACACCTGGCCATAGAGGCGATCCAATTCGGCTTCGTCGAACTGCCCCACGGCCCGGCGCACGCGCGCCTGCCACGCCTCCCACTCGCCCACCGCCGGCGCCTGCCCCACTGGCGAGCAGGCCGCCTTGGCCTGCTCGCTGCGGGCGAGGATCTTGCCGACCTTACTCACCGCCACGCCGCGCTCAATCCAGCCAAGAATGCTACGCACCGCCTCGACGTCCGCCAGGGAGTACAGGCGATGCCCGCTGTCGGTGCGAATGGGCTGGATCAACCCGTAGCGCCGCTCCCAGGCGCGCAGGGTGACCGGGTTGACCCCGGTAAGGCGCGAGACTTCACGAATGGGAAACAGCTCCTCCTGCTTGAGGTCGCCGGAAACCAGAGACGAAGCCGTAAATTCGGTCATGGCAGTAGAGCCTTGGAAAGGTGCTCGCATTGTAAGCCCAGCCGCCGCCCGGCACACCCTTCACCACCGGCTCCGCCTGGCGATCCGCGCCGCAAAGACGCACACCAATGGTGCAACGCCGAATACGCTTCACAATTCATAAACGAAACCCGTAGCACCCAGTACCCGTCAACCCTGGGCTCTGGCTTATTCGGCCGATTCGGGAATAATCCTTGCCTCGATTTTCTCGCAGCCCACCACCCCGGCGCTGCGATCCGCGTCCGCCTATCCGGCGGCACGCCAAGACCGATGGAGATACACAATGTCTACCGAACCCGTCACCCTCATGGTGGCGCGCCGCGTGGCCCGTGGCCGCTACCAGGATTTCAGCGCCTGGCTGCGCGAAGGCGAGCAACTCGCTGCCGACTTCCCCGGCTACCTCGGCTCCGGCGTCCTGGCGCCACCACCGGACGACGACGAATTCCAGATCGTCTTCCGCTTCGCCGATGAGCAAACCCTCGATGCCTGGGAACACTCCGCCTCCCGCCGTGCCTGGCTCGAACGCGGCACGGGCCTGTTCGCTCAACCCCACGAGCACCGTGCCGTCGGCCTCGATGCCTGGTTCGGCGCCAGCGACAAGCGCCCACCTCGCTGGAAGCAGAGCATTGCGATCTGGCTGGCTTTCTTCCCGGTCTCGCTGGCCTTTAACCTGCTCTTCGGCAGCACCCTCAACGAATGGCCGCTGATCGTCCGGGTCCTGCTCAGCACGCTGGTACTGACCCCGCTGATGACCTACCTGTTCATCCCCTTGTCGACTCGCCTGCTCGCCCCCTGGCTGCAGAGCGACCGATCCCGCCGCCTCCTGCGTGCCGGCCTGCAGGCGATCCGCTGAGCGCCCTTGTCCGCCCTGTCGTGGGCGGGCACAGCACATCAGCGAACAAACCCTATACAAATCAAGATGTATGTATAGGAATTTATTAGCAAAACGCCTTTATTCAACTAAGCCGCCCTTGAAACCCTCGAAAAACAAGGGTCCCCGCACCTCTCTGTCTTATACACACAGTCCGCATGGTTGTACAAAGCCATCGGCTGGTATAACGTCCCCTTCGGTTCAGCCGGCGCACGTCTGACTCGTCAGGTACCCGGACGCCGCGTCGCTGAACCGTCCCGAACAGCCGAAGCGAGTGCCCATGCGCGCATCCCCCTCCCCCATCCTGATCACCGGCGCCGGTCAGCGGGTTGGCCTGCATTGCGCCGAGCGCCTGCTCGATGACGGCGAATCGCTGATCGTGACCTACCGCAGCGAGCGTCCCGGCCTGGCCCGGCTGCGCGAACGGGGCGTCCTGACACTGCGCGCCGACTTCTCCAGCGAAGCCTCGATCCTCGCCTTCATCGCCGAACTGAAGCAGCACACCGATAGCCTGCGCGCCATCGTCCATAACGCCTCGGACTGGCTAAGCGAAACACCCGGCCAGGAGGCCGACGCCTTCCAGCGCATGTTCACCGTGCACATGCTGGCGCCCTACCTGATTAACCTGCACTGCGCCGAACTGCTGGAAAAATCGTCGCCTGCGGACATCGTCCACATCAGCGACGACGTCGCCCGCAAGGGCAGCGCCAACCGCATCGCCTACTGCGCCAGCAAGGCCGGGCTGGACAACCTGACCCTGTCCTTTGCCGCCCGCTTCGCACCGGCGATCAAGGTCAACGGCATCGCCCCGGCCCTGGTGCTGTTCAACGAGAACGACGACGCGGACTACCGCGCCAAGACCCTGGCCAAATCCGCCCTGGGTATCGAACCCGGTGCCGAGGTGATCTACCGGAGCCTGCGCTACCTGCTGGACAACCCTTACGTCACCGGCACCACGCTGACCGTCAACGGCGGCCGCCACCTCAAATGAGGCGGACCGCGAGGAACCTTTCATGAGCGAACAACTGTCTCACCATTACCGTGAGATTCTCCGTGGCCTCGGGGAAAACCCGGAGCGCGAGGGTCTGCTGGATACGCCCAAGCGGGCGGCCAAGGCCATGCAGTACCTTTGCCACGGCTACGGCCAGACGCTGGAGGAGATCGTCAACGGCGCACTCTTCGAGTCCGACAACGACGAAATGGTGATCGTCCGCGAGATCGAGTTGTACTCCCTGTGCGAACACCACCTTCTGCCCTTCATCGGCAAGGCGCACGTGGCCTACATCCCCACCGGCAAGGTGCTCGGCCTGTCCAAGGTGGCGCGCATCGTCGACATGTATGCCCGCCGCCTGCAGATCCAGGAGAACCTCACCCGGCAGATCGCCGAGGCCGTGCAGAGCGTGACCCAGGCCGCGGGCGTGGCGGTGGTGATCGAGGCCAAGCACATGTGCATGATGATGCGTGGCGTGGAGAAGCAGAATTCGGTGATGAGCACTTCCGTGATGCTCGGTGCCTTCCGCGAATCCAGCAACACCCGCCACGAGTTCCTCAAACTGATCGGACGGAGCAACTAGACATGCCACGACTGGAACCGGGCATGGCGCGCATCCGGGTCAAGGACCTGCGCCTGCGCACCTACATCGGCATCAAGGAAGAAGAAATCAACAACAAGCAGGACGTGCTGATCAACCTGACCATCCTCTATCCCGCCATCGAAGCGGTGCGCGACAACGACATCGAGCACGCGCTGAACTACCGCACCATCACCAAGGCGATCATCCAACACGTCGAAGGCAACCGCTTCGCCCTCCTCGAACGCCTGACCCAGGAACTGCTCGACCTGATCATGGAAAACCCGGCGGTACGCTATGCCGAAGTGGAAGTCGACAAACCCCACGCCCTGCGCTTCGCCGAATCGGTTTCCATCACCCTGACCGCCCACCGCGACCCGGAAGACGCATGACATCGCTCGCCCCGGTGAAAAGCTGACTATCGTGAAAAGAGCCTTCCCGTAGGGCGAAGCCATTCGCCCAAGGCACTCGAAGCCGCCCGCCCGGGACACGCTGGTGACGCCCGCGCGAGGCGGAGTATGATCCGCCCCGTCAGGCCGTCCCCACGGGATATCGACCACCGTCAGCCGAGAATTTGATGATGACTCCAGAAGAACGCCTCGAACTCGAAGCCGCCGCTTTTCGCCAACTGGTCCAGCATCTGCGCAGCCGCCCGGACGTGCAGAACATCGACCTGATGAACCTCGCCGGCTTCTGCCGCAACTGTCTCTCCAAGTGGTACAAGGCCGCCGCCGACGATATCGGCGTCGACGTCACCCCGGACCAGGCCCGGGAAGAAATCTACGGCATGCCCTACAGCGAGTGGAAAGCCAAATACCAGAAAGAAGCCAGCCCCGAGCAGCAGGCCGCCTTCGACAAGAGCAGCAAGAAATGACCCTGAACGACTTCCGCGCCCATCTGCGCAGCGACCGGCACCAGTTCGCCGACACCCTGGCCTTCATCGCCGAGCACTACGATTACCAACCCAGCGCCTTCTCCAACGGCCCGGTGGAAAGTGCCGCCGGCCAGAACGAAGGCTCCTGCAAGACCCTCGGCCTCGCCCTGCTGGAACACCTCACCCTGGACGAAGCCCTGCAAGCCTTCGGCGAACACTACCGCGCCGTCCTGGCCACACCCGGCGGCAACGACCACGGCAACATCCGCGCACTGATGGAAACCGGCCTCGCCGGCGTGCGCTTCAGCCAGCCCCCGCTCAGCCGTAAAGCCTGATCTTCTGTTGGCAAAAACTTGCACAGTTGTAAGCAAAAGCTGAAAGACATCACAAAAAGAACCCCTTATCCTTCACACCAGATGACGGAACACCAGGGAAGGTGTCCAGCAAGTGCCCTTCCCATGGACCACGCACCCGCAGTCTGGAGTCGCCTGGATGCAACAGATACTGGTATGGAAACCCTGGACCACGCCCGGCGTGGAGAACCTGCGCCTCAGCCTGGATAGCGAAGGCATTCACGGCAGCAGCCACCTGATGCAGAACCTCAACGGTCACAGCATCGCCGCCACCTACGTCCTCGACTGCGACCCGCGCTGGCGCTTTCGCCGCCTGTGGCTGAAAGCCGACCACCACGGCCCGCGTACCCTCAGCCTGCACCGCGACATCCGCGGCCACTGGTACCAGAACGACGAACCGCGCCCGGACCTCGACGGCTGCCAGCATGTCATCATCCCAGCCTCCCCGTTCACCCACACCCCGGTGCTGCAAAACGCCGCCCTGGAAACCGGCGAAAACCTCGGCCTGCGCGTTGCCCACATCGACCTGCTGACCCTCGAAGTCAAGCCACGCCACCAACGCTACCACTGCCTGCAACGCCGCCCCGGCCAACACCTATACCGCTGCGAAGCCGAAGGTAAACCACCCGTCGAACTCAACTTCGACGACCACGGCCTGCTCACCGCCTGCGCCCATTACGTCCGCCTCAGCGCACGGACATTGATGGTGGATGTGCCGGCCTGATCCGGGTCAGGGAGAGGGCAGGCAACCGCCTCCCTCCCCACGAACGATTACCTCCGCACCCGCTCGAAGGCAGCGTCATACAACCCCGCTGCGTCGTTCAGCAACAGATGAAACGCCGCGAACACCTCGCCGTTATCCAACTGCGGCTCATTGCAGAACAACACCAACGCCAACTGCCGCGCCGCGTTCAAGCGCTCCTGCTTCCGTTGAAGACTGGTATGGCCTTAATCGAGAGGGCTATACCGGGGCTGATTTGGATTACTCAAACAGCTAGCTATTTCCGCCAAGGCTCTATTTATGAAAACCGGATGGTGTACGGTTATACGCCCAGGGGCAAGAGCGTACCCTTGATATCGGCCTTTGATAACGGGCCCTATACCAGTCACCCAGGATGCAGGGGTAGACATAGGTCGCCTAGCTTTAGCTTTCGGAAATGGGCTAGCAGGCACCATCAAGAGAGCTGCTATTGAGGTATTAGATATACCCGCAAGAATCCTGGACATGGGAACAGCCATTGGAATATCTAAATATGGAAATTATGGAATTGTTCTTGAGAATATAAATGCCCGAGGGATTGGGTATTATCAAGCGGGCAGTATAGGATTCACCTCAAAACAAATCCCCAGGCGCCTGGACCCAACTGGGAATTCAACTCAGATAAAGATTTGGATATAAGATATACTGGAACGACTTATCGAGATGCTTTAGATGAGGCATTTAAAAGAATCGGAGTCCCTAAAGGTCAATTCTGGACAACAAGATGACTAAGGATTAGTATGTGAAACCATTCCTGTTGAATATACGGGGACCCAAAGGCGCAAAAGTAAATATGGATGTTCCTAAGTGGAATAATGTGGAGGGCTCAAATATTGGTAATGGCCCGCATCAGCCTCATATAGGTTATCAATCATCAGGAAAAGGTGCCCAGAGAATAAGAGGGCATATCTTTGTTGATATTGTTCCGGCGACTAGGAGGTAGAATAAATGCGCCATGTGGATGAGTTGGCTCAGGTTTGTAGAGAATTGGATTTTAAATTCCAGATTCTATCTTCTGAGGAGGCGAGGATTTATATAGAGGGAATTTTTAATAAATTTAACCCTCAGAGGAGGTCTGGTCATTTGGCGATTGGACGGGAATCATTGTCAATTCCAATTGAAAAATATGAATTCTCGTATTCTTATGTTCTTAAAAATGAGCCAGGTTTTTTATTTTTTGATCAGGAAAATCATAATAAAAATCAGGTCTTTGTGCTTGAGGATGGTAGACAGGTCTGTGCTGTTCTGGAAAGTTCCTATGGTATGGAGTATTTCTTATCCAATGAAGCTGGTGATTATTTGATCGCGGTAAATTGGTACGTTATCGAGTGTGCAGGTGTGGCAAAAAAGTGGATGCTGAAATTGATGAAGGGCTCTGAGTAAAGCGGTCACTAATGAGATGCCTGCTCGGTGGGATGAGTTTTCTTGGTGATGCGCTTGTTGTGGCCGCCTTAAATGTCAGATCTCTGTAGTATTATTATTCGATCAATATGCGCTCGTAAACAACCGTAATCTCCTCAGCCCCTGCCCATGCAGCTGTGACACTCGTGCCTTACTCACTCTCATCAACTCGCTAATCTGCACGAAACTCAACTGTTGATAATAGTGCCCGGTGATGACCTAGCGCTCGCTATCGGTGAGCTGTTCCACTAGGTATGCCAGGGTTTCTGCACCGCTCTGGCGTTCGTAGAGAGTGTGGATGGGGCGTTGTCTGCCAGTTCGGCATCGAGAATGCCCAGCTCCAGAAAGTAGCCGAACGCGAAAAGGGGACCGAAAAGGGGACAGATTTATTTTTCCATTTTAGACCTGGGTCTTCCCTGCCCTTGCAGCTCCACGCGCTGCCCCAAGATCCGTTCCATTTCGTCAATGAAGCGGCCTGCGCCAGTCAACTGCCCCCTCTGCAAAGCTGCACGAATGAGATTGATCTCACTTTCAGGAACAGCTTGCCGCATAAACTCCGGCGGCCGCAAAAACTGAGTGCAACACCTGACCTTTCCGGTACGGTGTTGCCCCTATGTCTTATTCCGAACTCAGCGTCGAAGAGCGCGCCACCATTCAACTCGGTCATGCCCAAGGCTTCAGCCTGCGCAAGATCGCCTGCTTGAT
>NZ_MUJY01000170.1 GCF_002286785.1 Pseudomonas sp. PIC25 | reverse complement strand
GGAATGCATCCTCGGACGCTCCGCGTCCATCCGGGCGGACGCAGAGCGTCCTGACCAGGGCTCCCACGCTGGAGCGTGGGAACCATCAATTCTCCGACGGATTCGCTTTTCGTAGGAGCCAGCTCTGCTGGCGAAGCTTTTGTGCAGCACCATTCGCGAGCAGAGCTCGCTCCTACCCCACGCCGTAGCCCCGGATAAGCGCCAGCGTAATCCGGGGCCGCGGGGTCCCGGATTACGCCCACGCTTATCCGGGCTACGATCCTGCGACCAACCCCTACTTCATCCCCAACCGCCGGCGCATGTCCGCCGTGATCGCCTGCCGGGTGTCGGCCATGTCTGCCCAGGGGTCGTCGTCGCCCAGCTCGTCCAAGCGTTCGAACAGGTTGCGGATGTTCCACAGATTCGCGCCCTTGAGGTCGGCCAGCTCTTCCCGGTGGATCGGCACCGACACCGGCAACCCCTCCCGTGCCCGTACCGAGTAGGCCGCCACCGAGGTCGCGCCGCGGCCGTTGCGCAGGTAGTCGATGAAGATCTTCCCGACGCGGTTTTTCGGCCCGCTGACGGCGGAAAAGCGGTCCGGCATCAGCTTGGCCATGTGCCGGGCGATGGCCTGGCTGAAGTCCTTCACCGCGTCCCAGCCCAGACGGCGGGTCAGCGGTACCACCACGTGGATGCCCTTGCCGCCGCTGGTCTTGAGGAAGGAGCGCAACCCCAGCTCGTCGAGCAGAGTCAGGGTCAACTGGGTCGCCTCGATCATGCGCTTCCAGGGCAATGCCGGGTCCGGGTCGAGGTCGAGGATGAAGCGGTCCGGGCGCTCCAGCTTCGGCACGGTGGCATTCCAGGTATGCAGCTCGATGGTGCCCATCTGCGCCGCGCCTACCAGCCCCTCGGGCGTGTCCACCAGCAGCACCGGTTGCGGGTCTTCCGGGTCCTCGGTCTGGTTGACGTGGGGCAGGCTCAGCTTGCCGGCGTGCTTCTGGAAGAACAGTTCGCCGTCGATACCCTCCGGCGCCCGCACCAGTGCTACCGGGCGTCCTTGCAGGTCGGGCAGGATCCAGGGGGCGACCCGTCCGTAGTATTGCGCCAGCTCCAGCTTGGTGGCGCCGATGGTCTTGTCGATGACGCGATCCGGGTGGCTGATCTTGATCTGACCGACACCGTCCGCGTTCGCCTTGGCCTGCCCGCTGCGTCGTTTCGGCACTGCCTCCTCCTCGACCTTCTCCGCCGGCTGCGCCCGTTCGCGGCTGATTGCCTTCGCCGGCTTGTCGGTACGCAAGCCGTGAAACACCGAATGCCGGATCACTCCGTCGCGGGTCATTTCCGCGTAGGCCACTTCGCACATCAGCTCGGGCTTCAGCCAGTGAGCGCCGCGGGCGTCCGCACCGGTAGGCGGGTTGACCACCGCCGGCCGCTCGATTTCCCGATCCTTGAGCTGCTTGTACACCGTGCGCAGGGTAGCCTCATTGAAACCGGTGCCCACCTTGCCGGCATAGCGTAGTTGGCCGCTGTCCTCGTCGTGCAGGCCGAGCAGCAGCGCGCCGAAAGCATTGCGCGCGCCCTTCGGGTCGGTATAGCCAACGATGATGAACTCCTGGCGGTTCTGGCACTTCACCTTGATCCAGCTGGAGCTGCGACGGGACACGTAAGGGCTGCCGGCGCGCTTGCCGATCAGGCCTTCCAGGCGCATCTGGCAGGCGCTCTCCAGCACCGCGTCAGGGTCTTCGGCAAAGTCCTCGGAGAAGCGCAGCAACGGGCTCTCGTTGTCCGCCATCAGTGCCGCCAGCGCGGCGCGACGCTGTTCCACCGCCACCTCGCGCAGGTCCATGCCGTTCAGGTACGGCGCATCGAACAGGTAATAGACGATGCGCTCGCTGCCGCCTATATCGAAGGCGTTCTGCAGGGCCTGGAAGTCCGGCAGCCCTTCCTCGTTCAGCACCACCACCTCGCCGTCCAGCCAGGCCGACTCCAGCCCCAGAGCGGCCAGCGCCTCGGCCTGCCGCGGCATCTTCGCCGTCCAGTCATGACCGTTACGGGTGATCAGGCGCACCTTGCCTTTTTCGATGCGGGTCATGATGCGGTAGCCGTCGAACTTGATCTCGTAGCGCCAGTCGCCATCCGGGACGGACTCGACCAGGGTCGCCAGTTGCGGCGTCAGCTTCTCCGGCATGGGCGCCTCGCGCGCGCCGGCCAGCCGCTGCCCTTCCTCCTTCTGGCCACGCCGCCGCGCCGGCGTCTTGATCGGCCGGCGCGCCTCGGCCGCCTTGGTGCCGCGCTGGCGCGGGATAATGGTGCGGTCGCTGATGACACTGTCCGGCTGGGCCTCGACGATGTCGTATTCGCTTTCCGGGCGCGCCGCTTCGTCGTTGGACTTGATCAGGAACCACTGCTCCTTGCTGCCCTGCATGTGCGTGCGCACCAGGTTCCAACTGCCGCTGAGCTTCTCACCCTCCAGGCTGAACTTGAGCTTGCCCTTGCGGTAGCCCTCGCGGGGATCGCCCTCCGGCGTCCAAACGCCCCGGTCCCAGACGATCACATCGCCGGCGCCGTAATGGCCCTCGGGGATATTTCCCTCGAAGTCCGCGTAGTCCAGCGGGTGGTCCTCGACATGCACCGCCAGCCGCCGCACCTTGGGATCGAGGCAGGGCCCCTTGGGCACCGCCCAGCTCTTCAGGGTGCCGTCCAGTTCCAGGCGGAAGTCGTAATGCAGGCGGGTCGCATCGTGTTTCTGGATGCAGTATTGCAGTGCGTGCTCCCCCGCCGCGACCTTGCGGCGGGTTCGCCGGGCCGCGCCGGAGGGCTCGGGTGTGGCGGAGAAATCGCGCTTGCGGTTGTACTCTTCCAGCGGCTTGGCCATGGGATCGCCTCTCGCTTGGTCTAGAAGCTTAGAGATGCGCGGCCCCCCAGGGGTTCTATAAGAATGACCTGTTATTGCGGACGCCCCGGCTCCTCGGGCCCGCCTTCTTCCTCGATATCCTCCAGCTTCAGTTCCAGCCCCCAGGCCGGGGCGTCCACAGGCTTGGCCGGTTCGGGAGCGCTGGGCGCCGCGGGCTGGGCGGTGGCCGGGGTGTCCTTGTAGAGTTTCAGCTTGAGGCGGACATTGTTGGCCGAGTCGGCGTTCTTGATCGCTTCCTCTTCGCTGATGGCGCCCTCGTTGGCCAGGTCGATCAGCGCCTGATCGAAGGTCTGCATGCCCAGGTTCTTCGATTTCTCCATCACCTCCTTGATCGAGCTGAGTTCGCTGCGCTTGATCAGGTCGCGCACGGTCGGCGTGCCGAGCAGCACTTCCACGGCGGCGCGGCGCTTGCCGTCGACGGTCTTGACCAGCCGCTGGGAGACGAACGCCTTGAGGTTGTTGCCCAAGTCGTTGAGCAGCTGCGGGCGGCGGTCTTCCGGGAAGAAGTTGATGATGCGATCCAGCGCCTGGTTGGCGTTGTTGGCGTGCAGGGTGGAAATCGCCAGGTGACCGGTATCGGCGAACGCCAGGGCATGCTCCATGGTCTCGCGGTCGCGGATTTCGCCGATCAGGATCACGTCCGGCGCCTGGCGCAGGGTGTTCTTCAGCGCGGCATGGAAGCTGCGGGTATCCACGCCCACCTCGCGCTGGTTGATGATGGATTTCTTGTGCCGGTGCACGTATTCCACCGGATCCTCGATGGTGATGATATGCCCGCCGCTGTTGCGGTTGCGGTAGTCGATCAATGCCGCCAGGGAGGTGGACTTGCCGGAGCCGGTGCCGCCGACGAACAGCACCAGTCCCCGCTTCTCCATCACCACCTTGAGCAGCACTTCCGGCAGCTTGAGGTCCTCGAACTTCGGAATCTCCATCTTGATGTTGCGCGCGACGATGGATACCTCGTTGCGCTGCTTGAAGATGTTGATACGGAAGCGGCCGATGTGCGGCAGCGAGATCGCCAGGTTCATCTCCAGCTCCCGTTCGAATTCGGCCCGTTGCTCGGCGTCCATGACCGACTCGGCGATCTTCGCCACCTCCCCCGGCTTCAGCGGTTCGGCACTGAGCGGCTTGAGCACGCCATTGAACTTGGCGCAGGGCGGTGCGCCCGTGGAGAGGTAGAGGTCGGAACCGTCCTGGCTGGCCAGGATTTTCAGCATCGATTGGATATCCATGGAGCACTCTTCTTACGCTAAAGGATGACGCACCGCCGACCGGGACCGACGAAAAACTGGCGCCAACGAACCGGCGACTGTATGGTCTTGGGTTCAGGCACAATGCCTAGCCCATCACAGAATCGGACTCCCACATGCCCAAAGCCATGGCCCGCCACATCCTGGTCAAGACCGAGGCCGAAGCCGAACAACTGAAAAAACGCCTCGCCAACGGCGAAGCCTTCGATGCCCTGGCGAAGAAACACTCGCTCTGCCCGTCCGGCAAACGCGGCGGCGATCTCGGCGAGGTCCGCCCCGGCCAGATGGTGCGGGCCATCGATCAGGTGATCTTCAAGAAGCCCCTGCGCACCGTACACGGGCCGATCAAGAGCGTCTTCGGCTACCACCTAGTACAAGTGTTCTATCGAGAATGACCACAAAAACCGGAAAATGGCCGGTTTCCGCCCGTCGACCGCTGCCGTTCGGCGAATTGTGGCGAGGGCAACGGATAGGTTGCGCGGTTTGGTGGTCTGTCACTCATGCATCGTAGCGACAGCCCCCGCCCGAAGGAGTATGCAGGATGCAACCGGAGCGACAGTTCACAGGCCCCATGAATCTGATAACGGCCCCGCGGATGCCCCGTTTTCCCTTCGATGGCGGAGAGATGGGGCAGAAGGTCCGCACCTTCGATTGGAGTGCCACTCCGCTCGGCCCGATCCAGGACTGGCCGACCGTGCTGCGCGTCACCGTGGAATTCGTCCTCAACTCTAAATTCCCCAAGTGCCTGGTGTGGGGACCCTCCCTCACCTCGATCTACAACGATGCCTTCAAGCCGATCCTCGGCAACAAACCGGAAGCACTGGGGCGGCCGTTCGACGAGATATGGAGCGAAGCCTGGGACGCCATCGGCCCGATCGCCGAGCGCGCGTTTTCCGGCGAGGCGACCTATATCGAGGATTTCCCGCTCGCCATCAACCGCCACGGCCACTTGGAGCAGACCTTCTTCACCTTCTGCTACAGCCCGGTACGGGACGAGAACGGCGTGGTCGTCGGCATGATGGATACCGTTATCGAAATGACCGGCAAGTACCTCGCCGAACGCCAGTTGCGCGAACTCGCCAACTCGCTGGAAAAGCAGGTCGCCGAACGCACCGCCGACCGCAACCGCCTCTGGCAGTTATCCACCGACATCATGCTGGTGACCCACTTCGATAGCACGATCACCGCAGCCAACCCCGCCTGGCAGCGCATGCTCGGCTGGAGCGAGCAGGAACTGGTCGGCCAACGGGCACTGAGCCTCATCCACCGCGAGGACCTGCATCGCACCATCCGCACCATCCGCCTGTTGTCCCGCGGCACGCCGATCTCCGGCCTGGACAACCGCGTCCGCCACAAGGACGGCAGCTACCGCTGGATCAGTTGGAACGCGGTACCCGGCGATGGCCTGATCAATGCCGTGGGGAGGGACTTCACTGCGGAAAAGGAGCAGGCCGAAGCCCTCCAGCAAGCCGAGGAGAACCTTCGCCACAGCCAGAAGATGGAAGCGGTCGGCCAGCTCACCGGCGGCTTGGCGCACGACTTCAATAACCTGCTGCTGAGCATCGGCGGCAGCCTGGAATTGCTGGGCGAGCGGCTCCGCCAGGGGCGTACCCGGGACCTCGAGCGCTACATCGAGGCGGCCCAGGGCGCGACCCAGCGCGCGGCCTCCCTGACCCACCGCCTGCTGGCCTTTTCCCGGCGCCAGACCCTCGATCCGCGGCCGACCCGGATCAACCACCTGATCGCCGACATGGAAGAACTGATCCGCCACACCATGGGGCCAACGATCCGGGTGGATATCATCCGCTCCGCGGACTCCTGGACCGCCCTGGTGGATCGCAACCAGTTGGAAAACTCCCTGCTCAACCTCTGCATCAACGCACGCGACGCAATGCCGGAAGGTGGGCGGCTGGTCATCGAGACGGCCAACGTCGAGCTGGGGGCAAAAGCCGCCGGCGCGCTGGAGTTGGCGCCCGGCGAATACCTGTCGCTGAAGGTCAGCGATACCGGCATGGGCATGTCGGCGGAAGTCGCCAAACGGGCCTGCGAACCCTTCTTCACCACTAAACCCACCGGCCAGGGTACCGGGCTGGGGCTTTCCATGGTGTACGGCTTCGCCCAACAGTCCGGCGGCCAGGTACGGATCCACTCGGAAACCGGCCAGGGGACATCCGTCATGCTCTACCTGCCGCGCCACGCGGGTGAGCCGGAAGCCCCCAGCAAGATGGCGCCGACCTCCGACATGCCGGTGGCCAGCCAGGGCGAAACCGTACTGGTGATCGATGACGAGGCGACCCTGCGCATGCTGGTGACCGAAGTGCTGGAAGACCTCGGCTACGCCACCCTCGAGGCCGCGGAAGGCCCGTCCGGCCTGGCGTTGCTGGAATCAGGCCGGCCCGTGGACCTGCTGATCACCGACATCGGCCTGCCCGGCGGCATGAATGGCCGCCAGGTCGCCGACGCCGCGCGCCGGATCCGGCCGGGGCTGAAAGTGTTGTTCATCACCGGCTATGCCGAGAACGCGGTGGTCGGCAACGACCGCCTGGAGCCGGACATGCAAATCCTGACCAAGCCTTTCACCCTGGACGCCCTGGCCAATCGGATCAAGGGCCTGCTCGGCTGAATGGGCAAGCGGCCGTCGGGCGGACGAGTCCCCACATCCGCCCCTACCACATTCCGCTCTCTGTAGGAGCCAGCTCTCCTGGCGAAGCTCTTGTATAGCCCCATTCGCGAGCAGAGCTCGCTCCTACAAAGCGCCGCGTCCGGACCTCGGCGTGGGAGCGAATTCATTCGCGATGGGCTGAAAGGTAGCTTCGCGGATGAATCCGCTCCTACAGGTTGCGTACCACTCAGACCTGCTTTTCGTAGGAGCCAGCTCTGCTGGCGAAGCTCCACGCAGGATACGACTCAGCGCCCATCACCCAGCGGCAACATGCGCAGCAGCACCCCATCGCGTTTCACGTAATGGTGGAACAACGCGGCCACCGCATGCAGGCCGATCAGCCAATAACCGGCTTGGCCGAGCGCTTCGTGCAATTCCTTCAGCTCACCCGCGAGCTCCTTGTCCGGGGCCACCAGGGCCGGCAATTCCAGGCCGAAGAACGGAATCGGCTTGCCAGCCGCGCTGAGGATCAGCCAACCCACGAACGGCAGGCCGATCATCAGGCCATACAGAGCAAGGTGCATGGCCTTCGCCAACCAACCCTGCCAGGCCGGAACGGCGGGTTCGTCACGCAGCGAGGGGCCAAGAATGCGCGCCAGCAAACGCAACCAAACCAGGGCGAACACCGCCAGGCCCAGCATGAAGTGCCATTGCTTGAGCAACTCGCGAGTTTCGCTACCTTTGGGGAAGTTGCCTTTCAGCTCGATGCAGGCATACACGCCGGCGATCAGCAGCAGCATCAGCCAATGCAGGCCAATGGAAAGGCGGCTGTAGCGTTGAGAGAGATAGGTCATCGGAAACGCTCCTTGTGTGAGGAAGTGTCGCGATCCTAAGGCTGGACACTTAAGGAAACCTTACCCCTCACACTTCACGCGGGAAACGCACCCGGACTTCCAGTCCGCCCAGCGGCGATTCGAGCAATTCGACATCCGCCCGGTGCAGCTCCGCCACCCGCGCGACGATGGACAACCCCAGCCCGGCACCCTGCCCTTCGCCCTGGCGGAAGAAGCGTTCGAACACCTGGGTACGCATTTCCAGCGGCACGCCGGGGCCGCTGTCCAAGACGCGCAGCGACACGGCATCTCCGGTGCCTTCCAGGCACACCTGGATCTGCCCGCCGGGCGGGGTGTATTGCAAGGCGTTGCCGACCAGGTTCTGCAGCAGGGTCTCCAGGCTGGCCGCATCGCCCATCAGGCGATAATCGCCGCCGTCTGCCGCTTCCAGGGTCAGTTCCTGACGGCGGTTCAGCGCCAGAGGCGTCAGTTCCGCCAGGGCGCCACGGGCCAGCGCGCACAGGTCGAGACGGGCCATGGCCAGTTGCACGGCATTCGGCTCCAGCCGGGCCAGGGTCAACATCTGCGCCACCACCCGGGTGGTCCGGTCCACGCCGGCGATGAGCTGCGCCAATGCATCGGCGCGGTCATGCTCATCGGCCGCCTCCATCGCGTTCTGCGCGTGGATGCGCAGCACCGCCAGGGGCGTGCGCAGCTCATGGGCGGCATCGGCGATGAAGCGTTTCTCCCGCTCGATCAGTTGAGTGACCTGCAACAACAGGCGGTTCAAGGACGCCACCACCGGCTCCAGCTCCCTCGGCAAGGGTTGCAGGATCAGCGGAGACAGATCGTCCGGGCCGCGCGCCTTGAGCGACTGGGTCATGCGCACCAAGGGCCGCAGCCCCCAGCCCACCGCCAGCCACACCAGAATCGCCAGTACCGGCAGCCCCACCAGATCGGGCAGCAGGCTGCGGGCGGCAATCTTGCCCACCAGCTCGCCGCGCACACTGTCGCGCTCGCCGACCAGCAGCCAGGCGCGGTCCTCCCGGTCGTGCAGGAGGAACAACCTCCAGCCGTGTCCGGCCATGCGCAGGTCGTGGTAGCCCTCCAGGGCGGTGCTCGGGGCGGCCGCCCCGACGCTACTCAGCAAAACCTGCAAGGCATCCGCCGGGATACTCGCCGAATGCAGCAGCGAGCGGCCCTGCTCGTCGGCAACCTGGAAACCGAGCTTGCCCTCGTAGCGGTGACCCGCCTTGCGTTCCTGACCGCCCACCAGTGCGGCATCCAGGGCAGCCTGCAGTTCGCTGCGGTTGGCGTCGCTCATGTCGCGTCCGACCAGCCCTTGCAGCAGACGCGCGCTCTGCGCCAACTGGGCGTCGAACAGCTCCTCGATCTCATGGTGGGCGTCGCGGTAGCTCTTCCAGGAGATCAACCCCAGCGAGACGCCGAGCAAGCCGAGCACCAGCAGCAAGGTACGGGCACGGATCGAACGCATCAGAGCTTGTCCACCAGATAGCCGACACCCCGCACGGTGCGGATCAGCTCGGGGAAGAACTTGCGACGCAGGTGGTGCACATGCACTTCCAGGGCATTGCTCTCCACCTCTTCATCCCAGCCGTAGAGCACCTGCTGCAGCTTGTCGCGGGTCAGCACACGGCCCGGGTGGGCGAGCAGCTCGTGGAGCAGCATGAACTCCTTGCGCGACAGGTTCACCGCCTCGCCCCGGTAGGTGACCTGCTGGTTCACCGGATCGAGGCGGATGTCCTGGTATTCCAGCGCCGGCTGCGGGCGGTTGAGGCTGCGCCGGACCAGCGCGCGCAAACGGGCCTTGAGTTCGGCGACATCGAACGGCTTGACCAGGTAATCGTCCGCCCCGGCGTCGAGCCCGGCGACCCGGTCGCCGGTGGCGTCGCGGGCGGTGAGCACCAGCACCGGCACCGGGTTGGCCGCCGCGCGCAGGCGCCGCAGCACTTCCAACCCATCCAGGCGCGGCAGGCCAAGGTCGAGGACGGCCACATCGAAGTCCTCGTGGCTCAGTGCATGCAGCGCGCTGGCGCCGTCCTGCAACCAGTCGACGGTGTAGCCCTCCGGCTTGAGCGCCGTGCGGATGCCCTCGCCCAGCGCACCGTCATCTTCAACCAACAACAATCGCATGGAGACGTCCCGTATCGCCGGCCCCGCCGGATGGCGCCATTCAACCGCAGTGCGCGCCATCATTCCAGCTTCTTGCTGACCTCTGCCAGCAGCGCGCGCGCCTCTTCGCGGCGGCCCTTGTCGGCCAGCTCGCGGCCGGGGCGGTCCGGTGCCTGCAACGCCGTTTCCAGGGCGGCCCGGGCCTCCGCATAGCGCTTCTGGCGCAGCAGGTAGTCGCCGTAGAAATAGTTCGGGTCAATGCCCTTGGGGTTGAGCGCCAGCGCCTGCTTCAGCATCGCCTCGGCCTTCTCGTCGTCGCCAAAGCCGATCGGCCAGCCGGGCACTTGGTAGTAGAGACTGCCCAGGCTGGTATAGGCGGAGCCGTCGAGGGCCTTGGGGTTCACCGCCAGGGCCTGCTCCAGGCTGGCACGCGCCTGCTTGACCAAATCCAGCGCGCCGAGCCCACCCTTGGCGCCGGCCCAGGTGCTGAGGATGATGCCGCGCCAGATCAGCAGCTCGGCCGCCTTCGGTTCGCGGGCCAGGGCCTGCTCGGCTTCCTTGGCGAGACCGGCGAACGCTGCTTCGCGCTGCTTTTCCGGCAGGTCGTAGCGGATTTCCGCCCAGCGCGTCTGCAAATGGCCCAGCATCTGCTGGCCGCTGTCGCTGAGGGCGAATGCCGGCAGGCTGAGCAGGCCGCCCAGGGCCAGGCAAAGGGAAATCAGGACTCTCATAGGGTTCTCCAAGTCAGGAACGGTGACGGGCAAAGCGTTGGATGACCGGCAGTTGCTTGCGCAGCGCCTGGTCCACCACCCGCGGCAACAGGCTGTTGAGGCGGACGAAGAGTTTTTCCGGCCAGCCCAGGTAGCTTTCCTCTCGCTCGCGGAGGATCGCCTCGACGATCCGCACGGCCACCGCCTGCGGCGCGTCCATGCTCACGTTCAGTTCGTCGTTCATCGCCACCACGCGGTCGCCGTTCATGGCCGTGCGGGTAGCACGCGGGGCGATGTAGAGCACCTTGATGCAGGTGTCCGCCAGCTCGCGACGCAGTGCCTCGGAGAAGCCGCGCACAGCGAACTTGCTGGCGCAATAGGCGGTGAAACCGGCGTAGCCGATGGAGCCGAAGGTGGAACCGACATTCACTACCAGCGCGCGCGGCGCATGGCGCAACAGCGGCAGCAGGCGATGGGTGAGTTGTAGCGGCGCGGTGAGGTTCACCTCGACCAGCGCGGCGATGGCGTCCTCGTCCTGGGATTCCAGCAGGCAGAACTGGTTGACCCCGGCTGCATTGATCAAGCAATTGACCCCACCGAAACGCCGCGCAGCACTCAACACCGCGTCGCGCCCGGTGCTCTCGCGCAGGTCGGCCTGGACCACCTCGACCTGCCCGGGAAAGCGCTGCGCCAGGGCCCGCAGGGTATCGCCCTGGCGCCCCACCAGCAGCACCTTGGCACCGCCGGCGCAGAGCCGTTCGACCAGCGCCTGGCCGATCCCGCCGCTGGCGCCGGTGAGCACGGCGCGGCATTCGGAGAGTTTCATGATCGGCCCTCAGGACAGCGGCAAGCTGCGGAACATGTCGCCGTACAGGCGGTACACCACCTTGGCGGTATGCACCACGGCGGCCTGGTCGCGCGGGTCGCCGAGGCGGTTCATCAGCCCCTTGAACAGCTCGATGTGCTCCAGGTCCAAGCTGCCGTGGGAGGTCAGGTAGCTGAACGCCTGGGGCGGCAGGCCGAGCTGGCCCTGGATGATGCCGGCGGCCTGGGTGGCGAGCATGACGCTGGTCCCCTCCAGCACGTTGACCATGCCGAAGAAACCCACCGGGTTGTCGCGGGCGATACGGTCGTAGACATAAGCGACCATCAGCTCCGTGGCCAACCCCGGCGTACCATTGCGCACCGCCTCGGCATCGCCGTCACAGGCGCGAATGTCGTTGAGAATCCACTCGTGGTGGCCGTATTCCTCCTCGATGTACTCGGCAATCGCCTCGCGCAGCCACTCCAGCCGCTCCGGCAAGCGCGCCCCGCATGCCATCAGCAGCGGCACGGTGTGCTTGACGTGGTGGTAGGCCTCGGTAAGGAACGCCTTGTAGCTGGCCAGGCTGACCTTGCCGGCCATGGTCTGCTGGATGATCGGTGCGCCGAGCAGGTAGTCGCGCTCGGCAGCGGTCTGTTCTTGCAGCGTCTCGTAAAAACTCATGGTCTGTCCTCGGGGGAAATGGCCGCGAAGGCCGACTGGTAGTGATCGAGCAAGGCGGCGCGGCGCAGCCGGCCGTTGGCGGTGGCCAGGCCGTTGGCCTCGTTGAAGGGTTGTTCGGCGCGCAGCCAGCGATGAACGCGGGCGTAATCGGGCAGCACGCGATTGACTTTTGCCACCGCAGCGGCCAGTTCGTCGTCGCTACAAGTGGGGAAGCGCGGCACCAGCACGGCGATGTTTTCCGCCAGCGCCTCGCCATGCAGCCAGGCCTGGGCGATGGGAAGCTGCTGTACCAGCTCGGCTTCCACCCATTCCGGGTTGACGTTGCGGCCGTAGGCGGTGATGAACTGATGCTTGCGACGGCCATGCAGAACGAGGAATCCCTCGTCGAAATGCCCCAGGTCGCCGGTGGCGAGCCACTCGTCCTGTGGTGCCGGTTCGCCGAGATAACCGAGCAGGCGTGCCCCGCGCACCAGCACCTCGCCGTCCTCGCTCAGCCGTACCTCCAGATGCGGCAGTGGCTTGCCGACCGTACCGATACGACGCGCCTCCGGCGTGTTCAAACAAACCACCGAAGCGCACTCGGACAGCCCGTAACCCTCGAATACCGGCAGGCCGAGCGCATCGGCGCGTTGCAACAACTGCTCCGCCACCCGTCCACCGCCCACCGCGACGAAGCGCAGCGAGTCGGGCAACGGCATCCCGCGCTCGGCGGCAGTCACCAAGGCCAGAAGCAGTTGCGGCAGGAGAATCAGGCTGTGCGGCCGGCTCTGCGCCAGCGTGGTGAGAAAGCATGGTAGGTCGAGACCGCTGCCGCCCTTGATTCCCACATCCGCCAGCGACGGCAGGTCGATCTCGGCACCGGCCAGCAGCGGCACGTAGATACCGGCAATGTTCTCCAGCAGCACCGCCAGCGGCAAGATGCACAGATGCCGCTCCACCTCACGGGACCGGCTGGACTGCCAGAGGCTCTCCGCCACCCGTAGCTGCACCTCGGCATCCAGGCAAACGCCCTTCGGCTGGCCAGTGGTGCCGGAGGTGTAGGTGATCTTCCGTGTGCCGGCCGGCAACGCCGTGACCTCGCCCGGATCGCGCTGCCACAGGCCCGGCAGGCGCTCCTCGAAGCCGAGGGCGCGAGCCGTTTCGTCGGCGGCGCCAATCAGCGTATCGATGCCGGCGCTGTCCAGCACATGGCGCCGCTGCCCCGACGAAAAGAACCCCGGCAGCGGCACGCAGACCTTGCCGGCGCGCAGCAACGCCAGGTCCCATAGCGCCCACTCGGGGCCGTTGTCCAGCGCCAGCGCAACCCGCCGGACGCAGAGCGCCTCCAACTGCCCGGCACGCTCTTCGGCCTCCCGGCGCAGCGCAACATAACTCAGCGACAATGCACCCTGGCGCAGGGCGACCCGCTCGCCGTGCGCCGCCAGCGCGGCCCACAGCCGGTCAATGGCAGGCTGCATGGGGCAAAGCTCCTTCGCTGTAGAGGGCGCGATAGCCCAACCGTGGGTAAACGCCCATCTGCACCAGGCGCTGATGGCCACCCAGGATTTCCCCGGCCATGACCTGCGGATGATTGGCGTAATAGCTGCCCCAGTCGGCCTGCTCGGCACCCAGGCAGACCGGATCGGCTGGCCCCAGGGACAGGGGCGACAGCTCCAGCCGCTGGAAGCTGTTCAGCAGCGCGGGCGTACCGGTGAAGGTGACCCAGCGGAAACCGCAGGCCACCAGCAGGTCGGTGAGCGCCACGATCAGCAGCCGCGCCGCCCCGGCACCCAGGGCGGCCAGATTGCCCACCTCGACGATGTCGCGCCGCGCAATCGGTTGGCCGCTGTACCCGGCGATCACCTGCTCGATGGGCCGGTCCAGATAGCGTTCGAGAAACAGCGGCGCCTCCCCCGCCGCACGCAACCCCACCGCCCCCCGCACCGCGCCGTCCGCGCTTTCCAGCCCGAGCAGGCAAGGCATGAAATGCCGGACACGCGCCCCATAGTGCTCGGCGAAACGCTCGCGGATGAACGCCTCCAGCAACGCCCGGCGCTCACCGTGGCGGTGCTGGGCATAACGCAGACCGAACGCCGGCTCGCGGCCGATCCGGGCGAGCAAACCGTCAGCATGAATCCCAGGCAGTTCCATACCGGAACCTCTCGTGATGAACCTGGGACGGATTGTTGGGAGCCAGGCTTAAGGGAGTCTTAAGCCTGGGGAAGAGGCAGGTGCGGACCTGTAGGAAGAGCGAATTTATTCGAAGAAGCTTCGCCAGCAGAGCGGGCTCCTACGAGAAGCGGTGTGGATCGCCTCATCCGTTCGTTTATCGCCCATATTCTGGATCCAGGAGACCGAATCAATTTGACCTTTCTTTAGAAAATCCCTGTTATTGGATCCAATCAGAACAAAAGGCCTGGAGGCTACCGATGTTTCCCAAGAATGCCTGGTACGTTGCCTGCACCCCTGACGAGATTGCGGAGAAGCCGCTGGGACGGATGATCTGTGGCGAGCGGATCGCCTTCTACCGAGGCCCCGAGGGCAAGGTGGCGGCCGTGGAGGATTTCTGTCCGCACCGTGGAGCGCCCTTGTCGCTGGGCTTCGTGCGCGACGGGCAACTGGTCTGCGGCTATCACGGACTGGTGATGGGGTGCGACGGCAAGACCCGCGAAATGCCTGGCCAGCGGGTTCATGGCTTTCCCTGTATCCGCGCGTTCCCGGTGGAGGAACGCTACGGATTCATCTGGATCTGGGTCGGTGATGCCGCGCTGGCGGACCCGGCTAAGATTCATCGCCTCGAATGGGCGGACAACCCCGACTGGGCCTACGGCGGCGGGCTGTACCACATCCAGTGCGACTACCGCCTGATGATCGACAACCTGATGGACCTGACCCACGAGACCTACGTCCACGCCAGCAGCATCGGCCAGCCGGAAATCGACGAAGCGCCGGTGAGCACCAAGGTGGAAGGCGAAACCGTGATCACCAGCCGCTTCATGGAAAACATCATGGCCCCGCCGTTCTGGCGCGCGGCGTTGCGCGGCAATGGGCTGGCCGACGACGTGCCGGTGGATCGCTGGCAGATCTGCCGCTTCACCCCACCCAGCCACGTGCTGATCGACGTGGGCGTCGCCCATGCCGGCCACGGCGGCTATCACGCCGAACCGCAGCACAAGGCCGGCAGCATCGTGGTCGACTTCATCACTCCCGAGACGGAGACCTCCATCTGGTACTTCTGGGGCATGGCGCGCAACTTCCAGCCACAGGACACCGAACTCACCGCGCGGATTCGCGAAGGCCAGGGCAGGATTTTCGCCGAGGACCTTGAGATGCTGGAGCGGCAGCAGAAGAACCTGCTGGCCTATCCCGAACGCAGCCTGCTGAAACTGAACATCGACGCCGGCGGCGTGCAGGCCCGGCGCATCCTCGACCGTCTCGTCGCCGCCGAGCGCCAGGTCCGGGAAGGGAGCGCCGCATGATCGACGTCATCGTAGTCGCGCGGCAGATGGAAGCCCGCGACATCGCCACCCTGTTCCTCGCCCGGCCGGACGGCTCGCCCCTGCCGGCGTTCGGTGCCGGCTCGCACATCGACGTGCACCTGCCCAACGGCCTGGTGCGCCAGTATTCCCTGTGCAACCCGCCGGGCGAGCGACAGAGCTACCAGATCGGCGTGCTCCGCGACCCCGCCTCGCGCGGTGGCTCCCAGGCGGTCCACGACCTGCTCAAACCCGGCGAGCGGCTGCGCATCGGCGAGCCGCGCAACCTGTTCCCCCTGGAGGAGCGCGCCGGACGCAGCCTGCTGTTCGCCGGCGGCATCGGCATCACGCCGATCCTCTGCATGGCGGAACGGCTGGCCCAACTCGGCGCCGATTTCGCGCTGCATTACTGTGCCCGCTCGGCCGAGCGCGCCGCCTTCGTCGGCCGCCTGCGCGGCTCGATGTTCGCCGACCGGGTGCACCTGCACTTCGACGACGGCGAATCCGGCCAACGCCTCGACGCCGCGCGCCTGCTGGCCGGGCCCGACGACGATACGCATCTCTACGTCTGCGGCCCCAACGGTTTCATGAGCCACGTGCTGGACACCGCCCAGTCCCTGGGCTGGGCCGAGGGCCGCCTGCATCGCGAATACTTCGCGGCCCCCGTGCAGGCAGAAAGCGCCAGCGATGCCTTCGAAATCCAGTTGGCCAGCAGCGGGCAGGTCTTCCGCGTCCCCACGGACAAATCGGTGGTTCAGGTATTGGACGAAGCCGGCGTGTGCATTCCGGTCTCCTGCGAACAAGGCATCTGCGGCACCTGCCTGACCCGTGTACTGGATGGTGTACCGGAACATCGCGACCTGTTCATGACGGACGACGAACGCGCCCGCAACGACCAGTTCACCCCCTGCTGCTCACGGGCCCGAAGCGCCCGCCTGCTGCTCGATTTATGATGTCGGCACGGCATTACGGGACAAGCGGGCCATGTGCAAACCCGGGCAACACGTACTAATCACACTGCGTAAGATGATCGCCTCCGGCGAGCTGGCGGCCGGCGAGCGGGTGGCGGAAATCCCCACCGCCGAGCGGCTGGGTGTGTCGCGCATGCCGGTGCGCATGGCATTCCGTACCCTGGAGCAGGAAGGCCTGCTGGTGAAAACCACGGCGCGCGGCTACACCGTGCGCCAGGTCGGCCTCGACGAGATCGCCGGGGCGGTGGAAGTGCGCGGCGTGCTGGAAGGGCTGGCCGCGCGCCAGGCGGCGGAACGCGGCATCGATGCCGAAACCCGCGCGACGCTGCTGGAATGCCTGCAAACCGGCGACCGGCTATTCGAGAAAGGCAGCGTCGACGAGGAAGATCTGGAGGTTTACCACGACCTCAACATGCGCTTCCACAAGGCGATCATCCGGGCCAGCGGTAACCCTGCCATCGCCGAGGCGTTGTCGCGCAACGACCACCTGCCGTTCGCCTCGGTCAGCTCGCTGGTGGTGGACCGCCACGACATGGGACGCGAATTCCGCCGCTTCAACTTCGCCCACATGCAGCACCACGCGGTGGTCGACGCCCTGCTCAACGGCCAGGGCGCCCGCGCCGAGGCGCTGATGCGCGAACACGCCAACGCCACCCTGCGCTACGCCGACCTGTTCGGCCCACCGCTGGCCGGCTCGACCGGCATGCGGGTGATCCATAAGGAAATACCCGAGGGGTGAATCTCGAGGCTACGTGCCGCTCGCACTCGCTTTCGCAGGAGCCCGCTCTGCTGGCGAAACGTTGGCGTGACCCCGTTCGCGAGCAGAGCTGCAAAACGAAAGCGCTCCCCTACTGCCCACGCCGCGATAGCCGGTAGGCCAATTGCGCCCGGGTGAGGCCGAGGCGTCGGGCCGCTTCCGAGACGTTGCCGCGCGCCTCGCTGAGGCGGTAGTCAATCAGCGCATCCTCGATGTCCTGCAGCGACAGCCGATCCAGGTCCTGCTGGCCGAACAGGCCACCCAGCAGATCCGGGGCCTGCACGGCGGCGGGCGGCTCGGTTGCGCTCGCACCGCCCTCCTCGCCCATCGCCGCCAGCGTGCCGCGCGAGCCGATGGAGAACATCGGCTGCGACAGGCGTTCGCCACTGGTGAACAAATGGGCGAGATCGATGGCTCCGCCTTCCGGGGCGCTGATCACCCCGCGCTCCACCAGGTTCTGCAATTCGCGGATGTTGCCGGGGAAGTCGTAGCCCAGCAGCGCGTCCACGGTGCGCGGCGTAAAACCGCTGAGCTGCTTGCCGTGTCGCGCAGTGAAGCGCTGGAGGAAGTGCGCCATCAACAGCGGAATGTCTTCCTTGCGGTCGCGCAGCGGCGGCAGGTGGATGGGAAAGACGTTGAGGCGGAAGAACAGGTCTTCGCGGAAGGTGCCCTGGCGCGTCGCCTCGCGCAGGTCGACGTTGGTTGCCGCCACCACGCGCACATCGACCCGCAGGGTCCGGCTACCGCCGACCCGCTCGATTTCCGACTCCTGCAAGGCGCGCAGCAGCTTGCCCTGGGCCACCAGGCTGAGCGTGCCGATTTCGTCGAGGAACAGCGTGCCGCCATCGGCGCGCTCGAAACGGCCGGCACGCGATTGCGTCGCGCCGGTGAAGGCGCCGCGCTCCACGCCGAACAGCTCGGACTCCATCAGGGTTTCCGGGATCGCCGCACAGTTGATGGCGACGAAGGGCTGGTCGTGGCGCGGGCTGATGCGGTGCAGCATGCGCGCGAACATCTCCTTGCCGACCCCGGACTCGCCGGTGAACAGCACCGTCGCCTGGGTCGGCGCGACGCGCTTGAGCATGTGGCAGGCGGCATTGAAGGACGACGACACGCCGACCAGATCGGTATCCAGCACCGGCGCAGGCGGCGTGGCGGCCACCGGAACGGCAACGCTCGCCTTGTCGCCGGGGCGCGATGCCGCGACCGGCACGGGCGGGCGCTCGCCGCCCACGAAGGTCTCGGCATGCAGGTAGGCCAGCTCTTCGTCCGCATCGGTCCACTCCTCCGCCGGCTTGCCGATCAGCCGGCAGACGTGGGCGCCCATGGACCGGCACTCCACTTCGCGATAGAAGATCAGCCGCCCAACCAGCGCCGAGGTGTAGCCGATGGCATAGCCGGTCTGCATCCAGCAGGCCGGCTCGGTCCCGATGCCGAAGCGCTCGATGTGCTCGTCGTCCTCGCTGGAGTGATGCCAGAGGAATTCGCCGTAATAGGTGCCCATGTTCATGTCGAACTCGAAGTGCACCGGCTCGACCCGCACCGCCCCCTCGATGGTGTGCATGACCGGCCCGGCGGCGAACAGCGCCAGGGTGTCGGCCTCGGGAAAGCGCCGGCGGATCAGCTCGGCGTCGCGTGCGCCGCAGTGATAGCCGGTACGCAGCAGGATGCCCCGCGCCTTGGCCAGGCCCATGGTCTCGATCAGCTCATGCCGCAGCGCGCCCATACCGCTGCTGTGCATCAACAGCATGCGCTGGCCATTGAGCCAGATGCGCCCATCGCCGGGGCTGAACAGCAGGCACTCGGTCAGATCCTGCAGCGTCGGGGTCGCTTGCGGTGCCAACTGCTCGCTTGCGCCGCGAGCGGAATCCTTGCCCGTCTTGCCGGAAAGCTCCGCCAGGGAAATCAGCGTCTTGGCCATGGAAAACCCTTAATTGGTTTTATTATTTTCGCCATCTTGCACCATGAATTTGCTGAAATCATCACTTTTCAGCGGCACTCCCCGGCACCTCTCCAGCCCCTCCAATTCCTTTATTCACGCCTATCCAGCGATCTAGAGCGGTTTAATCGACAGCGATCGTCTATGGCATATGGCTTGCTACAACTAATTAGCAACATTAACTATTTGCCCAATACAACAACAAGAACGGCTCGCCGTCCTCCACGGTGGAGCCCGCAAGGGAAACCTTCATGAACCTGATCGACAGGACCATCGTTGTCACCGGCGTTTCCTCCGGGATCGGCGCCGAAACCGCCCGCCTTCTCCGCTTCCATGGCGCGCATGTCATCGGCGTCGACCGCAACGAACCGAGCCTGACCCTGGACGGCTTCGTGCAGGCCGACCTGAGCCACCCGGAGAGCATCGATGCCGCCGTGCAATGCCTGCCCTCGCGCATCGACGGCCTCTGCAACGTAGCCGGGGTTCCGGGTACGGCGGGCGTCGAACTGGTTGCGTGCGTTAACTACCTGGGCCTGCGTCACCTGACCCAGGCGCTGCTGCCGCGCATGCCGGCCGGCGGTTCCATCGTCAACGTCGCCTCCGTCCTTGGCGCCGAATGGCCCGCTCGCCTGGAACAGCACAAGGCCCTGGCCGCCACCGCCAGCTTCGCCGAAGGCGAGGCCTGGCTGGCCGGGCATCCGGTCGACCAACAGACCTGTTACCAGTACTTCAAGGAAGCGCTGATCGTCTGGACCCTCACCCAGGCTCAGCCATGGTTCCTCGCCACCTCGGTGCGCATGAACTGCGTCGCGCCGGGCCCCGTGTTCACGCCGATCCTCGGCGACTTCGTCACCCTCGTCGGCGAGCAACGCGTCGCCGAGGATTCCCGGCGCATGAAGCGCCCGGCCTACGCCGACGAGATCGCCCCGGTAATCGCCTGGCTGTGCGCCGAGGAGTCGCGCTGGATCAACGGCGTCAACCTTCCCGTGGATGGCGGCCTCGCCTCTACCTATCTCTGATCGTCCCTTTTCGACAGGAGAAACCGGCCTCGAACGACCCTAGAGCGTGCCCATGGGCATGGGTCAACACCCGGCCCGCGTGAAATGAACCCGGATAATAAAAACAAGAGGTAGTCATGAAATCAGCCAGAGGTATTGCCACCTTCAGGGTCGCGGCCATCGCCGCGGCCATCGGTTCGACCCTGCCCTCCCCGGCCGGTGCGATGCAGTTCGACATGGGCGACTCAGCCTGGCGGGTGCGCTGGGACAACACCCTGAAGTACAGCCTGGCCTATCGCCTGCACGATCAGGACAGGCATCTCACCGAAGCCCCCACCGCCGGCGGGCTGTATCCGGATATCCAGAGCCAGGGCGACCGCAACTTCGACAAAGGGCTGGTCTCCAACCGCCTCGACGTGCTTTCCGAATTGGACGTCAGCACCAGCAACTATGGCGCCCGGGTCAGCGCCGCCGCCTGGTACGACGATATCTATAACCAGGACACGGACAGCGACAACCAGCGCGACTTCCTCTCGGAAACCCGTGAGTTGCACGGGCGCGACGCGGAAGTGCTGGACGCCTTCGTCTTCGTCCGCGGCGCCCTCGGCGACGACAGTCAGGGCACCCTGCGCCTCGGCCGGCACAGCCTGATCTACGGCGAGAGCCTGTTCTACGGCGGCAACGGCATCGCCAACGCGCAGGGCCCGATCGACGTGGTGAAACTGATCAGCGTGCCGGGCACCCAGTTCAAGGAAATCCTCCGCCCGGTGAACCAGGTGTCCGGCCAGGTGCAGGTGAATGACCAACTGTCGCTCGGCGCCTACTACCAGTTCGAGTGGGACCGCTCGAACATTCCCGCCGCCGGCAGCTATTTCAGCGACGTGGACGCCATCGGCCACGGCTCGGGTTCGTTGATCGAAGTGTTCGGCAGCGAAACCGTCAACGGCGGCGACATCAGCGCCAAGGATTCCGGCCAGGGCGGCTTCCAGGTCCGCTACAAGCCGGCCGATACCGAGCTGGAGCTGGGCTTCTACGCCGCCCAGTACCACGACAAGACCCCCAGCGGCCTCTACGCCTACGCCAACCCCACCCCGCTGCCGGTGCTGAGCCACTACCGGCAGGTCTACGCGGAAGACATCAAGACCGTCGGTATGAGCTTCTCCACCGCCTACGGCTCGTTCAACATCGCCGGCGAAACCTCGATCCGCTGGAACGCCCCCCTGGTCAGCAGCCTGCAAGTGGTGGCCCCCGGTGCCGCGGCGGACAACGATGGCGACGCCCTCTACGCCAAGGGCAAGACGGCCCACGCCAACCTTTCCGCCATCTATCTGCTGTCGCCGTCCGACCTGTGGGACGGCGGCTCGGTGATCGCCGAGATCGCCTGGAACCGCACCCTCAGTATCACCGATAACCGCGCCGCGCTGGACCCGAACACCACCCGCGATGCCACCGCCTTCCGCATCCTCGCCGAGCCGGCGTACTTCCAGGTGGCGGACGGCCTGGACATCTCCATCCCGGTGGGCATGGGCATCGGCCTGGATGGCCGCTCCTCGGCGGTCAGCAAGTCCGGTTTCGGCGTCTCCCACGGCGGCGACTGGAGTATCGGGCTCAAGGCGACCTACCTGCAGAAATGGGACTTCGGAGTGAACTACGTGAACTTCTTCGGCGATGCCGAACCGGGCCTCGACGAAGCCGGCGTGTTCACCTACGGCCAGACCCTCGCCGACCGCGACTTCATCTCCGCCTACGTCAAGACCACATTCTGAAAAGGTAGTCAGTTGCCATGAAAAACAAACGTTCGCTGTGCCTGTCGGCCCTGGCCATCGCCCTGCTGGGCAGCACCCTCGCCCAGGCTGCGGTCTCCCCCGAGGAAGCCGCGCGCCTGAAGACCGACCTCACCCCGCTCGGCGCCGAGCGCGCCGGCAATGCCGACGGCAGCATCCCCGAGTGGACCGGCGGCTACACCACCAGCCCTGACGGCTACAAGAACGGCGAGAAGCGCGCCGACCCCTTCGCCGCGGACAAGCCGCTGGTGTCCATCACCGCCGCCAACATGGAGCAATACGCCGGCGCCCTGGCCGAAGGCACCAAGGCGCTGCTGAAGAAGTACCCGGACTACCGCCTGGACGTCTACCCGACCCACCGCTCGGCCGCCGCACCGCAGTGGGTCTATGACAACACCCTGCAGAACGCCACCCGCGCCACCCTCGACGAAGCCACGGAAAAAGTCAGTGGCGCCTACGGCGGCATTCCCTTCCCGATCCCGAAAAACGGCGCCGAGATTCTTTGGAACTACCGGCTGTCCTGGCAAGGCGGCGACACCTTCTACGTGCCCTTCGACACCTGGCTGATGACCGCCGGCGGCAAGAAGGTCCAGGCCACCCGTGCGCGCTTCTGGTACCAGCACCCGTATTACTTCAAGGAAGGCAGTCTGGAGACTTTCGGCAGCAAGCACCTGATCGGCAAACTGCTCACCGAACAGCCATCATCCAAGGCTGGCGAGGGCCTGATGACCCACTGGGACATGGACCCGGGCAAGCGCGCCGCCTGGCAGTACCTGGTCGGCCAGCGCCGTGTGCGCCGTGCGCCGAACATCGCCTACGACACGCCTGATTTCGTCACCTCCGGCGTCGGCTTCTTCGACGAAGCCTTCATGCTGTTCGGCCCGACCGACCGCCACGACCTGAAGATCGTCGGCAAGAAGGAAATGATCGTGCCGTACAACAACAACCGCGCGGCGGCGGCGAAGAGCGACGAGCTGGTCCAGCCGAGGTTCCTCAACCCCGACCTGGTGCGCTGGGAGAAGCACCGCGTCTGGGTGGTGGAAGCCACGCTCAAGGCCGGCAAGCGCCATGTGGTACCGCGCCGCACCTACTACGTGGACGAGGACTCCTGGCAAATCCTGCTGGTCGACGGCTACGACGCCCAGGGCAAGCTGGGCCGCCAGGTCTACTCGCTGACCCTGCTGGCGCCGGAAATGCCGGTACTCACGTCGCAAGTGATGTGGGGCGGCTACAACCTCGAGACCGGCGCGTACTTCCTCAACGCCTCGGCCAACGACCTGCCGGTCCAGTACGAGAGCTTCCCGCGTCCATCGGCGGCGTTCTTCACGCCCGATGCGATGGCCAGCGAGAACATGCGCTGATCGTGCGGCGGGCCCGGCGCCGACGGCGGCGCCGGGCCTCCGTGGAGCCCTTTACGCAGTACCCGGAGTGTCCATGATCCGAAGAATTCCTACTCGCCTGCCCTCGCCCTTCCTGATGGCCCTGGTGCTCTGCTCGGCGCTCGGCAGCCTGCCGGCGAACGCCACCGGCATCCCCGCCCTGGAACGGCCGGCCATCCAGACGGCCAAGGCCCGGAACACCGTCCTGCTGGACATCGCGCGCGCTGGCGAGCGCCTGGTGGCCGTCGGCGAGCGCGGCATCGTGCTGCTCTCCGACGACGCCGGCGCCACCTGGCGGCAGGCGCGAGTGCCGGTCAGCGTCAGTCTCACCGCCGTGCAATTCGTCGATGCCGAACGTGGCTGGGCGGTCGGCCACATGGGCGTGGTCCTGCACAGCCGCGACGGCGGCGAGACCTGGAGCAAACAACTGGACGGTGTCCGAGCGGCGCAGCTCGCCCTGGACGATGCGCGTCAGCACGTCCACGCGCCCGACGGCGAGAAACGCGTGAAAGACGCCGAATGGCTGGTGAAGGACGGACCGGACAAGCCGTTCCTCGCGCTCTACTTCAAGAACCGCGACGAAGGCTATGTCGTCGGCGCCTACAACCTGATCTTCCGCACCCGCGACGGCGGCGCCAGTTGGCAGCCGTGGCTGCGCCACCTGGACAACCCGGAAAGCCTAAACCTCTACGCCATCCGCGCCGCGGGCGGCCGGCTCTACATTGCCGGCGAGCGTGGCCTGCTGCTGCGGGCCGAGGCCGATGGCGACCGCTTCGAAGCCCTCGAATCGCCCTACGACGGCAGCTATTTCGGCCTGCTCGGCATGCCGAGCGGCGAGCTGGTGGCCTACGGCCTGCGCGGCCATGCCTACTGGTCCGGCGACCGGGGCGACACCTGGAGCCCGATCGAGACCGGCCTAGAAACCACCTTTTCCAGCGCCACCCCGCTGCACGACGGCGAACTGCTGCTGGCCAGCCAGGCCGGCGAGCTGCTGCTCAGCCAGGACCGGGGCCGGACCTTCCAGCCAGCCGGTGCCGGCGGTGCCTCGGTGGCCGGCATCGTCCAGGCGCCAGACGGCAGCCTGGTCAGCGTCGGTCTCGGCGGCGTGGCCCGCCCTTCCACCGCGCAACGCTGAGCCGCCGCGGATACCTGGCGTAACCGGAGTGAGATGTGAACGACAATAATCGCTACCTTGATGCGCACCGCCGGCTCGACACCTTCGACCCGCGCACCGGCAACCTGATCGAACGCGCCATCTTCAACCATCGCCCGCTGGCCATCCTGTTCTGCCTGCTGGCCACCCTGGTGCTCGGCTACCAGGCCACCGGGATCGGCCTCAACGCCAGCTTCGAGAAGACCATCCCCACCTCGCACCCCTACGTGGCCAACTACCTGGAGAACCGTGCGGAGCTGAGCGGCGTCGGCAACGCCGTGCGGATCGCGGTGGAAGTGCGCGAGGGCAGCATCTTCGATGCCGGCTACCTGGACACCCTGGCCAAACTCAACGACGAGCTGTACCTGCTGCCGGGCGTCGACAAGCCCTACATGAAGTCGCTGTGGACCCCGACCACCCGCTGGACTGCAGTGACCGAGGACGGCCTCGACGGCGGCACGGTGATCCCCGACAGCTACGACGGCTCGCCAGCCAGCCTCGAGGAAATCCGCGCCAACGTGCTGCGCTCCGGGGAGATCGGCCAACTGGTGGCGGCCAACTTCAAGTCCAGCGTGATCTTCCTGCCGCTACTGGAGATCGACCCGGAAACCGGCAAACCGCTGGACTACGGCCGGTTCTCCCAGCGCCTCGAAAACCTCCGCGCCAAATACCAGACCGACAACCTGCGCCTCCACATCACCGGCTTCACCAAGCTGATCGGCGACCTGATCGATGGCATGGCCCAGGTCGCGCTGTTCTTCGTCGCCGCGGTGCTGGTCACGGTCGCCGTGCTGTTCGGTTATACCCGCTGCGTGCGCAGCACTTTCGTCGTGGTGCTCTGCTCGTTGATCGGCGTGCTCTGGCAGATCGGCCTGCTCGCCGCCATGGGCTACGAACTCGACCCCTACTCGATCTTGGTACCCTTCCTGGTCTTCGCCATCGGCATGAGCCACGGCTCGCAGAAGATGAACGGCATCATGCAGGACATCGGCCGCGGCACCGACAAACTGGTCGCCGCGCGGCTGACCTTCCGCCGCCTGTTCATCGCCGGCCTCACCGCGCTGATCAGCGATGCCGTCGGCTTCGCCGTACTGATGGTCATCGAAATCAAGGTCATCCAGGACTTGGCGATCACCGCCAGCATCGGCGTCGCCGTGCTGATCCTGACCAACCTGGTGCTGTTGCCGGTACTGCTCAGCTATCTCGGCGTCAGCCCGAAGGCCGCGCAGCGCAGCCTGCAGGCGGAACAGGCCGATGCCCAGGGCCGCAGCCGGCACCCGCTGTGGCGCTTCCTCGACCGCTTCACCACCCGCCGCTGGGCGCTGCTCGCCCTTGGTGCCGGCCTGCTGCTGGCGCTGGTCGGCAAGGGTATCGGGCTGCATCTGAAGATCGGCGACCTCGACCCCGGCGCACCGGAGCTGCGCGCCGACTCGCGCTACAACCGCGACGTGCAGTTCATGAACGACAACTACGCCGCCAGCTCGGACATCTTCGTGATCATGGTGAAGACCCCCGAGGACCAGTGCACCCGCTATGCCACCCTGTCGGCGGTAGACGAGCTGGCCTGGCGACTCGAGCAGTTGCCGGGCGTCGAATCCACCAACTCCATGGCCACCTTGAGCAAGATCGCCGGAATCGGCTACAACGAGGGCAACTTCAAGTGGTACGAGCTGATCCCCAATGACGGCGCCCTCGGTGCGGTGCAAACCCGCGCGCCACGCGAACTGTTCAACCAGGGCTGCTCGATGCTCTCGCTGTACGTCTACCTCGCCGACCACAAGGCCGAAACCCTGAGCCGGGTGGTGGACACCACCGAGGCGTTCATCGCCCGGCAGCAGATTCCCGAGGTGAAGTTCATGCTCGCCGCCGGCAGCGCCGGGATCGAGGCAGCCACCAACATCGTCGTCGAGAAAGCCATGCAGGAGATGCTCTACTGGGTCTACGGCGCGGTCATCGTGCTGTGCTGGATCACCTTCCGCTCCTGGCGCGCCGTACTCGCCTCGATCCTGCCGCTGATGCTCACCTCGGTGCTCGCCGAAGCGCTGATGGTCTGGCTGGGCATGGGCGTGAAGGTGGCGACGCTGCCGGTGATCGCCCTCGGCGTAGGCATCGGCATCGACTACTCGCTCTACGTCATGAGCGTGGTACTGGCCCGCATGCGCGCCGGCGACAACCTGTCCATGGCCTACTACCGCGCCTTGCTGTTCACCGGCAAGGTGGTCCTGCTGACCGGCGTCACCCTGGCCATCGCCGTGGCCACCTGGATCGTCTCGCCGATCAAGTTCCAGGCCGACATGGGCCTGCTGCTGGCGTTCATGTTCCTCGTCAACATGCTCGGCGCGCTGATCCTGCTGCCGGCCCTCGCCTACTTCCTGCTGCCGCAGAAGCTGTTCGCCGTGAAACCGGCCGGCCTGAGCCTGCCAGCGAACTGAGAATTTCCCGGAGGCCGGTAGAAGGTGACCGGCGCTCCGGGCTTTTCGCGATTCCCCGTCACGACGCCCGATAAGGAGCATCCATGCGTTCCCTGGCAGCCCTCTTGCTGTGCCTCTGCCTCCCCGCCCACGCCACCGATGCGGAACTCCAGCGCTACCACGCGCTACGCAGCAACGGCTACCTGCTGGCGGCCAATGCGCTGATCCATTTCAACCCCGAGAACCGCACCGACGACCCGCGCAACCTGCGCGCCTGCCACGAAGCCTTGGAGCGCTTGCAGGCACTGGCTGCCGGCGGCCCGGAAAGCATTCGCCCAGCCCTGGCACGGATGCAGGCGACACTGGCCGTTCTGCAGCGCCTGCCACGCGAGGAGTCGCCGCGCTACCCGGCGCTACTGATCGACCTGCTGGACAGCCAGCGCCAGCTCGACGCCAACGCACTGGCGGCCTACACCGCGGCCGCCGCCAACCTGCCGGCAACGGTCCGCTTGCTGCACCGGCAGAGCCTCGCCCTCGGCGAGCTGCTGCTACACGCCCAGGCACGCAACGCCCGGACCCTGGGCGATCATTCGGTGAATTGGAGCGCCGAGACCTTCGTCGCCAAGGATGCGCGGATCGAAGCGGATTTCGCCGCGCTACCCAGCGCACTGCCGGACAGTGCCGAGCAGTTGAACAAGCACTGGCGCACCTACCGCTTCACCCGCCCGCGCCTGCTGGCCAGCGAACCCGGCCGGACGCTCGGCGGTGAGGAACGCTACCTGTCGAAAATCATGCGCGAACTGGATCGGCTGGCGGTAAGCGGTAAGCGGTAAGCGGTAAGCGGTAAGCGCCGTACGATGCTGCGTTTGATGAGGGAAGTGAACACTCCGCGAGCCCGCTCTCGTAGGAGCGAATTCATTCGCCCGCGCACTCCGCGGGCGGATAAATCCGCCCCTACAAACGAGCCACATTCGTAGGAGCATCCACATCGATTTTCACGCTGGCAAAGCCGCTTTTCCTTCCTGCTCGGCCATGCCATAGAACGCGCCGCGCAACGAATCTTCGATCAATTGCCAGGCGGCCTCCGCCGGGGCCTCGGGTCCGAGGTGGGTGAACATGTGATCGCAGCCGGCGAACATCCGCTCGACCACCGGCACACCATCCTCGCGTAGGCGCCGGGCGTAGACCTCGGCTTCCGCACGCAGCACGTCGTACTCGGCGACGATCACCGTCGCTGGCGGCATGCCAGCCAGCTCACCGGGAGCGGCCAGCGCCGGCGAGGCCAATGGATCGTGGGCCTGGGACCGATCCGACAGATAGCAACGGTTGAAGAAACGCATCAGGCGCGGGCCGAGCAAAGGCTTCGCCAGGGCCGAACGCTTTTCGGCCGGATCCAGGGCCAGGTTCATCGCGGGATAGTCGATCACCTGGTGCAGCACCCGCAGAGCACTGTGTCCCCTCGCCTGCCGGGCCACGGCGGCAGCCAGGTTGCCACCGGCGCTGTGCCCACCCACCGCCATACGCCAGGGGTCGATGCCCAATTGTCCGGCCTCCTGGGCCAGCCACTCCAGCACGGCGAAACACTGTCGAGGCGCGGCCGGGAACGGGTGTTCCGGCGCCAGTGCATAGTCGAGGTTCACCACCAAGCAGCCGAGGTTGTGCGCGAGGCGCCGGCAGTAGGGATCGTCATGCTCAGGCACGCCGGCGACGAAACCGCCGCCGTGCAGATTCAGGAACACCGGCAGACGCGCTCCGCCAGAGAGCTTCGGGTAGTAGAGCAACGCGCGGGCCGCACCCAACGGGGTCGGGATGAAGATCTCGGCAACCTCGTGAAGCGGATACCGCGCGGCATCGTAGACGACGACCGGTTTCATGCGCCGGGCGAAGGCGCGCAGCAGCTTGGCCGGCAGATGGGTCAGGTTCATGGCAGGCTCCGGCGTCAGGGGGTCAACAGATGGTCAAGCAGACCGTGGATCATCTCGCCATAGGGCGCACGCATCGGCAGGTTGGCCTCCCCGCCGGGGCTCTGTACCAGCACCGCCTTGGCGTGGCTGAAGGTACGGAAGCCGTCGATGCCGTGATAGGCGCCCATGCCCGAATGCCCTACGCCACCGAACGGCAGGTCCTCGGCGAGGACATGGGTCATCGCATCGTTCACCACCAGCGCGCCGGAGGTGGTCCGCTCCAGTACCCGCTGCCGCTCGGCGGCATCCTCGCCGAAGTAATAGGCCGCCAACGGACGCGGCCGGGCGTTCACGTAGTCGATCGCTTCGCCGAAGTCGCGGTAGGTCTTGAGCGGCAACAGTGGGCCGAAGATTTCCTCCTGCAGCACCTGCATGTCATCGCGGACGTCCAGCAGCAGCGTCGGCGCGATCTTGCGCCGCATACGGTCGCCCAGGTCCTCGCCGGCCGGGTTCAGTTCCAGCACGGCCGCGCCCTTGCCCCGCGCATCGGCCAGGTAGCCGTGCAGGCGGTCGAAATTGCGCGGATTGACGATCGAGGTGTAGTCCGGGTTGTCCCCCAGGCGCGGATACGCCTGGGCAACGAAGCGCCGCGCCTCCTCGACGAATGCCGAAAGCCGTTCCTCGGGCAGCAGCACATAGTCGGGCGCGAGGCAGATCTGTCCGGCGTTGAAGGTCTTCACCGTCAGCACCCGCTCCACCACCGTGCGCAGGTCGGCGCTGCGCGACACCAGCACCGGCGACTTGCCACCCAGCTCCAGGGTCACCGGCACCAGGTTGTCCGCCGCCACGCGCATGATGTGCCGCGCCACCGAGGTGCTGCCGGTGAAGATCAGGTGATCGAACGGCTGGGCGCTGAAAGTCGCCCCGACCTGGGCATCGCCGAGCACCGTCACCAGCTCGGTCTCGGCGAAATGACGGGCCACCAGTTCGGCGATCAGCGCCGAGGTGCGCGGGGTCAGCTCGGAGGGTTTGAGCATGGCACGGTTGCCGGCGGCGAAGATGCTCGCCAGCGGGCCGAAGGCGAGCACAATGGGAAAGTTCCAGGGGCTGACCACCCCCACCACGCCCAGCGGTTGGTATTCGACGCGCGCCTCGGTTCCCGGAAACGGCGCCGGCCGGGTATCCGCCCGCATCCAGTCGCGCAGGTGTGCCTTGCAGTGCTTGAGCGAGGCGACCGAGCCGCCGATGTCGGAGAGCAGCGTCTGTTCGTGGCTGCGGTTGCCGAAGTCGGCGGAAATCGCCTCGGCGATGGCCTGGCGGTTGTCCAGCAGCAAGGCGATGGCACGGTCGAGGCGGTCGATGCGCTGTTCCGCGCTGCTCGGCCCCTCCGTCAGGTGCGCCTCTTTCAAGCGTTGCAAGGCGGCCTGTATCTGCGCCGCCGAGACCGGTGCGCCGTCTTTCCCGATAATGCTCATGGCAGGGGTTCCTGGTTATGTTCTTGTTCTGGACCGGCCGTTGCCGGCGCTCGTCGCACCGGCCTGCCAAGCAGTATGCCCGGAGCCGTGGCCGATAAAAATAGTTAAACACGTTAAATTGTTTTATCGCAGCCGATGCGCCGGTAATCGAACACTTCCGTCAACTACCTGACAGGTTCCATCCCGATTGCTGGGCTATTCGCCGCACTGGCCAAGCGCCCCCGGATAGTGCGAAACTGATTCACCGATTTAATTACATGACGCAGTCCGGGCTTCGGCCCGGCTCCTCCATCGAGCGCCGAGACAGACAAACCGCCATGGCCCGCAAAAACGCCCAGACTCTCGAAGACACGCTTCCCGACGCACCGGCCGCCGAGCCGGTCGGCACCATCCTCGACGAACTGATCGGCTATGCCCTGCGGCGCGCGCAATTGAAGGTCGCCCAGGGGCTGATCGACGAACTGAGCAGCTTCGACCTGCGCCCCGCGCAGTTCTCCGCGCTGGTCGTCATCGAAGCCAGCCCCGGCCTGATGCAGACCGACCTGGCGCGCATCCTCGCCATCGAACCGCCCCAGGTGGTGACCCTGCTGAACAAGCTGGAAAAAATGGGCCTCGCGGTGCGCGTTCGCTGCAAGCCGGACAAACGCTCCTATGGCATCTTCCTGAGCAAGGCCGGGGAAACCCAGCTCAAGCAACTGAAGGCCATCGTCAAGCAGAGCGACCTCACCGCCACCGCCGCCCTCAGCGACGAAGAACGAGCCCAGTTGCTGGGCCTGCTGCAGAAGATTCGCCAGGGCTGAGCAGACACAGGAGCCTGGGAGAACTCATTCACCCGACGATGCCCCACGCGCGGATAAATCCGCCCCTACAAAGCTTGTCGCACCAGCCCCGCTTCTGTAGGCACCAGCTCTGCTGGCGAAACTTTTTACGTGCCCCTTCGCGAGCAGAGCTCGCTCCTACAGGTGTAGGGGCGAATTCATTCGCCCGCTTTCGCTTCACGCCCGCACGATATCCGGATCGTCCCCCCGGTAAAGCGCCTCCAGCTTCGCCGCGCGATGCAGCAGCACGGCACGCTGGTTGATCGACCCTTTGTCGGTGATCTCACCCTTGTCCACCGACGGCGGCTCGGCCAGCAGACACAGCCAGGCGATGCGGCTGGCGCTGCCGGTGGCCTGGGCGTTCAGTTGCGCCAGCAGGGCCTGCTGCCAGGCCCGCACGGCCGGGGCGGCCAGCACCCGTTCCACCGGGGCGCTCTCCCCGAGACCCGCCAGTTGGCGGCAGGCCGGCAGGTGCGGAAACAGCATCAGCCCCAGGCAATCGCGGTCCGGTCCGGCCACCACCACGTCCTGGACGTACGGCGCGCCGGCCATGATCACCCGCGTGCGCAGGGGGCCGACGCTGACGAACACCCCCGAGGACATCTTGAAGTCCTCGGCGAGGCGGCCATCGAACATCAGCCCGACCTGCGGGTTGGCCGGATCGGCCAGTTTCAGCGCATCGCCGGAACAGTAATAGCCCTCCTCGTCGAACACCTCGCGGGTCTGCTCCGGCGCGCGCCAATAGCCGGGCATTACGTGCGGGCCGCGGAAGCGCCCTTCCAGCTTGTCGCCCACCGGCACCAGCTTGACCTCGCACCCCGGCGCCGGCAGGCCGATATACCCGGCCACCGACAGCGGCCCGGTGGTGAAGGTGCAGGACGGTGCGGTCTCGGTCATGCCCAGCCCGGCCATCATGCGGATGCGCTCGCCGCAGGCCTGCTCGGCGACCCGGTCGAGGCGGTCCCAGATGCTTTGCGACAACCCGGCGGCCGCGAAGAAGAACAGCTTGATGCGGGCGAAGAAGCACTCGCGCAACTGGCTGTCCTGCTCCAGCGCGTTGACCAGCTCCTCCCAGCCCTTGGGCACCGTCAGGTAGGCGGTGGGCGAAATCTCGCGCAGGGTGCGCAGGGTCTCGGCGATGCCTTGCGGGGTCGGCTTGCCGTCGTCGATGTACAGCGTGCCGCCGTTGTAGAGCACGATGCCGACGTTATGGCTGCCACCGAAGGTGTGGTTCCACGGCAGCCAGTCCACCAGTACCGGCGGTTCCTCGCCGAACACCGGAAAGGTCTGCAGCAGCATCTGCTGGTTGGCGCAGAGCATGCGCTGGGTGGTGACCACAGCCTTCGGCAGCTTGGTCGAGCCGGAGGTGAAGAGGAACTTGGCGATGCTGTCCGGCCCGCTGGCGGCGAAGGCGGCATCCGCCTCGGCGCCGCCCGGCCGCGCCAGTAGCTCGTCGAAGCCGATGGCCTCGCGATCGAGCAAGGTGCCCCGCACCGTCACCACCGGCACATCGAGCGGAATCACCCGCTGGATCGCCCGGGCGAAGGTATCGCCATCGGCGGCGAAGACCAGGCCGGGCGTCAGGACGTCGACGACATGCCGCAGCTTGCCGAGATCCTCGGACATCAGCGAATAGGCCGGCGAGACCGGGCAATAGGGAATCCCGGCGTACAGCGCACCGAACGCCAATTGCAGATGCTCCAGGTCATTGCCGGAGAGGATCGCCAGCGGCCGCTCCGCCGACAGTTCCAGCCTCAGCAGGCGCTGGGCGATGGCCCGGGTCCGCCGCAGCATCTCGGCATAGCTGATGCGCTGCCACTGGCCATCGGCGCCGCGCCGGGCGACGAAGGTCTGCTCGGGACGCCGCTGCGCCCAGTGCACCAGCCGATCCAGCAGGCGCGCGGGCAGTTCGGCCAAAGGCTCCAGCGAGCGCATACGCAGCGCACCGCCCTCTTCGATCACCTCCACCGGCCCCCGGCCGATGGACACCTGTCGATAGCGCGGCGTGGCCGGATCGAGCACCGGCCCGGCCCCGGGGCAGGCAGCAGATTCGCTTTTCACGTGTCATCCCTCCAGCCGCGAACGCGGGGTCGTCCCGGCGCCGCGGCAGGCAAACAGTCTTGTTGGCTCCCGGGTTGCGGGAGCTTGTCGTTGTCGTTCGCCAAAACTAGATCGGGTAGTGCCGCGGCGTGGTCTGCAGCGTGATCCAGCGTAATTGGGTGAAATGCTCGATCGATGCCTTGGCACCGAAGCTGCCATAGCCACTGGCCTTGACCCCGCCGAACGGCATCTGCCCCTCGTCGTGTACGGTCGGGCCGTTGATATGGCAGATACCCGAGTCGATGCGCTGGGCCAGGCCCATGGCACGAACGACGTCGCGGCTGAACACCGCGGCGGACAACCCATACTCCGAGTCGTTGGCGACCCGCAGCGCTTCCTCGTCGCCGTTCACGCGCATCACCGAGACCAGCGGGCCGAAAGACTCCTCGGCATACAGGCGCATCGCCGGGGTGACGCCATCGATCACGGCAGGTTGCATGATGCTGCCCTCCACCTCCCCGCCCACCACCAGGCGGGCGCCCTTGGCAACGGCGTCGTCGATCAGCCCGAGCATGCGCTGGGCGGCACCGGCATCGATCAGGGAGCCAAGCACCGACGACGCCTCCAGCGGACGCCCGGCGCGCAGACCGGCCGCCTTGCGCGCCAGCTTGTCGACGAAGGCATCGGCGACCCGCTCGTCGACGATCAGCCGCTCGGTGGACATGCAGATCTGCCCCTGGTTGAAGAAAGCGCCGAAGGCGGCCGCCTCGACGGCCGCGTCCAGGTCGGCGTCGTCCAGCACCAGCAACGGCGCCTTGCCGCCCAGCTCGAGCACGGCCGGCTTGAAATGCCGCGCGGACAGCTCGCCGATGATCCGCCCGACACGGGTCGAACCGGTGAAATTGACGCGCCGGACCTGCGGATGGGCGATCAGCCGCTCGACAATGGCCGGCGCATCTTCCGGCGCATTGCTGATCACGTTGACCACGCCATCGCCAAGGCCGGATTCCTGCAGCACGCTGCCAAGCAGGTGATGCACGGCCGGGCACAGCTCGGAGGACTTCAGCACCACGGTGTTACCGCAGGCCAGCGGCATCGCCACGGCGCGGGCGGCGAGGATTACCGGGGCGTTCCACGGCGCGATGCCGAGCACCACGCCGCAGGGCTGGCGCACGGCCATGGCCATCGAGCCCGGCAGGTCGGAGGGAATCAGGTCGCCGGTGATCTGGGTGGTCATGCTCGCCGCTTCGCGCAGGATGCCGGCGGCGAGCATCACATTGAAGCCGTACCAGCCCGGCATGCCGCCGGTCTCGGCAGTGCCCAGGGCGATGAACGCCTCGGTTTTCTGTTCCAGCAGGTCAGCGGCCTTCAGCAGGCGTCGCCGACGCTCGTTCGGCCCCAGGGCAGACCAGGCGGGAAACGCAGCCTGGGCAGCCGTCACGGCGGCATCGGCATCTTCCAGGCTGGCCGCGGCAGCGCGGGAGGCCACCGCACCGTTGACCGGATCACGACGTTCGAAGGCGCGACCGGTGCTCGACGACACCGCGCGCCCGCCAATCAGCAAAGGCACTTCTTGCATGGGACAACCCTCGTTCTTGTACTTGTCGCAGGGTTGCGAGGCGCTATCCGGTGCCGCCTCGCTCATCGATGCCTATACGCCTGCACCCTAGCGGCGGTACGCCTGCAGGCCCGGCTTGATGCTCTTGTCGTCGAGGAACTGCTTCATCCCCTTCTCACGGCCACGCTCGGGGTCGCGCAGAGTCGACTGGTCCAGCTTGGCGTACAGGTAGTCTTCGTTCTGTTCCCAGGTCAACTCGCGGCAACGTTTGAAGCCGATCTTCGCGGCACGCATCACCACCGGATTCTTCTCCAGCAGGTTCTGCGCCAGCTCGACGGTGGCCTCGCGCAGTTGCGCCAGCGGCACGCTCTCGTTGACCAGGCCCATCTCGGCGGCCTTGCGCCCGTCGAAGGTCTTGCCGGTCATGATGTAGTAAAGCGCCTGGCGGTGGCCCACGGTATCGGCCATGGCCTTGCTGACCAGATTGCCCGGCGGGATGCCCCAGTTGATCTCGGAAAGCCCGAAGGTCGCCTCGTCGGCGCAGATCGCCAGGTCGCACGCCACCAGCGGGCTGAAGCCGCCGCCGAAGCACCAGCCGTTGACCATGGCGATGGTCGGCTTGGCGTACATGCGCAGGCGCTTCCACTGCCATTCGGAAGCTTCGCGACGGATCTTCTCCTGGAGGACTTCCGGGCCGGCGTCGGTCTCGCGGAAGTACTCCTTCAAGTCCATGCCAGCGGTCCAGGATTCGCCGGCACCGGTCAGTACCAGCACGCCGGCTTCCGGGTCCTGCTCCACTGCGTCCAACACTTCGCACATTTCCCGGTTCAGCGTCGGGCTCATGGCGTTGCGTTTTTCCGGGCGATTCAACGTCACCCAGGCGATCCCGTCCTCGACCTTCACAGCGACGGTTGTCCAGCGTCCTTCGTAGCTCATCTCGATACCCCAGTGCGTGGTTGTTCGGTCAGTGAGACGAAACTTACGCCCACCAATATAGTTATGTCAATTAACTATTTTTACAAGAGACGTCATCAAGCTACCGTCAACAGGCAAAGCTATAATCAGCACGAGAAAAAAGATTCACCTGAGAAACCATTCGGATGCTTGGGTACGGCGGGCGAATGGATTCGCCCCTACGAAGCACGTAACCCGAATAAGCCTTGGCGCAATCCGGGACGCCAGTGACAGCAGAGCCACCGGCTATCAGGCACTGCCACCCTGGCGGAAAGCCTTCGGCGAAACACCGGTCAGGCGCTTGAAGAAGCGGGTGAAATACGCAGGTTCGGAGAAGCCCAGGCTATCCGATATCTGGTTGACGCTCATGGCGGTGTAGACCAGGTTGCGCTTGGCCTCCAGCAGCAGGCGCTGGTGCACCAGGCTCAAGGCGGTTTGCCCGGCGAGCCGGCGGCACAGGCCGTTCAGGTGGGCGGTGCTGATGCCCAGGCGGCGGGCGTATTCGTCCAACCCCAGGTGGTCGCGGTAGTGCTGCTCGAGCAGGCGGGAAAACGCCGTGAGGTAGTCACGCCCCCGCTCCGGGCGCTCCTCGGCGTGGCGCACCAAAGCCTGCCGGCCAAGCCAGACCGCAAGCACGCCGACCAGCGACTGCAACAACAGGTCGCGAGCCGGCGCATGGGTGGCATATTCCCGGTCGATCGCCTTGAACAGGGTGTCGAGGTAGCGCCGCTCCGTGCCCACCGGATACAGCCCCGCCTGCCCCAGCACCGCGTGCTGCGCTCCCAGTTGCGCCTGCAGATGCGCCACCAGCGGCGGCGCCAGGCTAAGCACGTAGCCATCCACCTGCTCGCCGAACTGGAAGCCATGGATGCACATCGGCGGCGTCACCTGGATCGCCGGCTGCGCCACGCGGGTCTGCACGCCCTCCAGGTCGATCAATGCCTCGCCCCGGCGCAGGTAGAGCAGTTGGGTCAGGTCGGCATGGCGATGCGGCTTGATTTCCCAGCCGTGCAGGCGGCTGCGCTCGGGAATCGACTCGCAATGCAGCAGGTCCGGCGTCGGCCAGCCGAGGTTTTCGCCGTAGAGCTTAAAGACTGGCACCGCAGGGGACGGAGTGTTCATCGACGCGACCCCAAAGGAAGAAGACTGGCCGATCTTCGCACAGAGTTTCCAAAAGTCCAGAAACCCTATCGGAAATCACCTTCTTTGGACCAACCCACCACTCAAAAATGCAGCCATCTCAAACAAGAACCGAGAGGGCATACAAGAATGAGAACCCGGGTCGCCATTATCGGGGCCGGTCCGTCCGGCCTGCTGCTCGGCCAGTTGCTGCACAAGGCCGGCATCGACAACGTCATCCTCGAACGCCAGAGCCCCGACTACGTGCTCGGCCGCATTCGCGCCGGGGTGCTGGAACAGGGCATGGTCGACCTGCTGCGCGAGGCCGGCGTCAGCGAGCGCATGGACCGCGAGGGCCTGGTGCACACCGGCTTCGAACTGGTCTTCGACGACCGCCGCGAACACATCGACCTGCAAGGCCTCACCGGCGGCAAGACGGTGATGATCTACGGCCAGACCGAAGTCACCCGCGACCTGATGGCCGCCCGCGCCGCCAGCGGCGCCCTGAACATCTACGAAGCCGCCAACGTGCGCCTGCACGACGCGGACAGCGACCGCCCCTATGTCACCTTCGAGAAACAGGGCGAGAGCCAGCGCCTGGACTGCGACTACATCGCCGGTTGCGACGGCTTCCATGGCGTGTCGCGGCAATCCATTCCCGCCGAGCGGCTGAAGGTCTTCGAACGGGTCTATCCGTTCGGCTGGCTCGGCGTGCTGGCCGACACGCCCCCGGTGAGCGACGAACTCATCTACGCCAACCACCCGCGCGGCTTCGCCCTGTGCAGCATGCGTTCGCCGACCCGCACCCGCTACTACGTGCAGGTGCCAGCAGACGAGAAGGTCGAGGAGTGGCCAGACGAGCGCTTCTGGGCCGAACTCAAGGCCCGCCTGCCCGCCGACATCGCGGTGAAACTGGTCACCGGCCCGTCCATCGAAAAGAGCATCGCGCCGCTGCGCAGTTTCGTGGTCGAACCCATGCAGCACGGCCGGCTGTTCCTCGTCGGCGATGCCGCGCACATCGTCCCGCCCACCGGCGCCAAGGGCCTGAATCTGGCCGCCAGCGACGTCGCCACGCTGTACCGCATCCTGCTCAAGGTCTACCGCGAAGGCCGCACCGAGTTGCTGGCGAAGTACTCGGAACTGTGCCTGAAGCGCGTCTGGAAGGCCGAGCGCTTCTCTTGGTGGATGACTTCGGTGCTGCACCGCTTCCCCGACACCGACACCTTCACCCAGCGCATGCAGCAGGCCGAACTGGAGTACTACGTCAGCACCGAAGCCGGTCGCACCACCATCGCCGAGAACTACGTCGGCCTGCCCTACGAGCCCGTCGAGTGACGGGAACAGGCCGACGGGGCAAGCTTAGAACAGCGTCAACGTATAGCTGAAGATCAGACGGTTCTCGTCGATGTCGCTGCGGTAGTTGGCGCGGGCCGCCACGTTGCGCAGGCGTACGCTGACGTTCTTCAGCGGGCCGCTCTGCACCGTGTAGGCGACGTCCAGGTCGCGCTCCTTCGCCTCGCCTTCGAAGCCCAGGCCGGTGTCCACGTTGTCGCTGCGGATGTAGCGCAGCGTGGCGGTCAGGCCGGGCACGCCCAGGGCGGCGAAGTCGTAGTCGTAGCGGACCTGCCAGGAGCGTTCGTCCTTTTCGGCGAACTCGTAGGTCGGCACCTCGTTGCCCAGCGGTGTGACGTTGGCGAACACCCGAGGGAAAGCGCTGTCGCCGAACATCGCCTGGTAGCCGACGTAGACGGTATGTCCGCCGTGCCTGGCGGACAGCAGGGAGAAAAACGCCCGGTTGTCGATCTCGCCGAGCAGGTGGCTGCCCTCCTCGCCGGAATCGTAGTAGCCGAGGTTGGCGCCAAGTACCCAGGCGCCCAGCGGGTGGCTGTGCTTGAGGCCGAGGAAGCGCTGATCGTAGATGTCTTCCAGCCGCGCATACCAGGCGCTGACGGTGGTGCGATTGGCGTTGAAGGCATAGTCGCCGCCGGCGTAGTCGAAGGCGTCACTAAAGGCGGCCTGGGGCGTGCGGCCGAGCATGGCGCGCATGCGCTCGTCGCCGGCCTCGTTGCGCAGGCTGGTGGAAGTCAGGTGGCCGCCTTGCAGGGTCAGGCCATCGATCTCGCCGGACACCACACTGACGCCCTGGTAGGTCGGCGGCAGCAGGCGGATGTCGCTGAAGGTCAGCACCGGCAGGTTGGGTTGCAGCTCGCCCATCCTCAGTTCGGTCTTCGACAGGCGCAGCTTCAGCGCGGCGCCCAGGCGGCTGTACTCATCGGCGGCGCGGCCGTCGCCATGCACCGGCAGGAGACCGGTGTTGACCCGGTCCGGACTGCTGTCCAGCTTGAAGCCCAACTGGCCGATGACATCCACCCCGACGCCGACCACTCCCGGCGTGTAGCCGGACTTGAGATTGAGGATGAAACCCTGGGCCCACTCTTCCGCCTTCGATTGCCGGCTGGGCCCGACGAGGTCCGAGAAATCGCGGCTGAAGTAGTAGTTGCGCGCCACCAGTGTGGCGCTGGCATCCTCGATGAAGCCGCCCTCCCCGGCCAGCGCCGAAGGCAGGATGAGGGCGGCGCCAAAGGCGATGGCAAGGCGGGAATACTGCGGTGTTTGCATGGTGTCGTGTCTCTTTTGTTGTTGTTTTCGGTGCACGCGGCCGCACCGCCGGCCCGGGCCGGCAGCGAGGCCAGGTCTTTCAGCTTTTTCAGCGGGCGGGTTGCTCCTCCGCGTCCGCGACGCGCTCGGGTAGCCGAGCGCTCGACAGCAGGTGCGCGACGATGCCGAACAGCAGCCCCCAGAACGCGGCGGACAGGCCCAGGAAGGACATGCCCGAGGCGGTTACCAGAAAGGTGATCAGCGCCGCCTCGCGATCCTGCGGAACCGCCATCGCCCCGCTCAACGCCGTGGCGATGGCCGTCAGCAGCGCCAGCCCGGCCAGCGCGGCGATCAACGCCTGCGGGAAAGCGCTGAACAGCGACACCAAGGTCGCGCCGAACAGCCCGAGCAGCAGGTAGAACACGCCGCCCGCGACCCCGGCGACATAACGCCGGGCCGGGTCTTCATGGGATTCGCGCCCGGTGCAGATAGCCGCGGTGATGGCGGCGAGATTCAGCCCGTGACAGCCGAACGGCGCCAGCAGCAACGAGCCCACGGCACTGGCGCTGATCAGCGGGCTGGCCGGCGTGGCATAACCGTCGTTGCGCAGCACGGCGATACCCGGCACGAACTGCCCGGTGAGCGCCACCATCACCAGCGGGAAGGCAATGTTGAACACCACCTGCCAGTCGAATGCCGGGCTGATCCACACCGGCGTGGCCAGGGCGATCACCAGTGCCTCGCTGCGCAGCTCGCCAGCCGCCACGGCAATGGCCACGCCCATCACCAGTACGGCGAGCACCGCATAGCGCGGCAGCAGCCGTTTGAACACCAGGTAGGTGACGATCATCGCCAGCACCAGCCAGGGCTGCTCCTTCAGCGACACGAACAGGCCGGTGCCGAAGCGGAACAGGATGCCGGCCAGCATCGCCGCCGAGATCGCCGCCGGCAGCCGGCGGATGATCCGGTCGAACGCCCCGGACAGGCCCACCAGCAAGACGACCAGACTGGCCACCAGATAGGCCCCCACCACCTCGCCGAGCCCGACACCCGGCAGCATCGCCACCAGCAGCGCCGAGCCGGGCGCCGACCAGGCGATGACGATCGGCACCTTGTAGCGCAGGCTGAGGACGATGCCGAGCACGCCGCTGCCGATGGAAATGGCCCAGACCCAGGATGACAGCACGTCCTGGGGCATGTCCGCGGCCTTGGCGGCCTGGAAGATGATCACCAGCGGCCCGGCATAGGAAATCACCGTTGCGATGAAGCCGGCAACCAGCGCGGACAGGGAGCAATCTCGAATCAGGGTTCGCATCGGTACCTCGCCGCAAGGCAGTCGTGGGACCCGTGGCATGGCCGGGTCGCTCGTTGTCGTTCGGGCCCAGGGCATCCGTGGTCGAATGAATTCGGCCCTCCCCGGCTCCCCTCGCAGGGGTGTTGGCAGCGGCTCAGGCGCCTTGCAGGGCACGTGGGCGTTGGCTGCGTTTTTCCGCTTCAGGGGCCACGGCTTTCTGCAACTGGAAGTCGAATTCCAGCTCGGCGAAGCGTCCACCCTCCACGCCCCGGTCGCGGGCCGCGGCGGTGTCTTCGATGAAGCGGATGTCGCCCACCAGCCCTTCGCGGGTGGCGTAGGCGAAGTCGTCCCACAGGTATCGGTCGCCGGCCAGGTTGATCTGGGTGGTCAGGTGCCGATGCCCCGGCGCGGAAATGAAGAAATGGATGTGCGCCGGACGCTGCCCGTGGCGGCCGAGCAGGTTCAGGCACTCCTGGGTCGGGCCGTCCGGGGAGCAGCCGTAGCCGGACGGCACGATGCTGCGCGCGCGGTAGCGACCCTCGGCGTCGGTGACGATGCGTCGGCGCAGGTTGTAGTCGGACTGGCTCTTATCGAAGTAGGAGTAATTGCCCAGGGTGTTGGCGTGCCACAGATCCACCACCGCACCGGCCACAGGCTTGCCCTCGGCATCCCGCACCACGCCCTGGAGGAACATCACGGTGGCGCGGTCCAGCTCGCTGCCGTCGTCCATCCGCGCCTCGCCCTGGCAGACCGGTGCGCCGGCAACATACAGCGGGCCTTCGATGGTGCGCGGCGTGCCGCCGGTGAGACCGGCGCGGGCATCCTTGGCGTCCTGCAGCAGGTCGAGGAAGTGCTCCAGGCCCAGGCCGGGCACCAGCAGCCCGGCCTCGCCACGGCCGCCCAGGCGGTTGAGGTAATCCACCGCCTTCCAGAACTCGTCTTCGGTCACTTCCAGGTCCTCGACGATCTTCGCCAGGTCGTTGACGAGGCGGAACATCAACTGCTTCAGGCGCGGGCTGCCCTGGTCGTTGTTGAAGCCACAGGCTTCCCTGAACAGGCCCTGCACGTCGTCGGTATGGCTCACTTTCACGGTCATGTCGGATTACCTCGGTATTGTCATTGTCAGGCGGATCAGCGGTCGTCGGCATGGATCGACGACGGATGGCGGCAGAGCCCGTCGATCTCGATGTCCATGTAGGGGAACAGCGGCAGTTGCATCAGGGTGTCGTGCAGCGCCTCGAGGCTCGGCACGTCGAACACGCTGTAGTTGGCGTAATGCCCGGCGATGCGCCACAGGTGGCGCCAACTGCCCTCGCGCATCAGGCGCTGGGCCAGTTCTTTCTCGTCGGCCTTGATCTGTGCGGCGCGGGCCGGGTCCATATCCGGCGGCAGCTTCACGGTCATCTTCACGTGGAACAGCATGGAAATTTCCTCCGGTTCAGGAACGGGCGAAGCGCGCCAGGCGCTCTTCGTCCAGGGTCAGGCCGAGGCCGGGCGTGCGCGGTACATAAAGGTGGAAGTCGCGATAGAGCGGCGGCTCGGTGACGATGTCCTCGGTCAGCAGCAAGGGCCCGAACAGCTCGGTGTGCCAGGTCAGCCGGCTCAGGGTGACGAAGGCATGGGCCGAGGCCAGGGTACCGATGGAGCCCTCGAGCATGGTCCCGCCGTAGAGGGCGATGCCCGCCGCCTCGGCGATCTGAGCGGTACGCAGCACGGCGCGCGGGCCACCGTTCTTGGCGATCTTCAGGGCGAATACGCTGGCGGCGCCGTCGGCCGCCAGGCTGAAGGCATCCTCGACGCTCTCGATGGACTCGTCGGCCATGATCGGTGCCGGGCTGCGCTGGTTCAGGCGCACCTGGCCGGCGCGGTTGATGCGCGCGATGGGCTGTTCGATCAGGTCGATGCCGTTGTCGCCCAGCACCCGGCAGGCACGGATCGCCTGGGATTCGTCCCAGCCCTGGTTGACGTCCACCCGCACGCTGGCGCGCTCGCCGAGGGCGCGCTTGATGGCGACGACGTGGGCGAGGTCGCGCTCCACCGGGTTGGCACCAATCTTCAGCTTGAATATCCGGTGGCGGCGCAGGTCGAGCATCCGCTCGGCTTCCTCGATGTCGCGGGCGGTGTCGCCGGAAGCCAGCGTCCAGGCCACCTCCAGGCCATCGCGCACGCGGCCGCCGAGCAGTTCGCTGACCGGCAGGCCCAGGCGCTTGCCCTGGGCATCGAGCAAGGCGCTTTCGATGCCGGATTTGGCGAAGGTGTTGCCCTTGGCCGCCTTGTCCAGGCGCTGCATCGCCGCGTTGACGTTTGTCGCATCCTGGCCGACCAGCAGCGGCGCGAGGTGGCTGTCGATGTTCTGCTTGATGCTCTCCGGACTCTCGTTGCCGTAGGCCAGGCCACCGATGGTGGTGGACTCGCCCAGGCCCTCGATGCCATCGGAACAGCGCAGGCGGATCACCACCAGGGTCTGCTTCTGCATCGTGTGCATCGCCAGCTTGTGCGGGCGAATGGTCGGCAGGTCGACGATGACCGCCGCGAGGCTTTCGATCAGGACGTGGCTCATTTCAGGTTTCCAGTGGCTGATGGGCTCGCCTCTCCATCGAGAGGCGGGTTCGTTCAGGCTTTCGCCGCCGCCAGGGCCGCATGGCCGGCCCGGCGTCGCTGGCTGCTCAGGGCGAACAAGGCCATGGCCAGGGCAGCGACCACGCCAGGGACGGCGAAGGCCATGAAGTTGAGCGGCAGCGGCAGGTTGATGCCGAGCAGCGCACCGCCCAGCAGCGGGCCGACGATGGCGCCGTTGCGGCCGACGCCGGAGGCCCAGCCGAGGCCGGTGGAGCGGATCGACAGGCCGTAGAACTGCGCCGCGCCGGCGTACAGCAGGATCTGCGTGCCGATGGTGGTGGCGCCGGCCACGGTGATCAGCAGGTAGAGCAGCGGCGTCGGGCTCTTGAAACCGAGCAGGCTGATGGACAGTGCCGCGGCGGCGAAGAACGCCACCATCACCTTGGTCAGGTCGAAGCGGTCGCCCAGCCAGCCGCCGAGGATGGCGCCGGCCATGCCGCCGAAGTTCAACGCGAGCAGGAACGACAGGCTCGACCCCAGGCTGTAGCCGGCACTGGCCATCAGCTTGGGCAGCCAGGAGCTGAGCGCGTAGACCATCAGCAGGCAGCAGAAGAACGCCACCCACAGGCACAGGGTGCGCAGCAGGCGGCCCTCGCGGAACAGCTCCAGCACCGAGACGCCGGCGCCCTTGGTCTCGCTCAGCAGCAGTTCGTCCGTGGGCGCGAAGACGTGGCCCGGCTCGACCCGCGCCAGCAGCTCACGCGCCTGAGCGTACCGGCCCTGGCGCACCAGAAAGCCGATGGATTCCGGCAGGTAGCGGAGGATCACCGGCAACAGCAGCAGCGGCACGGTGGCGGCGAAGAACATCGACTCCCAACCGAAGCGCGGCAGCATGACGATGCCGACGCCCGCCGAGAGCATGCCGCCCAGCGAATAGCCGCTGAACATCACCGCCACTAGCGTGCTGCGCAGGCGCTTGGGCGCGTATTCGTTCATCAGAGCCACTGCATTGGGCATCAGGCCGCCGCAGCCCAAACCGGCGATGAAGCGGCACACGCCGAACTCGGTGGGGTTGCTGGCGAAGCCGTTGACGATGGTGGCGCCGGAGAACAGCAGGAAGCAGATCGCGATGCCCTTCTTGCGCCCGATCCGGTCGGCCAGGGTGCCGAAGCACAGGGCGCCGAACATCATGCCGAACAGCGCGTAGCTGCCCAGCGCACCGGCCTGCAGCGGGGTCAGGCCCCACTCCTGCATGATCACCGGCAACACCACGCCGTAGATGAACAGGTCGTAGCCGTCGAAGATCAGCAACAGCGCGCACAGCGCCATGACCGCCCAGTGGAAGCGGGTGAAACGTGCCTGGTCGATGACCTGGTGGATGTCTATCTGTCGCATGGCATGACTCTCTTTTTTGTTGTTGTAAAAAGTCGTGGGGCGTCCGTGGGCTGGTACCGGACCCGTAGGGGCGAATTCATTCGCCCAGCGCGCCTCCGGCGCTCAGCCCAGGTCCCCGCCGCCCACCGGCAGGACCACGCCGGTGATGTACGAGGCCTCGTCGGAGGCGAGGAAGAGGATCGCGCCGACCTGCTCGTCGAGGGTGCCGTAGCGCTTCATCAGGCTGCTCTCGACGGTCTGCTCGACAATCTGCTGGTACCAGGCCTTTTCCTGCTCGCTCTGCGCCGCGCCATTGCGCGGGATGCGCCGCGGCGGCGCCTCGGTGCCGCCCGGCGCGGTGGCGTTGACGCGGATGCCGCGCCCGGCCGTCTCGAAGGCCAGGCAGGCGGTCAGTGCGTTCACCCCGCCCTTGGCCGCGCCGTAGGGCACGCGATTGATGCCACGGGTGGCGATGGACGAGACATTGACGATGGCACCGGCGCCCTGCTCCAGCAGGTACGGCAGCGCGGCATGGCAGCACCACAGCGTGGGAAACAGCGAACGCCGCACTTCGGCCTCGATCTCCTCGTCGCGGTAGAACTCGTAGGGCTTGGCCCAGATGGTCCCGCCGACGTTGTTGATCAGGATGTCCAGGCGGCCGAAGCGCTCCACCGCCGCATCCATCACGCCCCGGCAATCGCCGGCCTGCTCCAGGTCGGCGGTCAGGCACAGCACGCCTTCATGCCCGGCCAGTTCGAAGACCAACTCGGAGCGATCCACCGCCACCACCCGGGCGCCCTCTTCCAGCAGCCGCTCGGCGACGCGGCGGCCGATGCCCTGGGCGGCGCCGGTGACCACGGCGACCTTGTCCTGGAATCGCTTGTTCATCTTGCCCACCTCAATCCGGGGTATTGCTATCTACCCCCTCTCCCGCTTGCGGGAGAGGGTTGGGGAGAGGGTGGCGTCTGCCTTGCCCTCTCCCCCGGCCCCTCTCCCATAAATGGGAGAGGGGAGTTTCACGCCGACGCGGCGAATTTCTCGTAGTAGAAATTGGCCGGGGCGATGCCCTGCTCGCGGATGAAGCGGCTGACCGCCTCCACCATCGGCGGCGGGCCGCACAGATACACATCCACCTCGCCATCGTTGAGGTGCCTGGGCTCGATGTGCTGGGTGACATAGCCCTTCTGCGGGTACTGGCTGTCCGGGCTGGCGACGCAGGCGCTGAAGGTGAAGTTGGGGATACGTGCGGCGAAGGCTTCCAGCCGGTCCAGCTCGACCAGGTCGTGGTCATGGGTCACGCCGTAGATCAGGTGCAGCGGATGGGCGCTGCCCTCCTCGGCGATCTTCTCCAGCATGGCGGTGAACGGCGCCAGGCCGGTGCCGCCGGCCAGCAACAACAGCGGCCGCTTGATCTCGCGCAGGTAGAAGCTACCCAGCGGGCCGGTCATGGTCAGGCTGTCGCCGGCCTTGGCCAGGCCGGTAAGAAAGCTGCTCATCAACCCGCCCGGTACGTTGCGGATCAGGAAGCTCACCTCCCCATCCTTCGGCAGCGAACTGAAGGAATAGGCGCGGGTCTGCTCGCTACCCGGCACGCGCAGATTCACGTACTGCCCCGGCAGGAACGCCAGCCGGCTCAGCGACTCGCCCTTGAGCGACAGCGCGATGGTGCTCTCGGACAGCTTGCGCACCTCGGCGATGGCCGCCTCGAAGGCTGCCAACTGCGTCTTGCACACCTGCGACGAGGCCGGCACCCGCACCACGCAATCGCTCTCGGCACGCATCTGGCAGGTCAGCACGTAGCCCTGCCCGGCCTCGTCCTGGCTGAGGGCGTCCTCGATGTAGTTGTCGCCCAGGTCGTAGCGGCCGGCCTCGGCGAAGCACTTGCAGGCCCCGCAGGCGCCGTCGCGGCAGTCCAGGGGAATGTTCACGCCCTGGCGGTAGGCCGCGTCGGCCACGGTCTCGCCGGGGTTGGCGTCGATGAAACGGGTCACCCCGTCTTCGAAATTGAGAGCAATCTTGTGCGACATGGCGCACCTCGCTTTAACAGTCGTTGCAGTCGAAACGCGGTGGACACGCAGCCGGAACCCCGGCGGGAAAACGTTCCCGCGCAGCCCTGGCGCCGCGGCCTGGCCGGGTTCTCAGATGTGGTAGACGTCGATGACCTGGCGGACGTAATCGTTCTTCAACACCACCTTCTTCGCCTTGATCAGCGGGTTCGGCCCGCGCGTGTCGAGGCGATAGAAACTGGTGCCGTAGAAGTGATCCACCGTCTTGTAGCGGAAGCTCAGCGTGTGCCAGTTGAAGCGCACCGCGCAAAAACCCTCGCCCTGCTCGACCAGTTCGATGTTGGTGATGTTGTGCGACGTGCGCGTATCCGGGATGGTCGCGCTGGACCGCTCGGTGCGGATGCGGAACACCCGGTCCTCCAGGCCGCAGCGATTGCCATACCAGATCAGCGAGATTTCCGTCTGCGGGTCCTCCACCAACTGGTCGCGGTCGTCCCAGGCCGGCATCCAGAAGGTCGCGTCCGGTGCGTACAGCTCCAGCCAGGCGTCCCACTGCTTGTCGTCGAGGTAACGGGCTTCGCGGTAGAGGAAGTCGCGCACCTGCTCGTAGGTCATGCTCATTTACGCGCCCTCCACATGGATCATCCGATCCTGCTCGCGCTGCAGCGCCTTGATCATCTCCTGCTGCCAGTAGTGGTGCTGCAATACGAACAACCCCTCGTCCTCGGTACGCACGCCGCTGAGCTGCGGGTGCAGGTCGATTTCGCGGGCGGAGTCGTCGGGGCCCTCGATCCAGTGCTTCGCCCCGCGCGACATGTCGTTCCACTCCATGGCGCGGCCCTGGAAGCCCTGCTGGCAGGCACGGAATTCCTCCAGATCGTCCGGCGTGGCCATGCCGGAGACGTTGAAGAAATCCTCGTACTGGCGGATGCGGCGGGCACGCGCCTCGGGGCTCTCGCCCTTCGGCCCGATGCAGTAGATGGTCACTTCGGTGCGGTCCACCGACAGCGGCCGGGCGATGCGCAGTTGCGAGCCGAACTGGTCCATCAGGTACAGGTTCGGGTACAGGCAGAGGTTGCGCGAATGGCCGATCATCCAGTCGGCGCGGGCCTCGCCGAACTCGGCGGCCAGGCGCTCGCGGTCGGCGAACAGCGGGCGATCCTCGGGGTTGTCCCAGCGGGTCCAGAGCAGCAGATGGCCGTTATCGAAGGAATAGAAGCCGCCGCCCTTCTTCCCCCAGCCACCGGCGCTCATGGCGCGGATATCGTCGCCCGCCTCCTTCAGCTTGCGCTGCTGCTGGGTGGCGGCGTAGTTCCAGTGCACGGCGGTGACGTGGTAGCCGTCGGCGCCGTTCTCCGCCTGCAGCTTCCAGTTGCCCTCGTAGACATAGGTGCTCGATCCGCGCAGCACCTCCAGGCCATCCGGGGATTGGTCGCAGATCATGTCGATGATCTTCCGCGACTCGCCGAGGAATTCCTCCAACGGCGCCACGTCCGGGTTCAGGCTGCCGAACAGGAAGCCCCGGTACGACTCGAAGCGCGCGACCTTCTTCAGGTCGTGGGAGCCGTCGCAATTGAAGCTGTCGGGGTAGCCGGCGTCGGTCGGGTCCTTCACCTTGAGCAGCTTGCCCGAGTTGTTGAAGGTCCAGCCGTGGAACGGGCAGGTATAGGTAGCCTTGTTGCCGCTCTTGAAGCGGCACAGCATGGCGCCACGGTGGCTGCAGGCATTGATGAACGCGTTGAGCTCGCCGTCCTTGTTGCGCGCGATGAAGATCGGCTGCCGGCCCATGTGGGTGGTGTAGTAGTCGTTCTTCTCGGGAATCTGGCTCTCGTGGGCCAGATACAACCAGTTGCCCTCGAAGATGTGCGTCATCTCCAGATCGAACAGGCGGGGGTCGATGAACATCTCGCGCTTGCAGCGGTAGATGCCCCTCCTCTGGTCTTCCTCAAGCAGGCTCTGCAGGTAGTCGAGTCCCAGGTTCATGGCCGTGGCTCCGTTGTTATTGTTTCAACGGTTCCAAGGCTACGGCCGAGGATTGTCCGACAATATCCGCTTACTGCAGACCTTTATCCGTTTTCTGCAAGACGCATCTGGCGCGGGGCTTCCAGGTGTACGGAGGCCATGCCTCGGTGCAATCCGAAGCCACGATTCCCTACGGCAAGGATGAGAAACGACGCGGCCAGTCGACGGGCTTGTATAGGGGCGAATTTATTCGCCCGCTTTTAAGAAACCCCAACACCAAACACCCCGAACCCACACCGCCCCCAAAAACCTACCCCTCCCGCCGCCGCAACGTATCCGAAGGCAGCTCCCCGAACGCCTGCTTGTAACTCTCGGAAAACCGCCCCAAATGCAAAAATCCATAATCCAGCGCCACCTCGGTGACGTTGCGCACCTTCACCGCCGGGTCGCTCAACTGCGCCCGCACCTGCTCCAGCTTCCGGTTACGGATGTAATGCTTCGGGGTCGTCCCCGCATGCCGCTCGAACAGCGCATACAGCGAACGCGGGCTGACCCGCGCCAGCGCCGCCAACTGCTCCGGCGTGATGTCCTGCTTCAGGTTCTCCTCGATGAACTGCGCAATCCGCTCGAACGACGGCGACACACACTCCGGCGGCTCGAAACTCAGGTTGTTCTCCAGCAACCCCAACAGCTTGCTGGCCACGATGCGGGTGAAGTGCTCCTGCACCTGCGGCAGTTGCTGCGCACTCTCCGCCTCGTCGCAGATCAGCGACAGCAACCCGAGAAACCCTTCCAACTGCGCCAGACTGTGCCGCACCCCGAAGCGAATTCCCTCCGCCGGCATCCGCCAGCGATTCTCGCTGCACGCCTGCCCCAGCAAGGTCGAAGGCAGCTTGACGATGAACTTCTCGCAATCGTCCGAATAGGTCAGGTCTACCGGATCGTCCGGGTTGATCAACAACAGCTCGCCCGGCACGAAGTAATGCTCCTGCCCCCGCCCGCGCCACAGGCAATGGCCATTGAGCAGGATCTGCAGGTGATAGATGGTCTCCAGCGCCGGTGACGTAACCCGCACGCTGCCGCCATAGCTGATACGGCACAGGTCCAGGCTGCCGAACGTGCGATGGCTCAGGCTCGCCGCCGGATGCCCCGATGTAGGCAAGCGGATGCAATGCGACCCCACATGCTGGTTCACATACTCCGACACCGCATACGGGTCCGCATGGGCGAAGACCCGGCTCTTCTCGTTCAATAGGCGACAGTTCATAGCACGGCGCTCTTGTAGTTCTTATAGGCAACACCACGGGCAAGGCACCCGCACTCAAGCCATTGATACCGGCAAAACGCCAATACCGGCGTAACAGCCGATCAACGGTCATCGACGGAACGACACCCAGCCGCCGCCCCGCCAGGGTAGACGGACCGACAGCTTAGGGAATTCGACCATGGGGGAACATGGCGGCGGGCGGTAAGCGAACGGTTTGTGGGTGGGGCATTCGCCAGCAATGCGGTCGCTGCGTTGAAGGCTTTCGAAACGAGACAGAAACGTTCCCGTCTTAAACCGGAACCTCTCACGATTAGCCTGGGACGGATTGTTGAGAGCCAGGCTGAAGGGAGTCCTGAGCCTCGGTGAAAACGGAGCGGTAGGGGCGAACTCATTCGCCCGCTCTTCGCCCCGACACAAGAAAGAAGGCGGCACAAAAGCCTCGCCAGCAGAGCTGGCTCCTACAGGGCCGGACTGGCCGCCGCCCCGAACCGTACCAACTGCATCTCGCGCAGGCGGCTCAAGGTGCGGCGGAACGGAAACGCCAGGTAGCCCTCGGTATACAACGCCTCCAGCGGCACCTGCGCCTCCAGATACAACGGCACGCCCCGGTCGTAGCACTCGTCCACCAGGGCGATGAAGCGCCGCACACCGTTGTCATGGGCGGCCAGCCGCGGAAGCTGTCGATCCCCCGCCGTCACCCGCTCCACCCCGTCCTCGGTGCCACGGGCGATGTAAGCCTCGCGCTGGGAACCGCTCAGGCTGGGCACCTCGCCCAGCAGAATGGCCGGGAAGCGGTCGCACAACTCGATGAAATCCGAAGCCGAGCGCGGCGCCTCGCAAAGATCGGCATAACGGCACCAGACCGCCGTATCGCAGGCATTCACCACCGGCAGGCTGCGCCCGCCGATCAGCAGCGCCTCGTCGCTGCTCGCCCGCCCCTCCGCCAGCCCCACGAATACCTCGCCCAGGGCACTGGGCTCGCCGGGCCGGGCCAGCCAGTAGCGCTGCTGCGCCTGCCCCGGATGCAAACGGTGGTCCTGGCCGCCATCGACATCCACCACCTGCGTATACCGCTGGATCGCCGCGATGGCCGGCAGAAAGCGGTCCCGGTTGAAACCCTCGGCATAGAGCTGTTCCGGCGGCTGGTTGGAGGTGACCACCAGCACCACGCCCTGCTCGAACATCGCCTGCATCAACCGGCCGAGAATCATCGCATCGCCGATATCGCTGACGAACAACTCGTCGAAACACAACACCCGCACCTCCCGCCCCAGCTCGCAGGCCAGGGCCAGCAGCGGATCGGCCGTGCCGGTCAACTGGAACAAGCGCTGATGCACCCAACGCATAAAGTGATGGAAATGAAGCCGCCGCGCCGGCACCCGCAGGCTCTCGTGAAAGCGATCCATCAGCCAGGTCTTGCCACGCCCCACCGGCCCCCACAGATACACCCCACCCATCGCCCCGGCCCGCCCGGCATGCAGCGCCCGATGGCAACACTCCAACACCTCCGCCGCCCGACGCTGGGCGGCGTCCGGCAAAAAACCTGAATGGGCAACGGCCTGCTCGTAGGCAGCCAGCGGCGAAAGAGGAACGGACATGAACGGAAAACCGGCAGAAAAACCAACCGGCGACGCTACGGGCTCGACGGAGACTTGTCCAGCCGCCGCGCCCGGAACAGCCCGGCGTATAGCCCAGTCAGCACGACATCGGCGACAGCAAAGCCAAGAGACCAGCCCCGACACCTGAACGCGCCCTTTGGTCATGCCAACCAGCATGCCTTTGGCGAAGTTCACTTCGCGCACGTCTTACTTGGAAGACGACACCCCGCCTCCCAAACGGCCAGAACCCAGCACAACGTCCCGCCCCCACACCGCCCCCCTCGCCCCGCTGGGGAGAGGGCTGGGGTGAGGGGTGGAGCCTGAACCCCCAACCGTGGACAAGCGGATGCCATGCGACCCGATATGCTGGTTCATATTCCGACACGGCATGAGCGAACCCAATACAGCCAATCAACGGCCATCGACGGAACGACACCCCGCCAGGGTAGGCGGACCGACCGGTCCGCTTAGGGAAATCGACCACCGGGGAACATGGCGGTGGGCGGTAAGCGAACGGTTTGTGGGTGGAACGGTGCCCAGTGAGGAATGTGATCGCTGCGTTGACGGCTTTCGAAACGACAGCGACAGAAACGTTTCACGTCTTATATTTTTGATCGGTTTCGACCCGAAGCCACTGATGAGAACCGGCAGCAACCGGCCGATTCTATGGAAAAGTCCCTCCTCGATTTACCCACGAAGAAGCGTAGCCAACATGAATCTGGCTCGCTCACAGAAGGCGGGGCTGTCTTAGTTTTTACGTAGCAACGTCAAAATTGAGTGTTTTTTGAACTATTGAGGAGCAACTAAAAGGTCACCTTTTTCAACAGAATCGGCCAAAAGCGGTCACTAACATTCAAGGCCAGGAACTCTGCGCGCCTTATTATGCAGTATCCCCTGCGCTGCAGGGTTAGCTGTCTTCAGCTCACTTGAGAAACTTTTCGTAATCAGCCTTAACACCGCTAGGAACACTGGCAGGATCAATAAGGGCTAGACTCTGTTTGAATCGCTGGCGGCATAACGGCAGACTACTTACGCGACGGCCAAGCGTTGTTTCGGGTGAAGTTGCCAAACGAATCATCGTAGCGATCTCACGGGGAGAGAACGACTTGATCATTTGGTCATAGCTTGTTGAAGCAGCCCACGAGACACCGTGTCCATTGCCCACATTGCAACAGAGCACTACTTGAACAAATTGCTCTTGTACCGTTTCGGGAACGGCACCTTGTTGTGAGAGTTCTAACAGACGCTCAGCGAATGGGGGCTCGTTGTAGAAATTGTTCATCCCATTGTGAACGCTCCATAGACGATCTACCGCACGATAGAAAACCGCATGTTGCTCGGACTCGTTTAGCAGTGTCAAAAGTCCCAACTTCTCGAAGTACTGCAACGATGCTGTATGCCGTGGCTCATCACCCTTTGCTGCATACTCACTGTGTTTGTTGACTAAGTCAGCACGCAACGCGGCAGTAAACCCCGTTTTTAGCGCGTCGCAGATATCTAGCGAATTGAGGCGCGAAGGCTCTGACGTATTGGGATCACAGTAGATGCCGTGAACCATTCCAACAAGCATCTGACGCTGTGCGTCATGGGTTTCGCCAAGTCGTTGAACCCAAACGCCGCACTGATTCGCGTTGAATCGCGCCCCTTTTACTGCCGAAATGAACGCACTAATATCAACGCCCTTTGGCGATGATGCATCAGCGAGTGCGTAACGAACACAACGATTAAGGAACGTCGTGAATTCGCGGTCGTTGACCGTTCCGAGGGTGGGGTGTGCGGCCGAAAAATTGTTTCGAACATCCCGACATTGATCGAGAAAGAAGAAGCCATCCTCATTGACGAGGTTAAGTTTTAGGCACAACTCCAACAATTTGCTGTCTTGAAGTTCAAGCAAGTGCTTTTCTTCAAAATCAGACTGAATAATCTGGGCAACGATTGGCAAGCCAAAGTTTCGCACCTTCGTTCGGAGCTGAAGGATCGCAGCATTCCAGATGTAGTTCATCGCTCCATCAAAAAGCCCAGTGCTCACGGCAACGCACATTCTTGCGATTAGCTCCCCTCGAAGCGGGACAGGGATTTCTCGCAGTTCGCGCGGCAAATCGCGCCAAGCGCAGTGAATTTCCTCATCACTCGCCAGCACAGTTCGAGGAATCCCAAGGGCAGTCGTGAGTGCTGAAAGCGTTGGTAAAATTGTTGTCGGCAATGCTGGAAGCAATGGATCAAGTGGCGAGGGGACTATGTCTGACACTATGTTGTCTCCGAGGGTTGATTCAAGACAGCTAACGTTTGAGTTCAGCGCGCAGTCCGTAGGACCGTCGACCCTGCAGCAAATTGGTATGCGTTACTTGCCAGATGCGCTCTTCTCACCTCGTGGAGATCGATAAACGCGGCCGGTTGGCTAGTGGCTATGGGCTGGAGGACAAAAGCACCAACAGCAATCAGCACGCTAGCCCACCAGGGCAAGCAGCTGGCGACATGGAAAAGGTCTTCGGTGGGTATTGTTCTGCGGTGTCTCGCCATCCCTGCGTTCCCTGACTGGCCATCCATTAATGGGCACAGTGCCATTATAAGGACTATAGACGCTGATTCGGATCGGTAAAGTGCCGTTTGGCTGATCGAGCAAAAGCCCCGTGGCGTAAGCCGCCTCGGGGCACGGAGCAGTGGGTGATGTTAATGATCGCCTCTGGGGGGAAGCGCATACTGCATTTCGTCCCGGGCCTGGAGGTAACGATTGAGATAAGCCGAAGGAACGCTGTTGAACGCAGATTTATTCCCACCCGGGTCCTTGTAGGTCGTGTACATGTTCCGCGTCCCCGTTACTCCATCCCAGACACTTCCATTGTTCCGGAGTCCTTCAATCAAACGTTGAGCGGCCTCCGGGCCTGCGGCCACTCGAAGCCGCATCTTGGTGAAGCGATTCATCTTGGCGTCATCGAACGGTGTGGTGGAGAGCGCATCGGCCAATTCCTCGGTCATGGGCCGGGGGCCTCCCGGTGGGGTGGTTATCAAGCGGATCGGTTCGGTAGGATTGGTCCGCTCTCCGTAGGTGTAGATTTTTTTTAACCCCTGCCAGGCATCTACGACCACCGCCTTGTCACCGACAGTCCGGTCCCGCCAATCTCCTGCGATCACGAAATTATGGTCCTCGTTGGACTCTTTAACCTGAAACACCGGCAAATGCCGGGATATATTCTGGAACTCGGCTCCAACCATCCTGCGATGTTCCCCGCAACTTCCTCCCCCGGTCAGTTTGACGTTCTTCAGCTCTTCTGCTTCCGAGCCCGCTCCGCCAACAAGGTCCCGCGACATTTTCATGCGTGTCCAACTGCGCCCGCCGCTCATCCAAATGGCAGCTTCCTGATTGCCCGGACCATCAGGGAAGGTTTCGTGCCCTGTTTTGAGCAGAATGTCATGGGCGGCTTGCATTGTTTCGAATATTCGAGTCGATACTTTGATGGTTTCACCATTCCGCCTTCCAATTAAAGCATCGAGACGAGAATCGTTGATATGAGATAGCGGCACGTACTCATTGACGATACCGGACCGGCTCGAGGAACCATGAGTATTCATTCTTTACCTTCTATTAGCGAGATTAGTAGATGCCGTCACTGGAGCATGGCGGGCATTGTTTTGAAACTCCAACCACTCCCGCATACCTCGGGCTCTTTCAATAAAACCTTCCACTAGCTTGTAGGCGGTTGCCATATCCAACTCTGGCAAGGCTTGGCGAGTTGAAAGCACGATTTTGTTCGGTGCCTGGGTCATGCCGATTGCAAAGACGGGGTGGGATAAATCGAATACGTTCACCCTCAACAAAGTGCGCAATATTTCGGCAGAACAGTCTTCTGCGACTTCACCCAGCACACTGACCAGGTTCAGATAACCTCGCTGCATTCCAATAAGATGAATCTCCAAATCCTCATTCAACGTCAACACATAGGCTTCATTGTCTTTAGCCTCTATCTGCGAATCGATCCCATATTGTTTGAGCACATGGGAGACGAGCAGGTGAAAGGAGCGTTCCGCTTGCATGGCATCATCCTGTATTTGCGTTTGGGGCGGGCTCTCCAAGAGGCTTCTTGTGAGACGAAGCCTGATGATTAACCCCAGACTCTCCGTGGCTTCTGTAGCGGCGTAGTTCCAAACGAACAGGCCCCACCTGCCCCAGGTTTTGGCCTATGTCCGTCATACGGGACGCGCCTCAAGGAGCGCGCGTGACGGAGTTACCGCTCACCGCCTCCATACCGGAATGCCGCTTGTTCTTCACCCAACCCCGGCCTATCCTGCGCCGGTCACGGTTGTCCGTGGCCGGGTTTGACAGCCCGAACAGTTAGGCGCGATCCGCGCCTGGTAATGCATGTTTCTACAGCGCTCTATGGCCGGAATCGCGTGGGTCTTCGTCGAACTACGCAGGAGTCTTTCGCCATGGAAAACGCTTTCTCTCCCCTCACTCTTCACCGCTACGACCGCCCCTTGCGCGGTGTGATGATCGACGGCCAGCCCTGGTTCGCCGCCTGGGAT